>JANQLV010000035.1 GCA_028280415.1 Saprospiraceae bacterium
AGTTCATTTTATGGAGCTTTTAGCTCAATTTAACTCTATTAGCTTATTTTTATTCAAATCGAAAAATCAGAAAACCTTCGTAACCGATTGATAACTAAATTATTATAACTAAACCCTGCTTAAACAACCGGACACTAGTGGATTGAATGGGTGAATGATTGAATTTTGAATGATGGATATTACCTATTGAGTAAAGCTCATACACTATTCAGGCATTTCTCTTTCTTCGGAACTAATTTTTCGAAGCTCCTGTTACTAAACTTTCTTCGCTACCGAGAAATCGAAAAATCATGATTACACTCTACAACAAGATTACTGATCTGTATATCAATTCCTTCAAAGGATTATCCAGAGATATCTGGCTGCTATCCCTCATGATGTTGATCAATCGATGTGGAACAATGGTCATCATTTTCATGACAATTTATTTAACTGAAGACCTGGACTGGACCCTCACCCAGGCTGGTATTGCTATGAGCGTATTTGGTTTAGGTGCGGTAGTAGGTTCCTTTTTAGGAGGTTGGTTTACTGATCGGGTTGGCTACTACCCCACTATGTTTTGGTCATTATTCGTCGGAGGTTTATCCTTTTTCGTATTGATGCTAATGAAAGATTTTTATGCTTATTGTTTGACGGTCTTTTTTGTTAGTGCCATTAACGATGCTTTTCGTCCTGCAACTATGGCCTCTATTAGTGCCTATGGCAAACCCGAAAACCACAACCGTTCTTTATCACTAATTCGATTAGCAATAAACCTGGGTTTTGCCCTCGGAGTGGGTGCCGGTGGATTGATTTCGGAATTCTTTGGTTTTCAGTGGTTATTCATAATCGACGCTGTAACTTGTTTGTCTGCGGCTCTTTTTATGAAGATGATTTTGGTGGAGAAAAAGGAAACAAGTTCAGAAAAGGAAGAAGAAAAGACTGAAGTAAAAAAGGACTCAGAAGCAGAAAACGGACAGGAAGGATCGGCTTACCGGGATCGGCTCTATCTATTTTTTTCGGTGTGTATTGCTTTAAATGCAATTGTCTTCTCACAATTATGGAATACGATTCCGGTTTATTTTACGGATGTCCTGGACATTAGCAAGGATGACTATGGCTGGATCATGCTAGCCAACGGGCTTTTGATTTTTATCTTCGAAATGCCGATCGTTTATATTTATGAAAATAAATACCGAAAGATGTCCCTTGTCCTGATTGGAGCTATTATGATTACCGCTAGTTTTCTAGTTTATAATTTAACCGATTTCTGGCAGTTTGCTATTAGCTTTTCCATCATTTCGATAAGTTTCGGAGAAATTTTGGCTTTTCCGTTTAGCAATGCATTTGCCCTGGGACGTTCGAAGCCGGGGCGTCGAGGCGAGTACATGGGGGTTTATACGATGGCCTGGTCAATTGCAATGATCCTGGCGCCCATTCTCGGAATGCGTATTGCCGAGACTTATGGCTATACGGTACTCTGGTATGTCATTAGTACTATTGGTGCTTTTGCCTGTATTGGCTTTTTTATTGTAAAAATCAAGGTATTGCAAGAGGAAAAAGCTACGGTAAAAAAAGTTTCGGAAGAATCAAATCTGGTAGAAGTATAGGGAGTTGAAAGTCCGCTAAGATTTTCCGTATCTTGTAAGAAAAAAGAACAGTTGTGTTTTTAAAGTTTTTCCATCGCCTGCGCGAAAATGGTATACCGGTAAGTTTACACGAATACTTAAATTTATTACAAGCACTCAAATCGGAGATTATTGGATATTCGATAGATGAATTCTATGCCCTTTGCAAATCGATAATGATAAAAAAAGAAGCGCATCTGGATCGATTTGATATGGTATTCGGGGCACATTTTAAAGGAATAGAAATGATTTCCGATGATTTACTGGAAACCTCAATTCCTAAAAACTGGTTGGAACAAATGATGAGCCGGCATCTGAGCGAGGAAGAAAGAGCAGCCATTGAAAAGCTTGGAGGACTGGATGCTCTGATGGAAAGATTCAGGGCACTAATGGAAGAACAAAAAGAAAGGCATGGTGGTGGTAATAAATGGATCGGCACCGGTGGCACCTCTCCCTTTGGTGCAGGGGGCTATCATCCGGAAGGTTTTCGCATGGGCCCGCAGTCAGCCGGTAATCGAACCGCTATTAAAGTATGGCACAAGAGAGCATTTAAAAATCTGGACGGGGATGTAGAGCTTAATACGCGAAACATGAAATTGCTTTTGAAAAGGCTTCGCCTCCTTACCCGAGAAGGGATTCCCACGGAGTTGGATCTCGATGATACCATAAAAAAGACCTCCAGGAATGCCGGTATGCTGGATATTTCTCTCGTTCCGTCCAGGCAAAACCGGGTCAAGGTTCTTTTGCTCATGGATATCGGCGGTTCAATGGATGATCATGTCGAACTCTGCGCACAATTGTTCTCAGCGGCAAAGCATGAGTTCAAGCATCTGGAATACTACTATTTTCATAACTGTCTTTACGAAAATGTCTGGCAGGATAATGTTCGAAGATTTCAGCAAAGGATTCCTACTCTGGAACTGATCCATAAATACAACCGCGATTATAAACTGATCTTCGTTGGAGATGCAGCAATGTCGCCTTATGAAATCTATTATCGTGGCGGTAGTGTTGAACACTACAATGACGAGCCAGGCATTACCTGGCTTAATCGTATGAAAGCACATTTTTCAGATATGATCTGGATTAATCCGAATCCCGAATACTCCTGGGCATACTATGAATCAACCGCCTTCATTAGAGCGTTTACTGGAAATCGTATGTTTCCAATGACCGTTGATGGATTAAGAGCTGGGATTAAATGTTTGAGAAATAAGAATCTGACTTACAATAATGAGGTTTGGGGTGGGGAGTGAGTTAACTAACCTCCAGAATATTATTTTCTCCCTTTTTGTGCGATCAGGTTTGAACCTATGATCAATGTGCCTCCCAATAAAAGAGCACCTGTTGCAATGTAAACAATAAGCATAATTCCCAATAAGTTTTTATAATAATAAATCTCTCTCAATAGTTCGATGGGATTGCTAAAATGGCAATTTATTTACTTTAATCCAATTTTTGAACCAATTTTTTTTAATTATCGGAATTCTGTCACAGTATTTTTGCCTTAAAACCAAACTTTAACATTCACCTTTTTTTAAGATCATAATTATTTAACCTAAGGATATATCCAGACCAGGATTTCAAAACTTTTCATCTAATCCTCCAGTAATTAGCTTTAGTTTCAATATTTTGTATATTTTGAGCGATTCAATTAACTTGCACAGAATCATTACCTGGTTTAGTAAATGCGAAATGATATAGTTCAAAAATCGGAGGCTTTTATCCGGCAACTTTTCGATGAAAAATTGACCGATGATTTTCGTTTTCACGACCTTGCGCATACCGAATCCGTAGTCAAATACACCGCCGAAATAGGCAATAAAAAAGAAGTCTCGGAAGAAGGATTGGAAATCCTTTTGGTAGCGGCCTGGTTTCACGACAGTGGCTATACCGAGCGTTATGCAGGGCATGAATTTGCCAGCTGCCGCATTGCAAAAAACTTTTTAGAAGAGCATCAATATCCAGAAAGCAAGATCAACAATGTTATCGATTGTATTGAGGCAACTCAACCTGATTATGTCCCTCAAAACGAGCTTCAGGAGATTTTAAAAGACGCTGACCTCAATAATCTGGGACTGGATAGTTTTTATGATCTGAGCATCAAGCTGAGGCACGAGTGGGATGTACTTTGTGATACCCGATATTCTGACCTTGAATGGCTGGAAAATAATTTCATTTTTTTGAGTAATCACAAGTACTACACCAAGCAGGCCAGAAAAATGTTTAAGGAAGGGAAGAAAGAGAATCTCAAAAAAATGAAAACACTCATAAAAATGGCTAAGGAAAATATAGTCAAAGAGAAAACGCCCATCGAAGGAAGCAAAGCAACCCAAATGATGTTTAAGACTTCTCTGAGAAATCATATTGATCTTACCGGCATTGCGGATAATAAAGCGAATATGATGCTTAGTATCAATGCCTTGATTATCACAATTGCTATGCCTTTGCTGGCCTCTAATTTAAAGGAAAACAAATTCCTCCTGATCCCTACCTTGATATTATTATTGACCTGTATACTCTCTGTGATCTTTGCAACCTTAGCCACTCGCCCGGGTAAAATGCTGGGTAATATCAATTTTGAAAGTTTGAAAAAAGGGAACAGTAATATTTTCTTTTTCGGAAATTTTTATGAAATGTCTCTGGACAAATACAGAGATGCCGTGGATATTGTAATTAAAGATGAAACGATTATGGAAAAATCTATCGTTAATGATCTTTATTTTCTGGGACGGGCTTTGGGTACGAAATACAGTCAGTTGAGAGCCTGTTATCTGATCTTTATGGTCGGAATGACGGCTACTGTTATTGCCTTTATGATTTCATTCCTGTATTCCAATTAATACATCTTAAAAGTCGGAAGAGAATCTCCGCTCATGCTTTATCATTTATACATGCTCTTGGGTGGAGAAAGGAAAAAACTTATGTTAAAGACCGGACCATTCGAGGGTACAAAATCTACCTGACGGGTTTCCGGACCATTTTCAATTAGCTCAAAGCGGGTAGTAAAATTGCGCACATATCCGGTCGAGACTTCTCCCCAAAGCCAGCTTTTAATATTATGCTGATAACGCAGCATTAATCTCAACTCGGAACGTTGCATCGTATATCTTGCTTCCTTTCCAACCGGATCGTCCTGCAAATCAATTGAATAAATTCTGCCTTCGAATTGAGGGCCGAAAAGTACCAGACTCTTTTCATTTATATTATACCGCCCCATAATACTGGTAGGAATCGTTGCCTCTATACCCCATTTCGAATTAAAGGTATGGTTATACATAGCAAAAGGAATCAGCGGGAATCCATTATTAAAGTTCTTTCGAGCCAATAAACCTATCCCCCACTCTTTATTTTCCTTCTTCTTGATTCCGAAAATCATTGCTACATCGTAGCGCGTATAACGCGGATCGAAATCAATCAAACCACTATAATCCCCATTAAAGGAGGCCACAGCTTTCAGGGCAAAATAATACTTATGATTAATCGGACGAATCATGTAAAGAGATAATCTCGAACTTTTGAGATGTTGATCGTGGATATCGGAGAAAATGGAACTGGCAGGGGAATCGCTAAGATTAAACTCATATTCTTCACTATAATAGTTCCAGCCAACCAACAACTTAATTTTATCCCTATTGAGAATGGGCGCTTTGAGCTTGATCCCGATGCGTCTGTTAGTACCGGTCGTCGATGATTCGGCAGATGTCGTTCCTCTACTAGGGTTCCATCTCATATTGGGGTTTAGGCCATAGGAAAAAGAAATTCCCTTTCCAGGAGATTTATTAGTCACTCCGGGACGGCATAGAGTCTCCCCGATTGGAGTCAAAACCAAATCCTGAGCTTGGACTAGCGAACATATAAAGCATAAGAAACACAGACTCAATGCAACTTTCATATAATCAGAATTATAGAAACCAGGTTAAAGCGAAGACTCAACACAACTTAAGACTAGAATGATAATTGATTCGTCACTTTTTAAGATGTTAATGTACAAGCTATACGCTGTCTGTATTTTAGGAGTTAGTTAAATGAATATACTACAAAGCACATTTTGATACACAGCAAACACACTTTACAGTAAGAGGCTATTCTCTCAAAGCTTTTTAAAAATAGGGGAAATAACATTAAGAAGCTATCATATTCCGTAAAAAGTTCAATTTTATTGCCAAAATGATTAAAAAAAGCTAAACATTACATTATTCTAAATGTTATCGGTAGGCTTTTCTTTTTATAATCTTATAATTTCACACTGAGCCGGAGCGCTTTCAATCCCTGCACTCCCTGCATTTTTCCCAGTGACAAGTATTCTACATTTTCGAGGATTAAGCCTTTTTGCAATAGGTAATCGATGTATTTTTCATATTCGATCCGGTCTTTCTCCCGGGTATAGACAATGGCCACTTTACCTTTTTGCGTCAGCCGCTCACTGGTGCCTTCAATCAAAGCTTTGTCGATTCTCTTTTTCAAAATAGGAAATCGAATATTAAAAGTACCATCTACATCAAACTGTTTCTCATCCATCCTGAATCTTATAGTTAAAGGAGTATTGTGAACCAGAATAAGTTGTGCGGTGGAGAGTGAAAGAGCAAGATTTTTTTGCAAGGCTTCGATTTCCCGGGTAATTTCACACATGGAGATCAACTGCCAAAGCCTCAGATTCTGTAAATGGAGAAGATCAAATTTCTTCCCTTTTAGCAGGGATTGCCCGATATAAATATTGTATTCCACCCCGTCGGTTTTGCTTTGTTCGAAATAATGAGGCAGCATTTTTTGGTTTTTCCGGTCTTCCTGAGTCAGATAATCGCCTATGGTTTGATTAATCAACTGAACACTTTCTTCATAATCCTTCCGCTTGTTGTAAATGATCTTAAGTTTATCGTCTATATCTTCAAAATATCGATCCAGTTCGCTATTGATAACGGATTTATGATTTTTAATTTGCTCAAAGAAAGGATTTATTTCATTTTTTATAAACTCCGAGGTTCTGTACTCATGATCGGAAATAATGCCACTTTCCAATTGCTCCAGCTCATCTTCTACCCGAACTTTTAAACTTTCAATGATCGGAAAAGTACTTTGAGGGGATAGCCGCTTCAGAATATTTCTGATTCGACAAAGATTATCTACAAAATCTTCCTGTATAGCATTGTTCCGGGCATTAGTAGAACCTACAATATCCGCCTGGCCGTAAAGAGGAAAAACATCTTTAAAGATAATCGGGTCAATCATCGCATGTTCACCTTCTTTCTTGCGACGAGCAATCAGTTTAAAGGCTGCATCAACAAATTTCCATTCTACACTGGGATGCAGTGCCGTATATTTATCCCTGATGATAGCCTCGACTTCATTATCTATTTCCTGGCGACTTCTGCGTAAAACCGTTCTGAAAAGCGGCTGTACTTCTCTGAGTTTTCGCTTGATAAAACTATTGAGATCATAAGGTTTTGGAGACCCCAATTCGAGAATTCCAATAACCTGATTAGCGGATCGCATTAAAGGTACAATGACTACTGAACGCAAGTCATTTTTTAATAATTGCCGCTCCAATGCAGTTGATACAGCATACTTTTCCAGGTCTTCAACTACCAACGTCTCGCCAGACTGGCAAGCCGTTTCGTATATCGATCCCGCATGTTTTTTACTAAAAAGTCGCTTCATCTTCTTCCGGAGCAAAGAATGATTAATTTTATACCTGTGCGGGAGTTTTCTGTCTGCCGGATAATCTACGGCAATTAGGCCCATTTTCAATTCCTTTATCCCAAAAAAAGTACGAAGCTGCCACTCTAGTTCCAAAATACTTTCCGGATCAACCACTGCATTTTTATTTAATAAAGTCTTTTTCAAACGCGACATAGCTTCCCCTTCTGTCACATCGATCAGCGTAACGCTGACCATTCCCTGAAACTCAAAATGACTAGGAGGAATAAACTGCAACCATAAATCAATATCCGTAATATCACTTAAGAGCAAATTGATTTCCTGCTGGGAAATAGCTTTTAACGGTTTTAGCTTTTTGATCTCAACAAATTTGGTATTATACTCCAGCTTATAATGTTTCTCATAGGGGCTATCCCCGATTTTCATTGACAAAACAGTCTCTTCATCGTATTTTATACGTTGTCCGTAAAACTTATTGAGAATCATTCGGCAAGCCCGGATGATCGTTGCATTCCTGACACCTTCCTGATTGTTGATATAAAAAGAAAGGTCATCTTTGGAAAAAAGCTCCAGAAAAGGGCGGGTATAATAAAATCCGGAAGGATCAAAAGGCTTTCTCGCAAACGCAAGTTCCTGATCCCGAAGTGCAGAAGGGAAAATTCCGGTCAAAAGCAGTTCCACAAAATCTCGTTTATCCTCGATCTCATCGAGGCTGTCAAAAGGAGTCAAAAACTCCAAACCATCATCGAGTTGCCGAGTGATCTCTTTGGCGATAATCACTTCTCCGGCATCTCCCCAGCCTACTTTTTTCTTCCAGTGATTGATCAAGGGGACAAAACTCAGCTTGCAGGAAAAGGGGAACTGATAATACCCCAATTTCTTTTTGGTATCATCTAATCGCAAAATATCGATTCCGGCCGGACTAAATTGAGGCCTTCCCGTATGATGTTTCGGTCGTAATGGCATTGCTTTCCTACAGTAGTAAATCCTGTCGCAAAAATACGATTATCAATGGACAATTATCAATTATCATCAAACAATGGGCGATATCCAATAATATTGATAACTAAAACTTATAATTAACTTTACTCATAGTTAAAGTTTATGTTCTAGTAAAAGAAAAATATTTTTTTACTTATTTTGCTATAAAAACTACCCGTTTGAAAGTTTATAGAGAAATAACACCCTTATCACATTCGGATGTATTTGTCCTTTCGCACCATAAACATCCGAAGTTCAACTATCCACTGCATAACCATCCGGAATACGAGATTTGCCTAACCCTAAACAGCAAAGGCAACCGGATTATCGGAGATTCCGTAGCGAAATACCAAGAGAAAGATTTAGTATTGGTTGGTCCTTATATTTACCATCGTTGGGATGACGCTGATATTACTCCGGAACAGAGGGAGGAAGCCTCCATTATTGTCGTTCAGTTTGATAAATCCTTTTTCGAATCAAAGTTGATGGATAAAGAAGCTTTCTATGCTATCAAACGAATGTTATACCGTTCAAAACGAGGAATTCAGTTTACTGGAAGTATTGTAGATAAAATCTCCAAACGTTTGCATCGGCTGGCTGAAACTAAAATGTCCGGTTTTGAAGCAACAATAGAATTTTTGTCCATATTAAATTGCCTGGCAACTTCTCCAGAACAAAAATTATTGGCCTCAGAAGGTTTTAGCATTCAACCTAAAGAGATGGAAGATAGTCGTATCAGTAATGTATATGACTTTATTATGAAAAACTATACCCAGAAGATTCTGGTTACTCAAGCTGCAGAGATTGCGAATATGAGTGAATCCGCTTTTAGCCATTTTTTTAAAAAATGTACCAACAAAAGTTTTACACAATTTGTCGTAGAACTCCGCATTGGTTTTGCCTGTAAACTTTTGATGGAAACTCAGGATACAATTAGCCAAATCTGTTTCAAATGCGGCTTTAATAATATTTCCAACTTTAACCGTCTTTTTAAGAAATATAAAAAAATCACGCCTCTACAATATCGGAATCAACTGGAAACGGCCCTGCTGGAATCCAGTCAACATCAATATCGATTTCAAAAAACTTAGCACCTTTAGAAAGAGCGAAATGCCCCAAATTTGTGTTTAAAAGCAGTTTTGGCGGGTACATACTATTATGTCAAATAACAATACTTTAATGACAAGTTCATTAGATTATAACATTTATTCGTTATTTTCGTATTACAGAAAATTATGTTTCATACTCTATCACCTGTGAACCTGCTTGTAAAGAGCTCAAGTAGGTTCACTTACTAATCTTTCTAATCATCAATACGCTAGTCAAATCACTCATCTCGCAAATGACCATTCGGGAGAAGGTCGGGCAGATGACGCAAATCACACTCGATGTAATTCTGGAAGGAGAAGTATATAATGCAACACTCCCTCATCGATTAAATCAAAATTATCTAAAAAAAGCCATTCAGGAATACCGTATTGGTTCTATTTTGAATACCCCGGGAATCCCGCTTAGCCTGAAAGAGTGGTTGGCATTAATTAGTGATATTCAAACCGTAGCCATCAAAAAAACCCGTCTTGGTATTCCCGTATTGTACGGTATTGATGCTATTCACGGGGTCAGCTATACAGTAGATGCTACTTTATTTCCGCAACAGATCAACATGGCGGCCAGTGGTAATCTCGATTTAGTTAAGGCGGCGGCGGCAATTACTGCCTATGAAACAAGAGCAAGTGCAATTCCCTGGAATTTCTCTCCGGTGCTTGATGTCTGCCGCCATCCTCTATGGCCCAGGCTTTGGGAAACATTCGGAGAAGATACACATCTGGCTACCAAAATGGGGCTTGCTATGCTAGAAGGTTATCAGGGCCAGCAGATTGATCATCCCTACAAAGTCGCAGCCTGTTTAAAACATTTCCTGGGTTATGGGATGCCACTCAGTGGCAAAGATCGTACTCCTGCATGGATTCCCGAAAGATATATGCGAGCCTATTTTTTACCACCTTTTGAAGCCGCTGTTAAAGCAGGCGCTGCCTCAATTATGGTTAATTCCGGAGAAATGAATGGAATACCGGTTCATGCCAATAAAAAAATCCTGACTGATTTGCTTAGAGATGAACTGGGATTCGATGGCCTGCTCGTGACGGATTGGGAAGATATAAAATATTTGCACAGCCGGCACCGGGTGGCCAGCTCTCATAAAGAGGCAGTAAAAATAGCCATTGAAGCTGGTATTGATATGAGCATGGTTCCCGATGATCTGAGTTTTGCTGATCATTTGATAGAGCTGGTAGAAGAAGGAGCCATTTCAGAACAAAGACTGGATCAATCCGTGGAACGCATTTTAAACTTAAAACAACGCCTGGGTATTTTAGAGCATCCCGTTGTAAAGGCCCAGACTGACTATCAATTATTCGCTTCGGAGCAACATAGTCAATTTTCTCTTGATTTAGCCAGAGAATCCATTGTATTGTTAAAAAACGAAAAAGGGATATTACCTTTAAGTAAAGACTCCAGCGTATTGGTAAGCGGATTTTCCGGAAATGCAATGCAATACCTCAACGGAGGCTGGACCTCAACCTGGCAGGGCGATCAGGCGGATCATTTTATTAAAAATAAAAAAACCATCCAGGCCGCCATTAAAGATAAAATAGGTGCAGCACAAGTACAGTTCGTAGAGGGCTGTCGTTTTGACCAGTTAACAGACCTGGAGAGGGCATTGGCAGCAGCGGCAAATTGTGATCATATTATTTTATGTTTGGGTGAAAAAACCTATACTGAGTTTCACGGCAACATAGATGATCTAAATCTGCCGGATGCACAACTTGAATTTGCCGAGCAAATGATTGCCACCGGGAAGCCGGTTCATTTAGTACTCCTGCAAGGCCGCCCGAGGTTGATCAGCTCAATTGCAGAAAAAGTTGCAAGTATTATCTGCGCATTTCTTCCGGGAAATGAAGGGGGAATTGCCCTGGCTGACATTCTTTTTGGAGATTGTAACCCTTCTGCTAAATTGCCAATTACTTATCCCAAACATGCACATGGTTTGGTCGCTTACGATTATAAACATTCGGAAGCCTCTTCGATCCAGGGCTCCAGAAGCTGTTACGATCCTTTATTTGAATTTGGAGAAGGTTTGAGCTATACAACTTTCGAATATTCCGATCTGGTTTTGAGTGCCAACCAAATCGAAATGACTGATGTTTTAGAAGTGAACATAAAAATTAAAAATACCGGATCGAGAAAGGGAAAAGAGATTGTACAGTTATATCTACGAGATGAATATGCTTCCATTACTCCTTCGGTAAGAGTTTTAAAAGCTTTTAAAAAAGTAGACTTAGCTCCACAGGAAGAATGTCTTTTAACATTTAATTTAGATCAAAAAGATTTATCTTTTGTCGGGCATAATAATGAATGGGTCTGCGAGGCCGGTATTTTTACCGTTATGCTCGGTGATCAAAAAGCGATTTTTGAATTAAAAAATCCAGTTTGAAAAAAGTAACTGAAGAAAGTTCCAAATATCGATACCTTGACAAGATGTCCGTCAAGGATATCCTGACTTTTATCAATCAGGAAGATCGCAGTGTACCACTTGCCGTTGAAAAGGTCATCCCGAATATTACCCGATTAGTTGAGCATATTGTCCCAAAAATGCGGAACGGGGGCAGACTTTTTTACATTGGTGCAGGAACCAGCGGAAGGCTCGGTATACTGGATGCTTCCGAATGCCCTCCCACTTTCGGAGTACCTGCTGACTGGGTAATAGGCCTCATCGCCGGAGGAGATCTGGCCATTAGAAGTGCCGTAGAACATGCCGAAGATTCAAAGGAACAAGCCTGGAAGGATTTGTCCGATTATTTTATCACAGAACAGGATGTTGTAGTCGGCATTGCAGCTTCCGGTACAACCCCTTATGTAGTACATGGTTTGAAAAACTGCCAGGAGCAGCAAATCACGACGGGTTGTATCACTTGTAATCCGGGCTCTCCCCTGGCTCAATACGCTGATTTTCCAATCGAAGTGATCGTAGGCCCTGAATTTGTTACCGGCAGTACTCGTATGAAAGCCGGAACTGCTCAAAAGCTTATACTCAATATGATCTCCACATCCGTCATGATCCAACTTGGAAGAGTAATAGATAATAAAATGGTGGATATGCAACTTAGCAATAACAAATTAGTTGATCGTGGAACGCGTATGGTGATGCAAGCCCTGAATATTCCCTATGATCAGGCCAAGGCGCTTTTACAGGCTCATGGAAGTGTACGTAAAGCTATTGAGGCAAAGGGCTAACTAGTCCCAGTCCGGCTCGGTGGATGGCCGTACAAAGCGCTGGCTCGGATTGGATAAACCATTGAGAATCTTTTTTGCTTCTTCTGATAATTCAAAATTAAAAATCTCGAGATTCGCCTTTAATCTTTCAACGTTGGAGCTTTTAGGAATAGCTAGTACATTCTCCTGCTGGATGAGCCATTTCAGTACAACCTGCGCAACCGATTTTCCATAGTCTGCCGCAACAGCTTTAATTGCTTCATCTTTAAACACTCTGCCCTGAGCCAGTGGACAATAAGCTGTCATCAAAAGGTTATTATGATCCATCCATCCCTTGAGAATAGATTGATCGATGTAAGGATGATATTCTACTTGATTACAAATAATCCTGGCCCCGAGGCCAATCGCTTTAGCCAGAAGCTTGATTGGAAAATTGCTTAACCCAATATTTTTGGCCTTCCCTTGCTCCTGAGCTTTAATCAACTCGGGAATGGTTTCTTCCAAAGGAATATCTTTATTCGGCCAGTGAATCAGTAACAGATCGACGTATTCCGTTTTTAGCTTGCGCAAGCTTTCCTCAAAAGACGGCATAAAATCATTTTTGGACAAATGCGTAGGCCATACTTTAGTGGTCAGAAAAATTTCTGATCGATCGATTGGGGCATTTTGAATAGCTGTGCCTACTTCTTCTTCATTTTCATAAAGCTGAGCAGTATCAATATGTCGATAGCCCAGGTCTATAGCCTGTTCAATTACATTTATAGCTTCTGCTCCTGTTATCAGGTAAGTTCCCAAGCCCAGTGCAGGAATGGTAGACACATCCGTATTATAATTCTTCATAGCAGTTCATTTCCCTAAAAGTAATCAATCTTGCTCACCATCCAAAACCAGGGGAAGAATCATACCCTGTCCGGAGCGAAATATGCGTAAGGTAACCTTATCTCCGGGTTTGTATTTCTCCAAAGTCAGTAATAAATCGTTTTGTGATTTAATTTCATCTCCGTTGATTCCAACAATAATATCTCCAAGTTCTATTTCGCCCCGGCGGTTGCGCACCGTTGGAGAAACACCTGCCTTTTCTGCAGCACTACCTTTGTAGACATTTAGGACTAATGCCCCTTCGATATCAATACCAAATCTTCTGATCAGGTTTTTACTGGCGAGTTCCACACCTAATTGAGGACGGGAAAACTTACCATATTTGATCAACTGCGGTACGACCCACTTCACCACGTCTACAGGAATCGAAAAACCAATTCCAGCATTAGAACCCGAAGGAGAATAAATTGCGGTATTTACACCTATGAGCTGTCCTGCTGAATTGAGCAAAGGGCCACCTGAGTTTCCGGGATTAATAGCTGCATCCGTTTGTATAACATCGCGTATCGGCAAACCAGAAACGGATTCAATTTCCCGGCCAAGTGCACTGATTACTCCAGTGGTGAGTGTTTGATCCAATCCGAACGGATTACCAATGGCAAATACAAATTGCCCAACTTTCAGATTTTCCGATCCCCCAACCGGAATCGGCCTGAGTTGTTTGGCGGGTGTTTCAATTTTTAACACTGCCAAATCTTTACCGGCTTCGTATCCAACCAATTTAGCATCCCAGGTGGTTTGATCTGCTAAAGTCACTTGTGCGCGATCTGCCCCTTGAATTACATGGTAATTAGTGATAATGTGCCCGTCTTTATCCCAAACGAAACCTGTACCTGAACCTCGCGGAATCTCGGATATATTTCGAGTCCAGTAATCCCTGCGAAAAGTAGACGTATTGATATAAACTGTTGATGGCGCTCCTTTCTCAAAAAGCTTAATCACTGCTTTCTCATCTCTGCTTAAAGAAAAATCCAGTACGGTTTCTTCATGAGAAGAAACTAAAGATTTCGTACTAGCTTCTTCCCTTTCCTTTTCAGTTAATGCTTGTTCGGTTTCATTGCTTTCCTCCTTATCCATATCCTGGTTTTTCCAGGCTGTTCCTAAAAAGAAACCACCAATTAACAAGATCGGTCCGATTAATATTCTTAAAACTTTCATGGTTCTAATTTTTTCCAGTTTTGAGTTTTTAGTTTTAGCAAACAGATGCGAAGCTTCACAAAAGATTAAAGTGAAAAAAATCCAATAATTCAAAAGCAATTTTCCATTCTTACCTTTAGAAATTCTTCCATCCGCTTTCTCAAAAGTTTTCCGCTAAAAATAATGAAAGATCAATTTTGTTTTTTCGCTTTAACGAAACTTTAATTTTCAAACGTCCCTTTCCTACATTAAGGTATCCTATATCTGTGTCCCCCTCCTATTAAGCAGAATTTTACCTATTTTCAGGACAAATTTAATAAACCATGTTAAGAAGACTTTTACTCCTGCTTATCGGCATTCCATTCTTTTTGAATGCTCAAAATCCAAATAAAAAACAACTGGATCATTCTGACTTCGATGTATGGAAAAAAATTAGTCAACCGAGAATTTCCAATAATGGAAAATGGTCAACTTATTCGCTTACGGTTGAAAGAGGGAATCCCGTATTTTTCATCAGGCATAACGATTCAAAAGAAGAATACTTTTTTGAAAGAGGAACTGATGGAAGGATTACCGCAGATAGTAAATATGTAATCTTTAATATCAAGCCTTCGGTTGACAGTGTCCGGGCTATGAAAAGACGAAAGGTTAAGAAAAAAGATATGCCGCTCGATACGCTTTGTATATTTGATTTACAAACAGGTCAGGCTGAAAAAATTCCCCGGGTCACAAAATATAAAATTCCAAAAAAATGGTCCGGTTGGTTAGCTTATAAAATGAAACCCTCTGTACAAGAGAAAAAAGATTCCACAAAATCAAAAAAGAAATCCACTAAAAGCTTTCTTATAATCAAACAATTGGGAAGCGATTTCGAAGAAAAAATTCCAGAAGCCAACGCATTCCTATTTGCAGAAGAGGGAGAAAAACTTCTGCTTGCCAGTGAAAGTAAAGATTCCTTATTCGCTCCGGGAGTCTATCTCTTTGATTGCCCCAAAAAAACACTGCATGATCTTTATCAAGCCAAAGGCGTTTACAAATCCCTTCAATTTGATAAAAAAGGTACACAAGCCGCTTTTTTGGGAGATCTGGATACTACAGACGCTAAGGTCAGGCCTTTTAAGCTCTTTTACTGGAATGACAAAGAAAATAAAGCTGAGCAAATATCCCCATTAGCAAGAATAAGTAAACATCAAAAATGGGAAATCAGTGAATTTGAAACACCCAGATTCTCCGACGATGGTAGTCGTTTGTTTTTCGGTATACAAACACCTCCAATTTTAGAGGATACCACTCTATTGGAAGAGGATAAAGTCAATGTAGAGGTCTGGGCCTGGACCGATGGGCGTTTGCATACGCAGCAGGAAACCCAGTTAAAAAAAGACAAAGAACACTCTTATACCGGCTTTTGGGATTTGCAAGCAGATAAAGTACACTTGCTGAATGAAGGTAATATCAGAGAAGTTCGTTTTGATGCCAATCGAACTGCACCATACGCCATTGCATCGGACAAAGAAACGCTCCGGACTGCTTCCAGTTGGGAAGGTTTCCCCGAATACCACTATCTCTATCAGGTGGATTTGAAAACGGGGATTAGAAAAGCAATAAGTAAGGAAGCAATAAAGGCCGTTCCCAAAGTCTCTCCGGGTGGAAAGTATTTTTACTGGTTCAATGCTGTGGATACGGTATGGCAAACCTATGCCAATGACGATAATCAGCTCCGAACGGTTTCGGATAATAAACTTAGTCCATTTTATGATGAATTAAATGATCGTCCGATGGTTCCTACGGCTTATGGTTTGCTGGGCTGGACAAAAGATGATAAAAAAATGCTGGTTTATGATCGCTATGACATCTGGTTGATTGATCCGAAGAATGAAGCTGAACCTCAAAGATTAACTAATGGACGTTCGACAAAAAATCGCTTCCGTTATATCCGTACTGATCCAGAAGAACAATTTATCGATATCAAAAAGCAAATGCTACTTTCTGTTTTTAACGACCATAATAAAAGTAGCGGTTATGCCACGTATACGATTGGAGATAAAAAACCAAAGATTGTGGTGCAGGATGATTTCAGGTATAACATTCGTCCGCAAAAAGCAAAAAATGCCGATCGATATTTATTTACCAAAGAGAACTTTGAAGTCTTTCCGGATTTACTGCTCAGTGATCGAAGTTTTAAAAACCCAGTTCGGCTTTCCGATGCAAACCCTCAACAGCAATTATATTCCTGGGGAAGTATCGAACTTTACGAATGGATAGCCAATGACGGACAGGTATTGCAGGGGCTACTCGTTAAACCAGAAAACTTTGACCCGAATCGCCAATACCCGCTGATCGTTAATTTTTATGAAAGAAACTCCGATCGCTTACATCATCACAGAGCGCCTTATCCACATCGTTCAACAATTAACTATGCCTTTTACGCCAGTCGCGGATATGTAATTTTCAACCCCGATATCACCTACAAAGTAGGCTATCCTGGAGAGAGTGCCGAGAACTGTGTTTTATCAGGTACAACGGCACTGATCAAGGAGGGTTTTATTGACAAAGACAGAATTGGAGTACAAGGGCATAGTTGGGGAGGTTATCAAATTGCACATTTAATTACCCGTAGTAATTTATTCCGTTGTGCCGAATCAGGTGCTCCGGTAGTTAATATGTTTAGTGCTTACGGTGGAATTCGCTGGGGTTCGGGCCTGAGTCGAATGTTTCAATATGAAAAAACACAAAGTCGAATCGGTGGAACGATCTGGGAAAAGCATACGCAGTATCTTGAGAATTCGCCTTTGTTTTTTGCCGACAAGATAGAAACCCCGGTACTGATTCTCCATAATGACAAAGACGGAGCCGTTCCCTGGTATCAGGGAATTGAATTTTTTGTGGCCTTACGCCGCCTGGGTAAACCCGCCTGGCTGCTCAACTATAATGATGAACCTCATTGGCCCCTAAAACGTCAAAACCGACTTGATTTTAATATTCGAATGCAACAGTTTTTTGATCATTATCTGATGGACAAGCCAATGCCTAAATGGATGGAACGCGGAGTGCCGGCAATTGAGAAAGGAATTTTACAGGGATTAGAATTGAAAGAATAGTTCAAAAAGCAGATGCGGCTATTATTTTAAGAAACACTGAACTATTTTTGTTTATTCGATGTAATGGTGAGGTAATGAAGAAAATTATCAAGCTTATAGCCCAATCAGTTGGTGGTACGGATGAGGATTTGACCAAAATCAGTATCAACCGGGCAATTGTTCTGCTTTCGATTCCGATGATTCTGGAAATGGTTATGGAGTCCTTGTTTGCAGTAGTTGATATTTATTTTGTTGGAAAAATCAGCGAAGAGGCAATCGGCGTAGTTGGTCTGACCGAATCCGTTATGATGCTGGTTTACTCTCTGGCTATCGGATTGATGACCGCGGCAATGGCTATGGTAGCCCGGAGGATTGGCGAAAAAAATCCCGAAGGTGCAAGTGTCGTAACCATTCAGGCCATCATACTGGCCCTTGTAATCTCTACCCTGATTGCAATCTTCGGAGTATATTTTGCCCGGGATATCCTTGAGATTATGGGAGGTAGCGAGCAGTTGATTAATGATGGCCTGGGCTATACCCAAGTCATGTTTGCTACCAATATCGTCATCATTTTAATCTTTCTCTTAAATGGTATTTTTCGGGGGGCAGGTAATGCCGCTATTGCGATGCGGGTATTGTGGTTGTCCAATGGATTGAATATTTTACTTGACCCCATGTTTATCTTCGGGATAGGTCCTTTCCCTGAATTGGGAGTACAAGGCGCGGCAGTTGCCACTTCAATAGGCCGGGGTGTAGGGGTCCTTTTCCAACTATATATCCTCTTCAACGGAAAGTCCATCGTTAAAATCTCTTTAAAATATTTTAGAGTAATTATAGATATTATTTTGAATATCATCAAAGTTGGTGCGGGCAGTACCTTTCAGTTTTTAATTGCTTCCGCAAGCTGGATTTTTATCATGTGGATCATTTCCAATAACTTTTCCGAGGATGTACTCGCCGGTTACATTATCTCTATCAGAGTAATCATTTTCACGATCCTGCCTTCCTGGGGACTTGCCAATGCCGCCGCCACATTGGTTGGGCAAAATTTAGGTGCCGAGCAACCGGATAGAGCAGAAAAATCGGTTTGGATCTCTGCTTTTTACAATATGATTTTTCTGTTAGTCATATCGATTATATTTTTCATTTTTGCAGGTCCCATTATTTCCATCTTTAGCAAAAACCCTGTGGTGATTGAGGCAGGTATCACCAGCTTGCGAATTATCTGCGCGGGTTATGTATTTTTCGCCTACGGAATGGTGATCGGACAATCTTTCAATGGAGCAGGTGATACTTATACGCCAACGGTCATCAACATCATAGCTTTTTGGCTGGTACAAATTCCACTTGCTTATTTTCTGGTCCGCTTCGGAAGTCATGGTGTATACTGGGCAATCGCTATCAGTGAAAGCGTCCTGGCAATTATCTGTATCATCGTTTTCCGTCAGGGGCGGTGGAAAAAAGTCAAAGTTTAGTCTTTGGAGCTTAAAAACTATCGGGATCAAACAGCTCATCTATATACTGCTTACGGCTCAGGCTGGTATAATTATCCCGACATGTTCCCAGGCCACTTCGCATCAAACTGATACAAGCCCCCTGAGCATCAGCATCTTCCCGATGATCTCTGTTAAGATAGCAATGTCCCAGTTCGTGAAAAACAATAAATTCTTTAAATATGGAACTGCTGTTATCCCAAAACTCCGTATCCACTGTAACATTACCGGAAGATATGATATTCGGAATATAGGAACACCGCCCCGCTACATGTTCTTCAGCTATCGGCCTAATTTCTCCGGATATGCCCGCTTCGCGCAAATCCACTTCCACTCCCCTTTCAGCAGCTTCCAGCTCAAAGGATTCAAAAAAAGGCCAAAGCCGTTCATCAACTTCCGGAAAAGTTCTCAGGTCAGATTCCACTTCCACAAAAACATCGTCTTTCTCGCAAGCGAAATAAAACAGAAAAGAAGAGAGTAATAAAAAATAAAGAGGAAGATTATCGATCCTTACCATGATGCTCAAATTTATATGATCGGTTTACAGAATGTCCCGGTGTATCGGGATACTTTTAAGTTTATTTCCTCAACCTTTTAAAATTGAAATCAGGTAAGATTTGCCATCATACATACTTGGTTTGGATCAGCGTTGCCCCGTTCCCGAAGCAACGCTGTGAACTTCTAAAAACGAGTTAAACAAACGATGTCATCGTCAAAAAATATTGTGTGAGAAGCGATTTTCTCAAAAAAATGTAGTCCGCGATACATGTTTAGAACAAAATGACTTTACTGGGAAAAGCTTTTCAAATAATCGATCACAGAATAAAACAAAGGTCCCAATACTGTTAATATTGAGACCTTTCCAATCACTATTTTTAATATTTATTCTTTCGAAATAATCAGCCCTCTCAATCCCATATCTACCACCTGTTCCACTGTTTGAGCCTGCACATCCATATCCCACTCGCCATTACTATTGCTATCTACCCATTCAAAGCTTTTATTGGTAGAAAAAGAAAGCGTCAGATTTATATCCTCCGTCTCATCACCCGAGATAAGTAATCCATCTTCAATTTCACCCGTGACAATACAGGAACCAAAAGGGAGCGTCACACCAAATTCTTCCAAAATATTTACTACAGTAGTAGTACCGACAGGGGCTTGCCCAGTAAGTACGCCACTCGGTTCGACATAAGTTGTAAATAAATCCTGATAAGGGGCATCAAGGTTGGGTTCAAAAGCCCAAAATCCCTGTGTTTTATCTGCATTAACAGCAATGGTTCTATTTTTTACTAGCAAATCGGTAACATGCGAATTAAATCCGATAAAGCCGGCTATTGTTCCGGATTGATTATTCAGCTCATTGGGTAATGGAGGCGATAAGTTTTTGAGATTAAAGCGGACATCCATATTTTGATAAGTAACCGAAGCCCTTAAAAAGGGATATTCACCAGGAGGTATATCCTTTATTGGTATTTCTAAAAATACTTCTCCTTCATCACTCACAATAGCTTCGTCAAATTTAACCGCAGTTCCAAAGGTACTTCCTTGTTCAGCAGCTTGGCTTGCTGCCTCATAGATAACTGCACCATCGCGTATTTGAGTAAATTGTGTCGGTACCAACTCTATAAAATAAGCACTCAGCGCATTAAAGTCCGGCGACAATCCGGCATGTCCTGCAGGCATCTGACTTTCGTTTCCCAGATTATCCAGTCTTATTTGTGTATCGTCGAATTTGAATTGAAACCGAAGCATTGCTTCATTTTGAGGCGAATCTTCATCGTCCTTTTGACAAGCTCCGAAAAGGAGTGCCATACAAAGTCCTAACAAAAGTTTTTTCATAATGGACAGGTTTTAGGTTTAATGTTTTAGTAGCAAAAATCAGGTTGAAACAGATGAATGCCGAAATCAACTCATTTATTATTATAAAACCCAGTTTTTCACTTTTATTAACAAAAAACAAAGGTCGCACCAAATGGTACAACCTTAATATGAAAAGATGAATAAAGATCATAAATTAATCCCGGTTTTCGAATTAGATTTTCGAAAATCGAGACTAGGGAGTGAAATAATTTACAGGATCGACCTTCTTTCCGTCCTTGATCACTTCATAATGCAAATGCGGAGCAGTAGAAGTTCCCGAGCTACCAACCAATCCTATCAAATCTCCTTTTTTTACAGATTGTCCGGAATCTACCTTAATCTCGGAAAGCTGCGCATAAAGAGATTTAAAGGAATCATCGTGTCGAAGAACAATGTGATTACCATATCCTCTCTTTTGTTCTGCTACCTTTTCTACTACTCCATCCGAAGTGGCATAAACAGGAGTACCAACAGGCGCCCGAAAATCGATACCAAAGTGCATTTTCTTCTTTTTGTAAACGGGATGTAATCGCATTCCAAAATGACTCGTCACCTCAAAATCCTTTCCTAAAGGGTAACTGCTGGGTGGATCAGCTTTCATTCCCCAAACCAGCGTAAATGCGGTCAATAATAATCCAAGTACTAAAAAGGATATTTTTTTCATCGTTAAAGGTTTTTGTTCTAATAAAAAAATTGTTTGATCCTGAAGTTCTTTCATATCATCTTTTCCAAAAGTATCAAACACTTTTTTACTAGCCAGATGAAAACTTATCCCCTCTGCCATCCTGGACTCGATCATACAACAAATATGATCCAGCATTTCCTCCTTCAAAGGAGGATAATCCAACTGATGCGCAGTAAGAAAATCCTCTACATAGGCAATTTGTTGATTATTCAGCTCAGTGACCATCGGGATTGGTTTTAGAAAATAAAATCATATGCATAGCGGCACTAAATTCCCTGAATTCTTTAAGTCTGGAAATAGAAGCCTTATTCCCGGCGGGAGTAAGTGAGTAGTATTTTCGCGCCCGTTTACCGAGAAATATTTTTTCCGTTTTGAGCAAACCCTCTGATTCCAGTTTATGCAAAGTAGGATATAGTGCCCCTTCTGTCAATATCAATTTTCCGTCAGACAAAGATTTAACATGCTGCGTAATTTCATAACCATACATCCGCCCTTTTTCCTCAAGCAGTTTTAATATGATTGTTTTTAAGGTTCCTTTTAAAAGCTCTTTTGAAAACATATACAATTATACCTAAGTGTTTTAGGTATTCCAAATATTACCTAAGAAAATTAGGTATTTTAACATTTTGCTCTTTAAGGCTCGAACATCGAATAGAAATTAGTTATTTTTGACCATAAAAGAAGGACATGAGTATTCCATTGAAATTCCGTTTATTACTTTGGTATCTGAATAATAAAGAAGGAACAAAAATTTTCAATATGAGTCCGGAAGAAGCGAGGCAATCGGTCAGCGGGATTTCCAGCCGGGCGGAAATGCTCATTGAATATAAAGCCATTCTATTGAACCGCATTTTTGATTATCAAATCAAAGGCCGAAACGGCATCATTCCTATCAGAATCTATCAAGCTGGCACAAAACCTAATCCTGCCACCATCCTTTTTTTTCACGGTGGTGGATTCGTTCTCAATGATCTGGATTCACATGATAAAATATGCAGAAGAATTGCCCGGGACAATGAAGCCGTTGTCATTGCTGTCGATTACCGGCTCGCTCCGGAATTCAAATTTCCAGCCGGTGTTTACGATGCTTATGATGCGACACAATGGGCAGCAAAACATCCTGAAATTCACGGTGGTGATCCGGATAAGCTTATTGTCATGGGAGACAGTGCCGGAGGAAATTTTGCTACAGTTGTTTGTCAAATTGCGAAAGAAACAGCGGAGATAAATATCCGAAAACAGGTCTTGATCTATCCTTGTACCGATGGCCGGTTACAATCTCCTTCTATAGCCAGGCTGGAAGATGGTTATTTGCTTACGAAGAAAATCATGCAATGGTTTTTAGATCATTACCGAAGCCATCCGGACGACATCTTCCATCCATACATGTCTCCGCTTCTCGCCGAAGATTTTTCAAACCTGCCTCCGGCTTTTGTGCTCACCGCCCAATACGATCCGCTGAAAGATGAAGGAACAAAATACGCTGAACAGTTGAAAGCTGGCGGCACCCAGGTTTATTTCAAGGAATACCGCGGAATGATTCACGGTTTTATCGGAATGCCCCGCCTTTCCCGGATCGTTTTAGATGCTTATAGCGATATCCGTTCTTTTTTATCGGATTAAGCAGCTTGATCATTCTTGATTAATCGCTTTTCTCATTATTTTGAGCAGGTTTTTTAGTTTTCCTGCTTAAGCGATGTTGTGATAGACTTTGAATCCGAAAATCCCAGAAAAGTAAAAATGTCGGAATAATTAAATGAGGCGCTTCATCCAGTTCAGGATTTCGAGTATTCAAACATTTGACTAAGTACCGTATTACAATTTGAGTTATTCATTCTGACGTATTTTTAAAATGATAAACATAAAATACCTGTTCCTAATTCTCGCAATTTTTTGCATCAGTGCCTGTAATCGCAAAATTGCGACAAATACGATGTCCGATGCCGATTTAAAAGCACATGCCCACAAATTAGCCCATCAATATATTCTTACCGATGGGCATGTCGACCTCCCTTATCGGCTAAGGGTAAAAAATTTCAAATTGACCAAAGAATTTATCGGCATACCCATTAGCACAAGCGAAGGAGATTTTGATTGGGAAAGGGCAAGAGAAGGAGGTCTGGACGCGCCTTTCATGTCGATATATATCCCGGCCTCCTATCAGAAAGATGGCGGAGCTAAAGCGCTTGCAGATACTCTCATTGATATGGTCACTGGAATCATTGCCGCGCATCCTGATAAATTTGCCAGTGGCAATTCGCCAAAGGAGGTTCGCCGTGCTTTCAAACAAGGAAAAGTTGCCTTGCCTATGGGAATGGAAAACGGCGCACCAATAGAAGATAAACTGGAGAATGTAGCTTATTTTCACGAGCGCGGTATCCGCTATATTACTTTAACCCATTCCAAGGATAATCAAATCTGTGACAGCAGCTATGATGATACCGGTACCTGGGGCGGCCTTAGCCCTTTCGGGCGAAAGGTGGTCCAGGAAATGAACCGGGTCGGTATTATGGTGGATATTTCCCATGTTTCCGATAATACTTTTTATCAGGTGATGGAAATGACCGATGTTCCATGCATTGCTTCGCACTCTTCGGTCAGAAAATTCACGCCTGGTTTTGAGCGGAACATGAATGATGATATGATTAAAAAACTGGCTGAAAATGATGGCGTGATCCAAATTAATTTTGGCTCTACATTCATAGACGGTTCATTGCGCAAAAAAAGAGACGAACAAAGAGAGCTACTTCGCAAACGTCTGCAGGAAGCCGGTGTGGAACGCGATAGTCCGGAAGGTAAACAAATCGTGGAAGCGTTCCGAAAAGAATATCCAAAACTCTATGCAGATGTAGAACTGGTCGCAGACCATATTGACCATGTTGTCAAACTAGTGGGGATTGATCATGTTGCTTTTGGTTCGGATTACGATGGCGTCGGTGATTCTCTGCCTACTGGTCTCAAAGACGTTTCTGATTATCCGAACCTAATTTATGTTTTATTGAAAAGGGGCTACACAGATAAAGACATTGAAAAAATATGTTATAAAAACGTTTTCAGAGTTTGGGAAGCAGTAGAGAAAGCAGCTAAAAAACGATAAGCCTTTTACAAAAGAGTAATTGACTAATTCTTAACCTTCGACTTAAACTTAAGCTTAAAAATGACAACAATTATTGATACTGTAATATTCGACCTGGGTGGTGTACTTGTTGACTGGAATCCGGAGCGTTTGTACAAAAAGATTTTTAAAGAAGAGGAAGAAATGAAATATTTTCTGAGTGAAATATGCAGTCCGGACTGGAACGAAGAACAAGATGCCGGAAGATCACTCGAAGATGCAACCAATTTATTATTGGAGCAATTCCCAAAATACAGCGAAGAGATCAAAGCTTATTATGGCCGGTGGACCGAAATGCTGGGAGGTGCGATTGAGGGTACTGTAAAAATATTACAAGAATTGAAAGCTGCAAATACGCATAAGATTTATGCTCTGACGAATTGGTCAGCGGAAACTTTTCCAGTGGCTTTAGAGCTTTTTGATTTTCTACAATTATTCGAAGGAATTTTAGTTTCTGGAAAAGAGAAGCTAAAAAAACCAGATCATCGCATCTACCAGCTTATACTGGAACGCTATAAAATCAATGCCTCTAACTCGATTTTCATCGATGATAATCTACGTAATATTAAGGCGGCAGTTGAATGTGGCATCCACGGAATTCATTTCAATAATCCGGAACAGTTAAAAGTTGATTTGGCAGCTTACGGTATTCATTAATTATCAGAAAACAGTTATTCATGGCTCCGAAAAAAGAGGCGGTTTTACTAAACACCAAATATATACGGAAGCAATTCCCGGCATTGAAAAAGAAATTTGTTTTCATGGATAATGCCGGTGGTTCACAGACCTTGAAAAGTGTGATGGAACGCATCAAGGAATATCTGAGCAATTATAATGTACAACTTGGAGCTTCTTATGAAGTATCGGCCAAAGCAGGGACAGTACTAAATGAAGTACATCAAAAACTTGCGCGCTACATCAATGCAAAAAGACCAGAAGAAGTAGTCATCGGTCCTTCCTCAACCATGTTACTCCGCATCCTTAGCCTGACTATTAGTAGTCAATGGCCCAAGGGCTCGGAAATTATTGTCAGCAATTCGGATCATGAAGCCAATATTTCCTGCTGGAGAGATTTGGAAAAAAAAGGATTTAAAATCAAAGTATGGAAACTCAATTCGAAAACCCTTCAATTTGATTTAGATGATTTAAAAAAGCTGATTTCCAAAAGGACGAAACTGGTAGCTCTGGTGCATACTTCCAATATTCTCGGCACTATTAATCCCATTAAAAAAATAGCCAAAATAGTACATAATGCCGGAGCATTAATTTGTGTTGACGGCGTCGCTTACGCACCGCATCGTCTGATTGATGTACAAAAATGGGATGTTGATTTTTATGTATTTAGCTGGTACAAAGTCTATGGCCCACATCAGGCCATCCTTTATGGAAAATATGAACTATTAAAAAAACTGGATAGTATTAATCACTATTTCATCGGTAAAAAGGTAATCCCTTATAAACTCCAACCCGGGAATTTCAATTATGAATTAACTTATAGTCTCAGCGCCATTCCGGATTATTTTTCTCAGTTACACGATTACCATTATCCGGCTAAAACAGCAATTGATGAGCGTAAAAAATGGGAAAGAGTATTCAGGCTAGTTGCGGAACACGAAAAACAACTTGCCGATTATCTTTTATTCTATTTGTTTAGCAAACCCGATGTAATCATCGTAGGGCATAGCAAATCGAGTAAAAAACTTCGCGTTCCGACTATTGCTTTTATTCATAAAAAACTTAAAAGTTCAGAAATCGTGAAAAAAACTGATCCGCATGGAATTGGAATTCGATTTGGAGATTTTTATGCCAAACGGCTTATCCACGATCTGGGGCTTGAGCAATACGACGGTGTAGTCAGGGTTAGTTTGGTACATTATAATACAATGGCTGAAGTACATAATTTAGTAAAAGCTTTCGAAAAAATATTGTAAGAGCATCAGAATAAATTGTTTTTATGAAAAATAAGAAAAAACTCTCTCGCAGAAAGTTCCTCAAAACTAGTGCAGTTGCCGGTTCTGCATTTATGATTGTTCCACGAAGTGTTTTGGGTGGAAAAGGATATACTGCTCCCAGTGATCAATTGAATATTGCAGGAATTGGTGTAGGAGGAAGAGGTGCAGGAATTTTGGCGGATGCGGCTAAAATCCCCGGGACTAATATTATCGCGCTATGCGACGTAGATTTTAAAAGGGCTATGGGTAGTTTCTCGCGATTTAGTCAGGCAAAGCAATACAAGGATTTTCGAAAGATGCTGGAAAAGGAAAAAGATGTTGATGCTGTGATGATTGCTACCCCCGACCATACCCATGCAGTCTGCGCTATGGCGGCTATGGAATTAGATAAGCACGTTTATGTAGAAAAACCTTTAACGCATAATATTTACGAGGCTCGTTTACTTACAGAGACTGCCCGAAAGCGAAAGCTGGTTACTCAAATGGGAAATCAGGGTAGTTCGGGTGAAGGAGTCCGGCTTATTCAGGAATGGATCGATGCCGGAATTATCGGGGAAGTGACCAGGGTACACTGCTGGACCAATCGTCCGATTTGGCCTCAGGGAGTCCCCAAGCCTACAGGTAATCATCCCGTTCCCGAATCTTTGGATTGGGATTTATGGCTCGGCCCCGCCGCTCACCGTGCCTATAACCCGGCTTATTTGCCGTTTAAATGGCGCGGATGGTGGGATTTTGGCACCGGCTCTCTGGGTGATATGGGTTGTCATATTATTGATCCTCCATTCAAAGCTTTGCGTTTGGGTTATCCCACTTCCGTCGAAGCGAGTGTTAGTCAGGTATACGTAGGGGATTTCCGTTTGGCAGATTTCCCCGACTCTTGCCCTCCCGCATCGAAAGTACATTTTGACTTTCCAGCCAGAAACAATATGCCGGCAGTAGAGTTAATTTGGTACGATGGTGGTATTTTGCCCAGAAGACCCGCCGAGCTGCAAGCGAATGAATCAATGGGAGAAACCGGAGGCGGTACTCTTTTCGAAGGCACAAGAGGAAAAATTGTTTGTGGTATTTATGGTAAAAACCCTTCTTTATTACCTTATAAAGCAATGGATTATTTCAAACAACCCGAGAAAACGATTCCGAGAGTAGAAGAAGGCCATGTTGGCAGTTGGGTGAAAGCTTGTAAAGAAGGGACTCCAACTTCTTCTAATTTTGATTATGCCGGTCCTTTAACTGAAACAGTGCTGATGGGTAATCTGGCTATTCGTTCTTTTAATTTGAAACAATTAAAACCCGGAAAAACACCTTCCAGCTGGGATCCATGGACCTATCCGGGAAGAATTCAACTGGAATGGAATGGACAGGATATGACTATCACCAATTTCGAGGCCGCGAACCAGTTTATAAAAAGGGAATATCGCTCCGGCTGGGAAATATAAAACATCTGTTTTCAGGTCTTCGGTGTAACTCCTTTGACATCGAAGACCTGAAAATTTACATCTTCCTCTTTATAATTTTACTACTTTACGAGTAAGCGTCCCCTCTTCCGTTCTTAAATGCACAAAATATACTCCGGTACTGATATGCCCGAGTTTGAGTTCTTCGGAACTCTGGCCATCTATATTTTGCTTTTTCGAAAAAATGACCTTTCCATTGATATCCAATACTTCAATGGTCACATCCATAGAGCGGTTTACTTCCATATTCAGGCTCAAAATATCTTTGAAAGGATTCGGTGCTACAGAAAAAATATTAAAAGATTCTAAATGGTCTATACTAACAACTCCAATAAAAACTTCTGACAGATAAGTACATCCATTTGCTGTGCTTACTTCTACTGTATAGTCTCCATCTTCGGATAAAATCAGACTATCAGCAGTCGCTCCGGCAATTATTTCACCATTCAAATACCACTGATAGGTTTCAAATCCGGCAGGTGCGTCCAGTGTATTTACTTCCATCCCCGCAGTAATCTCCACTATAAATTCTTCCTCACTTTCAATTTTATAAATACGCCCCTGGCCTAATCGGGCTACATAAAGCTCGCCGTTGATATCTTCACCAAAAGTACTGATATCGAATCCGGAATAACTGCCTACCTCCTGATTCGTCCATCCTCCCGAGCCATCCGGGCTGAGCGCCCAAAATCGTCCGGAACAATAATCCACGTAATAATAATATCCAATCAGATCGGGAAACTCGCAGCCCCGATAAACAAAACCTCCGGTTACGGAACAATGCGTAAACACTTCATGATTATAATCGTGTATCGGCGGAGTATATTCTGATTCATCGCCACAACCATTGGTAATATAGGCCTGATCACCTTCATAACATCGCCAGCCATAATTCAAGCCGCCAGCACTACCAGCGGGTTCAAAATCAATCTCTTCCCATTGCCCCTGCCCTACATCTCCGATCCACAAATCGCCGGTTACCCGGTCAAAACTATAACGCCAGGGATTTCGAAGCCCTAAGGCCCAAATTTCGTCCAGGGTAGATGCATCATTAACAAAAGGATTGTTGGCTGGTATAGTATAGGGGTTGCCATTATCAACATCAATTCGCAACATTTTCCCGAGCAGCGTTTGAGGGTTTTGAGAACGATTTCCGGGATCATCAAAAGAGCCTCCATCTCCCAGTCCAATATATAAATAACCATCCGGGCCAAACTTCAAACAGCCTCCATTATGATTACCGAAAGGCTGATCTACCGTCATTAAGATCATCTCACTCGAAGGGTCTGCCACATCAGGATCGGTAGCATCAACACTAAACCGCGAAATATTTGTATCGCCACTGTTATTAATATAATTCACATAAAAGTAGCCATTATTAGCATAGTCGGGATGAAAAGCCAGTCCCAGTAATCCCCGCTCATCCTGATTACTATTACTTGATGTCACTTGATTGCTAATATCCAGAAAAGCAGTACTCAATACCGTACCATCTCCTTCGATAATCTCGATGCGCCCATTTCGCTCGACGACAAAAAGTCTGTCATCACCAGCATGTGTAATATCAACCGGCCTGGTAAATCCGGATGCGTATTCGACAAGATCAATATCCTGTGCAGTTAGAAAGAGAGGGCATAAAAACGCCAGGCTTAACAATTTTAAATTGTTCATATGCAAATAGTCTTAAATTGTAAGTATCGGGCATAAAATTTTTAACTGTTTTCACACCTCCAATACCTGTCTAGTTTTGTGAAATAGTCTATGAAAATAAAAAAGAAATATTAATCCAATTTCAAATTAGAGAAATATTGTAAGAATGCGACAGTATTTTTTCTAAACAAATAAGAAAATACACGGTTATGATGATATACCACAGCATCAACAAACATGCAGAAAGCTATTGTTATCGGATCGGGAATTGCCGGAATTGCAAGCGCATTACGCTTGAAAAAGAAAGGCTATGCTGTCAAGGTTTTTGAAGCTAATAGTTATCCGGGAGGGAAGTTACACGCTTTCGAACTGGGTCAATATCGCTTTGACGCCGGGCCTTCCCTTTTCACTATGCCCTGGCTGGTGGATGAGCTGTTTGAGCTGTTTGGGCTAAATCCGCGCGATTTTTTCGAATACAAAACAAAAGAAGTTGTTTGCAATTATTTTTGGGAAGACGGGACTCAATTTACCGTACATGCCGATACTGACCGTTTTGTAAAAGAAGCGGCCGATCAATTCGACACCCCTCCAAATGTACTTTACCACTATTTGGAGAATAGTCGAAAAAAATTCGCGCTCACAGAAAACCTGTTTTTAAAAAAATCATTGCACAAGTGGAAAACATACTTATCCGCAGATACGATCAAAGCGATTCTCTCGCTTTCAAAACTCTCAATTAATACGACCTTACACGAATTCAACCAAAAGCATTTTTCCGATCCGCATTTGATTCAACTATTCAATCGTTATGCTACTTATAATGGCTCTTCTCCTTATAAAACACCCGGTATTATGTCTATGATACCCCATCTGGAGATGAACCAGGGCACGTTTTTCCCGAAAGGAGGTATGCATGCGATTACCAAAAGTCTTTTTCAACTTGCACAAGACCAGGGGATTGAATTTGTTTTTGAAACGCCTATCAAAGAAATCACCCATGAAGTTGGCAGTGTAAGTGGTGTCAAGACTAATAATAATTTTTACAGTGCTGATGTGATCGTTTCCAATATGGATGTCTTTGGTACTTATGAAAGGCTCTTGCAGAACACCCCAAAACCCAAACGGGTTTTACAACAGGAAAGATCAAGTTCGGCATTAATTTTCTATTGGGGTATAAAAAAGGTGTTTCCCAATCTGGATTTGCACAATATCTTTTTTAGTGAGAATTATCGTACTGAATTTGAATATATTTTTAACAAAAAACTACTTTACGAAGATCCAACGATTTATATCAGTATTAGCAGCAAAGAACAAACTGAAGATGCGCCTGCCGGAAGAGAAAACTGGTTCGTCATGGTCAATGCGCCGGGAAATTTTAATCAGGACTGGGAAAGCTTGAAGCAGCAAGCAAAAGTCAATATTCTTCACAAGTTGAAGCGTATTTTAAAAACGGACATTGCTCCTCTGATCGAGGTAGAAAGTGTACTTGATCCGATTACTATTGAAAACAACACGAATTCTCATCGCGGTGCTTTGTACGGAACAGCCAGCAATTCTAAATTTGCCGCTTTTTTGCGCCATCCCAATTTCTCGAATAATCTTAAAAACCTGTACTTCTGTGGTGGTTCAGTACATCCCGGAGGTGGCATCCCGCTCTGTCTGCTTTCTGCAAAAATCGTCAATGATCTAATTCCTGAAATATGAGTCAATTATTACACTTATATAAACCACTCATAAACCCCCGAAATTTATCTGTTTTTTTGATATGGCTCTTCCATCTCTCGGCAGTGATTGGAATTTCACTTGGATTCGAACACTGGTTTATCTCTAAAACACCTGTCACGCTCACGCTGATTTTTGTTTTATTAGTATGGAGCTTTCCGGAAAAAGATTTAAAGCTGGTTTTGGGTATTGTCGTCTTTTTCTTTGGAGGAATGTTTGTAGAATGGATCGGCGTACACTATGGATTTCCTTTTGGCGTTTACAGTTATGGTGATAATCTTGGTCCCAAGGTTTCCGGTGTTCCCTGGTTTATCGGCATCAACTGGGCCGTTTTAACATTAATTTGCGGAATCATAGCCAGTCATCTTGTTGGAAGGAAATGGTTAAGGATTTTAGCCGGAGCGGGTTTAATGGTATTTCTGGATTTTTTCCTGGAGTTTTCGGCACCGATTTTTGACTTTTGGGCCTTTGAAAATGAGGCCGTACCTATTGAGAATTATTTAGCCTGGTTTGGAATTTCAGTATTATTCCACTTTATTTATCAATCATTAAAAATTAAAGGGGATACTAAAATTTCCTATCATCTTTACGCAGCACAATTAGTATTTTTTGTCTATTTCTATGGATTCTATAGCTTATAATTATGCAATCATTGGCGCCGGTTGTGCCGGTATTCATCTTGCTTTGGCGATGATGGATGATCCTGCGTTCAAGGATATGCAAATATTGATTATCGAGAAAGAGCATAAAGAAATCAACGATCGTACCTGGTGTTTTTGGGAGATTGGCGCTGGAAAATGGGATCATCTGGTTTACCATAGCTGGTCAAAAGGAAAATTTAATGCTCCGGGAAAGACCAAGCAACTTGAAATGCATCCCTATCGCTATAAAATGCTGCGGTCTATTGATTTTTATCGAAATGGCAAAACCAGAATCAAAGCTGCACCCAATTTTCAATGGATTAATGATAGCGTGGAAAATATTCTGGAGTCAGAATATGGATCCCAATTAATAGGCAATTCCGGTCAATACCAGGCCGATCATATTTTCGACAGCCGGATTCATCCCGATTTTTATACTAAAAAGGACTCGTATACCAGGCTGCTTCAGCATTTCAAAGGCTGGGTAGTTGAAACAGAAGAAGACTTTTTCGATCCGGAAGAATTTGTGATCATGGATTTTCGAAAAAAATGGAATAACAGTACCAGTTTTAACTATGTACTGCCAACTAGCAAAAAAAGGGCACTGGTTGAATTCACACTGTTTACCCCCGATCTTATTCCCGAAGATCATTACGATCAAATCCTTAAGCAATATCTCGAAGACATTGTGGGATTGAAAAAATTCAGTATTGCCGAGGTAGAACAAGGGATCATCCCGATGAGTACGTTCCCCTTTCATCAGCAGCATCAGAAACATTTAACCAAAATAGGCACTGCCGGCTCCTGGGTTAGACCTTCTTCCGGTTATTCTTTCAAAAATGCAGAGAAGTATTCTCAGCAAATTATCCGGAATTTAAAAAAGCAAAAACATCCCTCTACCGGTATCGCTAAAAATCGTTTTCGAAAATACGATATATTACTTCTGGATATTTTGAAAAACAAGAACGAGTTAGGAGAAGAATTATTTACCTCTATGTTTGGTAAAAATTCGGCGAAGCAGATTTTCAAATTCCTGGATGAAGAGACCAGTATTATTGAGGATTTAAAGATCATCTCTACCTTTCGATCCAAGCCTTTTTTACAAGCTCTTATGAATCAATTCAAATAAAAAAACGATCCACCTGCTGCTCGTTTTCCCAAATCTGTAAAAGGCAGTATCTTGACCAGTCTGGCAAAGGATTAAAACCCTGACCTTTTCCACTTCCTAACTCATGATGGGTAAACTGCATCATACAAAAATCCTGAATTTTATTCCAAAAACCCCGATAATGCACGAAAGTAAAGGTTGTAATCTACACACGTATTATTCCTTGCTCATGCTATGTTCGTGGAAGTATTTTCAATGTTCATTAGACCATTATTATCAATAATCAGATTATTTCTTCGAAAGTTGCCAATACCCTTCCGTAGTCTTTTACTTTACAAGGAATCAAAATGCGGCCTTCGTTTTGATCTTTATCGGCTGTTTTTCGACTGGTTTTGGTATCTAGTTCCAATCCCCAACTGTGTACTTCTGCTTTTTTGATTTTATTTAGCGGAATAGTCTGCTTGCTCGCTCCAAAGTTGTCAACTATTTGAGCGCTACTGATTGTAAAGGTATGTTCCCCTAAAGTACGAAGATGATTAAACCGTTTACGGGCATTAATGCTGATAAAAATTCCAAAGCCCACGGAGGCGATAAAGACCAATGAAGAAACGAAAAATGCCACAATCGTACCAATAGCAATAATGATGAAAGTTCCAATGTTTGCCTTTTTATGCAACTCGTCACATAGTTTTGACCAGGCTTCTTTATCTACTTCTAAAGTTACCGGTTTTCGAAATCTGGCAAACCTTATATTATCATCCAATATTTTGTCAGACATGTTTTTGGCTGCAAAGATAAGCAGAACAGGCCTAATTAAACCATTGTTTCAACAAAATGCCAGGATAATGGGAAATCTCATAATCATTCCCCAAAGGAATAGAATCATTACAATGCAAAGGATTACTACTTTTTAGTATTAAAAAGCGCTCCATTGTCATTCCTTATTAGTAATATTCTCTGTGAATAATGGTGATCACTATTGTTTTATACAATGTTGCTACAAAGCTTATTTCATCAGTTTTCGACTATTTCACATTTAAAAAAGACACATAATTAAAAAACGTAGAGTTATTTCCTTATTCAGGCGACTTTTTTCCTACTTAAACTATCATTACTGCTAAAAACGATGTACCTTTAGGGTGAATATTATCCAACCTGATTGCATTAGAATTGAGCGCCTTAAAAAGCTTGGGGCAAATTTCCCAAAACCGTCAATCCCCCTTGATATAATTAAGATAAATAGGTATGCAAATCCGCTAATTTGGTTTTGTATTTGTATTGTTTAGAGTATAAGATAGTCAAGACTTTGGTCTATGCTCAAAGTAATCGAATGAAATGGAGCCGTAGCTAATTTTTTCAGCTAAAGGCCAGGACAAACACTTTACATGAAATCCCTGACAACATATTTTGCATTCTTTGTTTTTTTACTGACTTTCACCCATACTTTCCAGTTGAAGATTCCAACTGCCGGTTTGAACACCCCACCGGAAAGTTTTCATAGTTTAATGACTTGCCCAAATCCTTGTCAGGTCAATGATTCGCTGGCTTTAATCGCGATTTATAATGCTACACAAGGTCCCTTATGGAGCAATTCCTGGAATACGAGCCTCCCGGTATGCACGCCCTGGCCCGGAGTAGAACTGGACAATGAAGGATACGTGATTCGATTAACTTTGAACAATAATAATCTCATCGGGAATATCCCTCCTGAAATTGGAAATTTTTCCAGACTTGCCGAATTACAAATGGACAACAATAATCTCAGTGGTAGTATTCCCACAGAGATTGGAAATCTGAGTGTGCTTGAACTCTGTTTTTTAGATAATAATGATTTAATCGGCACCATTCCTGAAGAATTTGGAAATCTGAGTATTCTCAACACTTTATTTCTCGACAATAATAATCTGGAGGGCCAGGTTCCCGAATCCTTTATCAATCTGAATAACCTTTTTACCTTCGATATTTTCAATAATAACATCGATAGCATTCCCAATCTAAGCAGTATCAATCTACAACCGAACAAGTTTAGAGTTTATAATAATAATCTTACTTTCGACGACATAGTACTCAATGACCTCACTGCTTTTGGAAACAATTATCCTCCACAGGATTCTGTTTTTCAGGAGATAACGGTTAATCTACAAACCGGAGATATTTATGTAATAGATCTGGATTTTGATGATGCAATAGCGGAAAATGTATATCAATGGTATCGAAACGGAGTACCTTTCGGCGCTCCTTTGAATACTAATCGACTATTATTCTCGCCCGTGACTTTTGGCTCGGCCGGAGAATACCGATGCCGGGTTACTAATCCCAATGCTCCTTTACTGACCCTGCACACCAGACCCGTACACATCAATGTCAGTTGCGGAACCAGTACCTTATCCATTACCGATACTTTATGCCCGGGGGGAACAATAGAAATTAATTCTGTAGTATATGATGAGACCAATCCAGCAGCCGATATTTTATTACCCGTTCCGGATCAATACGGTTGCGATTCCATGATCCATGTGGATTTGTCTTTTAGACCGGAAAGCCGTACAGAAATTATACAAACTATTTGTACAAATGACAGCATAGAAATAGAGGGGATCGTATATAATGAAAGTAACCCGGATGGTGAACAGGTGCTATCTGTCCCGGATCAATATGGCTGCGACTCAATCGTATCTGTAGATTTGACTTTCTATACTGCCGCTACTGCCGGAAACCTAAATCCGGTAATTTGCCCCGGAGATAGTATTGAGTTATTTGGCGTTTTCTATAGTGCCGCAAACCCAAGTGGAACGGTAGTTTTGAATAATGCGACAGCTACGGGATGTGATTCTACCATTTTCATTCAGGTCAATTTTTACACTCCGGCAATCGGCAGTTTTTCACCTACTATTTGTGAAGGAAGCAGCATAGAATATCAAGGACAAACCTTTAATGAATTTAATCCAAATGGTCAGGTCAATCTGGGACAAGTTTCGCAAAATGGCTGTGATTCCGTAGTCAATGTGAATGTCAGTTTCTTCGGCCCGGCAGAAGGCACTTTCGAAGATAATTTATGCTTTGGTGATAGTGTGATGATCAATGGTACGGTTTATAATGAAGCCAATCCTAGCGGAACAGAGTTATTTACGGACAATGATGGTTCAACTTGTGATTCGCTGGTCTTTGTAGATTTAACTTTCTCGTCGAATATCACGTCACTGATCAATCCGACACTCTGTCCGGGGGATTCCGTCATGGTCAACGGGACGGTCTATAATGAAGCCAACCCCAATGGTTCGGAGATGATTCCTCAAGGCAGTATTAATGGTTGCGATTCCACCGCTGTAGTTGCATTAAGTTTTTATAATGAAATCCAAAATAATCTCGGCCCCACACTCTGTCCGGGAGATTCCATTATAGTCAACAATATAGTTTATAATGAGGACAATCCTAATGGAACAGAAGTGCTGAAAAATGCCAGTAGTACCGGTTGTGATTCTACAGTCATCGTAAATTTATCATTTCATACTCCTGCTATCACAAATATTGATAATACCATCTGTCCGGAAGACAGTATAGTGGTAAACGGGATCACTTATAATGTTGATAATCCGACAGGTACCGAGCAGCTAAGCAATGGTTTTGGTTGTGATTCCCTGGTTAATATCAATCTAAGTTTTTATCCAAGCGATCCCGGTTTTCTTATCGATACCCTGTGTTCAGAACAAGGTATTTTCATTGGAGGGATACCGTTTAATGAAAACAATCCAAATGGTACGGCTATTTTAGAAAATGCTGGTATCAATGGCTGTGACTCTACTGTTTTCGTTGAGCTGACATTCATTCAGGCTTCCGAAGGCATTCTTAATCCAACGCTTTGCCCGGGTGACTCTGTCGTAGTTAATGGAGTTACCTATAATGAAACAAATCCAAGTGGAGTACAATCTTTAGAAAATGAAGCCAGTAGTGGTTGTGACTCACTTGTTGTTATTGATCTGAACTATTATCTGGATGAACCCGGAGCGTATACAGAAACGCTTTGCTCCGGAGACTCCGTTATCATCAATGGTGTCACCTATAATGAAGATAATCCAAGCGGAGTCGAAGTATTGGAAAATGCCAGTTTCAATGGTTGCGATTCTACCCTTAATATCGATTTGACTTTTTTCCCGCTCACACAGCATATCATCGAGGATACACTTTGCGCTCAGGATGAGATATTCGTCAACAATCAGGCATACAATATTTTCAATCCAAGCGGAACAGAAATATTAGAAAATGCCGATGCAAATGGCTGTGACTCGATCGTTCTTGTAAACCTGTTTTTTAATGATATTGCCCAGACGGAAATCATCCAAAGCCTTTGTCCGGGAGATAGTATTGTAGTCAACAATGCGGTTTACAACCAGGACAATCCCAGCGGAACGGAAATACTTACGCAAGCTGCTGCGAATGGCTGTGATTCGATAATTACGATTGAATTGTCCTTTTTCGAAGAGGCTATTCTAAGCATTGATGATCAATTATGTAATCAGGATACCCTTATCATCAACAATGTGATTTACGATCAGCAGAATCCTGCTGGTACAGAGATTCTCGAAGGCATGGCGCAAAACGGCTGCGATTCGATTATTCATATAGATTTAAGTTTCTATCCCATAGCCATGAGTAATATTAGTCCTACACTCTGCCCTGGAGATTCCCTGGAAATTGGCGGAATCAGCTTTGATATGAATACGCCAAGCGGTACAGCAGTCCTGGAAAATGCTTCAATAAATGGTTGTGATTCTACCATACAAGTAGAACTGAATTTTTACGAATTGGCAGAAGCTGATCTTAATCTGATGCTTTGCGATGGAGATACTTTTGAATTGAATGGAACGATCTACGACGAGAATAATCCCGCCGGAACGGAAACGCTAACCGGAGCCAGTGTAAACGGCTGTGATTCGATTGTTCATTTACAGCTGGATTTTTACACTCTATTCGAAAGTGATTATTCAGCTACTTTATGCTCTGGCGAATCTATTGTTATTAACGGAAATATTTATGATCAGAACAATAGCTCGGGAGTTGAAATTCTGGAAAATGCAGCAGCAAATGGTTGCGACTCAATCGTACAGATTAATCTGAGCTTTCTGGATACTCCTGCAGAGCAACTATCGGAAACTATTTGTACAGGGGAAGTATACGAGATCGCCGGTCAGCAATTTGAAGCAAGTGGAGATTTTCAAATCACTTTAAAAAATGCCGCCGCGAATGGTTGTGATAGCATTATAAATCTGGCTTTGGAAGTACTGGATGCCAATACCCTGGGAGTTGCCGATGCCGGAGAAGACGTCTATTTATGCGAAAACAAAATTGTACTGGATAATAGCCCCCCACCGGGGACGAGCGGACAATGGAGTACCTTGACCAATGAAAATATCGATCTGAATAATCTTCCTCCCGGTGTACACACTTTTATCTGGACGCTTTCTTCCCCGCTTTGCACTGATTACGATGCCGATACGATGCAGGTTTTCGTGCAAACTGCACCGGATGCTGTCAATGATAATTATGTCATGCCAGCGGAATACCAAAGTTTGGAAATAGATTTACTGGAAAATGATGATCTCCGACAAAATGAAGCCTGGTATTTCGAGTGGTTGGGAGAGATTCCTGCCGACAATCTGGAAGAGCGGAATATGGGCATCTATATTTTCACTCGCACTACGCCCTTAGCCGAAACGCTAAATCTCTCTTATCAATTATGTGATGAAGATTGTCCAAATCTGTGTGATACCGCTTCCGTACAAATTCAACTTATTGAACAAAACATTGATAACCTGGACATTCCCAATGCTATTACTCCCAATGGAGATGGTGTTAATGAAACATTTATGTTCCCTCATCTCGAATTCAAACCCGATGATTATCCGGATAAAGAATTAATCATATTCAATCGCTGGGGAGACATTATCTATGAAGCGCATCCTTATTTCAACGACTGGAGCGGAGTGGATAATAAGGGGAAAGAACTGCCCCAGGGGACCTATTATTATGTACTAAGGCTGGACATTGCGAACGGGGTCATCCTAAAGGGGGATGTCACTATTATTCGATAATAAAAAAGAAGGCAAAAAAAATCCCCTCTACCTTTGTAGAAGGGATTACATTCCTGAATAATCTATGAGAATCTCTAAACTTTACTATTTAATTTGAGCAAAAACATCCGCTCCTCTTCACTCGTATTTGCTCTGTTTTAATTCTTGTGTTTCATAATAAAAATAACAGTGGAGGTACAGGCTTCAACCCGTACCAAGCATATTCAATCCGGTCTTTTAAGAGAAGAATTCCACGAGGGATTACTTACAACAGCATTTCCTGTATAATAACTTGCTGTCATGGGATTGATTTGATAGAAAGAGTAGTGTCCGGTATTCAATACACTTTCCACTGTTACAAAAGAAGGGACTAAATCAGAGAAATTATTTTGAGACCATTTGCTAGTAGCAATGGTATAAGATTGCATATTAAACTTGTTCAACTTTGCTTCGCTGTTTAGTTCTTCATTCATGGGATAATAATCGATTTACGTTTTGAATAATATCTAAAACGAGTGTTCTTCTAGTGGGACATAGTGCAAATAGGCAGTACGAAAACTACTGAATTTACCTTAACCAATTTGTCTTATCAAATGAAGAATCTCTACAGGCGTGCAGACGATACTGGAGGGTTAAAGTATTCATGGGATGTAAAATTTTCGGTTACTGGGAAATAATGTTCACGACTCAAAGATACAGTCAAAATCAATTTTGAAAATACCCTAAATGCGGTATTTTTCACATTCCAAAACATCTAATATATATTTAACAAACTATAATCTGTTATTTATCAGCAATTTATCAATAAATGCGCAACCGAATTTATTAGGATGTTTCGACGGCAATTATACAATAATTCGCTCATATAAACGTCAGCAAGCTCCTTTTAGCAAAAAGAAGTTTCCACCTTTTTCCCTCTACATTTAGAATATTTAACTAGAAAAGTAATTGCCTTTGGCTTTGATTTTCTTCTGCCTACTTGATTAAGCATATTGACTTTCAACAATGATAACCATTAACCTGACTAAAACAATCGTTTTGAGAGCAATATTGACCCTACTATTTTTGATAGAAATTAAAAGTCTGAAACAGGTTTATTCGAGAGAAGCGATATTGATGGAAGTACTCCGGCTAGAAAAAATGCCAAGCCTGCTTCGAGGTGGAAATAAAACCCTTTTTGATAATTACTGAGGTTGTTTAATAAGCAAAAGTATAAGCCAAATTAATTTCATGGGTACTCCCTGCTTCCGGACCAAAAGCACTGAATGAATAATCAAATCCATAACCAATTCGGAAATTAGTATCATCCCTTAAAAAATCCTGCGCTACATAGCCAAATTCAAGATGGTAATTCCCTGCTGTAGAAAGCCCTGTACCGAGCCAAAAATTGCTTTGCATCTGGTAGCGCAAATTAAAATCGACATTTACCGGGGCATTAGGCACATATTTAATCCAGGCGGATGATTCCAGAAAACTGTCATTATCAAAATAATTGAGCATGCCTATTTGGCCATAAAAATGCCGTACCCGCTGTACGGAGAAATCACCGGTTTCATCTCTGAAATCCAGATTAAGACCAAAAACCTGAGGGATGGAAACACCTGTATAGACATGACTGCCATCCAGCCATCCGCCTCCATCGAGTTGCCGATAAAAATAAGCCCCCAAACCAAAGTCTGGAAATATTTTCGCCTGGTCATCAGCTGTCAGTATATCATTAGCTTCTCTTAAACGTATTTCCTGAGTATTTACTCTGTATTGAACCGCTCCGAAACTCAGACCAAAGGAAATTCCACCATAATAAGGATCATCTGTAATAATGCCGGCAAGCCGGCCATAGGCACCGGTAAAGCCGGTAGGGCCAGTCTGATCATTGATCAAATAACCACCTCCAATCCAGCCAAGAGAGCCTCGCTCAGCGTACATATACTGCCCGTGCAGCGTTTGGGTTGTCGGGGCATTTTCCAGTCCGACCCATTGACGACGGTAAGAGCCTCCAAAAGCTACATTATGTTCATAAATGAAATAATCGCTGTTTAAAGCCGCGGGATTGATTATCCCCGACTGCTCCCGGTACTGTGTAAACAAGGATAATTGTTGGGCAGGAAGCCATTCAACTACAACAAAAAACAATAAAAACAATAAACCTTTTTTCATCAAAATATATTCTACAGTATTCATGCATTCAAAAATGATTCCTTTGTTGTTTTTGAATGCACATTTCAAAGTTCATTCTCAAAATGAGAATTACCGGGTAATCAAATTAATTGTTTTGGGAATCAACTACAATGTTAAGATTGTAAGAGGATGCTGGTTCCAGATACTTGTTGCAATCAGGAGATTTAATACGAAAAGCTATTATTGAGCTTCCTGTTAATGGTCGGTGATTGGGATAAGGTACAAAGATAGGAAATCTTACAGAATAATGCCCGGATCAGGATGACATATAAAACAAACTTTTCGCAATTTGTCCTGCAAGTCCCTTTTTCTGTTCTTCACATCGAAATCCGGGATTTTTTTAGTTGAAATACTCATTAATTTTTCTAAACACAGCAATCAGGTTCGCAAAGCCGGGTATTATAACTTACTGATAGGCAATGTTTTGCTATTTCTACATTTTCTCATCAAAATTTGTGTCGAAAATTGCCGGACTCTCGATCTTCATTTACTATTAAAAACAGAACCATTGTTATGAAAAAAATCTCCCCCTGTATTAAACAAGGAGAGATGGCTACAAAAACTGTTTTAAGATATTTTCTGTTTACAGTTTCTGTATCGAATACATTAGTGACATACTGCACCAAGGTATCCTCTGCGTGGGGGGATATTCATTTTTAATAAAAATGAACGATGAACCCATGCGGGCAGAAACTCATGTATATATTCCTTTTTTCACAAAAGAAAGTCTAAACAGATCTAGATGGTGTTAAAACCTCGGTTGATGAGATTGCGGGTTAAAGCAACATGATATATCGTAAAGGAAAGGGTATATAATAATCGAAAAATCCAGTCTTCCACTACGTTTGCAATCAAGGTGAATGTTGCATTATTTCTGGCGATTGTGGAGTGATTGATAGTATCAAAGGTACAATATAATTCCTTCTATCTTATACCCTCAAAAGGGTAATTATTGTATTATGGAGAAAGGTTATTTTAGTCCCTCTTTTTCCGGTTCTCATTTCCTGTTTTTCGACCGCATTCGTTACTGCGAATACTAATGGCTGCAAGCCTGTAAACAAAGGGAGGACTATCAAATTTTTAACCTCGAAAAAGGAATATTTTGAAAAACAAATTTAACCAGGTTTGTTTGATTTAAAAAGCGTAATTTTGCGGCTTGAATTTTAAAATTGACAATAAAAAATGCAGGAACTTAGAAATGTAGCCATCATTGCGCACGTAGATCACGGGAAAACAACACTGGTAGATAAGATACTTTATCAATGTAGCCTGTTTCGGGAAAATGAGGTGAAAAAAGAATTGATTCTCGACAATAATGATCAGGAGCGAGAAAGAGGTATTACTATACTTTCTAAAAACGTTTCCGTTGAATATAAAGGAGTAAAAATAAATGTAATTGATACGCCCGGTCACGCCGACTTTGGCGGAGAAGTAGAGCGAGTACTCAATATGGCAGATGGCGTCTTGTTAATCGTAGATGCATTTGAAGGGCCAATGCCCCAGACCAGGTATGTATTGAGCAAAGCTATTTCTCTGGGACTCAAACCCATCGTCGTGATCAATAAAGTAGACAAAGAAAACTGTCGACCGGAAGAAGTACAAGAAGATGTTTTCGAATTGATGTTTAATCTGGATGCCTCGGAGGATCAACTGGATTTTGCAACGGTTTACGGTTCTGCTAAAAATAACTGGATGGGGCCCGACTGGAACCAACCCACTGCCGATGTCACCTATTTACTGGATCAAATTCTGGAGCATATACCTGCACCGAAGCAAAATGAGGGGACTACGCAAATGCAAATTACTTCGATTGATTATTCCAATTATATCGGACGAATTGCAATCGGCAGAGTTACCCGCGGCAAGGTCTACAGTGGAAAGCCAATGTCTTTATTCAAAAGAGATGGAAAGATCGTCAAAACGCATATTAAAGAACTCTATACTTTTTCCGGTTTAGGGAAAGAAAAAGCAGAGGTTGTACACTGTGGTGACCTTTGCGCCATCAGTGGTATAGAAAACTTTGATATCGGAGATACCATTGCCGATTTCGAAAATCCGGAGGCACTGCCACCAATAGCAATTGACGAACCAACAATGAGTATGCTCTTCACCGTTAATAATTCTCCATTTTTCGGAAAGGAAGGTGAATACGTAACCAGCCGCCACCTGAGGGATCGTTTATTCAAAGAGTTAGAAAAAAACCTTGCCTTGAGAGTACAGGAAACAGATTCTCCAGATTCCTATATGGTTTTCGGAAGAGGTGTTATGCATTTATCTGTATTAATTGAGACTATGCGCCGGGAAGGTTATGAGTTGCAGGTTGGTAAACCGAGAGTTATTATCAAAGAAGTGGATGGTATAAAATCAGAACCAATAGAATTATTGTCTATTGACCTGCCCGAACCTGTATCCGGTAAAGTGATTGAGATTGTCAATCAGCGCAAAGGGGAAATGACCGTTATGGAACCCAAAGGGGATTTGATGCATCTGGAATTCGAAATTCCCTCCCGGGGAATTATCGGGCTGCGAAATTCTGTACTGACGCTTACAGCAGGAGAAGCAACAATATCCCATCGTTTCATCAAATTCGCTCCCTGGAAAGGAGAAGTTCCTTCCCGAAATAAAGGCGTATTAATCGTACATGAGACCGGTACAACGATTCCTTTTGCTTTGAATAAACTACAGGAAAGAGGTAAATTTTTTGTGCCGCCGGGCGTTGATGTTTACGAAGGTCAGATTGTCGGAGAGCATTCCCGGGATAATGATCTGCTCGTCAATGTTATTAAAACCAAGAAGCTGACCAATATGCGTTCTGCCGGCGCGGATGATAAAGTAAAACTTGCCCCGCCAATCATCTTTTCGCTGGAACAATCCATGGAATATATTGATGATGACGAATATGTCGAAGTCACTCCCAAGAGCATCCGGCTCCGGAAAATACTGCTGAAGGAACACGAGCGAAAACGTGCAGCTAATGCTAAACTGAACTAGCAAAAAGCCACTTCCCGGAGGAAGTGGCCATAGTCTTATCCCTATTCTAACACCTAATGAGAGCGGGCATAAGCCAGATAGAAAGGTGAAAAGACCATTTTCACACCTCATTAATGAGGATATATGTCTATTCTCTTATTTTTACATTAAAATGCTCTGGGTAAAACGCTCTTTTAATATTTAATTCAGCTGTTCGCCTATCAATAACGAACATATTATTACAAAAAATATTTGTAATATTTTTATAATATTCTAAAATTCTATTAACAGAGACACAGCTGATCGCATCCTTTAAAAATGCGTTTTTAGCTTATTATAGAGAGAAGTCAAAGTACCGAAAATTCTATACCATCACTCCAAATTTAAAAAAAAATATTTATAATCCTATTGAGCTATCCGAATTTACAGCCTGACTGTAATATATATGACCATCAGATTCAAAAAAGGCTTTAAACGGCCTCAGAATTCACAACCTTTCAGGCTTTGATTTGTTAATGCCAGAAGCTTTATAGGCAGATTAAACCTGTAAAACAAATAGAGCAGCACCCGAAGGTACTGCTCTGGTAATAGTTAGTGTCTCATAATATGTGTGTATTATCTTTGAATCGGTATGTATCTGCTTACCCTGTTTTCATTTCCATCGATAGAATTAGGTCTCATCAGACCAATCAATTCCTTCCCGGGTTCCGTTCCAGTCATTTTGATAAGCCGTGTCCGTACAAACCCTGGCGCTCTCGGCAGTCAGCACATTAATCATTAAAGTATTGGTAGACAAGCAAAGGACCCTAGCATTAATGGTAGCACTACTGTAAGTGCTTGCAAAATTTGTGAATATGAGTTCATGCCAGCCGGTATTGAGGGCCACTTCTGTACAAAACCTGGTCTTCGATATACAACTATTGCTTCTTAGGCAAGCTTCCTCTATCGCAAGAAAATCCGTACACATCGTAGAAACAAAAAGCGAGAAAAAAGGAAAATCAATTTTTCTTTCAGCGTTCGAATTGAGATCGCAGAAAAATATTTCTTTAGTAAAATTATTTAATTTATTGCCTAATAATTTTGCTACTGACTGGAACTCCATTTCATCAAAAATGGGTAAAATAAAGTAATTATTTTTTCTGGTACTTTTAAAATAAAAATATCTTTTATCAATATTTTTTTGTTCCTGAACTAAAGTATGGCTGTCTGTTGTATAAAATTTTATCCAGAAGTTTTTTGGAATTTTTTCACCAATATGGTATTGATTATTTTCATTAATATCCCGCCACGAAAAACATCCAACAAGTCCTGCCCGATCATCTCCGGTAATATTATTGGCGACTACCTGATTGTTCCCCCAGCCCGGTAAAAGCAAGAGTAAAATACTCTTATACAAAGCTTTCAGAAAAGAACCATGAAGATTTAAAATCATATTGACTTTATGAATAAGCACTAATTGATTCAATCAATTTTTATAGCTTTCAGGGGCTCGATTTTATTCCTTTTAAAAAGAATAATTATGAGAAAGGAAGGTCAAAATTCATACCAAAGATATTTATTTTTATAATATGTTATATTTTTTTACACTTGAATTATTCATCAAAAAATCAATCAAAAAAAGATTAAAAATTCGTCAAAAAAGAAAAAGAACTTTATGTTGTAAAGTTCTTTTTTTAATAAATATATATTAAAATATAATTTTTCCAGTTGCTTTGTTAATTGGTTTTCCTAAGTCTTGATGCGTGTTTTTTGATTTATAAATCAAAAAAATGAGAGCTGTGGTTTGCAACTGGTCAATAATAGCCAATCAGTGAAATCGAGATTACTAGAACAAATCTATAAATCCCGTAAAAATAGACTGAATAAATATTTGGAAAATGATAGCAGATGCATTGATAATAAATGACTCAATGAATATCTATCTAGCTGTGGGGTCGATCTTTATATTAAAAATCTAACAAACATGTAGTAAGCAATCACTATGCCAATTAGATTTAATATAACATACGTACATTACTGCAAAGCAATTCTTTTGTTACAAAAGAATCGGTTTTTTTTTGCTTTGTTCCGGGTTTTAAGAAAGTATGTCCAACATTGTCATGATGTGCATGGTTCTAGCCAAACCTGCCAAGCCAAAATTTAATATTCCAGCCGTTGTTTTAAAAAGGATTCATTATTAAGTCCTTTAATTTCAGCAGTCAGAATTGGTTGACCTGATTGCCAATCGATATGCAACAAGCCAAAATTTCTTTTAATAATTAGTTCTCCCGAACGGTGCTGATTTTTTTCGGAGCCAGGCTTGCTCCAGGTATGTGTGAGGCCGCTCGAAGTCAGTTCGTAGACCGGGTAATCCAGGTCCTCGATTTGATATTTTGAAAATTCGGCAATATGTCTGTCCCCGCTGATCAAAACGGGATGCTTTATTTTAGTTTGAGCAATTAACCTAAAAAACCTGTTTCTGGCAGTTGGAAAATTTGCCCATTTCTCCCAACCATGGTCTTCCGGAATAAATTGAATCCCCGAGCCAATGATATGGACCTGCGCATCACTTTCAGATAATTCCTTTTCGAGCCATTGCCATTGTTCCTCTCCCAGAATATCCCCATCCATATTGGCTTTGTATCTTCTACCTGGCGCTTCATCCTTTACCAGATCATCCCGGAAATACCGGGCATCCAGAAGGATTATTTTCACCTTTTTGCCCTCTTTGCCAAAACTGTAAGATTGATAAGCCCCCGTATGCTTTTTTCTTACCGCCTCACTCTTATCCACATCCAGAAAATCCAGCATTAGTTTTTTGCTTTCCATTTTTTTAGGATAATGCTTACCTGCATCATTTTCACCATAATCGTGATCATCCCAAATCCCCAGTACCGGACAGCTTTGCAAAAGCTTTTGGTATTCCGAATTACTCTTCTGCTTATCGTATTTTTCTTTCATGACCTTCATGTCTTCCGTATCGGCATAAACATTATCTCCCAGCCAGATCCATAGATCGGGTTTATTGGCAATAATGTATTGCCACATATCCTGGCTTTTGTTTTGATTATTACATGAACCAAAAGAAACAGTCGTCAGGGTTTTATTATAATCGGGATCAAGGCTTGCATTTACTGTTTTTTTCCCTACTTTTTGATTACAGGTAAATACAAATAAGAGTAAGGGTATAAAAAGGAACTTCTTCATAGTTTTGTTTTAAGACCGTACGGAATGCTTTGCCATCAATAGTTTATCGGGCAAATCAAGAATAATACTTTTACTCGCGTAATTTAGAGTAAAAAATATAATACAGGGAAAACCTTAATTTAAAAAATCTTTAAATATCCTCTTAATTCAATGAAAAGTGGGAATCGCTTTTAGGTTGCGTCAATTTAGTGTATCGGTCATTATTCGGATAGTAAATACCGGCAATCATTCGGATTTCATCCAGCAGTTCTATCAGATCAAGACTAAAATGATGGCTGAGTAACTCACTACCTAGTTTTTTGGCTCTCAGGCATCGCTGTACTTCTTCAATTTCGTATTTATAACCATTGCTATCGTATTCGAAAAAATAATCCTTGGGATCTTTTCCATCGACCATTAAAGTAAGACTGGTAGGCTCATGCCAACGGGGATTAATTCTAATCGTTCCTTTCGTGCCGTAGATATAGGCTTCGGTGGCCGTTTTGGTAATGATTGAAGAATGTAGAATGGCCAGTTTATTCTTGGGATATTTCAGCAACATCCCACACATTTCATCAACATTGCTTTGCCCAATATTGGCTACGGCTTTGATACTGGTGGGTTTTCCCAATAATAACAAGGATAAGAAAACCGGATAAATCCCCACATCAAGCAATGAGCCTCCTCCAAGGTTCTGATCAAATAAACGGCTATTAGGGTCAAATTTTGCTTTAAACCCAAAATCTGCCTTCACAGATATCACTTCTCCGATCGTTCCCCGTTCAATAATATTAAGCGTCTTTTTGATGGTCGGTAAAAAACGAGTCCAGAGTGCTTCCATCAGAAACGTATTATTATTCTTGGAAGCAGCAATCATCCTTCGGACCTCGGCGGCATTAATGGCGAAAGGTTTTTCACAAAGTACCGGTATTTTGTTATTCAGACACATTATGGCATTCGCACAATGAGAGACATGCGGGGTAGCAATATAGACAACATCCAATTTGGGGCAACTTAAAAGCTCCCGATACGATCCATAGCAAAAAGCAGCATTATAGGTTTTCCCAAATGCTTCAGCTTTTTCAAGGGAACGGGAAGCTACCGCGTGCAATCTAGCATTTTTGACTACCTGTAAGTCCTGGGCGAACTTATGAGCAATTTTGCCAAGACCGATAATACCCCAATTATAAATTTTCGCCATACCAATAAGTTGTAGTACTCTAAGGTAATAAAAAAACGATTGATTAGGAATGAACCCGAAGTGAAAACAGTATATTTTTGCCAAACACTTGTCAGTTATACCGGTATACGGAGAAAGTAAAAAATGTATGCAAAAACCAAGAAATATTCTCGAAGTCAGGGATTTGAGAGTCGAAAGTATTCATGCGCTTTAAAAGCATGTTTTTTTCAGCATAAGCATTTTTTTGTCTATTTTGGCTGATTATGGATGCAATCGACGCAATCCGGATCAATTTTGATCCCGGTCAGCTGAGCTTACTTAATATTTGTCTTGCTTTTTTGATGTTTGGAGTAGCCCTGGACATTAAGATTTCGGATTTCAGGTATATACTTAAGAATCCCAAAATGGCGATCATTGGATTGACTTCTCAGCTATTGCTTTTACCCATTCTGACCATTATACTCGCTTACCTTTTCAATCCTCCGGCCAGCGTAGCTATGGGAATGGTATTGATTGCAGCCTGCCCCGGCGGTAATGTTTCCAATTTTATGGTTCATTTGTCAAAAGCCAACTCGGCCCTCTCGGTTATGTTAACTTCCATTACTACGATCTCCGCAGTTGTACTCACTCCGATTGCCTTTAGTTTTTGGTCCGCTCAGGTCCCGGGAACCGAATCGCTCCGATCAACGATCTATGTCGATCCAATAGATATGGTCTACACCATTATTCAACTGATTATGATTCCCTTAGTAATCGGAATGGCCATCAATCATTATTATGAAAAAATAGCCAACAAGATCAGATTGCCCGTAAAGGTGCTCAGCATTTTGATTTTTATGAGTTTTGTCATTTTCGCCGCCATTGGCAATTATGACAATATCGTCAACCATGTAGGAAAGGTATTCTGGATTGTACTGGTACACAATAGCCTGGGGTTTTTGCTCGGCTATTCCTGGGCCAAATTGTTCCGACTTGCAAAAGACGATGTCCATGCCATCTCTATTGAAACCGGGATACAAAATTCAGGACTGGGTTTGATTTTAATTTTTAACTTCTTCGATGGTATCGGTGGAATGGCGATGATCACCGCCTGGTGGGGAATCTGGCATTTGGTTTCCGGTTTTTGCCTGGCCATGTGGTGGAGTCGGAGAAAGCGCTAACGCAGGAGCAATACATCACCGGAATACTGAATAAGCTCTCCATCCAGGAATCTAATTTCCGCCAGATATACATAAACACCAACATTAGCTGGTTTGCCCTTGAATGTACCATCCCATCCACTGGAACTCGCTCCGGAAATAAAATCCCTGCCTTCGTAAACTACCGCTCCCCAACGATTGAACACTTGGAAACTTTGAATACTTTCTACATTGGGAGCGATCACAATCGGCGCAAAATAGTCATTGATTCCATCAAAATTTGGAGAAAAAATATTGGGGATATAGACTTTTCTTATTTTTTCAACTTCTATGAAAACCGAATCTACTGCTACACATTCATCATCCGAAACAGCAGTCAAATAGTAATACTGAGAGTTCGTTGGAAAGATTTCGAAGCCAAGACAATCCATTGCACAACCCTCTACCTCTGGTGACCAGGTAGAGGCAATTAGTTCATCATTAACCATTGCTTCAATCTCTACCGATTCGCCCAATTGAATACTCCAATCCGGTCCCAGTTCAATTATAAATTGTTCGGGGTTTTCGATCAGTGCCTCCAAAGTCAAATTGCAACCAAATCGATCTTGAATAAGTACTTCATAATTGCCAGCCAACAGATTTGTAATCAAAGGCAAATCCGTCATTATTTCACCATCTATCACAAAATTATACGGAAGATAACCTCCGCTAAGGTTTTCTATCATAATACTACCTCCGGTTTCACCAAAACAGACAGGACTGGTCGTAGTCACTTCTGCCTGTATCCCCATATCCGGCACAATCGTCAAATCCAAGGTTACAATACTATCACAGCCAATCGAGGAAATCAGGCTGTCCGTATAAATTCCGGCCTCGCTATACATGCTATTGCCTTGCACATAAGTGAGTCCTTCACAGATGGTATCAATTACATTCCAGAATTTCGGTACAACCTCGATCACTTTGACATTAGAGACGACCCGACATTTGGAATTATCCAGGCTGGAACTACTGTTCGCCAATAGATAACGATAATAATAAAAGCCAGTATTTACCTCCGTATGAAAAAAACTCATCCCGTTCGCTCCCGAAATATCTTCCCAGGTCAATCCCTCATCAAAACTTTGTTGCCACTGGAAAAAAGGGGTATTATATTGCTCTCCCGTCACTGTAGCAAAAATTTCAATTGGATCACCATCTTCGCAGATACTTTCGACTTCTTCCGGTAAAATCTGGGCAAGCGGTCCGCAAGGAAGAAAAGTGATATTATCAATTGCCAAATCGTTACCAATCCCTCCGGGTGCATTATTGCGCAATGACAAGGTAACACTTGTCTGTCCGGGGCCGGTAGTGAACGTAAAACCATAGGTATTCCAGTTATCGGTTTGCGGAATATCTCCGGTATTATACATTGTAATGTTGTCAAGCATGAAAGATACGTTTGGGCGAATATGGCCTCCTATCCCCACGCGAATGAGATTGATTACATCTGCCGAAAATTCATAAAGGGTATTCTCACATAAATCATCTACCTGCTGTTCGTAAAAAAGTCCTGGCGAAAAACTTGCATTAACGACCATCATATAGCCTTCAAGGTTATTACTATTATCCTGGATGGTCAGCCAGGTAGGGTACAAATTGAGCCAGGTCGCCGTATTATTGGTCAGGGTATAATAACCATCCGGCGGAGGAACATCCGTGGTGTAAATATACCCGGGAGCAATCCCGGGGTCAGTGAGCAAAACATTATCTGATCCGAAACCAAAATCACCGTCTTCAAAAATATTCTCACCAAGATTGCCATCACAAACCTGTGCGGTTGCAAAGGCAAAGCAGAGCAAGCAAAATACCAACGATACAAAACAACTTCTCATTTTCATCCGAATTAATCCGTATTTTAAATTTAAGACAATAATTACCAAAATAAGATGAGTAAGTGTTAAATTATTCCTATTGTCGGTTTACCTAATTTGAGTCTGTTGCAAACTTTTATACACCCTGGCCTCCCATGCTTGTAATTTGACTTCCTGTCTATTTTTGTAGTTGCAAATTTCCAGCTTCCAAAACTCCCCTTCCGGTAAATATTGTTGCAATGGAATTTCTTCTTCGCTGAAGTTTAAAATAATAAAAAACCGATCCTTCTCATCCCAACGCAAATAGGAGAAGACCTGTCGGTTTTCCGGGGTCGTATCTGCAAAATCACCGTAAACCAGGCAAAGGTTTTCTTTCCGGTACTTTAGCATGTTTTTGTAAAAATGAAAAATCGAATCCCGATCCTGTAAGGCATCCGCTACATTAATTTCGGGATAGTTCGGGTTTACCTTAATCCAGGGCTCTACTTCTGAAAATCCCGCATGTTTCGAATTATCCCATTGAACAGGTGTCCGAACATTGTCCCTTCCGTTAACATATACCGCCTGGAGAAATGCTGCTTCTGTCCCGCCTTTTGCCATATGCTCTTTAAAAAAGTTCATAATCTCCACATCCCGGTAATCATTGATTGAAGGAAACTGAACATTGGTCATTCCAATCTCCGTACCCTGATAAATACAAGGTGTCCCTCGCATAGTCAATAATAGCGTAGCCAGCAGTTTAGCAGATGGTTTTCTATAAAGGCCATCATCCCCCCATCGGGATACTAATCTCGGAAAGTCATGGTTATCTAAAAATATATTTATCCAGCCACCATCCTGAATGACCTGATCCCATTCGGTAAAAACGCGTTTAAATTCAAGAAAATCCTGTTCTACAATATCGAACCTTCCCCCTTCTCCCTGACTCATAAACATATGCCCAAAATGAAAAATCATATTTAGCTCTCCCCTGTCCTGACCAACGTATAGATTGGCCAGCTCAGCAGTAATACCCGGACCTTCTCCTACCGTCATAATATCGTAATGTTGTAAAACTTCCCGATGCATTTCCTGCAAATACTCATGTACCCTTGGCCCATTGGCATATCTTTCCTTTATCAATTTGTTGAAATCACTCGTATCTCCATCCGGAAAATCTGTGTATTTCGATATCAAAGGGATGACATCCATACGGAATCCATCCACACCTTTGTCCAGCCAAAACCGCATCAGATTGAAAATTTCTTTTCGAACTTCGGGGTTTTCCCAGTTGAGGTCGGGTTGCTTTCTGGAAAACAAATGCAGGTAATATTCTTCGGTCAGTGGATCGTATTCCCAGGCATCTCCGGCGAAAAAGGACTTCCAGTTGTTTTTTTCAGGTCGCCAGTGATAATAGTTCCGATAGGGATTATCTTTCGACTTTCGGGATTCCTGAAACCAGTAATGCTCATCAGAAGAATGATTGACAACAAGATCCATCAATATTTTTAAACCTCGCTGATGAGCCCCGGACAGCAAATTATCAAAATTTTCCATCGTGCCAAACTCATCCATAATCGCACAATAATCACTGATATCATAGCCATTATCATCATTCGGGGACTGGAAGACCGGACTCAGCCAAAGGATATCCACTCCAAGTTCTTTCAGGTAATCCAGCTTATCGATGATTCCTTTCAAATCACCGATTCCATCCTTATTGCTATCATTAAAACTGCGGGGATAAATCTGATAAATTACACTTTCTTTCCACCAGATTTTCTTCATGATTACTCGCTTTTCATAGTTTATAATTCGATACCCAATTTCGCCTATCCCAAGATCTTTCGATTGCTTAGTAGAATAGGAAAATAATCAACTTATACTTTTATCAGGAAAACTGGTAGTGCTGCTAATTTAAGGATTATATGTCATTTTCACGATTTGATTCTCATTTTTCAAAAGTCAATCCGACAACATATGATTGAAAAAAGCGGTAGCATCCTGGAAATCAATGATTCCACTATAAGACAGTTTAAACAAGCTTAAATCAATTTATATAGCTATTTCTCGCGGTTCGTTCTTTTAAAAAAGAAATACGCGGGTATGCCCAAAAATAAAATCAATATTGCACTCCAGGCCGGGCCGGGAACTTCCCACATCGTAATGAATACAAATATGGCGGACAGCACTACAAAGATCAAAGGAATAAAAGGATAAAAAGGAACTCTAACCTGGCTTTCCAAATGTTTGTTTTTGGATCTGAAAATGAAAATTGTAGCTGCTGCCAAAGTCATAAAAACGATATCCATAAAAGTCACAAAAGCCATCAGGCTGTAAAGTTTGTCAAAAGCGAGAATCAAAAAACAGGCAACAACAGCTTGCATCAGCATTGCATTAATCGGCGTTTTAAAGCGCGGATTGAGGTAGGATAATTGTTTAAAAAATATTTTGTCTCTGGCCATCGCAAAATAAATCCTTGGAGCGGTAACGGTATAGATGCCGATCGTACCAAAAACTGAAAGCGTCACCATAACAGAGATTGCTTTCGCGCCCCATTTGGGATAGATTACACTGAACGCATCTCCCGCAACGGTTTTAGTTGCAGCGATATCAGGTAATGGCAAAAGCATCATATACACCCAATTGATCAGTATATACATCACAGTGACAATAAGCACCCCCAGAACCATTGCCCTGGGTACCGTCCGTGCAGCATTGATGGTCTCTCCGGAAAGATACGTAGTATGATGCCATCCTCCCATCGAAAAAAATACGCCTATCAAACCTACAAAAATAGCGGTCCAGTAATTTTCAGGAGCATTGGATAAAGTAAGTTCAAAAGTATCCATTCCCGAACTGCTGACAAACCAAATCCCCATGATTACAATAGCTGCGATGGCTAACAATTTCAAGCCCGTAAAAAGATTGGCAAAAATCTGAATTATATTGACCCCAAAGATGTTGATTCCGGTCAAAAACAAAATAGCCCAAACCGCAAGTACTTCTTTAGAAAACCCTGCAAAAAAATCAAAAGCAATAATGTATTCGGCAAATAATTCAGCAAGGAATGCCATTGCTCCGGTATTGATAATCAATAAAATCACCCAACCGTAGAGAAAGCCGACCATATCACCATAAGCTTCCTTAAGGTAAACGTAAACGCCTCCGGATTTGGGAAATAAAGCTCCAAGTTCGGAAAGGGTCAATGCTCCGGTCAATGCAACCAGCCCACCTAACAACCATATAATCAGTACGAATAACTGGCTGTCAATTCCCGCGGCCACTTGCCCGGGCGCCGTAAATATCCCTGCACCGATACAACCACCAACCGCAATCATCGTTAGCCCGTATAGATTCAGTTTCTTTTTTAATTCTGTCATTTTCTTTGTATCTCAGGTATAAAAATGGGACAATCGCCAGTAATTAATTTTCCGCAAAACCCGCTTCTATGTTCCCAACTAATTTTTCAAATCTATTTTCAAGATGACTATCTATTTTAATTTCTGCTGCTATTGCCCGGTTCTCTTTAATCAAGCTCTGGACTTGATCTTTACTTCCCATTTTATCGTACAGTTGAATGCCGAGAAGGTTACTAGTGAAGATTCTGTATTTGTTGTTCTTGCTGCTCCAAAATTCTTTGGATTTAATCCATAAAGATTCACTTTCCCTAAAATTGCCTTCTCTAAAATAGATATCTGCTAAATTGAATTCAGACACAACTCTTCCCTGATCGAAGTTTTTTTTAGTGTACAATTCTACTGCTTTTTCTATAGCAGATTTTGCCTCTGTAAAATCACCTGCCCTTCCCTTTAGCAAGCCAATATATTTATACAAATTAGCCATTTGCAGAGAATCATTATTTTCTTTCCAGATGCTTAGGGATTTTTGTGAAAATACTAAAGCCGAATCCAGCTGATTCAAATGCTCATCATAGATGTTAGCAATATTCAGATTTACGATTCCCTGCTTTTCGAAATTCTTTAACTGTCTATATTCAACTGCTAATTTTTTAAAAATCATAACCGCCTCTTCGGGAGCATTCTGAAATAATTCAACTCCCTTTTTTTCCAGTTCTTTAACACTGATATTATCAGTAATCACCTTCTTTTGCTCCTTTTCAGTATTATCTCTACAAGCAATCAAACTCACTATCGAAATCACCCAAAGCATCCGTTTCATGGTTTCTGTTTTTTGTCCATTGGCAAAGGCTAGGTTTTATTATAATGCTTGAGCGATATGACTTTATCTGAAATCTCTCTTGTTTAACCTACTATAATCGGCCATGGGAATAACCGGCAGATAAGATAATTATTTAGTTTCATTTGTATTTTGATTATTGTGCCGTAGCCGGGACATTAGTCATCGAGTATAGTTCTTCCACCTTAGGTCGAATAAGTGTTGTCCAGTCAGCATAGCCCTTCTCATTCAAATGCAGTTGATCCTCCACAAAAACAGAAGGGTCGGGATCACCGCTTTCGGTCAACATTACAGCGCTACAATCTATAAAAAGCCGTCTATTTTGGCCATCCAGGTATTTGCGAATCATTTCATTGGCACTAACATATTGTTCCCAGAGATTCCAGCGGGCAATGGAAGGCTTCATGGAAATATAGATCATTCTGGTTTCAGGTAAATTTGTTCGAATGAGCTGGTCGAGTCTTTTAAAAGTTTCAAAGGTCTGCTCGGGCGAAGCACCTTCAGCTATATCATTTTCACCACAATACAAAACAATCAAGCCAGGCTGATAGGGAAATATCATTCGATCCGCATAATAGATTAGTTCCGGTAAAGTCGAACCTCCGAAAGCCCGGTTAATTACCGGAATCGGATCAAAATCTTTTTGCAATGTTTTCCAAAGGCGAATACTAGAACTGCCAATAAACAAAACTTCATTTTTCATTACTACCCGGACAGAATCCTCCCACTCAATATTTTCAATAGCCTGTTCAAAACGATTAAGCAATTCACCCGTATAGGATTTTTCTACTACTTTCTTCTCTCCGTCGGAAACAGATTTTTTTTGTTCTTGATTTGTATTCGTACAAGCTGATAATATCAGAAAGAGCAAGGTTAAAGAGTAAAGGTTTTTCATTTTTAAATAGCTTTCTTTTTTAGCCTGAGCTAAAGAGAAATGGAATGATCCAGTTTGATAAAACTGCAATAAAAATAATTGTCAGCACATTGAGAACAAGGCCCGCTCTTACCATCTGTGCTACAGTCAAATGCCCACTGGCAAAAACAATTGCATTGGGAGGTGTAGACATTGGAAGCATAAAAGCACAACTCGCCGCCAACGTTACCGGAATGGTCATCAATAAAGGATCAACACCAATTCCAATTGCAATTCCACCTACGACCGGTAAAAAGATCGTTACTAAAGCCACGTTCGACATAATTTCTGTCAGAAAGAGCGAAATACTCGTTAAGCCCAAGATAATTAAAAAACCCGTACTGCTTGTAGTTTTAAATTGACTTCCGATCAAATCAATAATTCCGGTTGATGAAAGCGCAGCGGCGAGACTTAAGCCGCCACCAAATAGCAAGAGGATTCCCCAGGGGAGTTTTTCGGTGTCTTTCCATTCAAGAATGAAGTTATCGAATTTCAAATCCTGAGGGATGACAAACAGACTGACCGTGGCAACCATTGCTATACCCGCATCACTAAGTACAATCGGAATCCCGTTTTCTTCAAAAAAATTGTTCATGGGGACACGCCCCATCCAGCAAAGTGCGGTCAATAAAAATACAAGCAAGACCAGGGCTTCTCCCCTACTCAGTTTGCCCAGTTTTTCTACTTCCTGATTTATCAAGGTTTGTGCTCCTGCAAAGCGTTCCAGTCGATTGGGGTATAAGAATTTGACCAGAAAAAAATAAGTTATCAAAATCAATACAGCGGCAAAAGGAACACCAAGCAGCATCCATTTTGCAAAGCTCACATCATAATCGTAAGTCTCTTTGATAAAACCGGCAAATACACTGTTCGGAGGGGTTCCGATGATGGTTGCTGTACCTCCGATATTCGCAGCATAAGCAATTCCCAGCATCATAGTAACCGCAAAACTTCTCATCCCCTTCGACCGGTTCGTTTGTTCATCTTTGGCCAGTAGCTGAATAACAGATACAGCGATCGGTAGCATCATCACAGTAGTTGCGGTATTACTGATCCACATACTTAGCAATGCCGTAGCCAGCATAAAGCCAAAGATAATTCCATTGGCATTGGTCCCGGTAAGTCGAACGATATTGAGGGCAATTCGTCGGTGGAGATTCCAGCGTTCCATGGCCAGAGCCAACATAAAGCCTCCCATAAATAAAAATACAATAGGATTGGCATAAGGGGCAGCGGCTGTCTTTATATCCATCACCCCCAATAAGGGTAAGAGGATCAATGGAAGCAAGGCGGCAACCGGAATGGGTACAGCTTCCGTTACCCACCAGATCAACATAAAAGCAGCAATGGCAAGTACCTTCCAGGCATCTGTTCCCAAAGCTTCCGGCGCGGGTATCAGCAAGAGGATCAAAAACAGCAAAGGAGCCAGGAATAATCCTATTTTTTTAGACAAGTTTTGGTTTGGTTTTCGATTTTCGAAATTCTTCTTTCACTACTCTTTAGCTCCCATTCGCTTGGCGTTGGTCTGTACGCGATCGACGATTAACTGGCCTACTTTTTTTCCCTGGTCCACACCATAATCTATAGCCGGACGATAATGAATCCCTCCGTACAATCTACTGATTGCAGCTTCTTCACTCGCCGCATAGAAAGATTCAAAGGATCGGGAAGGCAAGCCATATTCAACTTCTGTAGTATCTACAAATGCGAAAGAGTCTCCAAAAAGATTGGTCAGGGCTACTGCCGAAGCCGCAGAGATCACACTGTGTCCGGAAGTATGTTCCGGGAATGGAGGCGTTTGCAGAACAGGTTGCCAAGTTTCATCAATAAAACTGTTGATCACTGTTTCAGGTCGGACCAGATTACTGCGATACTTCTCATCCCAGCAACTGATAAATGCATCAAAAAGGCTAATGGATACCCGGGTATAAGCTTCGATCGTTTTCATGATATCTGCTTTGGCTTTGCGAGTGGCAATACTAGTGATACCAATCCAGTGTCCGCCGGGGGTAATTTTTTTAGTAGCATACATTACATGTCCGGTATGATGGGAAACATAAGGGTTACAGTCCCAGAATTCGGCTATAGCCACTCGTTCTTCATCCACATTTTTTACCACATCGTATACTTCCATCGTCTCTTTATAAAACTGACTGTTTTTCTTTGTGCTGAACGCTGTTGGTGGCGGAGGTAAAAATTGTCGGGCAGAGTCAATTACCAGAGGTCGAATTTCTCGCCAGTGCGGTTCAATTCCATCCATATAATCCGGCGGAGTGGGTTTCCATTTTGCCACATCTTGGGGGACATTGTATTTCGGATAGGTTCGCGTTTCATTATACATATCTCCTTTGGCCCAGGCTAAAATGTGATCACTTACCTGATTTCCGTATGCGATAGAGTTTTCATAAACTTCTTTTGGCATACCAAGGTCCTTAAACTCCTGATAGATTTTATTTTGAAAGTCCTCGATCTTATCTTCCGAGAAGATCAAAAATTTTCCGGTTTTCAAAAAAGCATGAGTACTCGCTAAAGCGTAACAATACTCCTTAGTCTGTTCGGGCTGAGGCACATTTTGCAAAGCATTCAACTGGCCATCCAGGCTTTTATATTCCGGGAAGTCATGGCGCAAAGCTTCATAAGCCGCAATACTTGGATAAACGTAGATTCTGCTCGCTACCGGCGGCGAAAAAATATCGTTGACGATCACATCCGTCAATTGCTTCACAGATCGATGAATGAATTCCGGGTTTTTGGCTTCTTGCTGGAAGTTTGGGTTGACTTCACTTTTGAAGCTTGGGTCTTCAGGACTTGCAGGGCCGCAAGTCAAAATGAGTAAAGCGATCATGCTCAGGCCCAATAATGCTACGATTCTACTTTTTATCATAAGAAAAGAATTTAATGCCTTTATATTATTCCGATCACTGGAAAACAGCATGCTATTTTAGATGATCTTTTTACAAAATTAAAAAAGAATTGCTAAAATCAGCTTTACAATGCTTCCGCATAAAAGCTAAATCTGTAATATTTTTTTAATACATAAAGTGTACCTGAAATAGATATTAGAGAAAACAGCATAATATTCTTTTTTGACAAAAAAGGATAAATCATTCATAATCAAATGATTAATATCACATTTTATTAACAAAACAGCTTTTTAATAAAATACATATCTGAACTCATCAAACTATTGCCACTGAATTTATTTCAGAATATGCTAATCGGCCCCCTTTTATCCTTTTAAGCAGAGCGGTATTTAAAATTCAACATAAGCATTTATTAATGGAACTTATCATTATTAAAAAGTTGTATATCTTATGACAAATAACTAATGGAAGACAGACTAACGATTTTTGGCAGGGAGATTATTGATGAGCAATCAATTGAGCAAATTAAGAACTGCTATTCAGAAAATGATTATGCCGTACTGACTGCCGATGCGCATTATGGTTACGGGCATCCAATTGGTGGCGCCGTAGCCTATAAAAATAAAATTTCACTTTCCGGTGTTGGTTTTGATATTGGTTGTGGTAATAAGGCTGTCCGAACAGAAATTTTAGCAAAAGATGTCGACATCGCCAAATTGATGGATGAAATTGTAGCGACTATTGGCTTCGGTATTGGCCGCCCTAACCCTACGCCTATTGATCATCCAGTCTTCGATGAAATCAATCAGCTCAATCTGAAAATACCCGTAAAAGAGAAAAAATCATTGATGAGCAAGGCTCGAGCCCAGCTCGGTACGGTAGGTAGTGGTAATCATTTCGTAGATATTTTTAAAGATGAGGAAGGCTATCTTTGGATCGGGGTGCATTTCGGTTCGCGAGGCTTTGGTCATACGATTACCAAAGGATTCATAGCTATTGCCAAAGGAAAAAAATTTGGGGATAAAGTTTCCGAAGGGGGAATGAATAGTCTACCTATTTTATTTGATGTAGCATCTGAGACAGGTATGGATTATATTGAAGCTATGAATGTAGCAGGTAAATATGCTTATGCCGGAAGGGATTATGTAGTCAACAAAGTTTTGAATATTCTGCAAACGCGTGCCACTTATGAAGTTCATAATCACCATAATTTTGCCTGGAAAGAAAAACATTTTGGTGAAGATTACTGGGTAGTACGCAAGGGTTGTACGCCGGCTTTTCCGGGACAACAAGGTTTTATTGGCGCAAATATGTTTGATGAATCCGTAATCGTGGAAGGTGTGGATACGGAGCTTTCGAAAAAAGGGCTTTATTCAACGGTACACGGAGCCGGGCGGGTAATGTCGCGCCGCAAAGCCAGAGGTAAAACCAAATGGCTCAAAGGCAAAAGTGGCAAGAAGTACCAAAAGGTAATTAGTCCAGGATTGGTTAACTTTAGTCGCACACAGCACAAAGCTCAAAAACTGGGTATTGAATTAAGAGGTGGTGGTGCCGACGAAAGTCCACAATGTTATAAATTGCTGGACGACGTATTGTACTTTATGGGCGATACGATCAAAGTATTACATCGACTCAAGCCAATTGGTGTAGCCATGGCCGGGGAGGAAGTGTATGATCCTTATAAGGACTAGTGCAAGCGGAACAGTTTCCGGGCTTTATCGAATTCCACAACGCACCTGGACAAACCTCTCCGGAGCAAGCATGATCAAACCTTTTTTGTTGTTAAAGGCATCTATATTACAGGTCATAGGTTCAATAGCGATAGCTTTGCGATTCCCCGGCGTAAAAATCTGCAGAAAGTTATATTGCTCCGAACCTGCCTGCTGCCAATAAGTATAATTCCGCTCGCCATTACTAATGATTACCTCTCGTATCCCCCTTGGCTCGTTTAGAACAAAACCATTATCCAATACCGCTTTCCCAATTGATCTTTGCTTTTTAAAGTAATCGTATTGGAGATAGTCACCTGTCGGAATCATTTTTTCATCTACCTCAATTAGCTTGCAAGCCGGAAGCTGTAGCTCTAGTTCATCTACGGCAATACCAAAATCAAAATAAGGATGCCAGCCCAAACCAATAGGAATAAGTTCATCTGATTCATTAGTCAGTTTCATTTCAAGTTCAAAACCAGCTGAATCAGAGATTTTATAAGTAATATCCAATAAGAAGGGAAAAGGATAAGCTTCGTGCTGCCCTTCGTAAAAATAACTCAGGGTAATACTTGCTCCTTTTTCATCTATAGCTTGGTTAAATACATCCATTTTTACATCCCGCCCAAAACCATGCAAGGCGTTCCCGGTTGTCGAATCATTGATTTCAAATTCGTAGCCATCACCCATGAGTTCGTAGCGTCCATCTTTCAGTCGATTTGGAAAAGGAAAAAGCAAAGCACTTTTGTACCATATATTATTACCAAGTTCCTGTGGACTGGCACAGCCATCCAGAATTTGTTTTCCGGCTAACCATAGCTCTAATACTGTTCCCCCGGATTCCGGTATCAGAGAAAAACCATTACCGGAAACTTCATTTTTTAAAATAAACTTTTCAAAATCGCCAAAGCTTTCCTGCGTCAGTTCATACATCTTAAAGAAGTTCTTAAAGTTAAAAATATTACAAAGAGTTACTCCGCCAGCAGTTTTAAAAGTACACCATTGGTCCAGCCAAATCCATCCTGCACCGGATACTCCCCGCCTCCAGCTTCGAGGCCCATTTCGTAGACATTGTATTTTTCTACCATCTTACCGGTCTTTTTATAAACCTCCACATTGAGATTTATCCAACGATTTTTGATGGTATCGGCCAGTTCATCCTGTTTATAGTTTTTCAGTCCTTTAATAGCAATCCATTGTAAAGGAGCCCATCCATTAGGCGCATCCCATTGTTGGCCGGTTCTGTTTAAAGTCGAAGTCAGCCCTCCGGACTGTAAAAACTCTTTTTCGATTAATTGTGCCGAACGCTCTACCTGTTCGGGGCTAGCCATATTAAAAAACAGCGGATACATTCCCGCCAGAGAGAGTATTTCTGTTTGTTTTTTAGCAACGAAATCATAGTCCCGAAAAAAGCCGGTTTGCTCATCCCAACAGTAATGAAACAAGGCAGCCTTACGGGCTTCGGCTTTTTGTTGGTAGACTGTAGCTTGCTGCTCGTTTTTTGCTTCCAGGTAAGCTTCGGATAAAGTCATTTCGAGATGATACATCAAAGCATTCAAATCAACGGGGATAATTTCAGTCGTATGAATAGAAGACATATACTGACCATCTTTGAACCAGCGGCTGCTAAAATCCCAGCCGGACTCCGCTGCTGCACGGATATGGCGATATTCGCGCTCTCCTGCATTTTCCATACTCTCGATCAATTCCACATCCTCCCGGTAAGATTCCGGTCTGGCCGTGGGAATATCATCATAGTACCGATTGAGTATTGTACTATCTGACAGCCAAACGACCCGCCGGCCTTCAGGATGAGTTGATTTGACCAGATCAGAAGTATTCATCCAATAATCATATTCCTTTTGCAAATAAGGTAAATACTTTTTTAAAGTGCCTTCACCTTGACCTTCTGCTAATAGTTTGATCATCAAAGCGTAAAAAGGAGGATTAGAACGGCCTTGATAATAGGTTCGGTTTCCATTGGGAATGAATCCCATAGTTTTGATCAGGAAAGAAAAATTATCAACCATATTTTCGATCAGATCCCAGCGTTCGGAAACCTGCAAACCAAGCATTGCAAAGTAACTGTCCCAGTAATAAACTTCTCGGAAGCGTCCCCCCGGCACGATATAAGAATTGGGCAGGGGAATGAGTGTTCCGCTAGTCACAGAGTCGGGTTTTCGGGTCAATACCTCCCAAAGTATTTCGATATGTTCGACGACAGCTTTAGTGGTATCGCTTTCAAACCCAGAAGCAATCTCCAGAGGGATATTGAAATGATCATTTATAAAAATTTCTACAGAAAAATCCTCCAATTCCTGCGCTTGCTCATAATTGGTGATTATTTGATCCGTCGGAAATTTTGGATTACAGTCTGCAAAGGTTTTAGAATCTTTAAAAACACCTGCAAACTGCACCCTTTTAAATAAATCTCCATATCGCTGATCGGGGCTAAGTTGTTGTTTATTCTCTACAAAAGCTATTGTCTTGCTCACTGGTTCATTTTTACAATTTATCACAAACATGCTCCATACTATCAGCCAATATAGTTTTTTCATGTACTATGATTTTTTGGGGATAAAGATAAACAGATTCTACAGATCCAAAGCATTGCCCTCCGACTCTCGAACATCGACTCTCGAACATCGACTCTCGAACATCGACTCTCGAACATCGAACACCGAACACCGAACACCGAACACCGAACACCGAACACCGAACACCGAACACCTGTATTAACATTCAATAAAAATAAATATTTCCGAATGAATATTTCCCATAATTGCAGCGGAGGGTAATTCTAATTTTGTCTCGGAGTTTTCAGCATCGGTTACCTGATTTAGGTGCTGAAGATAAAACAACCAAATGAACTTTACTGCTCATTTCAACTCCACAGAAAACCAAATGCAAAACGTGACTCGGTTCTGGATCATTGAAATTCAGGCTAACAATCATTGATTATTGAACTGAGTCACCTCTTTTTAGACTTATAAAAAAGCCCTCGCTTTCGTTTAACTTTCCTATCTTCGCAGTTAAAATGGAAAATCCGATGTTTGATGTTCAAACATCAAAATGAGCAGTTATAATCAAACATCGTGAGTCGAGCATTTTGTAGATAGTCTAGAATAATACAACATGAATTTAACCAGCCTGATTACGCTGATAGCTATTGTATTGATTTATAGTTGGCAAGCATCCAGAAATAGTGGTGTTGGAGGAGACTCAACCTGGGAACATTTCAAGCCCTCGCTCAAAAGGTATTCTGGTTTTAGAGAGCTTTTATTATTCGTCGTTTTTCTGCTCTTTTACAAATTTTCGCGGGCTTTGGCAATTGGAGATGCCAGTACAGCTTTTGAAAATGCGCAAAAAGTTATCGAATGGGAGTACGCTATGGGCATTCTCTACGAACTTCCGATACAACAGTTTTTTCTGGATAAAGAAACCTTAATCAAAGTTATCAACTGGATTTATATCAAACTCCATATCCCTACAACGATTATCTTCTTTGTCTGGTTGTTTTATAAAAGACGGAAACACTATCTCTATATCCGCAATGGTTTTCTGATAGCCAATGTAATTACCCTGTTCTTTTTTATGGGTTTTCCCTGTGCGCCTCCGCGAATGATCAATGGAAACGAAATCAATACTTACAGTGAGCTGGGATTACAAGTCCTCAACAATCTCAATGCAATGGGGATTTTCCTTGGTGAAGGTTTTGTAGATACTCTATATGAAATCAGCGGCGTCAACCTGTATAAAGGAATCAATTCCAAACTCTTTAATCAATTTGCGGCTATGCCCTCTATGCATTTTGGTAACTCCCTACTCATAGCTGTTGGCTTATTTTGGTATTCCTCTATCAAATGGCTCAAATGGATTGCCTGGCTCTATCCAGTGTTCGTCTTGACCGTAATCGTAATGACCGGCAATCATTTCTTTCTTGATGCCGTATTGGGAGGTATCATTGTACTTGCCCCCTATCCGGTGATGAATTTGATCGAAAAGTTTTATCCAAAATGGAAGGAAAGGTTCCGCGGTTCCGAAGCTTTTGTTAAAAACTCAACAATCTAAAAGCCGATATTCATATTTTTTTCAAAAAAACAAGGCTTCCAGACAACGTTTTCAAAATATCCCTCGTAAGGTCTGAAAACGCGCTCTGTGAATGGTCTTGCGGAGAGCCTTGTCTTTATTTTTTAAAAATTAACAAAAATTTAAGCCTATTATTACATAATTGAAGATTGATAAAATATCCATACCTTTGCGTGATTTTTCAGCGTAGCGCATTATTGTAAGAGTAACTTAAAAGTCGCCAAAACCGGGAAAGGGTATTGTATTTGCAAAAGCAGCAATAAACTATATCAAAATCCCGTACGTTATTAGAAGGATTTTTAATTCGCTCTTCACTATTTAAGTACAGATTTAAATTCTTTTATGAATCTATCATTCCGACGTTTTCAACGAGTTAAGCTGATTACTATTCGTTTAGTAATGCTTTTGGGGATATTTTGCTGCTTTTCGGATAGTTTATCTGCACAAAAATTTACAAAAGTAAAAGGTAAGGTCATTGATGCCAATACAAAAGAACCGCTCCCTTTCGTAAATATTGCTTTTGCCGGAACCAACGTCGGAATGACGACAGACTTCAATGGTTTTTACAATATTCAGTCGAAATGGGCAAGTGACACTTTACTTGTTTCTTATATCGGTTACGATACGCAAAGAATTCCTATTAAGAAGGAGGAGAGCCAAACGATCAATGTAAACTTGCAGGAAACGGGAACATTGCTTCAAACTGTAACGATTACAGCCAAGAAAGGTCGTTATCGTAAAAAGAATAATCCGGCTGTAGAACTTATCCGAAATGTAATCCGGAACAAGAATAAAAACAGGATCAAAGGGCAGGATTATTACGAATATGAGAAATACGAAAAGATCCAGATGGATCTGAATAATATTACGGATAAATTTCGAAACCGGAAAATCTTCAAAAAGTTCCAGTTTATCTTTGAAAATGTAGATACCTCAGAGATCAATGGTAAGCCTTTTCTACCAGTCTATATTCAGGAAACCAATTCCAAGGTTTATTTTCGCAGAAAGCCCAACTCTATTCGGGAATTTCGGGATGGTGTAAAACAATCGGGCCTGGATAAATACTGGGATGAGGAAGGTATGTCCGCCTTGACGGATGCACTATATCAGGATGTTGATATTTATGATAAACAGATCACCATTATTGATGTGCCATTTACAGGGCCACTCTCCCCTATTGCTCCGGATTTTTATCGTTTTTACATTATTGATACCGTAGAAATCGCCGGTAGAAAATGTGTTGATCTGGCTTTTATGCCCAGAAATAAGCAGGATTTTGGTTTTGTAGGTGATTTATTTATTACTGTAGATTCAAATTTCACCGTAGTCAAAGCAGATTTGGGAATCACCAAACGAATCAATATGAACTGGGTGGATGATTTGAAAATTGTGCAAGAGTTTACTTTTGCCGATAGTATTTGGTTATTGACTACTGATAAGATTATTCTGGATTTTAAGCTCAGCAAAAAGGGGATGGGCTTTTATGGTCGAAAAACCAATATTTATAAAAATCACATTTTTAACAAAAAACGGGATAATCAATTTTATGATGGTGCCGAACGAGTCGTAGATACTAATCCGGATGTTTTTACCAAGGATGAAGACTACTGGCAAGCAGTGCGGCCGGTACCACTGGGAGAGAAGGAACAGGGTATTTATAATATGATTGATACCATACAAACCATTCCGGCCTTCAAAAACTCCCTGGATATAATCAATTTGTTAATAACAGGTTACTGGTCAATCGGAGGTTTCGATCTTGGTCCAATTAATAGTTTTTACAGTTTTAATCCCGTACAGGGGGGCCGCTTAAGGTTAGGTGGGGAAACGAATCCGATTTTTAATAAAAAAATACAGCTCGAAATTCACGGTACTTACGCTTTTGGAGAAAAGCAATTTCGCCCTTCCTTGGGACTGGTTTACTCTTTCAACAAAGACTTTGAAAGAAATCCAAGGCACGAAATAAGATTTGGTTATCAACGCAATATTAATTTCCCGGGCTCGAATTTTAATTTTGTGAATGAAGATAATATTCTACTTTCTTTCAGAAGAGGTATAGTTGATAAACTATTAGATTACGAACTGTACCGCATCAATTATTTGAAAGAACAAAGCAATAACTTTTCGTATAATCTAATCTTTGAACGCCGGGAGCAGTTTCCTTTAGGGCCTTCTTTCCACTTCGATTATTTTGATAATCAGGAATTGAAAACGCTACCGAGTATTACTACCACCGAACTTGGTTTAGATTTGCGCTGGGCTCCTAATGAACAATTTATTCAAGGGCGAGAGTATCGCTACAACATTCCTAACAGGTTTCCTATTTTCAAATTTAATTATCGCGCTGGTATCAAAGACTTTTTGGGAGGAGAATACAATTATCATAAGATGACGCTCAATATCTTCAAAAAATGGCAGTTCTCTATTTTGGGTTATGCACACGCCGATTTTGAAGTTGGAAAAGTTTTCGGTGAAGGAGTTCCCTATTTATTAACCTTTATGCCTCGCGCCAATCAGACCTATGCGTACCAGAGTTTCTCGTATAATATGATGAACTTTTTGGAATTTTCGAACGATCAATACGCAAGTGTCAATATTCGATATTATTTCAATGGTTTTATCTTCAATAAGATTCCATTTTTGCGTCGCCTAAAGCTTAGAGAAATTGTAAGTTTTAAAGGACTTTACGGAAGTATTTCGGATAGAAACAATCCAAATCTTCCCGGTAATGAGCACTTGGTACAGCTACCGGTCAACGAAGAAGGTAAGACTACTACATTTCTTCTGGGCAATGCGCCCTATATGGAAGCAAGTGTAGGTATTTCGAACATATTCAAGTTACTTACTGTTGATTTTGTAAAACGGCTAAACTATCTTGATTTACCCAATACACCCAGCTTCTTTGGAGTCGATGGACTTGGTATCCGATTTCGGGTTGGTTTGGAATTTTAAAATTTTACCTGGAAAACATATACAACAAACATCATGTTAAAACAATACGGCCAACAAATAATATACAAAGTTATTAATCCCTTTATCGAATTATTGATCAAGGCAGGGGTTAGTCCAAATACAATCACGACTATCGGTTTAATCCTGAATTTCTTGGCAGCCATAGTACTGATCATTGGTGCAGAGACAGGAGAGCGGGGAGATCACAGCTATGTGGGCTGGGCCGGTGCGATCATCTTATTTGCCGGTCTTTTTGATATGATGGATGGCCGTCTGGCGAGAATGGGAAAAATGGAATCCAAGTTTGGCGCATTATATGACTCTGTACTTGACAGATACAGCGAAATGTTTATGTTTCTCGGTATTTGTTATTATCTCGTTTCACATCATTACTTCATGAGTTCTGTATTTGCTTTTGTCGCTATGATTGGTTCGATCATGGTAAGTTATACTCGTGCACGTGCCGAAGGACTCGGTGTAAATTGCAGTGTAGGATGGATGCAAAGACCGGAGCGTATACTTTTAGTCGGCATTTCTGCCATTGCTTGTGGTATTACATCATATTTTTGGGGTCCGGATAGGATTTTATTGTTTTCATTGATTAATTTTGAGGCCATCTCGGTATTCGTCTTTCCAATAGCAATTCTGAGCGTGATGTCAAACATTACAGCTTTACGCAGATTGGAGCACAGCCGAAGAGCTTTAATGGATAAGTAGGAGTTTCAAAATCGACACATTGAACATAAATAAAATTGGGGACACCCCTTCCGGTGCTTTCAACAGGTTTGCCCTTAACAGCATCGTACCTTACTTTTTAATATTAGGGGTATATATGCTTTGGGTCGCTTTCGGGCTCGGAGGATTCCGAACGGATCATATATTATTACTTGTTGCCTCTACCCTGCTCTATTTTATTCACGAAGATGGCCGAAAGCTGGTACAAGCCTTCGCATTGCTGATTGTCTACTGGATTGTATTTGATTCTATCCGGTTATTTCCCAATTACGAATACAATGCTATACACATTGGAGATTTATACAGAAATGAGTTAAACTGGTTTGGAATTCAAACTGCAGAAGGCTTAATCACTGCCAATGAGTTTTTCGGAAAGTATAATCATACTTTTCTGGACATCTATTCCGCGATCATTTATATCTCCTGGATTCCGGTTCCTCTTGCTTTTGGATTATATCTTTTTATTACCAAAAAACGGGTCACCCTTGTGCATTTTTGGTTTGCTTTTTTGCTGGTCAGTATTCTGGGCCTGATCATTCAATATGCCTATCCGGCTGCTCCACCCTGGTACGTTGAGATGTATGGCCCGGATGGAGCTTTCCAAAAGGTGCCTGGTAATCCCGGACGATTAATCAACTTTGATCGGTTTTTTGGCGTGAATTTATTTTCCGGGATGTACAACCTCAATGCCAATGTTTATGCCGCAGTCCCTTCTCTGCACTGTGCATTCCCAATTATCCAGTTATTTTTTGCTATAAAATACAAATTCAAAGGCTGGGGCATCGTATTTACCATATTAATGCTATCTACCTGGTTTTCTGCAGTATATACTAACCACCACTACATTATTGATGTATTATGCGGGATTGGTACAGCCTTGCTGGCTATCAGTATTTACAATTTATTATTAAAAACGAAATTCAAAACCTTTCTCGATAGTTATGGGAAAAAGGTGAGTTAAAATGATATTATATTACTAAATCAATAACTATATAATCTAACATTCTATGATAAAAAAGCCAAAAGGAAAGTTAGGGGTCTTGCTACCTGGTATGGGAGCAGTAGCCACCACTTTTATCGCAGGTGTGATTGCTGTTAGAAAAGGGCTTTCACATCCTATTGGTTCACTTTCTCAGATGGGTACCATCCGGCTGGGCAAACGAACGGAAAACAGAAACCCTAAAATCAAGGACTTCATTGAACTGGCGCAATTAAAGGATATGGTCTTTGGAGGATGGGATATTTTTGAAGACAATGTTTACGAAGCAGCCATCCATGCAGAAGTACTCGACAAAACCTTGCTAAAAAAAATCAAAAGCGATCTGGTCAAGATCAAACCAATGAAAGCGGTTTTTGATAAAAAATACGTAAAAAAACTGGAAGGTTCTTACGTTAAAAAAGGTAAAACCAAAATGGCGCTGGCTAATGCCTTGATGAAAGATATTGATAAGTTCAAAAAAGATAATAAATGCGACCGTTTGGTGATGGTATGGTGCGGATCAACCGAAATTTATATCAAAGAATCCGAAGTACATAAAACCATCGAAAGCTTTGAAAAAGGCTTAAAGGAAAATCATCCGGATATTCCGCCAAGTATGATCTATGCATACGCAGCAATTAAAAAAGGAGTTCCCTATGCGAATGGTGCGCCTAACCTCTCCTGCGATGTACCCGCATTGGTAAAACTGGCCAAGAAAAATGGCGTCCCAATTGGTGGAAAGGATTTCAAAACCGGGCAAACCTTAATGAAAACGATCCTCGCTCCGGGACTAAAAGCCCGCTCACTGGGAATCGAAGGCTGGTTTTCTACCAATATTCTGGGCAATCGAGACGGAGAAGTACTGGATGATCCGGATAATTTCAAAACCAAAGAAGTTTCCAAACTGGGCGTTCTGGAAGAAATTCTCGAACCGGAAAAGCATCCGGAGCTTTACAAAGACCTTTACCACAAAGTGCGAATCAATTATTATCCCCCCAGAGGTGATGCCAAGGAAGGTTGGGATAATATTGATATTCGTGGATGGCTGAATTATCCCATGCAGATCAAGATCGACTTTCTCTGCCGGGATAGTATCCTGGCCGCTCCGATCGTTTTGGATTTGGCAATCTTTCTCGACCTTGCCAATCGAGCCGATATGAAAGGTATTCAGGAATGGCTTTCCTTTTATTTCAAATCACCACAAGCCAAAAAAGGATTACAACCTTTCCACGATATATTCGTCCAGATGATGAAACTAAAAAACACCTTACGCCACCTCAAAGGCGAAGACCTGATCACGCATCTGGGCCTGGATTATTATGACTAAAACAATGCAGTTATATGGTTATGTGGTTGTATAATTATGACCACGTAACGATATAACCACATAATCATATTTTGTATGCGAGCAGTTTTAAAAAAAAGGCCGCGGCGTCCATTATTGGGCGCACCGAAAACCAAACTCGGAAAGCGATTCAGAGATCCTTTCGGGAATGTTATTCTGTTGAAAAGGTTACTTACCAGTATTATCGGTGCCGCAACTTACCGGCGATTTAATATCGTAAACAAGACGGAGGTTGAAGGGATGGAATATTTGATGAACCTTCCCCGTACTAATGTTTTGTTTGTTTCTAACCATGAAACCTATTTCGCGGATGTGATGGCATTATACCACATTTTTGCCCGGGCCAAGTGGCGGCTAAAGAAAAAGAGCAGTCCGATATACTTATTGATGCCCAGAGCAAAATCTTATTACATCGCAGCGGAAGAAACAATGAAAGATAGCGGTTGGCTACCCAAGGTATTTTCTTATGCCGGAGCCGTCACCGTTAAAAGATCATGGCGGCACAAAGGGCAGGATGTAGAACGCAATTCGGATATCAAAGCCCCATCCAAGATTAAAAAAGCACTGGGTTATGGCTGGGTGATTACTTTTCCCCAGGGCACTACCACTAAAGGCGCACCTGTGCGAAAAGGAGCGGCCAGTATGATCAAAGCAATGCGTCCCATAATAGTTCCCGTTAGACTCACAGGCTTCCGGGAAGCATTCGATAAAAAAGGACTGAGATACCGGGAGAAAGGAGTCAAATTATCCGTTAAATTCAGCGAACCGGTCCAGTTTGATGCAGAGACTTCCGTAGAAGAGATTCAGCAGTTCCTGGAAAAACATATTTTGGAATAGTTAAGACTAGACTCATCTTTGAATTTTATTTATAAAACATTCGCAACTTTCTTTGGCGCCGGCTATGCGCCTTTAGCTCCAGGAACTTTTGGCGCTTTATTCGCAGCAGGCTTCGTATATCTTTGGCAAACACTGCAACCCGAACTCAGCTATTACCACTGGCCATTGCTGATAGTAACTATTCTGGCTTTTTTCCTCGGCGCTTATTGTACCGATCAATTGGCCGAAGAGTGGGGAAAAGACCCTTCTAAAGTAGTGATTGATGAGGCAATCGGTCTTTGGATCAGCATTCTTTTCGTTCCGGTCAATACTGTATATTTAGTAGCAGGTTTAATACTCTTTCGAATTTTTGATATCTGGAAACCCCTCGGCATTCGCAAAATGGAAAATATAAAAGGAGGCTGGGGCGTTATGATGGATGATGTTTTAGCCGGTGTTTATGCCAATATTATCTTGCAGATTTATTTGCTCCTTTCCTAGCTTATGGATTCAAACAAGGACATACTCGATAATGAAATTGAGGTCAGGAAACCACGCTCTTTGACCAAGATTTTCGCCTGGGCCCAAATCGCCGCACTTATCGGAACTATTGTTGATTTCCTGATGACGATCTTTTTTACTGAGTTTTTTGGCATTCTATACTGGGTATCCAATGCAATAGGTGCAGCAATGGGGGCCATTACCAATTTTTTATTAGGTCGATACTGGGTCTTTGAGGCTGCACATCAAAAAATCGGGTCTCAGGCCTTTCGTTATGCGCTGGTTTCTGCAGGCAGCCTGATCCTCAATACCAGTGGCGTTTATCTGGTCACTGAATACTTTAACTTGCACTATGTAGCTTCCAAAGTAATTATCGCCGTCCTCGTTGCAATAAGTTTCAATTTTATTTTGCAGAAGAATTTTGTGTATAAATAGATATTCAGCTTTTGGTTTTTCTAGTGAAATAACCCGGGTGCAAACCGCATTCGCTCTTATTCCTTCCTTTCCAGCGTCCGCTCCTGCCTCTGCCTTTTGCCGTGCAATGTGTACAACCTATTGAGCCATAACCCTGTGCTTCGAGAGGGTGTCGGGGTAGTTGATGATAATCGAGATGATATAAGAACTCTCCTTCATCGATATCGATGAGTGGATGAAATTTTATAATATCCCCTTGTTGTTCAAAAACACGTAAGTGGGACCGGAAAGTAGTTTGACCAGACATCAGTCCGGAAATCCATACTTTGTGTTTGGCGATAACAGGTTCTAGCGGGACTATCTTATTGATACTGCAACACATTTTTGGATGATCAATCCACCATTTATCCTGTCGGGTCAAATTATTTTCCACCTCTTTTGGACGAACATCGATGACTTTCAATTTAAAGCGCTTTGCCAGTTTTTCTTTATAGGCAATAGTTTCCGGGAAATGATACGTTGTATCTATGAAGTGTACAGTTTGGGAGGGCCGAATCTGGCTGATGAGGTGTAATAAAAACACCGATTTAGTACCGAATGAAGAGGTATAAAGCACTTCTTCTTCTGGAAAATAATTGTACAATTCCTCCAATCGCTTTTGAAAAGTCAGCGGCCGGAAGATTGCATTCAATGCCAGGATATCTCCAGCTACAGCATCCTTAACTTTCCCAAGGTTCGTATTTGCACTCATAACGATTATTTTTTTATGTAAAAGCTGAAATTGTTCTGAATGGGAGCATAAAAAACCCCTCTTGCGTAAATTTCCGGAAGAGGGGTTTGATAAAACTAATTCAAATCAGATCATACCATCAGGCTGGAAATTTTGGGAATTTCGTATAACAACAGCAGCAACAAGTATGAAATGATTCCTGAAACATATAAAAAACTAAACTATAAAAATCAAAAAAGCCTTCCCAAATTGCTCTGGAAAGGCTTTTATATGCGTCAAATTAAATTTCTAATTCCTATAAGAATCCTCCGGAGCATAGCGCTTTAACACAACAACAGCAACAAAATTGCAGATTATGAAGTTGTATGTTTTTGGATGGATTCATTCAAATCTGATTGATATCATTTATGAACACAATATTATTAGCATTTCCAGTAAGATGCAAGTAATCTCCCCGACATTTTTAATACGTGCTAAAATTGTTTTGAGTATTTAAAGCCCATTCAGGCGACCAATCTTGTAAAATAAGCATGTTTAATATGTTGATTTTTAAATATTTAAACCACAACAAGGCATTAAAAATATCGTTTCAATTGCGATTTGGTACGGTTATAGGTGCAATAAAATATTTACTTATTTTTCGTAACACAGCTATATTTTGGGAGTAAACTATTAGAATTATTCCAATGCTTACTCCACGTTTTCGTATCAAAAATCAATCAGACAACATCCTATTTGGAAAACACTAATAAATCTCCATGATCAATCGCGCTATTCTGGCTTCTTTACTAATCTATTTAATCAGTTGTACCAGCAGTGATAACAGTGCTATGCAGGCCAGAATGTTCATTCCAAAACCTGTAAAAACCAGCATCAGCACCGCTCAGAGTGAATCCGCCAAAGTTGAAGCCTTTAGTGCTTTACTCCAGGAACTTGCCCGCCATCAATTGATCCATACCTATGAAACCGACCTTCATCAAAAAGTTGCCGGATATCTTCCGGATACACTGGTTTCGGAGGGCTATGATTTACACATTCGGGAAATTGGCCGGATCGATACTTTCAGATTAGTCTTTCATGAGTATTTTGATATTTATGACGATTGGAGTCACACCTATCTGGACATATTTTCTCCGGCCGGTGTATTGCTTGAATCTATGAAATTATGGGATTTATCCTTTGAGGGGATTACTAATATTGATTTTATCGACAGCAAAACTATAGAGATCGCCTACCGCGATTTTTTTAAACAGGAAGATTTAAGAGCTAAAGCGCTTGTTCCTGCCCACAATTTTTACCTGAATCCTTCTTCCAAAAATAAAAATATACTAGAAGGTACTATATTTCAATACTATACCATCAGCCCAGGTGGTAAATTAAAAAACCTTTCCCAAAACATACAGGTCAGTGAAGGTCGAAAATTCCCACAATCATCCGCTAAACTTTTATCCAAAAGCGAGCTGAGCCACTATAGTTTGGAAGAATTGCGATTAATGAAAAACGAAATAATGGCGGAGTATGGATTTATTTTTCAGGATGACGCTATTCAATATTATTTCGAACAACAAGACTGGTACCTGCCGGGCACAAAACAAATAGATAGCCTGCTTACAGATATCGAGCGATTAAATATTAATCTCCTGGTCGAAGCAGAGCGGGAATTTTAATCCTATATTATCAATATATTAAGAGTATTGCATATTTATCTAATCCCCCCTATCTTTGTTATGGCTTTAAATGTTTGTAAAAGCTGCAAGTTTTAGTTAATTAATCTGAGCCATCATTTCGTAACCTTTTTATTTAGCTACAACTTATTTTATTTTTTTCACCAAGTTTGAAGTAGCTTAAATTACGAATGATTCTCTCCTTCCCTATTTATTGGTACTTCTCACTTCAATCTTAGTTTCTTATTATGAATATTTTTGTCGCAAAACTTAATTTCGACACTACCAGTGACGATTTGCGAGATGCTTTTGAACAATTCGGAGAAGTTTCCTCCGCAAAAGTTATTTTTGATCGCGAAACCGGTCGATCTAAAGGCTTCGGTTTTGTGGAAATGCCTGATGATAATAGTGGTAGAGAGGCTATTGCCAATCTGAATGATACTGAGTTAGACGGGAGAACAATTGTAGTAAAAGAAGCACGCCCAAAAGAGAATAACCGCGGAGGTGGATACAACCGTGGTGGAGGCGGAGGATATAATCGCGGAGGCGGAGGTTACAATCGCTATTAGAATAAAACAGAAGGAATAAAAAGAAGCTGTTTCCATCGGGAGGCAGCTTTTTTTATTTTAATTTTGTGTTTTTTCAGTACCATTTTTTAAATCCATGTACTCACTTTTAAAAACCTATTTCCAACACCCTCAAAGCATGATTGTCGGAGTTGGTTTTGCTTCTTTAAGTTTTTTAATGAGTGCATTTGCCATCCGTCTTCCAGAACTAAAAGCAGATCTGCAAATCAATGATGCTCAACTCGGCACGGCCCTATTGATACTTTCGATTGCCAGTTTGGTTGTTAGTCCTTTTTCCAGTTATGTTATCGACAGAATGGGCACAGGAAAAGCCGGATTTACGAGTGTAATACTTCTGGCTATTTTTTATATTCTTCCATTTCTCGTTAGTGAATACCGCTTGTTTCTGGGAGCGATGTTATTTCTGGGTTTGGCCAGTGGTTTTATCAATATCACCCTAAATGCATCTGCAGCCATTGTGGAGAAGACCTTCGATCGATCCATTATGTCCAGTTGTCACGGAATGTTTAGTATAGGCGCTATACTTGGTGCAGTAAGCGCAGGGTTTATATCAGGTTGGGGCATTAGCCCTTTGGTACATATCAGTCTCGTCATAAGTTTAATTCTATTCATCAACATCTTGTTTCAATCGACCTGGTTGAGCATTCCGGTCTCCAGTTTAAAGGCACCGGTGTTTACTTTTCCAAAGCGCCCGATCCTGGCTTTTACTTTTATTACCTTTTGTATAGTGCTATCCGAGATGACAATTATGGACTGGAGCGCTGTTTATCTTCGGGATACATTGGAGAGCCCGGCAGCATTAACCGGTTTGGGTTTCGCCGGTTTTTCCCTGACCATGGCTATTGGCCGCATGTCCGGTGATATAATTGTACTCAAAGTAGGTAAACAAAGGATCGTATTAATCGGTTGCATCCTGGCGGGAATTGGACTCAGTATTGCTGCAGCTACAAACATCCCTTTAATTGCGATTACAGGATTTACAATCTGTGGTCTGGGCATGGCGACCATTGTTCCGCTCATTTACAGTATATCTGCTAAAATGGAAACGATTAGCCCGGCGATAGGCATTGCTTCAATCGCTACTGCCTGCGTGATGGGAGGACTCGTGAGCCGGCCAATGACGGGCTTGATTTCGGAATGGGCAGGAATGTCAGTCAGTATGTGGATCGCGGCAGCATTTTGCTTTATTGCAGGTATAGTGGTTTGGTGGAGGAAGAACTGAAGCAACAGCAATACTATCCATTCTTATTTGTCCCTAGGTTATTTTGTCAGTACAGTTAGCCGGTAGGTTTTAGGTATGGGGGCTCGGGGGTTCTCCTTATGCGCATCCAATACCTCATACCCCACACCTGCACCTGTTCCATGAAGTTTTAATATTCTATAAACCTTTTTGGAAATACTAAAATTCGGAATGATTCATCGCAAATCCTGATCTACCCGGTTCCTTTGGTGGAGGACCAAGTTATTTTTTTTGGTATGTACAGTATAAACTGGTCGGGTACTAATAAACAATTACTTGCTTCTGATCGCTACCACAGGATCCATACGAGCAGCGATAAAAGCGGGAATAATACCGGAAACGACCCCGATGCCTACCGCCCAGGCTACCCCACGGAGGATATTAGCAAAGGAAAGAAAGATATCAAAGGCAATAGAATCCACCATTGTGATGAGCTGTACTATCATAAATACCAATAAGAGGCCCATTAAGCCTCCAACCAGGCAGAGAATAATCGACTCGATAAGAAATTCCAAAAGAATGATATAACGCTTCGCTCCAAGGGCCTTTTTAATACCAATGATATTGGTGCGTTCTTTAACGGATACAAACATAATATTGGCAACACTAAAGGCACCAACAAAGATGGCAAATCCACCGATTATCAAGCCCATCACATTCAACACTCCAAAAAACGAATCTAAAAATTCGCCCATCATAGAGACTTCATTAAGGGCAAAATTATTTTCTTCTTTGGGTTTCAGTTTACGGCTGGAACGTACTACTCCGGTTACATCACCAATCAATTCTTCATTAGATATACTTTCCGCAGCTTTAATACTAATATTTGTATTTCCAAAAGCGTTTTTGGATTTGAGATTAGCTATTTTTTTACCGGTTTCATAAGAAAGAAGTACTTCTTCATCAAAATCTGCTACGCCCAGTAAATCTTCACCGGATTTTTCCAATACGCCAATCACCTCCAGTTTTCTACCCAATAATTTAATCTCCTTGCCAATCGGTTCGATATTTCCGAAGAGTTCTTCGGCAATTGTATGTCCAAGAATGGTTTTATTAGCACCGTAAAAAAATTCCTGTTGAGAGAAATATCTTCCTTTTTCAAAATCCAGTTCATACATACGCTCGAAATCATAAGTAATCGCACTGATACTCGCTCTGTCAACACTATTGGATTTATATTGTATGGTTTTTAAACCGATGAAAATATTCATCGAAACCATTTGTGCGGATTTTACTTTCTTTTGTATGGCTTTAAAATCATCGTAGCTGGGGCTTGGTCTTCGCAGGATTTTCAGGTAATTATCTCCCGGATCTTCTTTCCAGGAAAATTTTGAAAGATATACTACATCCGATCCCAGTTTATCGAGGCTCGACCGAACATTATTCTCCAGGGAATCAACTGCCGATTTTACACCAATAATACAAAATATACCTATGCTAATTCCCAATAGAGAAAGCACACTTCGAAGTTTGTTGGATTTCAAAGACTGAAAAGCCTGATCGGTACTTTCTGATATGATTTTAAAAATTGGAAACATAGATATTCATTATCGCTAGCCGAAACTAGCATTTTATATATAGTCCTCCTAAAGTATTCGATAAAAAAAATATTTTCATCTGCCAATGCAGCTAAATCATCTAAAAGTATTAAATCCGGAATCCCTCTATGGTTCCATAAATATTGAAATGAATCGAGGAGATTTAGTGATCTTATATCCAAAAAAATATTACTGTTGTCAACTGACCAATTCCTTACTAATTCGTATCAAAAACACTCGCATCTTGACTCAGATTTTACTATCTTTGCACGTCTTTTTAAAAATCTTTACACACTAAATATGCGTACAAAACTATCACAGTTCAACTTCGATCTTCCAGATAACCTGATTTCACAATATCCAAGCGAACATAGAGATGAAAGTAGATTAATGGTCATTCACCGGGATACTGGTGAGATAGAGCACAAGATATTCAAAGACGTACTGGAATATTTTGATGATAAGGATTGTATGATTTTTAATAATACAAAGGTTTTTCCTGCTCGACTTTATGGTAAAAAAGAAAAAACCGGGGCCAACATCGAAGTTTTCCTGCTGAGAGAGCTTAACAATGAAGCCAGACTTTGGGATGTACTCGTGGACCCGGCTAGAAAAATCAGGGTTGGAAACAAGTTATATTTCAGTGATAAAGAAGGTAATGACGTTTTAGTAGCAGAAGTCGTTGACAATACGACTTCAAGAGGACGAACCATTCGTTTTTTATACGATGGAACTGATGAAGAATTTCAGGCAGAGCTTGGAAATCTTGGAAATACACCACTTCCAAAATACATCAACCGGGAAGTGGAAGCTATCGACCGGGAGCGTTACCAGACTATTTATGCCAAAGAATTGGGGGCGGTAGCTGCACCAACTGCAGGCTTGCACTTCAGCCGGGAATTGATGAAACGTCTGGAGATCAAAGGAGTAGAATTTGCAGAAATCACCCTGCATGTTGGCTTGGGTACTTTCAGAACTATTGACGTAGAGGACCTTTCCAAACATAAGATGGATGCCGAATATTTTAGAATTTCGGAAGATGCCATCAATAAGGTAAATGGTGCCCTTAAACGCAAGAGCAAAATTTGTGCGGTGGGTACAACCTCTATGCGTTCTATTGAATCTGCCGTATCAGCAGAAACAACGCTAAAATCTGCCGAAGGCTGGACGAATAAATTCATTTACCCGCCCTATGATTTCAGTATTGCCAATTCGATGATCACTAATTTCCACTTGCCAAAATCCAGTCTTCTGATCATGGTTAGCGCATTTGGAGGTTATGATTTGATTATGAAAGCGTATAATGAAGCGGTAAAAGAAAAATATAGATTCTTTAGCTATGGCGACGCAATGTTGATTTTATAGTATTTTTTAGCCTATTTTAGAATCTTCATATAATAAAAAATACAAAAGAGCGTATCTTATTGATGAGATACGCTCTTTTTGTTTAACACATATCCAGCTCGCATCCATTGGACCGGAAACTAAAATATACTGCAACTTTCATATTACTGAGCTTTTGCCTGCAGGCATTCGGAGGCCTGAGGTCCGTAGCAATCGATTTTTATTCCGAAAAAATTGAAATCAAATACCAAACGGAAATTATCCTTCCCGGCTTGCTCATTGCTGAAGATATCAGCTTGATAGAGTATTATGAACAGATGAGCAATACTCCTTATCAATCCCTGCTGGATAGTTTGGCAATTTATAGATCGAAGTATGACCTCAACGATTGGCTGTATTACGAATTACTGTATACTGCGATCAATCAAATCTTCGATTTGGAAGGCAGTTTAAAAAAAGGCGTTACTTTATGGTTTTTATTGACAAAATCAGGATACGATACCCGCTTATCTTATCATGAGGATGAAGTCTTTATCTATGCCTGGTCAGAAGAAGACATATTCGAAACGCCAATGATTATGGATGAGAACAGGAAATTTATTAACCTGTCCAGTATCAATAGTAGCAAGAAAGGGCCGGAAGAATTAAAATTGCTGCTTTATCGCCCCGGACAGGGAGGACAGCCTTTTTCTTTCAAGCTTGATCGCCTACCTCAATTTAAAGCACAAATCGAATCCAAGGAAGTCCATTTTAAAATAAAAGAACAATCGTTTCGAATTACCTTCAAGACGGATGCTATATTATACGAGATCATGAAAAACTATCCGGCGGTAGCCGAAAGAGCCTATTTTGATATTCCAATGTCAGAAACAGCTTATAACTCACTTATACCCAAGCTGCGGTTTATGACCGAGGATAAATCAATACCGGAAGCCTTACAGATTTTAGTGTCATTTACCCGTACAGGTTTTGCGTATAAAGATGATCAGGAAGTATTTGGAAAAAGCAAGCCTATGGCCGCCGAGGAACTATTTCATTATCCTTTTTCCGATTGCGAAGATCGATCCGCCTTATTTTATTTTCTGGTAAAAGAAATACTAAATCTTCCTATGCTCATTATAGCCTACCCCGATCATCTTTCCATTGCAGTTGCTTCGGAAGAAATTGAAGGGCAGGCATTTACTTTTGAAGGTAGGCAATACTATATATGTGACCCGACCGGACCCGCCGGGTCTAATTTAATAGGAGTACCTCCAAATGGTTACGAAAATATGCCTTTCGAGATTTTAGGAGGGTATTCACAGAATTAGCCATTCTGCAAAAACAGGTTACTTTCAGTAATTAATAAATCGTAAAGAGCTAAAAATCAAACTGTTAGCAAATATTTTTTTTAGAAAAGCAAAAGAGATTTTGGCATAAAAATAGTTTATGACCAATATTAGAATAATCTTGTTGCGTCAATAAAATTTGTTTATTACATTTGCACGAAATTAGAGCTACCTATTACGATTTTTAATTAGGTAATTTATTGGGCAAAAATTATCGAAACTGGTTAATGCCCGCATTTTTTTACTTTAATGATAAACTTGCTATGTATTGGACTCTTGAATTAGCCTCACATCTGGAAGAAGCCCCCTGGCCAGCAACAAGGGACGAGTTAATTGACTACTCAATTCGTTCTGGTGCGCCGCTAGAGGTAATCGAAAATCTCCAACAAATGGAAGATGAAGGTGAAGTTTATGAGAGTATTGAGGATATCTGGCCAGACTATCCTCGTAAAGACGATTTCTTCTTTAACGAAGACGAATATTAAATCAAAAAAAGGTACCGAAGCAAAACCATTTTGAGTTAAGGCATCTCGGTAGATAAAAAGATAAAGAGGCTTTGTGTATTAACACAAGGCCTTTTTTGTTAAAGCAGCTTTTAACATCAAGTAATAATTCTATTCCAGAAAATGATAAACTGCCAGTCCCATAAAACACAAAAAGCCAGTCACAAATCCAGTATATGTTTTTTCAGTTTCCGTGATAAAATTATACGGTTTTTCGTTTCTTCTTTTGATCTGATCCTTTAAGCTTTTTATTGCTATTTTGTACAAAAATCCCTTAAAATGTTGATTTGCTTTATAATATGTTATACAATAAGCAGCTATACGAAATTTTAACACTTTATGATTGCTGAAATTAGTAACATTCAAATAATTACATCGTTAGTGTAATTATTAAATTTGTGACATCAATTTTAATAATAAACCAGAAAGCATTACCTTGTAAGTCGTTTAAAATTCGGTTAATTTAATGAAAAACTTAATTGAAATCTCAAAGATAGTTACCAAAAAAAAGGTTCGGAAAATCGAGATTTTTGATGATCATTCGCTCAAGCATAAGAATAGTAAATTCAATGAATTCTACGAAGCCTTAATGGCTAATAAATTCAAGAATGATCGCGATGCGGCTTCCTTTCTCTATGGTTGTAGCCCAACGGATGATAAATACCGTCAATTAAAATCCAGATTTAGAAAACGATTACTCAATACTCTTTTTTTCCTTGATATCAATCTTCCTTCGACTTCCAGCTACGACCGGGCTTATTACAGTGTAAATAAGGATTGGACACTCGTCAAAATCCTTATTTCCAATGGTGCAGATTTTACTGCCGCCTCTCTTGCCAAACAAATTCTTACCACTGCTCTAAAATTTAAATTTGCAGATGTAATCGTGAACTGTAGCCGAATCCTGCGAAGATATGCCGCAGAAGTCGGAGACGAAAAAAACTATGAGCAATGCGATCAGTATAGCAAGCAATACCAGAATGTACTCGATGCAGAAATCAGATCGGAGGAATTATACCAAAGAGTCATCATGAATTATCTCAAACCTCCTTCCAAGAATGAGGATTTAAAAGAAAAAATTGATACCTACTGTGATGCACTCGTCGGTTTGTCGGAAATCTATGATTCGCCTATTGTCATCTATAATATGTATTTGGTCTGGGCATATCGCTATGAAATGCTCCAGGATTTTGATGCTATGCTCGAAGTATGCAATAAAGCAGAAGCTTATATCGAAGAAAATCCGATTTATTATCAGGACGATAAACTAGCAACTTTCCAACTCAAAAAGATGTCGGCTTATCTGCATCTGAAAGACTGGAAAAACGGAAAGACGAATGCCGAAAAATGTCTGCAATCCTTCCCTCAGGGCAGTGATACCTGGTTTAATTTCATGGAATATTATATTCTTCTGGCCATACATACGGATAATTATATCAATGCGATCGCTATTTATAATGAGGCGACAGAGAATAACAAGTTTAAAAAGCTTCCACTCATTACCCGGGAAAAGTGGAAAATCTACGATATCTATCTAAATTATATCATTGAAAGCCAGGGAGCGGAGAATCCTATCCTTTTGACTCAGCGCAAGAAAACCTTCCGGCTTTCCCGTTTCCTCAATGATCCGATTCTATATCCAAAAGATCAGCGCATTTTCACGGTTCTGCTGGTAGTTGCACAGGTACTGTTCTTTTTAGAAAAGAAAAGTTACTCCAATGTTACCGAGCGAATCGAACGACTCAAAAGTTATGCTAACCGACAACTAAAAAAAGAGGAATATTTTAGAGCCATTCAATTTATTCGTTTGCTACAACAATTAGTTAAGGCGGATTATCAAATTGACCAGCTTAGTAATGTCGATAAATATTACCAGCGGCTCCTCGATACCCCTTTCTCCTTCAGGGGGCTCATTCCCGAACTGGAAGTCATTCCTTATGAAAAGCTTTGGAATTTGATTTTGAGCAGACTTAAATAAAGAAAAGCTACCGGAGTGAAAGGTGAAGTTTGAGAAACCCGGGCAATGCGAATAATTTTCTGATTTATTTTGATCCGTCATTCCGGCTGGTTAATTTTGCTTTCAAAATTTAGATTTGGAACGTATTACCATAGCCATCGACGGGTATTCTTCTTGCGGAAAAAGTACACTGGCCAAAGCGCTTGCAAAAGCATTAGATTATGTTTATGTTGATTCTGGAGCGATGTATCGCGCGGTTACGCTTTATTTTCTAAATCATCAAGTCGATATCCGAGACGAGGAAGCCGTCAAGCTAGCCTTAAAAAATATCTCCATCAGTTTTAAAAATATCAAGGGAAAGAATACTACTTTTTTGAATCAGCAAAATGTAGAACACGAAATCCGTACAATGCAAGTATCCAATTTTGTAAGCCCGGTGGCTGCAATTCCGATTGTTCGGCGCAAAGTAGTTCGTCAGCAAAGAGAAATGGGTAAAGAAAAAGGTATTGTCATGGATGGCCGGGATATTGGCACGGTGGTCTTTAAAGATGCTGAGCTAAAAATTTTTCTGGTTGCCGATCCGGATATTCGGGCAGAGCGAAGGTATCGGGAACTCCTGGCTAAAGGGCTGGATGTCGAGCGAAAAGCAATCAAAGCCAATCTTCTCGAAAGGGATCATATTGACTCAACGCGTGCGGATAGTCCACTCCGACAAGCCGAAGATGCTATTGTAATTGATAATTCATTCCTCAATGAGCAGGAACAACTGAGCAAGGCTTTGATACTCGCTCAGGAACGGATTAATTCAAAGGCCAGATTATAAACTTATGCTTACTTCACCAGGGTCACACTCCCTTTGTACTCTTCTACCCTGCCGTCGACAAAAATCACCTCGGCCCGGTATACAAAGACTCCGGGATTCATCAGTTTTCCTTTAAAAAATCCATCCCAGCCATAGGCCGGATCATTCGGTTGAAAGGTCCGCTGTTCAAAAATTTGTTCTCCCCAGCGATCGAAGATGGTAAATACACTAATCTCCGCAATCCCTTTTCCACCGTAAATCATAAATCTGTCATTGATGCCATCCTCATTCGGGCTAAAGACATTAGGAATAAACACATTTCTAGCTTTACTGATCCTTAGCAGCACTTCTTCACTCGTTACACAACCAGTACTGTCTACTACTGTCAAATTATAAAGTGTTGTTTCGATTGGTGTAGCAACAGGTGAAGGACAATCGATACAATCCAGAGCTGTGGTCGGCGTCCAGGTATAGATCAAACTGTCTGTAGATGGCCGGTTGACAAAAGATTCCAATTCGATTGGACAACCCAGTTGAATAGTCGTATCCTCCGGCAGGCTAACAATTAATGGCGGTGGTTCATTAACTGTAAAACTTTGTATAAATTCACAACCATTGGCATCCAGGACGTGGAGTTCATAAGCACCCGCAAATAAATCATCGAAAAGCAATGTGCTTTGATAAAACTCGCCATCAAGACTAAATGAATAATCTATAAAAGCCGAATCTATAATAAATACTCCGTCATTTTCACCAAAACAACTCACGGAAAAACTTGTCCCCTCAATGGCAATCTCAGTTACATCGCTCAGGATAACACTAGCGGTATCAGTACAATTATTGGCATCCGTAACGGTCAAACTGTATGTACCTATAGGAAGCTCCGTCAACTCACTAACATTCTCCGTACTACTATCCCAGATATACGTGAGTGGATTAGTGCCACCAATAACCGTAGCGCTAATCGAGCCGGTTTCATCATCCGGGCAGGTTGGAATTGTACTGAAAGAAATATCGGGAGCATCCGAGACAATCAAACTAATCACTACCGTAGAATCACAACCATTGGCAGCTGTAAAACTCATACTGTAGTCTCCAGCCGTATTTTCGGGGTTTCCAAAAATATCAACACTCTCTCCTTCACAGATACTCCATGATTCCGTCGTATAAAAGGTATCCAATGGCATCACATTGACGACGATTACTGAGTCACAACCATTTACTGCAATGTAATTGAAGGTATGGATGCTATCATCGGGAATGGAAATACCATCAAAGAGGATGGGGGTTCCGGCGCAAGTCATGGTATCAATTTCTTCATAAAAATTTTCCAAACCATTCGAACTCACATTAACCAAAATTGTCGAATCACAGCCCAATAAGGAAGTATATTCGAAATAGGTAGAGGTATTTGTTTCTAACTCCATCCCATCAAAAATAAAGGTTTCACCTTCACAGATCACCGTATCTATTTCCGTATAAAAGGTATCCGCAAGAATAATTTCTATGGAGTCTACGCTGACACAGCCGAGGTTACTATGTGCCACTAAAGTATAGGTGGTCGTCATTACAGGATCAATCGTAACCAAATCGCAGGTATCACAATCGATACCAATATTCGGAAACCATTCGTAGCGATCATAGCCGGAAACAGCAAAACTAAGAGCACTTCCTCTACAAAGTACGGTATCTGGTCCGAGATCAAATACTGTGGTACTGTCAATCGTCACAGAAACGGTATCACTTTGTACTTCCCCACACTCGTTCCAGGCTGTCACCCAAAAAGTGCCCGGTAACCAGCTTGTAAAGGTAGAATCCGTTGAGCCGTCCTGCCATTCATAATTATCAAAACCACTCCCGGCATTGAATTCAAAAATACCATTATCACATACAATGATATCCGGACCTAAATCCAAATCAGGTGGAAGCTCTCCATTGACCTGAATATCATCAATATTGTTTTGAAAATCGCATTCCCCTATTGACGTTACCGGAAAATCCGTTTCAAGATCGTATGGGAAATTACCCGTTCCATCATCATTGACCACGATAAAAATCGATTGATTGATGCCCTGTAGTACTCCAATAATCAAATTGATACAGCTATCTGATTCCAGATTTGTACCTAGAGGGAAAGTTTGTACCAATACAGGATTCGTATTGGTTGGATCATCAAAATAAACAGAGATCGGCGTCAATTCGGATAAAGTAAATTCTCCGAGATTACAAATCGTCATTGCGATTTCAATCGTATCCAGATTACAAAAAGCACTATCAATCGTCAGAGCCGCATCCGGAGCAGGATTAATCGGCGTCCCCTCATCATCTAAAATCGGCTGTTGTTCCAAAAAGCTATTCATGATAATTCCATCTCCAACCAAGTGAGGATTTTGTTGTTGGAAAGGAATGCTTCCATCATCGTGTACATTACTTACGAAGTAATTAAATTGATTCCAAATTTTGCGGGATTTGATCCAGGGGAGATTGGCCGATTTAAAAGCCGTTAATCCAATATTATTACAACCGCAGAGGAATTCCGTTTCTCCATCTCCATTGACATCAGCGATTAGCGGATATTCCGTCGCCGTACCCGAGGTACATGAGGTACTTCCCAATTCATTCAAATCAGCATCAAAAATCCGAATACTGAACTCATCCCGATAGATTATTTCTTTAGAACCATCACCATTGAGATCAAAAATAGTAGCACCAGTTCCTCCCGATTGATCCGTTGTAGCAATATTCGATTTAATCGTAGCTGCCGAGCTGCCCCAATTTGTAGCTCCTGCCGTTTGATAATCTTCAAGCACTGTAAAGTTTAAACTACTTGCTACTATGATCTCTGGCCAGCCATCATTATCAACGTCCCCTACTGCCGCATGTCCAATACGTTCACTAGCAGCATTTGGAACACCATTAAAAGCATTACCGATCAGGTCCTCGGTTTCTACATCCCAAATAAAAATAGTTGCTCCCGAGCTTAAAGTTGACTGAGTAGTAACCACAACATCCAGATCCCCGTCCCGGTCAAAGTCCACTGTCCGGGTTGCTCCATCCGTTTCCGTAAAGCCGGGAAGTTGATATTCTCTTTCGACCTGCATATCATTGAGCAAAGGATTGGTGTAAGAAGCAAGGTTAACAGTATAAACCTGTCCTCCGGCGACCAGTTCCAGCCCCTGACAAAATACACAAGCATTATCCGGTAAAATATCAACCGCCACGCTGGTTGAAGTCATATAATTGGAAGTCCCAATCCAGTAAGTACCCTGGTTATTCTGTCCACCATTGACCAGCTCCATTCCGTTTTGGCTATCAAAAATCTGATTGCCTACATAAACTTCCGGAGTTCCATTATAATCAAAATCAGCCAGCCCCGGAGAGAAATTAGCTGCACTGACACTGCCTGTTGTAAATACGCTACCAGAGGAAGCCCAGGTTTGAGCAAGCGTATTTGTTGCCGGAATAAAGTCTACCCGGAACAAGCGATTATTAAAGTCGCCTACATAAAACAACTCTGCCATTCCATCATTATCTACATCCCCGAGTGCCACATAGGTATAAGGACTTAAAGCATTAAGCGAATAGCTGTACTTAAGCTGTCCTGATTCTGAATCAATCACCTCAATAGCACTACCACTAGAATTAATGGCAACCACATCAGGTTGACAATCGCCATCAATATCCGCAACCATCTGTCCGTTGGAAACCCGGATTCCGGTTTTGGACCAGATAGGTTCCATTTCTATTGCTACGCTTGGAATTGGAAATTCACAGACCGGAGCACACACATTATAAAAAGGAGTTCCACAAACAATGGAGTCCTGGCAGGGGCAGTCCGTATCATAATAATCGATCAGGCCATCGCCATCATCATCTACTCCGTTGTTACAAATTTCAAGACAGGAAGCACTACAATGTGAAGTATTATCTATGGCTGTTCCGTTCGCCATCACATTGACACTATTAAAAGAACTCGGAGAAGTATATTCCGTTAGATCAACAGAAGCATTCGAGGGATTATTGACATCCGTCACATTGACTTCAATATCAGCTACAAATTCGCAATCCTGGGAAACATCGCCATTTGAATCTGTTTTTACAACAAAGAAATCATTAGTACTCCCGAAGCTATTTGATTCCCCTAAAAAGTAAATGGCACCATCAAATTCCAGTACTTGAGAACTGTATAAAAAAGAGATAGTTTCCGTTCCTGTGCCTCCGTATTGCTTGGCCCATAGCACATTTCCATCTTTATCTGTTTTGGTTAAAAACAAATCTCTTTGTCCTGTTCTATTATGACCCAATAATATGTATCCATCGGAAACCGCTATTAGTTCTTCCACCCATTCGTTTCCATAAGAAGTAATGTCATACTTTTTAGTCCAAAGAATATTTCCGTTAATATCCATTTTTTGTAAAAAGAATTGAGTAGCGGTTGCACTCGTACCATCATCGTCTCCACTAATTGTAACAAGGAGGTCTCCATTATCTTCTACTATATCCCTTCCATAAATCCGAGCAGTACCGGATAAAGGAACAAAGGATAGAAAAGACCATTGTTCATTTCCATTAAAATCAAAACGACTCAAAGAGCTTCTCATCCCTGCAAAACTGGAGCCTTGTGTATATCTGCCACAAGAGTAGAGAGAATTATTATATAAAATCGTGGAGGAGAAGGTCTCCGAACCACCAAACGAAAAGTCATTATAAGGAGAAGCTGCAGGGTTTCCTGAACTCCTATCTAATTCAAATATACTCGCATCATTAGCTGTACCCGAAGCAGTAGCCGCACTTAAGTCCGCCATTAAAATATAATCTCCGCCAGCTACTGGTTCCAGAATATTATAGGTACGGGTTCCAACACTCAACACTTGTGTCCAGATCATATTATCGGCTGCATAATCATATTTAAAAGCAAAGCCCTGCAGTGATCCTCCAACAGTAGTATATCCACAAGCAACCAAATAATTATCCGAATCAATAAAAATATCATTTACTCGATTATCTCCACCAGTGAATTTAAAAGAACGCGTCCATATCGCAGTTCCTACCGGCGACATTTTAATAAGTAAAACACTGTCTTCACGATATCCAGTCACAAAAAGATTACCATCATTAGTACGGATAATGGAGCTTCCTCCTTCATCCTGGTCGTCCGTCCCAAAGGTCTGAACAAAAGTCTGATCCGTACAACAATCCGATACACTGCAAATTTCTGTTTCTTGCAAAATAGTTGATGCCGATTCTTCGCCGGGTAAAGCATTGGTCCCCAGATTAGGGTCGTATACCGTTAATGGATGAAAACCATCGTAGGGATTAATGATCGTAATCGTACTCAAATCGAGATCATTGATTACTTCACAAGGTTCGGAAAGTTCTCCCTGTTCATTGAGTTTTGCCAGAAAAATATCTTCCCCGTTACCACTGCCCCTACTTCCAGCCAAATAGATAAAACCGTCATTGACTATAATATTCAGTCCCCGCTCATCATCCAGTTCCCCGTAAGATTTGGCCCAGAGCAATTGCCCCTGTTTATCTGTTTTAATAATAAAAGCCTGTTCATTTCCTTGGGTATAATATCCGGAGATCAGAAAGCCATCGGGTACACTCAGAAGGTCAGTAACCCGTTCGGAATTTCCTCCCGGGATATTAAATTCCCTCGCCCATTGAATGTTCCCGTCCGAATCCGTTGAATAGAATTGTATTGCGACTGTAGAAACACTTGTCCCGCTAATATCTCCATGTGAAACACTAATAATATTTCCGTTTTCTACCAGGATATCCGTTGAATAAAGACGGGCTATGGCATTAGTCGGTACAAGGTATAATCTGGACCATATTTCATTACCAGAAAAATCCAGTCGAGTCAGACTTCCTCTCATTTCAGAAGTACCTCCTCCTGCATTATTAAACCGACCGGTGATCAGAATCGTATTACCATCAATTTTTACATCAGCTGCCGACTCACAACTACCCAGATTATAATTTCGCATCCAATTGACCGTTCCGGAATTTCTTGCCAGTTCCATAACAAAAGCGTCGCATCCTAAACCAGGACTGCCAACAACGGCAGCTTGGCCGGTAACAATAAAATCATCGCCCACTCCTTTTTCGGCTATTCCCCAGAACCTCGATTGATCCGGGCTCGGCATGGTGCGTACCCACTCAATATCATCATTTGCATAATCGTACCTGAAAGCAAAACAATCTGCATCATTATTAGTATTTCCATAACCTATGGCGACTAATTGATTATCGGAATCAAGTAGCATGTCGTAAATTTCATCATTCTTGTTTGTAAACTTGAAGGTCCTTGACCAAACGGGCGACCCTTCGGGTGTAATTTTTACAATCAATGCGCTATCTGCACGATTTCCGCCGATAAAAAAATCGCCATCATTCGCCGGGATAATTACATTAGCAGCATCGGAGGCTTGTGCCCCGCCCAATGTTTTTATATAAGTCAGATCACAATCGGCAGCTGAGTTGGAAATAATACTAATGAATTCGCAATGCGTATCACTACAAAGGGCACCGGTAGCTTCGAGGCAAACTTGTACCACCGCAGCATTGGTCAAGCTAAAGGAATAATTGGGTGCATTGCCTTGAGAAACTCCATTTAAAAACCATTCATAATTTGTTGCATTCGAAGAGATATTATTTAGATTAACCACCTCGTTAACTTCAGCAATTATTGCACTGGCATCAAAATCTGCTATTACCGGGCAGAAAACTTCGATTGTATCTGAAAAGCTTTGAAAGCAATTAGGGTCTCCATTCGTTGTATTCAAAGTAATTTCAAAAAAACCTGCTGCCGGAAAGGTATAAGCAGCATTAAGCGTAGCCGCAAAGGGAACTCCATCGATAAGCCATTCGTAAGCAGTCGCTCCGCTGCTTATATTATTAAAATTGACTGTTGACCCAATAGCAACCGGATTAGCACTGGATAAGAATGCGGCCGTTAATGGACTCATACAAGCAGGCTGGCAAGCCTCAGAATCCAGAAGACTGGAACGAGCACCATTAATAAAAATCTCCATCCGGGCAGTTTGGCCAGCAGTAAAAGCAGAGTAACAAGCAAAATCACCATAATCCATATAGTTCCAGAACATATCATTTTGATCACTGGTAAATGGATTATTCGGATCGGCGGCATTAACATCCGAGCTGCAGGTATTCGGAGTTGCATTGCAAGGAACAGCAGCAGTAGATTGATCAGGTGGCGTATCACAGACCCGGTCACCATCGTTTAAACAATCATTATTTGTACAAGCTCCCTGAAAAGTATGGTAAAGTCCCAGATAATGCCCCATCTCATGAGTCAATACTGTGGAACTGGCATTCGAGCTTCCCATCCAATTGGCCTCCATGACAATACCATCATTATTACCACCATGCGAAGAAGGGAAATAAGCATATCCGGCTACTCCACAACCAACACTATTGCTACATATTTCGCGTACCAACCAGATATTAATATAATTAAAGGGATCCCAGCGATTAATATCCTTTAGATCGATATCCTGTGTTTCGAGCGTCATTTCAGTCAGTGGAGAAACATCTCTGGTGATTCCATTAGTAGCATTACCATCGGGATCACGTTCGGCCATACAAAACTCGATCTCCGTATTTACACCCGTATTTTGATCATAATATCCGAAATTGGCAAAGGACTCATTCAAATGCTGGATGCCTTGCAATACCTGTGCATCCGAAATATTTTCCGGACCATTATTATGGATGATATGTACCACCACCGGCAAAGTATAACTGGCCATCCGGCTTGTACCTGCCGAGCGGTTATTCATAAACTGATAAACTTCTTTCTCCAATTGCTCGTGCAACTGTTTTAAATCAGGATTTTGATCTAGGAAACGCTTTGATATGGCATCTGTAGCGCAATAATGATTTTCGGCAGGGGATGTCTCGATCTGATTCGCAAGAAACGTTCTATGCTCTATAGTTTGCGGGTTAGTAGCAACGAAGAAGGAAACAGCGATTGAAATAATCGTTTTTGTAATTATGGTCATAGCTTTAATCTTCTATCATTAAATACATAACAAAGATAGTCGAGAAGCTAATACAATATCGAGTTTTTCGGGAAAAAATTAAAATTATTAGGAAGGAAGAACAGGGCCAGATTAAAAATAAGAAAAGCCACCATTTATATAGCATAAATAAGTGGCTTTCATTTCCCCAAAGCTATTCTTTATCAAAAGTAAATTGATATCTAATTTATATCTTTGAATTCCCTTAGCTAGTGCTTCGAACAACAAGCAAAGGATTCTTAGTTTTTTATAAGTTACTGAATTTCGGGATTTAAAATAGTGTTATGCCCACCTTGCGACTTGCGGGGCAAATTAAGAATAATTTATCTTTAGACCTATTTTAATCCAAAATTTCTATAAAAAACAATCAAAGAACTACAAAGTCTATTTTTTAAATTACATAATCATCTTACGATGTTTTCAGCTTTATGCTCTCTCAAAGTCTAATCCAGTAATCGCCTAATTATAGCTGAGAATGTTTGTAAAATAAAATGATCTCTCACTTTGTATAGTAAACACTAAGTGAAATTCGTGCCAAAACATAACACACTGATATTCAATATTTTAAAAAATGATTTTTAATTTTTTTTTCCCATTACGGGAAAAATGATCCCAAAAATATACTAACAGGGTAAAACTTGCTTATATCTATTCAAATTTTTCTATCCCTATTTTAATTTGTGAATTCCCTTTAAAAGAAAAGACTTTTCCTTCTCAGAGCATGCTCAATTCTACTCTTTCCAAAATTTTATATGCCTAAAATCAACTAAATAGCGCCAAAACCGAATCTTATATTAAAAAAACGCGTATGTATTGAAACTTCATTTATTTCATTAAACCTTTTATCACTATGAAATTTGAAATTTTTAAGAACAAGCGGAATAAAAAATTCTACTTCAACCTTAAATCACGAAATGGCCAGGTTGTACTTACCAGCGAAGGACAACCTAACAAAGCAACCGTCAAAAGATGCATTACTGCTGTACAAAAGAATTGTACCGATGAAAAATGGATCGAGACAAAGGTGAACAAAAAAGGAACCCATACCTTCACTATCTTAAACTCTAAGAATAACATCGTAGGAAAGAGTAAAGATTACAACTCTATGACTACTATGAAGAAAGGTATGAAAGCGGTTGTTAGAGCTTCTGCTACTGATACTATCATTGATTTGACAGCCTCCGACAACTAATCAAAAGTAATTAGGTATTACATTAAGGCTGCGATTAGTGCAGCCTTTTTTTATGCCTCAGAAGTCCGTAAATGTTACATTTTTCGATAAAAGGGATTCCAGTATTTTTTACAAAGCTGTTCCTGTATATAAAAAATCTGAGCCCGAAAGTTTCGAACTCAGATTTCCACTATGAGAATTATTTTAAAATTACTTATCGCATAAGGGTAACATCTCCTTTGTAGATCTCCACTCTCCCATCCTCAAACTCTACCTCCGCAAAGTATACAAACACACCCGGGTTCAACTGCTCATCCTTGAAACTACCATCCCAACCATACTCCGGATCATTCGGCTGAAAATCATACGCCTCATGTAAGACCTCGCCCCATCTGTTGAACATCAAAAAGCTCTTCACC
>JANQLV010000002.1 GCA_028280415.1 Saprospiraceae bacterium
ATTGCTTACACTCACTGCGCCTCCACAGGAAGAGGTCGCCGTCACCGAAGCGATCCAGGCTTCAATTAAATGATTCGTATCTCCATCCTGACAATTAAATATCTGTAAGGTCTCCGGACAATCTATTACCGGACCTTCATTGATAAAGCTGATCGTCTGGATGTGTATTGCTGTTCGACCGCATTCATCTCTTGCCGTATAGGTATACTGTACATTTGAACCACTACAGCCCAGGGTTCCATTTACAACCGGATCAGATACCTCCAGCTCTATTAATCCACCACAGTTCGACTCCGCTTCAAATAGTTCCGGACTTGAACCGAAACCATCCTCACAGGAAGTCGTGTAATCCGGTGGAACAGATGTGATGATCGGACCTATCGGATTCGTGATCGTAAATACCCGGCTGGCCTCTACTATCCGGCCACAGAAATCTTTAACCCGGTAGACATAAGTTACCTCCGTGCCCGGACAACTGGCCGGTCCACTAAAAGTCGGAGGAAGAATCGTCAGCGTAAAGTCTCCTGCACAATCCGTATTTACCGTCGCATCTCCTTCTGATACTTCTATGTCTTCAAAGCATTCTACATTCCCACCGGCTGGCACATCAATGGTCGGAGCTGAATTTTGTAATAAGAATTGCTGCTCACATTCTGCTTTTCTACCACAATCATCTACGACAACATAGATGTAGGTATAAACCGTACCATCACAGCCGGGGATACCACTGATCAAGGGCTGTTTCACATAAGCAAAGAATCCTAAACCACAACTTGTATTTACAATAAGGTTATTGGGGTCCGCATCAATATCTTCAAAACAAGTAACTACTTCATCCGCAGGGCAGGTAATCATTGGCCCTTCGTTATCAATCGTAAAGACCTGCTCACAGGAAGCCGTTCTTCCACAATCATCGGTAGTGGTATAAGTATAGGTATAGGTAGTTCCGGGACAATCATCCGGACCATTTTGTACCGGGGCCGAAACTACAGTATTAAAACCAAGAGTACAGGAAGTAACAACCGTTGCATTAGCTGCATTAACTATAATATCTGCGAAACACTCTACTGTCATATCTGCAGGACAGGTAATGGTCGGCGGATCATTTTCGATTGTAAAGACCTGGTCATCACTAGCCATACGACCACATTCATCTGTAATCATATAGGTATAAGTATAAGTGGTTCCCGGACAGTCCGGAGTCCCGTTAATAACAGGACCAGAAACGCTTACATTAGAATTCAGCATACAATCAACAGTAGTTGTAGCATTCGCAGCATCTACTGAAATATCCGAAGCACATTCTACAATACCACCAGCAGGAGCAATAATTGTAGGAGGTACATCGCTTTGATCGTAAACAATAGCTTGTGTACAAGTCGAAGGGTTACCACAAATATCAATAATTGTATACGTTCTGGTTATCGTGCGATCAGCCGGGTCAGCAGAGCAATACAGTAAGTCCTGCGGCGTCAAATCATCCGAAAAGCTAATGGACAATTCACTCATAACACTACAATTGTCCATCGCAGAAGCCCCAGATAAAGCATTAAATGCTGTTATTGATTGTGCTCCGGCGGGTGGTGTAGTTAAACATTCCAGGCCAGTGACTGCATCCGGACAGGTAATCATTGGTCCTGTAGTATCGTCTACTGTAATTATCTGAGTACAGCTTGCGGTATTTCCTCCAGCATCCGTAGCGGTCCAGGTACGCGTAATCATGTATTCGTACTGAGAGCAACCGGAAGTTCCCTGGGTTGAAACATCGGAGAAATTCAGCGATACCATACTACAATCATCCGTCGCTGTAGCGTTTCCAGTATTGGCTGGATCGGTACTTTCCGAACATTCGATCGTTATATCCTGGGGACAAGTGATCACCGGATCATTATCGGCAATGGTAAAGGTTTTTGTGGCGGATTGTAAGCAACCGGGGAAAGCAGTTCCATTCATCGGAGCAATCCCATTATTAGCATCTGCTGCTCCATCATAATTTACAACTACCGTATGTGGCCCTATAGAAAGCATAGAAGGATCAATCGAAGTTGCCATCATTCCATCTACGGTAAAAGAAATATTATCTGCGCCAATTCCATCTGTGTCAGAAGCACTCAGATTAAAAATCGGATCATTTGGACAAAAATCATCCGGGATTACAGGATCAAAAACCGGATTCGGATAGCTACAATTATTAGTGATCGTAATGGTTTCATTAGCTGCGCTTCCAAAAGGGAAAGGTCCTTCTATTGAAATGCTGTACCCCATAGCATCTACATGTACAAAGGGTAATTCGTAAGTTCCTAAAGTTCCATTATACATTAAACTAACTGATCCATCCGTAGCAACGGGAACTCCCGCGCTTTGTACACCAATCGCTGGAATATTATTCGCATCAAATACTCCGGAAGCTGCGTTGACCGTCCAGGTCTGTCCGGAGGGTAGTGTTCCACCATTTTGAATAATCGACACCAGTTCCGCAAACTGGCCATCATCACCGCCGGTATTTGCATCTATATCAAAAATGGTAGCATTATCCAAACATGAACAAGGATCGGTAATTTCAAAGTCACAATCCAGGATATCAATATCACTCGTGGCAGAATTAACACATCCATTGGCATCCGTAATCGTATAGGTAATGGTGATTGTTCCGGGACCATTGACCGTTGGATCAAGGGAATAGCCGGTCCCCATTCCATTGTCGGTAACTCCGGGGCCACTATATACCCCACCAGTTGGTGAACCACCAGTAATTGGAGCATTCTGAATTGGTGCTCCGACACAATAATAAGGAGCAGTAGATAAACTAACAGCGGGCAAATCAAAAACTTCAATATCATCCATTGCCGAAGTCTCGGGGCAACTACCCTGAGCAGGCTTCGTATAAGTAATTGTATGAACGCCTACTCCCGCAGCAGCAGGATCAAAACTATAGGTCATTCCATTGCCATCATCCGTTACGCCCGAACCACTGTATACACCACCACTTGGAGTACCTCCGCCTAAACCAGCCTGTACCCCCGCATCAATACAAAGGTCCGCAGGTCCGGTAAAACTGGCTGGAGTACCATCAAAAACTTCGATATCATCACTTGCCTGCCCTGTACAACCATTAACATCTGTCAAGGTATATGTAAGTGTATGTACCCCTATTCCTGCAACAGAAGGATTAAAAGTAAAATTTATTCCATCACCAATATTTACTACACCGGGGCCACTATATACGCCACCGGAAGGAGAACCGTTTAGACTATACAGGGTTGCTCCTTCATTACTACAAGCATCGGCAGGTGCAGAAAAAGTAACAGCCGGAGTACTAAAAACTTCCACATCATCCATTACCGAATTTCCACCAACCGTATAGGTAATCGTATGAACACCTACTCCCGCAGCAGCAGGATCAAAACTATAGGTCATTCCGTTGCCATCATCCGTTACGCCCGAACCACTGTATACACCACCCGTCGGAGTGCCACCACCTAAACCAGTCTGTACGCCTGCATCAATACAAAGATCAGCAAGTGCTGTAAAGCTTACGCAACCCAGGGTTCCAAGAGCAAAAACTTCCACATCATCCATTGCCGAATTTCCACCAACCGTATAGGTAATCGTATGAACACCTACTCCTGCAGCAGCAGGATCAAAACTATAGGTCATTCCATTGCCGTCATCCGTTACGCCCGGGCCACTATATACACCTCCGGTCGGCAAGCCACCACTGAGACCGGTCTGTACACCTTCATCAATACAAAGGTCGGCAGGTGCAGTAAAAGTTACAGAAGGGCTGATATCCATTCCACAAACTGCAAGTGGTGTTTCAAAACCATTTTGACAGCCTAAACCGGTAGGTGAGTTACTTACAAAGATCAAACAGTTATCTGCTCCCAGGCCGGTAATCATCGTCCCGGCTAAATTACCCGTAGCAGGCCCCAGCACTAAAGTTCCACCAGTACCAGAACCGGTAGGACCTTCGTAGACAGTCAAAGTATTTCCTGAGGATATATAGGTTCCCGAAGTAATATTTGCTTCTACAGCATTTCCACTTACAGTTGGACAAACTTCAAAAGCTACTAAATTGGTCTCTATTCCACCTCCACAATAAAAGTAATTATTTTGCCCCATCGGACATCCACAGGCAGCAAGAACTTCTACCTGGTCCGTTGCCGTTTCCATACATAAGCTCGGCTCCGTGTAGGTTATGGTATGTACTCCGAGGCCTGCTATTGCGGGATTGAAATCATAAGTACCGTTTCCATTATCCGTTACTCCGGGGCCACTGTATACGCCACCGCCTGGAGAGCCACCACCAAGCCCGGTTTGTTCTCCGGCATCGATGCATAAATCCGCAAGTGCCGTAAATGTAACCGTTGGTACTGCCAATACTTCTACATCATCCATTGCCGAATTTCCGCCAACCGTATAAGTAAGCGTATGAACGCCTACTCCTGCAGCAGCAGGATCAAAAGAATAAGTCGATCCATTTCCATCATCCGTTACTCCGGGGCCACTATACACACCACCGCTTGGAGAGCCACCACTAAGCCCGGTTTGTACTCCGGCATTAACACAAAGATCAGCAGGTGCCATAAAAGTAACGGTTGTACCAGCTAAGCTTTCACTACAAACCTGTAATTCAGTGTCAAAACCTTCTGCACAACCGAAAAATCCGGGAGTACTATTAAACACAAAGATCAAACAAAGATCAGGAGCAGTAGCTGTAATAACCTGCCCTGTTAAATCTCCAGAGAAAGGGCCAAATACAATTGAACCGGAAGTTCCGGAACCCGAGGCGCCTTCATAAACCGTCAAAGTATTCACTGGAGCTATTGTTCCCACTGTTCCCTGAAGAATGTTGGATTGAGCAATTTCTCCGGAACCTGGACAAAATTCAAATGCCACAGTATTCATTTCAAATTGACTATAACAATAAGAATTAAATGTTTGTCCGGCAGGACATTGTGTAAATGCCAAAAATGGTAAATAACATGTTAGCAGTAGAAGGATTGGCTTAAGCATATAGTTTCTGTTTTCCATAAAATCGGGGTTATGTTTTTGCATACCAATGATAGCGTATAAAGTAATATACAATTAAGTTATAGGTGAATGGGGTTAAATAAAAAATCTCTGTAAAAGAAATGAAATTGAACGGTCTTTGAGAAGAAAGGTCTAAATATTTGGGTAAATATTTGGGTAAATATTTTATATCAGAAATATCACTAAATAAGTTATATATATTTCTATCTTTGAAATGGCAAGTTAGTAATTAATCCAACCAAAAACAAATTAATTACAGCAAGTTTTCCCCCTTTCAATACAACACTTGTAAACCTTTTGTTAAGCTCAACGTAACTTGATTTTTTATAGCCCGTAAGATAATCAGATAAACATGTTCTAAAAAAAATTCACGTTCAAAGTACTGAATCTTTCATATATAATTATTTTTATTTTATCAAAAACTCTATTAACAAATGAAAAAACCAATCTCCCACTTTCTCAGGAAAAAGAAAATCATTTTTTTAACAAACGTCTATTTATTGATAGCCATTGGATTGATCGCACAACCTAATGATATTAATGTTAGCGGATGCTCTTCCAGCACATTTAATGGCAATTATTCTTTAAATGCCGGGATAACCTCCTGTAATAGCTGTACTTCTTACGAAAAGGTTGGCGGCGGTGTTTTTCTCTTCCGAGAAGAAGCTGTTGGAAATTTGTGGGCAGGTACTAATACCGCTATTAACTGTTTTACAATTCCCTTTGCATTGCAAAATGGTGAAACTGATTGTGATCCGACAAATGGTGGGGTATCCCTTAATGGTTGTATTATCAATAGCGGCCTCCCGGTTGATATGATGTGGTTTGAAGCTAAAGCAGCTTCTAAAAACAGTGTTGAATTATCATGGGAAGTATCCAGTGAAACCAATAATGAAGGTTTCGAAATTGAGCGAAGTTTAAATGGGCTGTCCTTTGAAAAAATCGGTTTTGTAGCTGGAAGAGGCAATGCGGACGATGCTAAAATTTATTCCTTTATCGATGAAGATTTAGCTATTGGAAAAGTTTATTATTACCGACTCAAACAAATAGACTGGAATGCACAATTCGAATATTTTGAGGTGGTCTCCGTCGCACTCGAAGGTGAGAAAACAGTATTTGGAGAGTTTTTCCCGAATCCAACTTCCAATACGACATCCATTGAAATCTATACCCGCACCAACGAAGTATGGAACGTGGAAGCTTATGATTTATCCGGAAAACAAGTATGGTCCTCTTTATACCATCTTACTGATGGAAGAAATCAAATAGAATTAGAGCTACCTAATCTAAACACCGGTCTTTATTTCTTCCGATTTGAAAATGAAGTCGAAAGTATTCATCGAAAATTATCTTATAAAAGCAGATACTAATTAGGGTTTTCAACTGCTTTAATGCAAAAGACATTAATTATTTTTTTTCATTATTGTTTTCGCGACTGCCTAATAAAAAAAGAGCTTATCAGTCGATAAGCTCTTTTTTATAATAATGCGATATTAAATCTATCTAAGCATACACTATAACTTCATTAATTTTTGCACTGTTCTGCCTTCGGCATTAGCAATCAATAAAGTATACAATCCCGCCGGTAAATCCTGTTCCAATTCTAAGATAGTATTTTCTGTCAGGTGCATGGTTGTATTATGGACCAAGGCCCCCGTAATGGAAATCAATTGAATAGAAACTTCTTCCCGGATTACTTGATTTAGTTTTAAACTAATCTGATCCGAAAAAGGATTTGGTAAAACCTCAATATTCAAATGTTGCTGCATAGTGAAATCCTCTGTACTCGTAACAATTCCTTCTTCGATCGTATGCAATTGATCAACTGCAAAAGGTCCTAAATGGTCTACATGACCATTCGTCCAGTCAATGCGAATACTATCGACCTGATCAATTTCTCCCAGGCCAAAATGCATGATGCTGGTATGCTGTGATGCATGACTGGCTCCGCCTCCGTAAAGTTCTTTGACGAAAGTTTGCCCTCCGGCATGAAGCCAGATTTTCGAACCATAGGCATCGCGATTCGTCTCTTTTCCAATTAATTTGAATTGTACATAGTGATTATCATTTTCAATTTCGTTGACGTAAAATTTTGAATACTGATCCAACTCATCCAATACGACAACAATTATATCCAGATCGCCGTCCTGATCATAATCCGAATAAGCCATACCATGACAGTAAGAAATATCCCCTACTCCGGCTTCGTCGGTAATATCAGTGAAAGTTTTATCCCCATTATTGAGGTATAGTTTATCCGGATCATTTGGAGAAGTAGCAAATTGAGCCAAAGTAGGAATCCGACCATTGGCTACGTAAAGATCTTCCCAGGTATCATTATCCACATCAAAGAAAGCTGTTCCCCAGCCTGTCGTATTTAAACCATCGGACACTACAGTCGTATTTTCAATACCTGCTGCGGTGGTAACATCTGTGAAGTATCCCTGGTCGTTTTCAACAAGCACATTACGGCCAATATTAGTCGTATAATAATCAAAATCCAGGTCATGATCATAATCACCAGAAGCGATACCCATCCCAAAAGTCTGAACATCAGCACCGCTAGAGGCACTCACATCAGAAAAACCATCCTCGGGATAATTATTTTGGAATAGTTCGTTCGGCGTTAAAAAGACTCCAAAATCATTGGCTAAATAAAGATCCAGATCACCATCCATATCATAATCCGAGGGGACTGCCGCAATCGTACAACCATAACTATTCACCCCGGTTTCGACAGATACTTCTGTGAAGGTGAGGTCGCCATTATTGCGGTACAAAAAGTTAGGGTAACACTCATGAGCCATACCATCAATCGCACCATCATTATCATAGGTAAAAATAGCCTCCTCGATATGGTTCATCACGTAGACATCCAGGAAACCATCTTTGTTATAATCCAAAAAGGCGGCCCCCATACCAAAAGCTTCGTGGGTAATTCCAGCCTGTTCGCCAATCTCGGTAAAAGTACCATCGCCATTATTCAAGAAAAACAAACTTCGGGCAATGGGTTGTTCTGCCCCAGCATAACGCTCCCAGGTCGTGACAAAAATATCCCGGTCGCCATCATTATCGACATCTCCGGTACAAACGCCCATGGTATTATATTGGAAGGTAATATTAAGACCAATAGCTTCCCCATTCAGCTGGGTAAAGGTACCATCGCCATTATTGAGGTAAATATCGTCCCGGTTAGCTCCACCAGTGATGTAAAAATCATCATCACCATCATTATCATAATCGAAAAAGGCAGCCCCTCCTCCCATCAAACTTCTATCATTAAAGGCATGATCAAAACCAATCTCCATACTACGCTCCACAAAAAGTTGTGCCGGAGAAACTTGTAGCGTAATGCAAACAATAATTAAGGTTGTATAAAGCCGTTGCATAATTGATATTGTTAGATGTTTATATAAATATGTGATTAGCCCATCAAAACAGACCAATCACATAACCAAAATTAAATATATTTTTATTTACTCTGTAATGATCATTACTTTAGAGTCTATCACTTCTCCTTTGACTGACAAGGTATACACGAAAGAACCATTATTATAGGCATTCGCTCTAAGTTCGACCTTTCCATAACCTGCTTCCACAATTTTTATTGCATCCATTACTTCTCCTTTGATATTACAGATTTTGAGTTCTACATCCTCCAGTCCTGCTGGTACGAAATATCTGATTTCGGTCCTTTCATTGAAAGGATTAGGAGCATTTTGGATAAGGTATGCATCACTGGCCGATAAGCCCAAAGCGCTGGCGGAGCAACAATTTGTCAGACTTTCTCTAATAATCTGGTTTTCTAATCTTAATTCTTCACTTACTCTGCGAAGATCATTAAGCATAGTATTTAGTTCATTGAGCTTCTCGGCCATTTCAACCGGACTCATGCTCGCCATTATCTCATCACTAATGAAGTCCAAATCTGCCGGATAAAAATTATCCGTATTATTCTCCGGGCCTTCTCTGGGTTCATCCAAATCTACATAGTCGCCAGTTGTGGTTTCTGTGCTCGCATTATTCGCAGTTGCATCAACGGTTTCTACAACTGGTCCGGGCATGGTTCCTTCAGGACGGCCATTTTCATCAGTAGCTTGTGCAAAAGATAATTGTGTACTAATAAATAGTACCATTAGAAGAAAAAGAAATTTTATATTTTTCATCAGATTTTTTTTAATAATTAAATAATTAATCAAACTCAAGAGTTTACTCTTTCTCTGCGCTTACTTGTACCTCATTTGTTTCTTCTTCACTTTTCACCTCTGTCAAGTTTGAAACCATATTGCTCAAAGCAGCAACCTGTGCTTTCAAATCTTTCAATTCATCCAGCTCACTTTGCAAAGCAGTAATTTCTTCCTTTTGAGCTTCAATCAGCTCTTGTTGTTCTTTTATTGCTTCTACCAGTACCGGAGTCATTTTCGCATAGTCTACCGCTTTATATCCGCTGGCTTCTGTATTGACCAATTCAGGAAATAAGGTTTCCATTTCTTGTGCAATAAAACCAATCTGATGCCGCTCACTAAAACCTTTAGTAGGATATTCTTCTATTTTCCAATCATAATGAACACCTCTGAGCTGTAATAATTTATCCAAAGTCCCTTCCAGGGTACTTATATTTTTCTTAAACCGGATATCGGAAGCACAGGTTGTACTATTCATGATCGTCGTGTTAGTAGCTGCAATTGTACCACAAACTTCCAGTTCCGTAGCAGGGATAACCGTTCCAATACCAACCCGATTGTTCGTAGCATCCACTCGTAAAGCCGTAACAAAACCAGAACCTATAAAAGAAGCTCCGGTATTCAAAGTATATGTTACATCACCGGCAAAAACAGATGTACCTGTAAAACGAGAAACGCCACTGACATCCAAGGCAACTGATGGCTCAACATTAATGCCCAGATTACCACTCTTCACATAAACATTGCCCGATTCCACCTGTAACCTATGACTAGGGCTTGCAGTACCCAATCCGATATCATTATCACCATCGATAAATAATGCATTATCATCTGCACCAGGTTTAATTTTAAATGGTAATTCCGAACCATTGGTCACATCTCTAACAAAGAAATTTGTTTCATTACCGGCTACATCCCAGGTCTGTGATCCAAATCCAGATGAACCATCTTGCTGTAAACGCATAGTAGGAGTATCTCCATCGTTTATATGTAATTCCAGAACAGGTGCAGAGGTACCGATTCCAATGTCTCCTTGTGCATCGACGATCAATGCATTAGCCGGGGCACCTGCCGCAATACGGAATGGAACACGACCAGCAGTAGCATCTTCAATAGCAAAAAAGTTTGGTCCACCATTATCAGAACTGTTGATAGTAATACGCCAGTCATTGCTTGGAAAACTCCCCGAATTACTGGTATCATCAAAATGGATACGCAGATTGTTCTCTTTCAGGCGCTGGGTATCAAAACCAAAACTTTCAGTACTTGTACAATCAAGTCCTACACAAATACTTCCCTGAACAATCACATCCTGAGTAAAAACCTGCGCGTCATCGTCCATCGTATTATCAATAGCAGGAATTTCATAGCCTGGCAACATTGCTGTACCGTAATCAATATTGACCTGATCCAACGAGGCATACATCACCGGGTGATCCTGTTGCCATACGCCCGACATAGCGGGTAAATTCATCCTTTTGCCCTCTTTCTGATCAGGAGAAACAAATTTACTGTTCAAAATTCTAAAATAAATATTTGTTACTTCTACTCTTTCGGGAAGATTATGCGCTTGACGAAAGGCCAGAATTTGTTCTTGATTATTAGTACTCAATAAAGCACGAAGTTCCTTGCGTTCTTCATCAGTAAGTTTTACAATAGGTGTAATTTGTAAAACATAACTACCATCAGCGAAAGGTTTTCCATCTGCTTTCAATGCAGCAATTGAAATTTTATCAGTATAATCTACCTCTTGTTTCCAATAGTAATTATTCTCACCACCAATTTCCAGCATATATGAATTAGGGGCAATCAGTTGAAAGTCAGCTTTTTCAGCTGTAATCTCACTTTGCTTTATTATCTGAGCATACATTGAGTTCAGAGAAAAAACACTTACAGTGAGCAAAACAAATAAAATACGCATTCTAATTTTCATGTTACATGAAATTTTAGGGTTATGTAAAATAATTTTGATCTAAACCGTAAACCAGCCTATTGCGAATCAAAGTATGATTCAGTGAAGAATAAGTCAGTTATTATTGAAATTTATTGTTGGAAATTAATTCTTGACACAGCAGTATGGGATGACACTGCCCCTTTGTTATATTGTGTTTATTTACTAAGAGAAGTGATTGCTTTATTATTGGTTTCTTGACTTATTTGGAGCTAAATTACCTAAACTTTTAAATAAAAAAGAAAGAAAAAGATTTTTTTTCTTAGAAAACCTCGCTATGATCCATTATTCATTCATCAAAAACAAGAGGCAATCTATGTAATTTTACTTATAACATAGATTAGCCCTCAATAGGATCAATTCAATAAAGAATCTGTATCAAATTAGATTATTTATCCAGCAGAATCAGCTTCTAAGAAGCTGATTCATCAGCGGTGCTTATCCGGTAGTAAAATATTCCTGAGGATGGTAAATCTCCTTTGCCTATCTCCACTCTGTTATAAACCGATGCATAATTGCCTTCCATACTGTAGACTATTCTACCCGATACATCGCATATCTCTACTTCTACTAATCCACTTTCTGGTAAACTAAAATCGATCATCATCGTCAATTTGAATAGATAAACAAAAAAATAACTCAAACAAGTGCTTTATTTAATATGATCGACATGCAGGGTTAACATTTCAAAAATAATTTTGAAAAACAAACAAAACCTCAAGATCATGCATCGAGTACGAAAATTGAATACCTTTATATTATTAGGTACACCAATTTTATTATTCTTAATTCGAGCAATTCCTTTGAACAAAAACCATAAAGCGACCAATTATCTTCCCGATCTTTCATTTGTCACTCCACTCCCAAATGCGCATGCACATAATGATTACGAGCATTCCTTTCCTTTAATCGAAGCTTTATCCCATGGTTTCACTTCTATTGAAGTAGATGTACATCTAATCAATGGTCATCTTTTTGTTAACCATCTACGTCCTTTTTTCCCGAATCCCGAAAGAACGATCCAGAAGCTTTATCTCGATCCTCTGTTTCAGAAATTTCAAAATGATCCGAATAACTTCCTCTTCAATGATCAGACGCCACTCACCTTGATGGTCGATATCAAATCTAATAGCGAACAGACCTACGAATGCCTGAAAAATATTTTAAGTGCATACGAACCGATGCTTACTTCCTGGAAAAACAATCAAGAGCGCCCGGGAGCAGTCAAAATATTATTAAGTGGGAACCGTCCGATAGAAACCGCTTTATCTGAACAAATACGCTGGGTACAAATTGATGGCAGAATAGAAGATATTGGTAAAAATTTCCATCCGGAATTTATGCCGATTATAAGCGATAAATATTCCAAAGTATTGGGCAAACAACTTTTTAGCAAAAGACTATCATCAAAAAAACTTGTTAAGCTCAAAAGCATCGCCGAGCAAACCCATGCAGAAGGGAAAAAACTTAGACTATGGAAAAGCCCCGAAGATGAACTAATCTGGAGTCAATTACTAAGTCAGGGAGTTGATATTATCAATACGGACAGCCTAATCCTGCTTTCCAGATTTTTAAACCACTCCGACTCATCCGCCAAATCCTACGTTTCAAAGTAAAAAAAAGATGCTTTATTTTTTTTTCAGAGACAGAAGAAACAATTTTTTCTTATTGTGTGTTCGGGTTACGGATTATACCCGTTGGAAATATAAAAGCATATTTTTCCGGCTAAATCCTGGTTTTGACGTGTAAATATTAATTTAACAAATGATGGTTATTTATGCAGATATCTAACAACCTGCAGCGATTTATTAATATAATCTTTACAAAAAATTAAGCAATTCATAAGGTAATAAGTTAGTGTATTGAGGATTCTTAAAAATAATTTTGATCGATGAAATGTAGAAAACATACTACACATACTAGAAACCTCATTTTATTTTGCTCTTCCAATTTATCAAAACCATATTTCTGAAATAGACACGCAACGAAATATTACATTTCTGACGTATCGTGTATATAGGTAATGATAATTGACTAGCAACTAACTAAAAACGTATTATTATGATGGGAGTTAAGCCGTTTTATAAAAAGATGGAGAGTTTTGATTCGAATATCGTTTTAGAGCAGCACGGTATTTATCCTTACTTCAGACCTATTTCATCCGATCAGGATACTGTTGTAAAAATCCATGGAAAGGATGTATTGATGTTCGGTTCTAATAGTTATATGGGATTGACTAATCACCCTTATGTCAAAGAAGCCTCAATCAAAGCAATCGAAAAATACGGGTCAGGATGTGCAGGCTCTCGGTTTTTGAATGGCACTTTGGATATTCATATTGAATTAGAAGAAAAACTCGCCCGTTTTCTGGGTAAGGAATCCGCGCTTATTTTTAGTACCGGATTTCAGGCCAATCTCGGAGTCGTGGGTACTCTCACCGGAAGACACGATTATATATTAATCGATGAATTAGATCATGCTTCTATTTACGAAGGTGCAAGACTAAATTTCTCTAAAGTTATCAAGTTTCGGCACAACGATATGAACAGCCTGGAAAAAAGGCTGGCGAATTTGCCTATTGATGCTATTAAACTGATCATTATTGACGGGGTATTCAGTATGGAGGGAGATATTGCCGACCTTCCGAATATTGTACGACTCGCCGAAAAATACAATGCAACAGTAGCTGTTGACGATGCTCATTCCATTGGGGTTTTAGGTGATCAGGGAAGAGGTACGGCCAGTCATTTTGGCTTGACGGACAGAGTAGATATGATCGTCGGAACATTCAGCAAGTCCCTGGCTTCATTAGGCGGCTTTGTAGCAGCGGACGAGTCCGTAATTAATTACCTTAAGCATAATGCCCGAGCACTCATCTTCAGCGCCAGCGCTACGCCGGCTTCGGTAGCCAGCGCATCTGCCGCTTTGGATATTATCCAAAAAGAGCCCTGGAGAATAGAAACGCTTTGGGATAACACCTACTACACGATCAAGAGGCTGACTGAACTGGGTTTCGAAATTGGAAATAGTCAAACACCGATTATTCCGATTTACATCCGCGATAATCTTAAAACCTTTGAGTTTACCAAACTGCTGCTGGAAGAACAGGTATTTGTCAATCCGGTGGTTTCACCGGCAGTTCCCTCGAATTCCAGCTTAATCCGCTTTTCGCTTATGGCAACGCATACCAAGGAACAAATCGAATTTGCTACAGAAAAACTGGATAAAGTTGCCAAAAAATTAAGACTCGGCAGATATGCCCCCAAGCAAAAGATCCACGTTCCGGTATAATCTAAGACATCATATGAATTGAGAAAATTACATTTATCAAAGTCAAAAACAATGGATTCCGCTTTAACAAAATCTAAAACGGTGCATACAGCTTCAAAAAATATTGAGATCATTCCGGTCGAAAATAAAAAGCAGCTAAAACTGTTTATTGATTTTCCGCATGAGCATTATAAAGCGGATCGCAATTATGTACCCGAACTTTTCATCGCACAAAGAGATATGCTGACCAAGGGCAAGCATCCTTCTCATGATCATATCGATTTTCAGTTATTTCTGGCTTATCATAAAGGAAAAATCTGTGGTAGAATTGCCGGGATTTATAATTTAAACCACAATAAATTTGTCAATCACCCCGATGGTTTCTTTGGTTTTTTTGATACGGTAGATGATTATGAGGTCAGTAAAAAACTGCTGGATGCCGCTTTCGGCTTTCTAAAAGCCAAAAATATCAAACGTGTCATTGGTCCTGTAAACTTTTCTACGAATGATCCTTCCGGTTTACTCGTCGATGGTTTTGAAAGGCCACCGCAGTTAATGATGACTTTCAACAAGCCTTATTATGCTAGTCATTTGGAAAAATATGGTTTTACAAAAAGGATGGATTTACTGGCTTATTGGTTTGATATTGACACGATTCCAAAACGTATTTCTTCTCTGGCCAAAAACATCGAAGCAAGACTCAAGCGAAATAACATTATTATCCGCACCATCAATTTGAAAGATTTTAAGAACGAGGTAAAAAAGATCAGAGAAATTTACAATCAGGCCTGGGATAAAAACTGGGGTTTTGTTCCAATGACCGATAAGGAGTTCGACTATGTCGCCAAAGATATGAAATTGATGCTGGACAAGAATTTTGTTTTGATTGCGGAGAAAGATGGATTACCTATTGGATTTGCTTTAGCCTTGCCTAACATTAACGATATTTTAATTCATGTAAAAAAAGGGCGCTTATTTCCAACCGGGATTTTCAAATTGCTTTTTAATAAGAAAAAAATAAAATCTCTTAGAGTTCTCACTCTGGGGATTCTGGAAAAATACCGTACGCTAGGTATCGAAGTATGTCTTTACACCAGAATTCAGCAAAAAGCAAGGGAAAAAGGCTATATCGGTGGGGAAGCCTCCTGGGTTTTAGAAACTAATGAAATGATGAATCGGGAGCTTAAAAACATCGGTAGCTCCGCCTACAAAACTTATCGTTTGTACGAAAGGCCTTTTGAATTATGAAAAATATCCTCCTGACCGGCGCGACGGGTTTTATCGGTAGTCATCTGGTAGAACAATTGGCTAAGGAGGATATGCGAATCCTGGCCCTGGTCAGAAAAAAGTCCGACACCCGGGTATTGAAAAAACTAAATATTGAGCTATTTGAAGCAGCATTGGATGATGAAAATCAGTTAATTCAAGTGTTTGATAGCTTAAGCAGCCAAAATATTCAGCTGGATTTTGTCGTTCATTGTGCAGCAATAACCAAAGGGAGAAACCTGGAGGAATTTATGCATATCAACCGGGAAGGTACGGAAAGGCTAGTCAGCCTGATAAAAAAGCATCAACATCCATTACAAAAATTTATTTTCCTGAGTAGCTTGGCGGCCAGCGGGCCCACTCTACTCAATGAAAGTATCAGTATAAAAGATAAATCACCTATTACAGATTATGGACGCAGCAAACTAGCGGCAGAATTGTCTCTTGAACAATCTGGTTTGCCTTATCTCATTTTCAGGCCAACAGCGGTCTATGGGCCCGGAGAGAAGGACATTTTTTCGGTTTTTAAAATAATCAGCCAGGGTCTTAACCCATTAATTGGAAAACACGAACAACAACTCACTTTTATCTATGTCAAGGATCTGGTAAGCCTTATTATCCAGGGTTTGCACAGCCAGGTGATCGATAAAACTTTTTTTGCAAGCGATGGAAAAGTCTATAGCAAGCAAGCACTTGGAAATTTTATACGCCAAAGCCTTAGAAAAAAAACACTGACAATTAAAATTCCCTTGTGGTTAGTCAGAATAATTGCTTATGGTTCTCAAACAGTTTATAGTTTTCGAAACCGATTAAGCCCCTTAAACCTGGAAAAGTTCAAAGAGTTAAAGGCGCAATCCTGGGTCTGTGAAGTCGAACCTACTTTTCGAGCTTTTGACTTCCAGCCTGAATATGATCTACAAAAAGGCGTTAAAGAAACCAGCGAGTGGTATGTAGAGGAAGGCTGGATTTAGAGCATTGTAAAACAGTACAAACAACCGACGATAAGCTATGATTATCTGCTAGCTCGAAAATGATCAAAAATATTGCAGAAGCATTTTCAAGCGGTATATCCCCGAGATTCAAGATTGTGCCATTGTGCATTTTGAAGATCAGGTATAAGTAAATAGGTAAATGATGAACATTGGATATCAAATATCAATTAATTCAATTTGGAGATACAGGTTCCATATATTATCCGTATTGATCTGTTGGTCTTTGCTCGGTTTGACTACTCTTGATGCACAAATGACGGTGATCAAGGGAAAGGTTCTGGATGCGGAAAACGACGAACCACTAATTGGTGCAACGGTCAGTTTCCTCGGTACATCCACCGGAGTTAATACGGATTTTGAAGGAAATTATGAGTTGAAATCAAAAACCGCTGCAGATACTATTATTGTAGCTTATCTCGGTTATGAAACGCTCCTGCTTCCAATAGAAACAGGGAAAAGGCAAAAACTGGATATTCGTCTGAGCAGCGGAGCTATCCAGCTTCAGGATGTCGTCGTCACCACAGATGGCAGATATAGCAATAAAAATCCCGCCGTAGCTTTAATTAAAAAGGTAATTGCCAATAAGAAAGAAAACAGGGCTTCCAATTACGATTTTTATGAATATGAAAAGTATGAAAAACTCGTATTGGGACTCAGTAATGTTTCAGAGAAATTCAAAAACAGAAAAATCTTCAAAAAGTTTCAATTTCTTTTTGAGGATATGGATACGACCTCATTAAAAGGAAAAGAAGTCTTGCCCATTTATCTCAAAGAGATACTTTCAGATGTTCGCTACCGAAAATCACCGGAAAAGACCAAGGAACTTATTCTGGCAGATACCATGATCTCTTTCGAAGGCTATGTTGATAATGACGGACTCAATCAGTACCTGGATAATCTCTATCAAAAGATTGACATCTATGATAATAATATTGTAATCCTCAATCAGCAATTTCTCAGTCCGGTAGCTAATGGTGCACCGACTTTTTATAAGTATTTCATTCAGGATACTTTGCAGGTTGAAGGAACCGAATGTATAGAGCTGTTCTTTGCACCGAAAAACAAACTGGACATTCTTTTTCAGGGCTATCTGTACATCGCTTATCAGGATGGGTATAATATCAAAAAGATCGACATGTCGATCAATCCGCAGATCAGCCTCAATTGGGTAAAGAACCTCAATTTGGTACAGGAGTTCGAAAAAATCGGAGATGAAGGTTATATCCAGGTATCGGATGAATTTTCGGCGGATTTTGGCTTATTCCGTAAGGGAATGGGGATTTTTGGCAGGCGGCTGGTTTCCAATAAAGACATCAAAATCAACCAGCCCCGGCCAAATGAAGATTACAAGGGCATTCCGATAGAACATTCTGATAATATCGGAGCTCAATTGGATGATTTCTGGGAATCCCGTCGGCACAAGGCCCTGAGTACAGCAGAAGAAACAACCTACGGAAAGATCGACAGTTTGCAAAATGTCAAGGTTTTCAAAAGAGCAATGAATATTGCTTCACTTGTACTCTCGGGATATACCAACGTTGGTCCTTATTTCGAAATCGGGCCGGTTAATACTTTTTACAGCTTCTCTCCGATCGAAGGTTTAAGATTGAGAGTTGGAGGCCGTACAACACCAAAGTTCAGCCGCAAGATCGAAATCGAAAATTATCTGGCTTACGGTTTCAAAGATGAAAGATATAAAGGGTATTTGGGAGTAAGTTATGCTGTAGGGGGCGGAAATTTGCAACAATTTCCGGCGAGGAGATTCCGTGCGAGCTTCCAACACGATACGAAAATCCCCGGGCTGGCTTTACAGTTTATCCAGGAAGACAACATCCTGCTTTCTTTCAAGCGGGGAGCCAATGATAAATTTTTATACAACACCAATTATCGATTCGAATACCTGCATGAGTTCAGCAATCATTTTTCCTTTAGACTTGGTTATCGTAACTGGTTGCAAAACCCCGCTGGTAATTTGATTTTTGAAAAACTCGGAGATAACGGCGAGCTTACCGAAGTCGAAGACTTGCATTCTTCCGAGTTGAAACTAACCCTGCGCTGGGCACCCAACGAAAGATTTTATCAAGGCAAAACCTACCGCCGGCCAATCATCAATGCCTACCCGATTTTTACCCTGAAATACAATCAGGGTGTTGAAGGTTTATTCGGTGGAGAATACAATTATCAGCAGGTATCGCTGGAAATTTTCAAACGTTTCTATTTATCTCGTTTGGGCTATTCCGATTTCTTTCTCGATGCCGGTATGACTTTTGGGTCTGCACCCTACCCTTTGCTCGATATTCATCCGGCGAACCAGACCTACGCTTATCAGCTCCGGGTTTATAATTTGATGAACTTTCTCGAATTTGTCAGTGATCGTTATGTGAGTTTTAATATTGATCACAGCTTTAATGGATTTTTCCTGAATCGTATTCCGCTGATTCGTCGCCTGAAATTACGCGAAGCTTTTAATGTACGGGTTTTATACGGTGGCTTAAGCGATCAAAATACCCCGACACCTGAAAACGGGCTTTTGTTCTTTCCAAAAGATGGGGAAGGTAATCCTACTACTTTTACACTGGAAGAAAAACCCTATATCGAAGCAAGTATCGGACTTTCAAATGTGTTGAAGTTTTTTAGAATAGATTTAGTCAGAAGGTTTACTTATCTCGACAATCCTAATGTAGCCGAATTCGGAGTGCGCGCCCGTTTCAAAGTGTATTTCTAAATCAGTCAGAACCCGCTCAGAACAGACAAAATGAAGAAAACCAAAGTAGCCTTTTTTGCGGAGATTTTAATCGCTGATTTTGACGGAGCGAGCCGGACAATGTTCCAGATTCTGGATCGTATCCCCAAGGAAGAATTCGAGTTTCTTTTCGTTTGTGGGGTTCCGCCGGATAAAGAATTGGGTTTTGAAGTTCTACAGGTTCCAACTTTTCGAGTACCTTTTAATAATACATACAGAGTAGCGCTTCCGTTTTTGTCAAAAAGAAAATTACAGAAAACGCTGGATGAATTTCAACCGGACGTGATCCACTTTGCCAGCCCTTCCCCTTTGGGTGCTTTCGCAAAAAATTATGCGATCAAAAATCAAATTCCTTTGATAGCGATTTATCATACGCATTTTATCACTTACATTAAATACTATTTTAGGAAACTGCCTTTTCTAACCTCTTTCTTTTATAAAAAAAGCGTTAATATCACCCGGGATTATTATAAACATCCGGAAATGGTTTATGTCCCTTCCAGTCAGATTATTCATGAACTACAGGATATTTGTAAACTCCCCGGTCAAAATTTAAAATTATGGCAAAGGGGGATTGACAGACAATTATTCAATCCGGCAAAAAGAGATAAAAACTTCATTCGATCTATTGTAAAAAATGATTTACCAAATATTTTATTCGTCAGCAGACTCGTCTGGGAAAAGAATTTACAAACCTTAATTGACCTCTACCATTATTATGAAAAACAAAAAGTCGAGGTTAATTTTATCGTCGCCGGTGATGGCGTTGCCGGAGAAGAGCTTAAACAGTTAATGCCCAATGCTTTTTTTACAGGTGCCCTGGATCACGAAAAACTTTCGGTGCTCTATGCTTCTGCCGATGTATTTATTTTTCCTTCGGATACAGAGACCTTTGGCAATGTAGTTATCGAAGCAATGGCTTCGGGATTACCTTGCGTCGTGGCTGATGGCGGTGGTCCGAAAGGATTTATCAAAGATGAAATAAATGGATTCCTGGTTCCGACCAATGACGTTAAAGCCTACTTTGACAAAATTCAATTGCTGCTGGAAAATCCGATCCTGAAAACGAGCATTGTGCAGGAAGCACTTCTACTTAGCCAAAGTTTGAGTTGGGATAATCTGGTAGATATTTATTTTAGTGATTTGAAAAAAATGGCCCGGCGGGCTTAAAGCAATTTCCGAAAGTCAAACCGTGAATATCGAAAAACGAAAGCATGGAAATACTTTTCATTTCGCATAAATTCCCACCGACGATTGGAGGTATGGAAAAACAAAGCTTTGAGCTGATCAGCCGAACCAGCGAACAGCACAAAGTTCATCGGCTTATCCATACCGGTGAAACGGAAAGCAAGCTTCGCTTTTTTCTTTCTTTAAAAAGGAGAATTAAAAAAATACTCAGAGCGAATCCCGGTATCGAGATCATCCATCTCAATGATGGCTTAATGGGTTTATTCACGCTCTGGTTGAAAAGATATACCCCTATCCCGGTTGTCATTACCTTCCATGGGCTCGATCTTGTATTTCCCAACCGGATTTATCAGTGGTTCATCAAAAAATATACTCGCTACGATGCAGCCATATGCGTTAGTACCGCCACCGCCGAACAAGCCATTCAGAGGGGTTTTAAAGAATCACAAGTTTTTGTTGTTCCTAATGGTGTCGATCATGAAATCGCCCGGTACCAGAGCGATAGAGCAAAGTCGATTGAAGCATTTCAAACTAAATATGGCATTGATCTGCGCAAGAAAAAAATCCTGACCATGCTCGGCAGGCCGGTACAGCGAAAAGGCTTTAGCTGGTTTTTGGAAAAGGTAGTTCCGCTTTTGGATGAAGACTATCAAATCATAATGATCGGACCGCGGAAACCATCCAAACCTCCTTCCTTACCGGCTCGAATGGTTCCAAAATATATTCGCGATCAGATTAGCCTTGCCAAAGGAGGTCTCAACGACGAAGCCCGGATTATCGAATTGCTTAAAAACCCGGAGATTAAAGCCAAAGTAATTGAGACGGGCAAAGTTCCTTTTAACGAGCTACTGGATTTGCTAAGCCTTGCTCATTTGTTTATCATGCCCAATATCAAAATGCCCGGAGATGCCGAAGGGTTTGGTTTGGTTGCCCTCGAAGCATCCCTGCGAGAGGCCGTCGTTTTGGCAAGCAATCTGGAAGGTATTCCCGAAGCTATTCAGGATAGTAAAAATGGTTTTCTTCTCCCCTCTGCCGAGCCGGGGATTTGGACACATAAAATCAAAAGTTTGTTTAAAAATTCACAAGCACTAAAAACACATAGTCAATCCTTCAAGACCTTTACACTTAATAATTACAGTTGGCAAAAAATGGTAGACGGCTATCTCGATGTGTTTTCTATATTGTTGAAACGAGCTTCTAATTGAGCCTCCGTTCAAAACCTGGTAACTGGTATCCGTCACCATTCAGAGCCTAGATCGCTTATTAAAGTCGTTCAAAGAAGGCAAGCAGGCACTATTAAGGCTTTTACGGATAAATGACTAAAAAACTGGCTTGATTCCTTAAATTTGCGGCATGAAAACACAGCGTAAAATTAAAAGAGATGCATCGGCCACTTTGTATGAAGAAGCGAAGCAGTATTTCCCGGGGGGCGTCAACTCTCCTGTCCGGGCTTTCAAATCCGTTTCCGGCCCACCTCTGTTTATTAAATCCGGAAATGGTTGTCGGATTTTTGACGAAGATGATAATAGTTATATTGATTTTTGTTGCTCCTGGGGCCCACTCATTCTCGGACATAATAATGAGCAAATCAGAGACTTTGTAATTGATACCATAAATAAAGGTACTTCCTTTGGCGCGCCAACCAAACTGGGTAATCAACTTGGAAAATTAATCCTGGACAATAATCGTTTTATTGATAAACTAAGATTTGTCAGCTCGGGAACCGAAGCGGTGATGTCTGCTATTCGTCTGGCCCGCGGGTTTACCGGCCGTAATAAAATTATCAAGTTCGAAGGATGTTATCACGGTCATGTAGATTCTCTACTGGTAAAGGCAGGCAGTGGCCTGGCAACTTTTGGAGAAAGTACTTCAGCCGGGATTCCGGATGCTTTTATCAAGGAAACCATTGTACTCCCGCTGAATGATCCGAAAATGCTGAGTGAGGTGATGGAAAAGCACGGACAAGATGTAGCAGCAATTATTATTGAACCGGTACCGGCGAATAACGGTCTTTTACTTCAGGATAAATCCTTTCTTGAATGTCTGCGGATTAAATGTCATAAATACGGTGCCTTATTGATTTTCGATGAAGTAATCAATGGATTTCGAATTGGTTTTGAAGGAGCTGCAGGGCATTATGGAATTCAACCCGATATAATCACCTATGGTAAAATCATTGGTGGCGGTATGCCGGTTGGTGCTTACGGAGCAAGCAAGGCAATCATGGATCATGTAGCCCCGGACGGGCCCGTTTACCAGGCAGGTACACTTTCAGCCAATCCGGTCGCAATGGCCGCCGGTTACGCCGCATTGCAACAATTGCTGGCCGATGGCTTTTATGAAACGCTAGCGCAAAAGACGGAAGATTTTATAAAAATCATCCTGGATCATGCAGATCAAAAAGGTTATGAACTTAGTATACCACATATTGGTTCTATTTTCTGGATTGCCTTTACAAAGGAAGAGATCAAATCAGCAGAACAGATTGATCCGGCGAGTATGGAAAAATTCAAAATTCTGCATCACGAATTATTACAACGTGGCGTTTATCTCGGTCCTTCCGGATACGAAGTAGGCTTTGTTTCCGCAGCTCACAAGCAAGAGGATCTGGAAGAAGCTGCAGCTTATATTTGTGAAGCATTAAATGAAATTGAATGGTAGTATCGATATTTGAATATCGAATGGACTAACAACATATAATTTGAAAAAATACTTATCACTCAGGTTACTATCTCTGATTGTGATTGCATACATGTTGATTGCATTCGCCTGGTGGTCGGTTTTACTCTATACCAAAAACAAAGATGCTTTTATCGCCAAAGCAGAATACATGAAAATTGTCATGATAGCTGAAAGCACGATAAAAAGCGATCAGGAGTTTTTACAAACCCAGGCTTATCAGGATTTGGCGAAGCAATACCAGCGGCAGGAGTGGATGATTCTCGGCGAAGCATTCGTCTTTGTGATCAGTTTGGTAATCGGGGTATGGTTGATCAATCGGGGTTATAATAAGGAAATTGTAGTCGCCAATCAACAAAAGAATTTCCTGCTGTCGATTACCCATGAGCTGAAATCACCGCTTTCATCAATTCGGTTGATTCTGGAAACGTTTCAAAAACGCTCGCTCAAACCGGAACAGGTTGCCAAGTTTACCAATAGCGCTTTGCAAGAAACCGACCGCCTGACTACTTTAGTTAATGATTTACTGCTTGCCGCAAAAATTGAAACTACCTATCAGCCTTCCAAAGAACCTATTCCCTTGACTGAAACGGTAGAAGATATTATCTCCAAACTAAAAATCAAGTTCAATACCGCAGTCTTTAAAGTAGATAGTCTCCCGGATAATATTTTTATCGAAGGAGATCGCCTGGGGATTACCTCTGCTTTAATTAATCTTATCGAAAATGCCCTGAAATACTCTCCAAAACCCGCAAATATTGAAATCTTGTTGCGATCCAATCAACAAAATATCATTATTGAAGTGGCAGATCAGGGTTTAGGGATTTCGGATAGAGAAAAGAAGAAAGTATTTGAAAAATTCTATCGGGTCGGTTCTGAGGATACACGAAAAACAAAAGGAACCGGTCTGGGGTTATTTATTGTAAACGAAATTGTAAAGGCTCATCAGGGGAAAATTATTATTTTGGACAATGAACCAAAAGGTACAAGGTTTAGAATAAGTTTACCTGCTTCCCTGGAGTTTAAGTCAGAACTGGAGCATATTAATATTTAGATAAAAAAACATTCAAGCATTAAAAAGAAAACCATGCGAATCTTATTAGTCGAAGATGAAGAAAATATAAGCGAAGTAGTAAAACTCAATCTGGAAATGGATGATTATGAAGTAGTTCATACGGATAATGGGCGGGAGGCAATCAAGCTGTTTCACGAACAGCATTTTGATCTTCTCATCCTAGATGTGATGCTACCGGAAATTGATGGTTTTCAAATCTGCGAACAAGTACGTCTGACCAATCTGGATGTGCCGATTATTTTTCTCACTGCCAAAGATACTGCTCCGGATCGAATCACAGGACTCAAAAAAGGCGCGGATGATTATCTGACCAAACCTTTTAATCTGGAAGAACTGTTATTGAGGGTTCAGAATTTAATCAAGCGCAGTGCAAAGGTACCGGGAAATACACCGGAGATTTACGATTTTGGAGAAAATCAGATCAATTTCAAGACCTATGAGGCCCGGGGAGTTAAAGGAGAATTTAACCTGACTAAAAAGGAAGCCATGCTTTTGAAATTATTGATCGATAGAAAAAATGAAGTGGTTTCCCGGCAGCAAATCCTGCAATCCGTTTGGGGTTATGATGTCTATCCTTCTACCCGAACCATCGATAATTTTATTCTTTCTTTCCGAAAATATTTTGAAAAAGATCCCCGAAATCCGGTTTATTTTCACTCTGTCAGGGGAATTGGTTATAAGTTTATTTATGAATAACATTCAGCGAAAACGCCAAAACCGAAAAATTCCTCAACGAGAACAGCTCGGTATTATCAGGAGTTTAGGTGGGGATCATAAATTCGCAGCCATAAGAGTGTAGCATATTTAAAGATTAAATCATAAATGCAGCTGAGGTCGATTTTAGAAATCTCATAACTTTACAATCAGGCCCGAGTGCAATAATTTTCCTTCCTTTGTCCTTATGGTCAAAGCATATGAACCTGCTGGCAAATTTCCGACTTCTATTCTTCCATCAATTACTTGTCCTTTATAGACTTCCTGCCCGCTTATATTTTTTAATGAAAATTGTAAATACTGCAAATGGATATTTTCCAAAGTGATCGTGGAACGAAATGGATTGGGGTGAAAATTGATTTGACTGTTTTCCAGTATATCCGCTAAAGCAGTAGTGCCTCCCTGAAACTCATAGGCCCCGATGTCATACCCTGCTCCCGAAGGCCTGACCGCTCCGGCAAAATCTTCATGGAGCCCGGTTACATTTTGTCCTGCATCTACCGCTGGAGCCTCAGCCAGAAGATGAAAATCGGTCTGTAAATAATTTTCAAACAAACCCGATGCATCATCAATTACTATAGAATGCGAATCCAGCCCCAGGCTTTGCCATTCCTGAAAATCAATCGTCGAACCATCTCCACTGGCACTCAGTTTATCGTATAACATATTATAATCGCTTGAAAAATCATCAATGGACTCCGCACTGATACAGCCTCGCCAACTATGCTCATTTAATATGATGTTATTATAAATCTTTGTCCCCGGATTAGCTCCCGTATTTACCAAGATTCCCCAACGCCCGTCTTCGGGGACAATAATGGTGTTATTAAAAATCTCTGCCCCCCGGGAAGCTATCGCCCCATCAACCTGATAAAGCGAAATCCCCTGAGCATTGTGATTATTATAAATCAGATTATTAAAAATCTGTGCATCTTCTACCCCATCCATATTCAGCCCCGCTCCAAGATTATTCTCATACAGTTCGTTTCCATAAATCTGTGCATCCGAAATAATTCCATCGCCGCCCGCTGAGAGATCACCATTAAGATGAATACCCGCCCGGTTATTGCCAAAGCATTTATTATACCTGATCACTGGCCCGTCGGAACTATTGGATACATAGATCCCATGCTCATCCTGACTATTGGTACAAACATTTTTTTCAATCAGAATATCATCCGTAAAACCAGTGAAGATTCCTCTTTCAAAATTATTATCACAATGGCAATTCCGGACAATACAATGATCCGACAAAGCCAGACGAATACCATTTCGAGGTTGATCATTTACCATAAAACCATCGATGATGATATAATCTGCATTTTCGACATTGATCCCGTCATTCGTTGGTCCGGGTTCATTGATTAGAACATCATTTCCCAGGGTCATAAAAACAATTGGCATCGATGCTGTACCCGATGTGATGATTTCAAAACCAATATAAGTACCATTCTGTACGAGAACCGTATCTCCGGGTTGAACTAAATCGGCTGCTTGCTGGGGCGTTGCCAAAGCCTCGTTCAGGCTGGTTCCGGAATTATCATCACTTCCGGAGTTGGAAACAAAATAAGTGAGAGCAGGCAGTTGGCTTATTGGTAGCAAGAGGAAAAGGCAAATCGATAATTGGTGTTTCATATTAAAGCACAGGTGTCGGGTTTCGAAGATATACACCTTAACGATTCGGATTTTCAAATAATTATACGAGACCTTATTTTCTTTGTAAATGCCAAAGCAAAATTGCCTGCATAGATAAAATGTTCAATCGGAATGGCCTGAGTAATTGAATGCCCGGAACATACACAGGAGGTTTCAAGTAGACTCAAAGGATTTATTGGTTCAATCTTTTAAACTTCTCTTTATTATGAAGAAACCTCTGAGCCTGATCAGATTTTTGATAATTTGAATTGATAAATAGCTCCCTCTATTTCCAAAAGAAGAATATACAATCCATTTTGCAGGTCGGAAATATCCAAACGGCAATGGTTCTGAACAGTCTGCCGTTTTCCCGCAATTTCACGCCCATCCATACTAAAGATTTTCACTTGCATCCATTCCGTCATCTCTACTTGAATATGAAGTACTTCCTTTGCAGGGTTTGGAAATATTTTTATAAAATCCAAATCATGTACATCTGAGATATTAAGAAAATCTAATAAGAAAACTTCCGAGCTTATTGCTCCGCAATGAAGGGAAGAAGCGGCAAGTGTCACAGTATAGGTCCCTGGTCCCGGATATTCATGTATCGGGTTTTCCTCATTAGAAAAAATACTGCCATCTCCGAAATCCCATTCATAGTCTGTTGCGTTTAAGGAAAGATTTTCGAAGGTCACCGTATTTTCATCGATTGAAAAAGTGAAATCAGCTAGTACGGGCGACTCAATCAAAATGGCATCTTCCATTTCAAAAACATCAATTCCCTGCGAGCCCGTGACGGTCAACTGGACATCATATGTTCCCGGTGTGTTATAAATTACTTGTGGATTCATTTCAACAGAACTTGCAGGAATTCCACCCTCAAATAGCCATTCATAAGAGCTTACATTTCCCGTAGACAGGTTTTCAAAATTTACGATCCAGGGGGCACAGCCACTTCCATCTCCAAAAGAGAAAAAAGCAGAAAGCACTGTTTCAAGATCAATTTCCACCGTTTGAACAATGGTGTCCATTCCACAATCATTACTTACGATCAACTGTACCGTATAGCTACCACTTTCGGTATAGCTATGATCTGGACTATTTTGTGTATCGCTGTTCCCATCTCCAAAATCCCAACCACTAATATCTGCATCCGTTGACAGGTTAATAAATTCCACGGTTCCGCCATTTATCGTATAGGAAAAATCTGCAACAGGATCAGCCAGCACAGAAACAGCATTAGACATCATAAGGGTATCTGCTCCTCCCGGACCTTCAACGATTAGACGTACAGGATAAACGCCAGGGCTATTATAAACTATTACTGGATCACTTTGCGTTGAACTAGTTGGAACTCCGCCTTCAAAAATCCATTGATAATTATCAATTGCTCCTGTTGAGAAGTTATTAAAATTAACTGTTAAGGGCGTACACCCTTCCTCAACATCCATTGAAAAGCCCGCCGCCGGCGCTGCTTGTACATTGATCACAACTTCTTTTATAATCGTATCCTGTCCACAGGCATTAGCGACGATCAGTTCTACTGTATAGCTTCCGTTTCCGGGATATTCGTGGCTTGGATTTTCGAGCATACTTGTTTCCGTATCACCAAAACTCCAGTTGTAGCTATTAGCATTTTCTGCCGTTTGATTGAAATCCACCATATTTCCGTTAACCAAAAAAATAAAATCTGCTATTGGAATAGGAAAAGTATCATTGGCAACCGGCAATGCCCCCAGGCTTTCCAGCAGCCCGGTACTTCCGGCTTCTGCGCCGTTAGTTCCGTCACTACAACTTGAGGAATTAATCGAAATGCCGGCATTACCACCATTCAACAAGGTAGCGAATGGATCACCCGCCATTAAATTTGTCAAAATCCGTCCACCACTACCTCCACCACCAGGCCCGTGACAGCGTTCCGCATTGCCGTTATTTACCAATCCACCGGCTCCCCCCTGCGCAGTAAGATGGACCACCGTTTCTATATGCTCCGCCCTTAACAAAATCGTCCCTCCGGCTCCGCCACCACCAGCACCATCTCCCCCACCATTTTCGGGGCTCCTACCATTCGCAATGATTGACCAACCGAGTGGAAAAAACTCATTCACTATCAAAATAACAATCCCGCCGCCAGCTCCGCCATTAGTTGCCACATCATTGTTCCCGTGACCGGCACCACCGCCACCGCCTAAAAACAGGCGATTTGAATTTTGCTCAATAGCCCTGCCTCCAAGCCCGGGATGAAAACCCTTGCAACCGAAGGTACTGGGTTCATTGTTCTCCCCTCCGGCGCCTCCGGCACTGATATTCGCACCACCGCCACCACCGGAATTATGATCGTTTCCACCACCGCCACCATTGGCCTGAGCGCCTTTACCATACTCCTTATCCGCAATAATGGTGGCAATTCCTTCTCCTTTCGCAGAACCTCGCCAGTTGCCACTGCCATAGAAATAATCATCTTGCTGAACGATCCAGGTGCAATTATTATTAGCTGCGGAGGCAGCAAGACCGCCCCGAAACCCCAGGCCGCTTACATCAATCTGCCCATTCATCAACAATTGCCCGTTTACCTGCAAAGCTAGTACCCCACCAGTATCCCCGTTCCAGGGACCAGCAGTCAGCGTATTGATAATTTCCGCATCATCGTAAACCGGCATGCGAACCAACTGAACACCTCCGTCAATATCATAAGCATTCATCAACTGATACCTCATCTCGATTTGATTGCCCGTAATGTTTGATATAGTATGTATTTCATACAAGCCTGCATTCCCAATATCTTCGACTGTACCAAAACCGGAATTATTAGATGCATTGATTTGCGCGCCTTGCATTTGAATGAGAACGACCTGATCACCAAGGGCAAAAGCGGAAGCATCGTCTACCATTAACAGCGTCTGACAGGAATCTGCTTCAATCTGGACAACCTTCGTGTAATCGTTGATGAGCCCGGAGATTTCGCTTTGGGCAAATAAGCTATTGACGAGTAAGCAATAGAAGAGTAGAACGCAGACTTTTTTCATTAAAATGGGTTTTGGAATGCTCGAATATCGATTATCAAAATCATCGCTGGCAATCGGGCATTAAATCAATTCATATTAAATTGATGAGCGTTCTCATTTTCAAAAATAGCTAATTTTTATCATTTCGCCTCATAGTTCAGATCATTCCAGTGTTGCAGGTAATAATCCAGCAAAACAGGTTGATCCAGGGTATTAGCCTGTATATCCACATCTCGTTTGTCCTTGGGAAAATAAAAAAGATGCTGAAGAGTAGCGGCTTCCAGATATTTAGTACTGATCGTTTCATCAAAATGTAAAGGCAGGGGAAATTGGGCAGCCATGACAAAACCCCAGTTGCCAAAAGAGGGAATGTTTACCTGATAGGGATAAGTATGTGGAAAGCCTGAAGTATTGATCGTTTGATCGATGCACCAAAATGCACGTTCGGTCAACTCCGGGCTGGTGGCCTGGGTAACGAAAATGCCTTTTTTCTGCAGACTTTGTAAAATCAAATGATAAAAAGCATTGCTGTATAAACGAGCCAAACTCTCGCTGGTCGGATCGGGTAAATCACTGATAATTACATCGTATTTCGTTTTGTTTTTAATTAAAAAGGTAAAAGCATCTTCGTTATAAATTTTTACTTTCTCTGAATGCAAAGAAGCTTCATTCAAATCCTTGATCAAAGCCATATCCCTGGAAAGATCGGTAATCGCGGGATCGAGATCAACAATTTCTAAAAGTTCGACATCGTATTTTAAAACCTCCCTGGCAGCCAGCCCTTCGCCACCTCCGAGTAATAATATTCGCTTTGGGTTTTCAATTTGCATCATCGGCAAATGCACCAGAGACTCATGATAACGGTATTCATCCCGGGAAGAAAACTGAATCGCTCCGTTTAAATACAAGCGAAATTCTCTTCCATTATTCGTAATTGTAATATCCTGATAAGGACTTTGCTGATTATAAATAACGGGATGTTTAAAAATACCATCATTCCAGCTTTTCAGAAAGCGAGCACTGGAGGCCAGACAAAATATAATCAGGGCGAGTAAAGCGCTAATAATCAAAAAAATGAGCTTTCGCTTCTTCCCGGAATGGTCAATCTCCTTTCTAAAATGAATATAGGTAACCAAGCCCACCACAATATTTAACATCCCAAAAAACAGGGATGATTTATAAATACCAACAAAAGGAATCAGGAAAAAAGGAAAAGCAATAGTAGCGATCAAGGCCCCCAAATAATCAAAAGTAAGTATGTTGGAAATATTATCTTTTAAACTAAAATCCGATTCCAGAATACGTGTCAATAAAGGAACTTCCAATCCTGTCAGTATACCGATAGCAGAAATGATCAGAAAAACAAATAAGTTGAATCCATCCAAATCGGCATACAAAAAATATAAATAGGTCAAAGGCACTGAAAAAGCTCCGATTAAACCAAGCACAATTTCAATCAAAACGAACTGATAGAGCAGGTCCTTTTTGAACCATTTAGAAAAATAGGCTCCCAGTCCCATAAAGGCCATATAAAAACCAATGATCAATGAAAATTGCCGGATACTGTTTCCCAGAAAATAAGAAGAAGCCGTACTGATAAGTAATTCGTAGATGATCGAGCACATCCCTACGAGCAGTGTCGTAATAATCAGAAAGATTTTTTTATTTCGAACTCCTTTACTCATCGAAAATCAAATGAAAGCAACAAACATTTTAATAAAATTAGAACTATATAGCGCTAAAAAATTTATACCTTGCTCCAATAAATATATTTCAATTATGACAACAATCAACACAAAGCTCACAAAGCTAAAAAAAACCACCTATACTGTCTCGCTTTCCCTTGCGATTAGTGGCATGATCGCTTGCGGAAACTCTACTGAATACAATTCTGAAGGGGAAACACTCCCGCCTAATATGGGGATCGTCACTGAAGTAAAAGAAATGAAGCAGGACCTCTTCCGCATTACGGATGAACGCATCATAGATAAACGTGAAGACAGCAGGATCATTGCTGAATATATGGACGGCATCAGAGATACCTTTACCCTACAGGAGGCACAGCTTGTAGATGCAGAAAATCCACGCCGCAGCGGAGTATCCAGTGTCTTGATGGGAGGAATGATGGGTTATATGATGGGCAGAAGTCTGGGCTCGCCAATTAATCGTTCTGCTTATGCTAATGATGCTGCTTTTCAGAAAAGCCAGTCGAATAACAAAGTGGTAAGATCAGCTGTCAGCACCCATCGGGCGAAAAGCGGAAAATCCGGTTTCGGTTCCAAAAAATCCACACGCTCATATGGTGGATAGAGTAATTGATCTTCCGGATTCTGATGCATTTAATAGAATCGAAGATCAAGGCTTTGCCTGGTTTCTGGATGATGAAAACGAAGAGTATATCACTAATGAAGCGATACTCTTAACCAGAGCTGAAGGCAGTGCACTGCTACAAGCTGCAAGCGATTGTTATAATCTTTTCACTAATGGTTTGGAATATGTCATTGCCAGTAATCTCTGGAATCAACTGGGGATACCGGAGGCTGCTGTTCCCTTGATCAAATATAGCTGGCAGCATAAGCATCTTCATTTACTAGGCAGATTCGATTTCGGTGGAGGGCTCGATGGAATTGCAACAAAATTGATCGAATTTAATGCAGATACCTGTACCGGATTACCGGAATCCACTCTTTTCCAGGACTGGTTACAGGAAGCCGTCCGTCAGGACTATAAAGGTCAGATTAATTACCTGATTTCAGATCTACAGAAAAACCTGACTGCGCTTCGCCTGGCTTATCCGGAACGAGAGCCCAATTTGTTGCTTACTTCCTTGGGATATATTGAAGATCAACTAAATCTCGAAATTATCAAAATGGCTGCCGAGCAAGCAGGCTTTTATGTTGCCTATTCCGATTTGGAACAGGTTGTTTTTGATGAAGATGCCGTATTACTGGAAACGGAGAACGAAGGTGATTATCACAAATTTGATTTTGTATATAAACTGGTTCCCTGGGAGTTTATCATTTTCGAAGAACCGGAATTACTTGAGGTTTTAAATGATTTAGTCATTAATCATGGATTAATTCTTACGAATCCCGCCTACTCTATCGTTTTCCAGGCAAAGCGTTTTATGAGTATCCTGTATAAACTATATCCGGCAGAATCCTTATTGCTTTCCACATATAATGAAAAAACACCCTTTGCCGGAAGGGCATTTGTAGAAAAGGTAAATTTTGGCAGGCTGGGAGAAAATATTCGCATTTATGACAATCGGGGAGAAATGGTAGAAGAGAACGACGGAGATTTTGATCAGGAGGAAAAAGTTTTTCAGCAATTGGCCAGTATGTATAGGAATGAAGACGGCGATATCTATCAAGCTGGTGTATATATTTCCAATGGAAAACCCAGTTGTATCTCTTTTAGAAGGCGAGACGGCTTGATTATCGATGATGATGCGGAATTTATCAGCCATTTACTATGCTAGCCGCCAATAAATGTCTAAAGCTGGCTAGTTAAACCGTTTAATTACCTCCTGATCTCCACGCAGGTATTTTTGCGAACTTACTTTTCCGGCTTTCAGTTTTATTTCCAGGAAATCAATAGCGGCCCGGGCATTTAGAGATTCTCCGCAGGTAAAAATATCTACCGCAGCATAGGCATGCTCCGGCCAGGTGTGGATATTGATATGGCTTTCTGCAATAACAACTGTTCCGGATACTCCAAAAGGAGAAAACTGGTGAAAAAACTGCTGAACAACTGTAGCATTAGCCAGTTGGGCCGCTTCAAGCATACTTTTTTCAATAAATACCGGATCATCCAGCAATTGAACGTCGCAACCATACAATTCAACCATTATTTGTAAACCCAGATAATTTGTCATTTTTACCAATTAGACGGGCAAAGTTGTGATTTTATATTGAGACAAACAAGAAACCAAATAGTTAGTCGACAGGGACAATTTTCACAAGATCAAGTGACCGTATTCCACGATAATCAAAGCATCAGGGACAAAACAACTTCTTGTTTGCTGGTAAATAATTGGCAGAAAATGGCTATAAAATAAGCCAGGGGGAATACTACAACTTAGAAAAAAAATCCTTACCTTTGCAGCCGCGTTAAAAACCCGTCGTTCGCTTAGCGAATTAATCGGGCATGGTTGAACCAAATAAATTTTAACAAAATGTCAGTAAAAATCAGACTTCAAAGAAGAGGTCGTAAAAAACAACCTTTTTACCACATCGTAGTTGCCGATGCCAGAGCACCGAGAGATGGTAAATTTATCGAAAAGATCGGAACGTATAATCCGATGACTTCTCCCGCAACCATTGACCTTGACCGTGATCGTGCTTACGATTGGCTGCTGAAAGGCGCTCAGCCTACGGATACGGCTCGTGCAATCCTTCGTTTTAAAGGAGTATTGTATAAAAAGCACTTGATGAGAGGTGTCAATAAAGGTGCAATGACGGAAGAACAAGCTGAAGCTAAATATCAGGAATGGATTGCGGCAAAAGAAGCCAAGGTAGAAGCCAGAAGAATTAAAGCCAAAGAAGAAAAAGAAGCGTGGTACAAAAAGATTTCCGGTACACCTAAAAAAGTGGATTCTCCACTTGCCGGACCGGATGATGAACATAAGCCAGCAGAGGAGGATAACAAAACCTTCGCCGAATCCGTAGAGCAAACGACAGTTGAATCTGTAGCTGCTGCGGAAGCACCTGCCGAGGAAGCTCCGGCTGCCGAGGAAACGCCAGCGGAAGAACCAGCTGCGGAGGCTCCGGCAGAAGAAGCTGCTCCTGAGACTCCAGCGGAAGAGCCCGTTGCAGAAGCTCCGGCTGCCGAAGAGGCTAAAGAGGAAGCCCCTGCTGCGGAAGCCGATGATCTCACTAAAATTGAAGGTATCGGACCTAAAATTGCCGAAGTACTGAATAGCAATGGTATCAATACTTTTGCCCAACTTGCTGCTGCATCTGCCGATAACATTAAAGAAATGCTAAACAATGCCGAAGGTAATTTTGCTTCTCACGAGCCTACTACCTGGCCCCAGCAAGCTCAGATGGCAGCGGATGGCAAATGGGATGAACTGAAAAAATGGCAAGATGAGTTGGATGGTGGAAAAGTAGTTGCCAATTCAGAAGAGGAAGAATAATAACCATTTTCCCAATATAAAAAAAGCCTGTTCTATTTGAGAACGGGCTTTTTTATTTCCCTTTTTTTGCATATATTCGCAACAAATTCGTTTAAAAAAGCGATTAATTACCAAACAAGTAGCTTAAAGATATTGACCTGGTAGGGCTTAAATGCGCTGCCGGGTTTCTATTTAAAATGAGCAATATTTTTATACCTAAAAATCATTTTAAGCTTTATACCATTATGAAAGAACTTGATCAGCAGTATATCGACCAGCTTAATACAATTGCCGAAGAAATTCAAAACTCCGAAGAATTAAAGCTTTACCTGGAAGAAGAAGAGGAAGAGCAGTATATGGCCATTCGGCAGATTTATGAATCGAAAATCACAAAATTATACAATGAAGTAGCCGCCAAGCATCCCTTGCAGCTATTAGCCTTTGAGAATTATTTGATCGATGATCGTTTTGAAGGTTTATTTCTACCAAGAATTCTTGGCTTCTCTGTTTTGCGTGGCGTAACTAATGAACATTATAAATATATCCGTCCTCAGGCTCACTTCAAAAAAATTCTTTTGGCGATTTGCAATTCATCTAATTTTGATCTGATCAAGAAAAGAATTGGCCAAACCATTCAGGTTGGTTTTGCTTTGAGTAGTGATATTTGGATCACCAACCTGATCAACAGCCTGGAGAATAAACGGATTCGATATTTCCTGCAAAGTCAAAAGCTTCCGAAATTCAGAGATCAAAGAGACCGGGCTTTAGGTCATTCCAGATATAAAAACCAATTCCGTAATGATAATTTTATGAGTACGGAATTTCCAACGGATAAAGCAGGTCTGAAAACACTATTCCCTTCCGTGAAGTCTTTTATAAAATACAGAATCAAAAAAGCCGGCGATAATTCCAGCTTTATCGGAGAAATGAAAGCTTTTCTGGATAATGAGCTTTTTAAAAACAGCCCGGAATATGTGGAGCTATTAGGTTTATACAGCCACTTTTTCGATCTGAGTGAAACAGATCAGTTACATTTAAAAGAAGTATTCAATAATACCAGAAGTTCCATGCCAGAATTCGAAGAACGCTGGTGGGAACTATTAATTGATTTGCGCACTGAAGGTATTGATATTGACCCAACTGCGGATAAGAGAATTTCAGCTATTTTGGATTTTAGTATCAATGATAAACTTTCCAGCTATTACAAGCTCACGGATGAAATCCATAGCAAAGGATATATACATGAGGAAAGTACCGAAGCGGTTAAAGCATTTTATGGTCAAAACGAAGGAATGTCGCCAATCAATAAATGTCTTCGCTCTACGATCTTTGCCTATTTTGAACGCTTCATTAAAAATATCGAACTACACGAATACAGTGAATATTTTGAACTTTCAAAAATATTCCCGGTTTATATGGATATTTTTGCCAACCAGAAGTTTAATCAAAATATTAAGGAACTCTGCATGGCTTATATCAAAAAGCTATTGAAAAAGTATACCGATAAACGAGGAAAAGATTATCAGGATATTAAGAAATTCGTTTCTGTTAATTTCCTCGAACTGGGTTTTTTAAAAGAGAAAGAAATTACAGAGTTGTTTAAAACCAGACGGAAGAAAAAAACAGCTTAATTTAGAAAAACATACTATCTTTGAGGTCATAAGGTTAAAACTTTATGACCTTATTTTTTCCTTTCCAAATTTACCAAAATTAAATGTTTTGAGGCATTAGCTGCCGATAAAACCTCAACCTAAATGAATATCTCAAATCTGGTAAACAAAGCTTCAAGTACTAAAACCAATTGCGAAAACAATGCCTAGACTTATTATCATTTCCAATAGGCTCCCCGTTACCATTGATAAAAAAAAGGGAGAGCTATTTTACTACCCCAGCGCAGGTGGCCTGGCTACCGGATTAAACTCTCTGGACACCAAGCTCGAAAGACTCTGGATTGGCTGGCCAGGGCAGGAAATCAACGATCTGAAAGAACAGGAGAAAGTAACAAATGATCTCCGCGAAGAAGGGCTAATACCGGTTTTTCTAAGCCAAAAAGAGATTGAACTTTACTATGAAGGATTTAGCAATGAAACGATCTGGCCACATTTCCACTATTTCACTCAGTATACAACCTATAATGAAGAATACTGGAAGGCCTATCAGGCCGTGAATGCGAAGTTTGCAGCTTTAGTTAATGCCAATATCCAGGCAGAGGATTTTGTCTGGGTACACGATTATCAACTTATGCTGCTCCCGGCAATGATCCGCAAGGAGTTTCCCAATATTTCAATTGGCTATTTTTTACACATCCCCTTCCCCTCTTATGAAATCTTCCGGATACTCCCCTGGCGCGAAGAAATTCTCGAAGGCTTGCTCGGAGCTGATCAAATCGGGTTTCACACTTTTGACTATATGCGCCATTTTTTAAGCGCCGTCTATCGGATTGGAGGATACGAACACAATTTCGGTAAACTGACAATTAACAATCGCATTGTAAACGTTGATGTCTTCCCAATGGGAATTGATTACGATAAATATGCCTATCCAGAACGCATTGCCGGTAAAGACCTGGTACTGCATCAGGTAAAAAAACTGCGTTCGAAAAAAAGAAAACTAATTATTTCAATCGACCGGCTGGATTATTCGAAAGGTATTCCCCAACGTATCAAATCATTCGAAAGATTTATTGTAGAACATCCCGAATACCAAGGGAAGGTGACCCTCATACTAATTGTTGTACCATCCAGAACCCATGTCGATCAGTATCAGGAATTAAAAGATGAAGTGGATACGCTGGTTGGGCGAATAGATGGCCAGTACCGAACCTTTGGCTGGTCTCCGATTCAGTATTTCTACCGTTCCTTCCCTTTTGGTGAACTGGGGGCATTGTATAAAGCCGCTGATATTGCGATGATCACACCTTTGCGGGATGGAATGAATTTGGTCGCAAAAGAATTTATCGCCAGTAAAGAAGAAAGTAAAAAAGGCGTACTTATCTTAAGTGAGATGGCCGGAGCAGCCAATGAGTTAACCGAAGCAATTATTGTCAACCCACAAGATTCCAATGATATGGTCAGCGCTATTCATCGCGCCATTGAAATGCCGGAATCCGAACAGGCCACCCGACTCCAAAAAATGCAGGATCGATTAAAAATTTATACAGTCAAACATTGGGCTAGTACATTTATGCAAGAACAAATGGATTTAAAAGCATTCAAAGATCAGAAAAAAACAAACCTTTTAAGCGATACTCAAAAAGAGGTTTTGCTTAAAGATTATAAAGCAGCTGAAAAACGGCTTATCCTCCTGGATTATGATGGTACTTTAATGGGCTTTCAAAATGACCCGAAAAAAGTAGTCCCCGATCAGGAATTACTGGATATCCTGGAAAAATTCAAAAATACCGAAGGGAATAAGGTAGTCATCATCTCCGGTCGTGATAAACACACACTTGATAAGTGGCTGGGCCATTTGAAACTGGACATGGCCGCAGAACATGGTGTATGGATCAAGCGACGAAACGAATGGAAAACCCCGGATGTCACGAATACCTGGAAAAAAGACGTACGCCATGTATTACAAAGTCTCGTGGATCGTACTCCGGGCTCGTTTATAGAGGAAAAAGACTACTCCATCGCCTGGCACTATCGGATGATTGATAAGGGCCTCGGAGAAAAGCGGGTAAGAGAGTTCAGGGATGTTTTACTATACCTAACGGCCAATCTTGATCTTCAGGTATTGGAGGGCAACAAAGTAGTCGAGGTCAAAAACGCCGGAATCAATAAGGGGAAAGCGACCTCCTATTGGTTGATGAAAGACAATTATGATTTTATGATGGCTATTGGCGATGACTCCACAGACGAAGATACTTTTAAAGCGCTTCCTGAAAACGCTTATACGATCAAAGTTGGCCTGGATCAGACTGCCGCCCGGTTTAATATCCTGGGAGTAGAGAATGTCCGGAAGCTTTTAACTTCAATAGTTGAAAGTTGATTTCAGACTAAAGGAGATATTTTAAGCTCAAATAAGGATTTGTCGTTTTTATACTATGCTCAATGGCTTGGTGTCTTTTCGACTCTTCTGCCTGATTTAAAAATTTTATGCATTCTGCAATATCTATCGGTCGAATAAAATCTTCTGATAGTAGAAGATTTTTCCCTTTAGAATTGTTTTTAGCGTTATTTTAGCAATGCTAAAACGCTTATATGATTAATGATTTTTTTGACGGTCTGAAAGCTTACGGAAGGGCTTTCAGTATTATTTCAAAATACGGACTTTGGGGATACGCTTTTATCCCGGCAATCATCACCCTTATCTTGACGGGAATTATCGGTTTTTCCGCCTATAGTTTTTCCGATGATTTTGGTCATTTACTGGTTAGCTGGTGGTCCTGGGATTGGGGCAGTGAAATGATTGAAAGTGTAGGAACCTGGCTCGGAGGAATTATCATTGGAATAATCGGAATTTTATCCTTAAAATATATTGTATTAATTGTAGTTGCTCCCTTTATGAGTTTGCTTTCCGAAAAAATCGAAGCAAAAATTACAGGCAGAAAAAGCAATGCAAAATTTAGTCTTTCAAAAGCTTTTAGAGATATCCTTCGCGGATTAAGACTTTCATTGAGAAATATTATCAGAGAGCTATTTTTTACTTTTTTACTCTTATTAGTTGGTTTTATCCCGGTAGCTGGCTGGATCACGCCTTTTCTTATTTTCATCGTTCAATCCTATTATGCCGGTTTTGGAAATACGGATTTTACAATGGAGCGGCATTTTTCAGTACGACAAAGTGTAAATTTTGCCAGACAACATCGCGGATTAATGATCGGCAACGGAACGGTCTTTATGTTGCTTCTAATGACCGGAATTGGTTTCCTTATTGCCCCTCCTTTGGCAACTGTTGCGGCAACCATTGAGAGTATAGAAAGACTGGATGTTGCCGGATATATCCAATCAGAACCTGAATCCTTCGTCTAAGCCTGGAAACTATCTTTTCACTTCGAGAATGGTCATTTATCATCAAAAACCGGAGTTTGATCTTAAAAAATTCCGCATTTAAAAGCTTTTTATAAACTTCAGGTAAGTGTCTATAAATCTTTTAATTCATGAAACTATTTTAACAATATGAAAAGAAGTATTACCCTCGTAATGCTATGCATTGCTTCTATTTCTACATTTGCTCAGCTCAATCTCGAATACGTTGGCAATATTACCTACGATCAAATCCTTAGCGATATCTGGGGATACGTTGCTCCGGATGATACCGAGTACGGTATCGTAGGTGTATTTGACGGAGTATCCGTTGTAAGTATTGCCGACCCTGCCAACCCGACCGAAGTGGACTTTGTTCCGGGAGCGAACTCTGGCTGGCGGGATATAAAAACCTGGAAAGATTTTGCTTATGTCATCAATGAAACGGCCAACGGACTGGCGGTTATCGATCTAAGCACCCTGCCCGACTCCGTAGTCGCTTATGACTGGACACCGGATATTCCAGACCTGGGAACATTATCAACTTGCCATAATATTTTTATCGATGAGTTTGGTTACGCCTATATTTCCGGTTGTAACCTCAATGCCGGAGGTATCCTGGTTTTGAATGTTGACACACCGGATGGTACACCGGAGTATATAACCAGTATGCCTGCCATTTATTCTCATGATGTCTACGCAAGAAATAATATATTATATAGTTCTGATCTTAATATTGGACAGTTTACTATCTATGATGTAAGTGATAAAGAAAATATTCAACCCATTGGAGACCATAACACCCCTTTCAATTTCACACATAATACCTGGCCTTCAGATGATGAAACTATCCTTTTTACAACGGATGAACTAGCCAATGCACCAGTGGGCTCTTATGATATTTCCGATCCGGGTAATATCCAGGAACTGGATCAATTCCGCCCCTATGAAACACTGGGGGATGGTGTCATCCCTCATAATGTCCACGTTTGGAATGATTGGCTGATCATTTCATATTACACCGATGGCTGTATTATTGTAGATGGTTCTCGTCCGGAAAATCTGGTAGAGGTTGGCAATTTTGATACCTTCATTCCGGCTACTACCGGCTTTAGTGGCGCCTGGGGAGCTTATCCGTTTTTACCTTCCAGTCTTGTACTCGTTTCAGATATCGGAAATGGAATGTACGTACTGGAGCCAACTTACGTACGTGCTTGCTGGCTGGAGGGTAATATAACCAATGCCAATACTAGCGATCCGATCCTGGGGGCAGAGGTTGAAATCCTTAATACTAATGTGTTTGAAACCTCTGATATTGCCGGAGATTACAAAACCGGTTTGGCTATAGCCGGGACTTATGAAGTACAAGTCCATAAAGCGGGTTACGAACCTTTTACTGGTCAGGCCGTTTTGGAAAATGATGTAGTAACTATTCTTAACGTCGAACTGGTTCCTCTGCCTTCTTTTGCCATGACAGGTACGGTCGTTGATGCTGCCGATGGTACAGGAATCCCCAATGCAATAGTCAATATCATTAACGACGATTTTGATTTTAATATAGAAACGGATGCCAATGGCAACTTTGTAATTGCTTCCGCTTTTGAAGGGACTTATAATGCTTTTGCAGGAAAATGGGGATACAGTACCGTTGAAGATTTAGGTTGGTCCTTTGATGAAAATAACAGTTCTGTAATCATTGAACTTACACAAGGATATCAGGATCCCTTCCAGCTGGACTTGGGATGGTCCGTAGAGAGTACAGCCTTCATTGGCGAATTCGAAAGAGGTACTCCACAAGGAATATTTGTTCCGCAGGCAGGTTATTTTATCAACCCGCAAAATGATGTTCCCGATGATGTTGGAACCCGCTGTTACGAAACCGCCATAGGTACAGACCCCAACTCGGATGTACTTCTGGGAGGGACTACCAGTATCATTTCTCCGACTTTTGATTTGAGTAATCTGAATGAACCTATGATCAGCTATGCCGCTTTTCTCTGGACGGTTAATATTGTCGAGCAAGACCCAACCCTCGGCAATGCGACTTTAGAGGTTATTCTTGATAATGGTTTTGAGACGGTAACAGTCGAGACGATTACCTATGAAGATTTATTCACTCCCCCGGAATGGTATAATTATGAGATTAATGTGCAGGATATTTTTGGCAGTAATCCGGATAGTTTAAGCAATCTTAGGATTGAATTTACTGCAATCAGCGATGGGTTTCAGCAAATTGCAGAAGTAGCCGTGGATCACTTTTTGACCTGGGATGCCAGTCCTACTAATGTTGGAGATTTGCTTAGTTTACAAACTTTTGAAGCGAGTCCCAATCCCTCGATTTCAAATTTTAATATTCAATATAAATTGGAGTCCTTTGATAGTGACAGCCAGTTGGTCATTTTTAATGCCTTGGGGCAAAGAGTGCAAACTTTTGAGCTAAATGATATTACTGGAACAATCGGTTTTGGAGGGGATTTTGAAAAAGGTATTTACTTTGCTCAAATCCTTCAGCAGAACAATGCCAGCACAACGATCCGTTTAGTAAAACAGTAAAATAAACCCAACTAAAGAGTAAATAAAGAATAAATAGTTAGTCTGGGAATATAGCCTTTGATGAGTAAAATACTGGTCAAAGGCTATTCCTTTTACAGAAAATTTTGGCTGCAAAAAACAGCTTGACATTCAAGGCTCTGCAAAACGTTGTGTCTTGTCCATGATGCGCTATGTCCAAAAATTACAGGACTACTGCTATTTTTAATTTAGAAAAGAAAATGTCTGCTTAGTTTTTTCGTTTTAGACCTATGGGCTCTGCAAACTCTGAATATATTTCCATTAAAACCTTTTTCATCCTCCTACTGATTGTCTATTCTACAAACCTTTCAGCACAACCGGATTCCGTTTTAATCCTAATAAGAAATAATATTACCAATAAAAATCTCGACATTGATTATACTTTAACTTTAAATACGGAAAAGGACATTCTTCTTAAAACTCAAAATAGCTTTCCCAGGGCAACACTCTCCTCGCTGGAGCCAGGTCAAAAAGTTTATCTGAATCTGATACTTGCAGATTATCAATTGGAATATCCATTGAAATCGGAGTCAATAAATGACCTTAGCTATTTTTTATTTATTCTTGATTTTGAAACACCCAAAGATTCTATTTGCAATGTACTTTATTGTATGAATCCATCACTGGAAGTAATAAAAACCTGTTTCTCGCCTAATGATAAGCCCGCACTTAGCTGCAATTGCACCAACCAAAAAGAACATATACTGGCTCTTGGCTATCCCAATTTTGATTCCTATCATGGTTCGGATTGGTATTTTGAAGATTATCTTTCCACCTTACACGGATACTTCAAAAAGTATCATGGAGATTACAAAATAGAAATCGACTCAACAGAAATTATATTTCAAATCAAAGATTCCTGCCAAGTCGATATTTATGTCCCTGAGCAAAATAATAAATCTTTACTCGGTAACATGGAGTGGTATTTTGACTCTAACACAAGGTTGATCCATTTTGTATCTAATGAAGATAATTTATCCAAACTTCAACAAATCCTAAAACAGGATATCCAGGATTGTGTAATCAATACAAACAGTACAGGAGAAAGCAAATACAGTCTCCAGTGTTATCCACTAATCAATCGCAAAAAAGTTAAAAAGATAAGCATCCCCATAAACAGAAAAGACGAATAGGCCTTTTCAGCTTTTTAAACCTGTTTATTCCTTATAAATCTTCACTACTCTTTCATCCGGTTTTACATAACCGCGATACATGCCAGCCGTATTAAAAGGCATTGCAACATTGCCATATTTGTCAACGCCGATGATTCCGCCATTACCTCCGGCTTCTTTTAGCTTTTTATTAATAACCAGATCGGCTGCTTCCTGAAACGGTTTGTTGCCGTATTCCATCATAGCAGAAATATCGTGGGCCACTACATAGCGAATGAAATATTCTCCGTGTCCCGTAGACGAAACTGCACAGGTATTATTATTGGCATAAGTACCCGCTCCGATTACCGGTGAATCACCAATCCGGGCATAGCGCTTATTCGTCATTCCTCCGGTAGAAGTCCCGGCAGCAAGATTGCCAAACTGATCCAGCGCCGCGCAACCAACCGTCCCGAATTTGTAATCAATGGGATTTTCGGATAAGATAGAACCCAGCTCTTGTTGTTTTGCTTTTTGCAATGCTTCCCAGCGTCTTTCCGTATAAAAATATTCCGGATCAACAATCTCCAGACCTTGCTCCTTGGCAAATATCTCGGCTCCTTCCCGGGCCAGCATCACATGATCCGACTTTTCTAAAACAGCCCGGGCCGCCCGAATTGGATTTTTAATATTGGTCACACCGGCTACCGCTCCGGAGTTTTGAGTGCGCCCATCCATAAATGAAGCATCCAGTTCGTTTTTTCCTTCATTGGTAAAAACGGCCCCCTTACCAGCATTGAAATAGGGCGTATCTTCCAGAACCATGATCGTGGCTTCTACCGCATCCATACTGGTCCCGCCATTTTTTAAAACCGTCTCTCCTACCGTCAAAGCAGCATTGAGTGCTTTGAGAATAGCAGTCTCTTTTTCTTCACTCATCAACTCTTTCTGGATCGTTCCCGCCCCACCGTGAATAACTAAAGCATACCTGGGGATTTTCTGCGGGCTCTGCTCTTCCGGAGTATCTTGTGATTTGCTTTCTTCATTTGTTGTTTCGCTGGAGTTGCAAGCCAGCATAGTCAGCAATAATATCATTAGGCTAAGGTTACGTATCATTGTTTTCCAATTTTGATTTTGAACTTTATAAAGATAGAAAAAGGCAGGAAACATAGCAAAGCTTATAAAGTCGAAGAGACCTAAATGAAAAATACCGGCCTATTGTATTTGAACATAAAAAAGTTCATCTTGCCTGGGCTTTTCAAATAAAACCTTTCTCAACCTGCAACGGGATTCTAATGTATTCGTACAATTGAAAAAAAATTAAAATGAAAATATTAATTATCGGTGGAGGAAACATGGGTTTAACTTATGCACAAAGCTTTTTAAGGGCTCATATTAGTACTCCAGAGCATATGATGATACTGGAAAAATCTCCGGAGAAAGCCGCCGAATTAGCCAAAAAGAATATTGGAACAGTTTACGGAGCACCCGAGGAATGTTTAAACGAAGCCGATCTGATCATTCTTGCAGTGAAGCCGCAAGATTGTGAGGTATTATTCAAGACGCTCCGTCCATTGGTCAATGAGCAGCAAGTCTTTTTATCCATTATGGCTGGTGTAAAAATCACCACCATTGCCGAAGCCCTTGGAGCGCCTAAAATTATTCGGGCTATGCCTAATCTTCCGGCACAGGTCGGTATGGGTATGACCGCCTTTACCTCTTCCGATGATGTGACCAGAATCGAATTGGTCATGGTCCAAAACCTTATTAATACAACTGGTAAATCCGTTTATGTAGATAAAGAATCTTCTATTGATGCTGCAACTGCTATTTCGGGCAGCGGCCCCGCCTATGTTTATTACTTTATGGATGCGATGATCCAAGCCGCATTGAGGATGGGTTTTTCCGAATCGGAGTCCGAGCTTTTGGTCAAGCAAACTTTTAGGGGAGCGGTTGACTTGTATAATAAATCCGATATTACCTGCCAGGAATGGATCAAGAAAGTATCTTCCAAAGGGGGAACGACCGAAGCAGCGATGCGCTCCTTTGTAGAAAGTGAAGTGCATAAGGATATCATCGAAGGAGCAAATGCAGCATTGAACAGAGCCGTTGAGTTGGGGCAAAAGAAGTAATTGCCTGCTTCATACATAAGCCTATACTCCTAATCTATATTATTTTCCTATCTTTGCGGAGCTTTGGTGATTTTTAAGTATATGCTTAGAAGTCTTAAAAGGGAATCCGGTGTAAATCCGGAGCAGTCCCCGCTGCTGTAAGTTCTGTTAACAGCTTTTAAAATAAAAGTCACTGTTTCGAAAAAGTAACCGAAATGGGAAGACATTAAAAGTAGAACGAGCCAGAAGACCTGCCAAGCAAATTCGCTTAATACTTTCGGAGGAAAAGTTGCGACAGAATATTTTGTATTTCCAGTCAGCTATGACTGGATACAACGTGGTATATTTTATCCCGTCTTCTGCCGTCATCCAGCTCCGATCCGTAAACGGTAGATTTTATGCTTCGGTATTTGTTTTGGTGTTTATTGGCTTGGCTACCGCTCCTGATTCAGGGGCAGGTTGATACGACTATTGCCATAGAAACCATTGAAATCCGCGCCAAAAAAATACGCGAAGCGCCCACTGGCACCATCAGCCTGAGATGGGATCAAGCGAGCTTACAAGGCTCTAATGCCGATAATATCGCCGATTTGCTGGAACAGGAATCCAATGTCTTTATCAAAAGTTATGGTCTAAATAGCCTGGCCACTTCCTCGATTCGCGGAGGGAGCGCCGGGCATACTTTAGTGCTCTGGAACGGCCTGCCGGTACATAGCCCGATGCTCGGACTTCTGGATCTTTCCCTTTTGAGTACCAATCTGACTGAAGAAATTAGTTTGGAAAAAGGGGGCAATACAGCGAATTGGGGAGGCGGCGCGGTCGGGGGGCTGATCAGGATTGATAACCGTGCTGTCGATCATCACAAAAACATATTAAACCTTCGTTCGAAAGCAGGTGCTTTTGGAGAATGGAAACAGGAAGCAAGTTTTACGCTTCAAAAACACAAACTTCAAAGTACAACTCGTTTTTCTCATCATCAGGCCAATAATGATTTCCCCTTTCGACCGGCCCCCGGCTTAGCACAAAGACGCCAGGAGAATGCTGCTTTTTCACTACAAAACCTGCTGCAGAGCTTATATTGGACTCCAAATACCAAACAACAGTTTGCACTACATTACTGGTGGCAAAGTGCTAGTCGGAACATTCCTCCTACTATTGTCCAAAACAATAGTGAAGCCTATCAGGATGATTTGGCACACCGGCTGGTTTTTGATTGGCAATACCAGGACAAAATGTATTTAACCAATTTTAAAGCAGGGCTCTTCAGTGAAGATTTGAATTATTTTGATCCTGAAATCGGTCTGGAGGCTTTGAGTCATTTCGATAATATATTTTCTGAAATCTCTAATCAGTGGCTAATTGATACCCTCTCCAGTATCTCCCTAGGTTTTCTTTATAATTATACGCAAGCTACTGCGGATGGTTATCAGGATGGCGTTCATGAGAATCGGGCTGCTCTTTTTGCCAATTATCAGTTGAGCAGAAGAAAACTACAATTGAACATTGGCTTACGTCAGGAATGGGTTCAAAATAGATGGACTCCCTTAGCACCTTCCCTTGCACTGGACTATAACTGCTTTTCTTTTTTCCAAATAAAAGCTAAAGTGAGCAAGAATTATCGCCTGCCTACCCTTAATGATCGATTCTGGAAGCCCGGAGGTAATGAAGACCTTCTGGCAGAAAATGGCTGGAGTGAAGAACTTAGCTTCTTGTTTTCAAAAATAAATACTAATCACATTTTTCATTTTACCATCACTGCCTTTAACCGCAATATCGACAACTGGATTCTCTGGAGTATCCGACCGGGAGAGCAATTCTGGTCCGCCAATAATATTGCAAAAGTCTGGAGTCGCGGTTTGGAATCAGGTATGGATTATACCTTTTATAAAAATAATTTCAAGCTGAAAATAGGATTCGCTTACGATTACATTCGTTCGACAAATCAGATAGCCTTAGCATTTCCGAGTATCCAAAAAGGAGAACAATTACTGTATACTCCACAGCATCAGGCTCATGGAAAAATAGACTTCGAGTTCAAAAAAATTCAATTCGTATATCGACATTATTATACTGGCCAAACCCGGGGTATTAACGAGGCAATTGAAGATTATCAAACAGCAGATATCGATTTGCGATACCGTTTTTCGCTGGCAAAAGCCCCATGTGAATTATTTTTTACCATCAGGAATCTCTGGGATCAGGATTATTTCGTGATCGAACGCAGACCTATGCCGGGCCGATACTGGCAAGCCGGAGCAAATTGGACAATTAAAAGATAGAAATACAAAAACAGAACAAAGAATAAATTTTTAACCATTTAATTATAAAGAGATATGCAAAAAGCATTTACACTATTACTTGTATTAATGATCGGCAATATAGTAATTGCACAAACGACGGCTGATTTCGAAAACTTTTCTCTAGATCCGGAATCCTTTTTGAATGGAAGTGATGGATCAGGTGGCTTCTCAAGTGGAGATATTTTTTTGCCAAACAGCTATAATGAAGATTTCATGAGTTGGTCGGGCTGGTCTGTTTCCAATATGACCGATGTGACTACTCCCGGTTTTATGAATCAGTATAGTGCGATTACCGGAACGGGCGTTGAATCTACAAGTAATTACGGCCTCGCCTTTATCAATACTTTTGAAAGTGATGCAAATATTATGCAACTAAATCAGAATGCTATTCAGCAATCTTTTATCGGTATGTATGTGACGAATGGGACTTATCCTTATTTAAGTATGCTCAACGGAGATGGTTTTGCCAAGAAATTCGGAGGTGTAAGTGGAGATGATCCGGATTATTTTCTGCTTACCATCAAAGGATATAAAGATGGGACTTTAACCAGTGACAGTATTGATTTCTATCTGGCTGATTATCGTTTTAGTGATAATAATATGGACTATATCGTGGACGAATGGACTTATATTGATCTTCAGCCATTGGGCGAGACTGATAGCCTGCGATTTACACTTAGCTCTACTGATGTCGGTGAGTTTGGTATGAATACCCCCGCTTATTTTTGTATTGATAATGTGATTACGGGAGACCTGGTCAATACCAGAGAACCGATTTCGAGTGAGTTATTTGAAATATTTCCAAATCCGGCCAGCGATTACATCGTTTTTAAAAATGAAGCAAATCAGCAGCTGAACTGTATTATTTATGATATGCTTGGCAAGGAGGTGATCAACACTGTAATTCAATCAGATGGGCAGCAAATTGATATCAGTCATTTACCCAAAGGAAACTATACTATTGTAGCCAGAGATGGCAAATCTGTGGAGGGCAATATTTTAGTGAAACAGTAACGGGTTCTTTTGTCTATTTGTCTATCCCTTCTGACTTAAATCAGGAAACTCAATTATACTTACGGCAATATTTTTGCAGATAGAAAATTGTTTGAAAAATGTGGGTCTAAATCAGCCTCACATTTTTTTTAATATAAGGCAGTTCCCTATGAATACTTTTATCAATCGATCGGATTTTATTTCTATAATAGCAGGCTTAATATTTTTGGCAATCACCTTTTTGCTGGCTTTCCCTGATGTAAAAATGGACCTTTATTTTACTAATGAAGATAGCTGGGTTGAAAATTTTACAGCTTTAGCATTCCTTTTTTCCAGTATTGTTTTTTTTAAAACATTCTGGTCCTCCAGGGGTGAAAATCTGATTTTGGGTAAAATTACTAGAAACCGAAATCTAGTATACCTTTTGCTCGGCTTATTGTTTTTTGTAGCTTTTGGTGAAGAAATAAGCTGGGGGCAAAGAATTTTTAACTGGTCTACTCCGGAGGCTCTGGCAAAAATCAATTATCAAAAGGAAACCAATATTCACAACCTCGATTTTTTCACTTTCAAAGATGAAGTTGATGACAGTTTTTGGTCTTTTCTTTTTGTTTTAAATGCCGGAAGGCTATTCTTTTATTTCTGGTTTCTCTACATGGTATTGCTTCCCGGTCTGAGTATTATTTCAAAGAGATTCCATTTGTTTTTAAAGAAAAGAAGCATCCCCGTCCCGTCAATATGGATTGGATTGCTCATGATCAGTAATTTGCTGATAGCCAAAATTTATAAATTGTATACGAGTGATTTTGCGGGCGATTACTCCGGCAGTATAGACGAAATCCTGGAAGGAAATTATGCCCTGCTGATTGCTGTATTATCTATCCACCTTTATAAAAAATCAGTTTCTACCGAAGCCAGCTATACCAATTTAGATAGTTTAGTATTGAATAAAGATCATTAAAATAATTCCATTAGTTTTTGTAATTTTATAGTGACATTTTTTAATTATTTTGTTTATAAAATGTCTCTCGTTTAGCTTAACTACAAAACTATGGAACTTCTATTTTTACTGACAGGCGTGTTGCTTGGTGCCATAACTACCTGGTTTATCCTTGGTGCCTTGCATAAGTCAGGACAGAATCAATTGTCCGAGAAAGAGTTAAAAGCAAAGTTTGTATTAAAAGAAGTTTACGAAGCTTTGGAAGCACAGGCGGATTTGTTAAGAGCAGATTTACACGAAAAAGAACAAAGCATTCTGGAAGTAAGTCAGCAAAACGCTGCAAAAGCTCAAAAACTTTTAGCACTTGAAGCACAACTCAAGACTCATCAAGAAGAAGTCAATCGGGTTCAAGATAAATTCAAACTGGAATTTGAAAATATAGCCAACCGTTTACTCGAAGAAAAAAGTGAAAGATTCACTAAGCAAAACCATTTGCAGATCGAAGGATTATTGCAGCCCCTGCGAGAAAAAATAAAAGACTTCGAATCGGGTATTCATCGGAAATTCCGCGAAGATTCCGAGGATCGAATTTCTTTAAAAAAAGAAATTGAACAATTGAGGCATCTCAATTCTCAGCTTTCTCAGGATGCCAATAATCTGGTTAATGCTTTAAAAGGAGAATCCAAGACGCAGGGGGATTGGGGGGAATTCCAACTGGAACGCCTGCTTGAAAAGGCAGGTCTAAAAAAAGGAATTCACTACCGTACTCAAAGCTCGTTCAAAGACCATCAGGGGAAAGAAAAACGTCCGGATTTTATCATTGAACTTCCCGAATCCAGGCATCTGGTGATCGATTCCAAAGTTTCCCTGATTGCTTATGAGCAATATTATAATGAGAACGATCCTAAAAAACAAAAAAAGCATCTCAAGGCCCATATTACGAGCCTGAAAAAACACGTCAAGGATTTGAGTAGTAAGAATTATCAACTGCTCTACGAAATCAATGCTCCCGATTATCTCTTACTTTTCGTTCCGATCGAGGGAGCTTTGACCCTCGCAGTGGATGAAGATAAAAAGATTTTTACGGACGCGCTGGACAAAAATATCGTTATCGTCACTACCTCTACCCTGCTCGCCACTATGCGTACCGTATCTTATATCTGGAAACAGGAAAAACAAAAAAATAATGTATTTGAGATTGCCAGACAAAGTGGTTTACTTTATGACAAGTTTTGCAATTTTGTCGAAGATTTGAAAACCATAGGCTATAAACTCAATAGTGTACAATCTTCTTATCACGATGCGATGAATAAACTCACCGATGGCAAACGCTACGGTGATACCCTGATCGGAAGGGCCGAGAAAATCAAACACCTGGGCGCAAGGGCTTCAAAACAATTACCAAAAGATATGCTCGACCGAGTCGAAGAATCTGAATAAAAGAGATTTTAAGCTTAAACATCTACTCATCCGAAAACTCAGGTTTCTATCCCGAAATTGAGAAAAAGACATTAAAAGATGTTAAATTAGCAAGAGAACGGGAAACCGGCAGCGGGCTGTTTCCTGCTTTTATCATCAATACCAATCTGAAATACCTGCGGAATTAGCAGCGTTTTTACACTCTGAATCAAAAGGCTTAGAAAATTCATCAATTCAACCAGACAGGCAAAGCGGTAATATTTACCTGTTCATCGGTACCATACCTGCTGAACAAACTATTAAATGAATTTTATAGGCCATCCTTAATATCCAACTGATTATCAATAAAATGTCAGAGTTATTAAAATAAAACCTCGAAAATTAAGAGGCAAAATCAAAGAAAATGGACATTATTAATTTAAAGAAAAAGCTGAGTCTTTTCGACGAGTATTGGACGCCCAAAGTGCTTGGAGAACTCAATGGCCAGCAAGTAAAATTAGCTAAATTAAAGGGAGCATTCATTTGGCATAGCCATGAACATGAAGACGAGTTATTTTATATTTTAAATGGTACACTAAAAATGGAGTTCAGGGACAAGACATTAACACTGCGGGAAGGAGATATGCTTATCGTACCGCGAGGTGTAGAACATCGCCCGATCGCCGAAGAAGAAGTCCATGTTATGCTTTTTGAACCGGCAGGCACCAAACATACCGGAAAGATAGAACATGAATTGACAAAGAATGATCAGGAATGGATCTAAGTACTCCCAATGCCTTTTTAAAATTCAAATTAAAACCATGAAATCAATATTCTCTCTACTAGTTTGTTTACTTTTTTTCATGACCTTGAATAGTCAAAATCCTTTTCCGAACCCCGGAGAGGTGTTTCAGGATCACATCATCCCAAAAGTATATATTGATATTTCTCAAAATGATCTGAATACCATCCTCGATCCGGTTAATATCGGAAGCACCGTACATTATCCAGCAACATTTATCTATGATACCGGCTCCGACAGTGATCTATTCGAATCCATTGGATTCAGACTACGGGGAAATACCTCGCAAGGAGCTAACAAGAAATCCTATAAAGTCAGTTTTAATACTTTTGTTCCCGGCCGAAAATACAATGGGCTCGAAAAGCTCAATATCAATGGAGAGCATAATGACCCTTCCGTTATCCGCTCAAAAGTATGTTGGGATCTCTGTCGTAAAATGGGAATTCCGGCTCCGCGTGCCAACCATGTAGAGCTTTACATCAATGACGAATACTGGGGTTTATATATCAATGTCGAGCATATTGATGAAGAATTTGTACAACTTCGTTTTGGTGAGGAACTTGGCAATCTTTACAAATGCCTCTGGCCAGCCGATCTGGAGTACCTGGGTAGCAATCCCAATTTATACAAAATGGAATTTGATGGCCGAAGAGCCTACGACCTTAAAACAAATACTGCCGAAGATGATTATAGTGACCTCGCCCATTTTATCGATGTATTAAATAATACTCCTGCCGAGGATTTGCCTTGTGAACTGGAAAGCATTTTCGATGTCCAGAATTTTCTAAAAGTTATCGCCCTGGATGTATTGATCGGTAATTGGGACGGGCATATTTTTAATCAAAACAATTTTTACCTCTATAGTAACCCGCAGACCGGAAAAATCCACTATATCCCTTACGATTTGGACAATACTCTGGGGGTACAATGGTTTGGAGACTGGGCAAATCGCAATGTCTACAACTGGGCGCCAAGTAATGAACCAAGACCGATTTATAAAAGACTAATGCAAAATGAGGTTTACCGGACTCAGTATAGTTATTACCTCTCTGAGTTTTTAGATTTATATTTTAATGAAACCAGTCTGTTCGAAGAACTTGATAATCGCAAAAGTCTAATCGAAGGTTCCATTCCTGACGATCCCCTCTATCCTCTGGATTACGGATTTACATTCGACGATTTTTCCAATTCTTATACTGATGGTGTAGCCGTATCGCATATTCCTTACGGTTTGAAAGAGTACATTACTCTACGACGCTATTCTGCTCTTAATCAACTGGAATCCAGTAATGCCGCACCTATTATTACAAATATTCAGCATCAAATCAGTAACAGTAATCAGGATATTGCCATCCGCGCAACTATCGAAGATGCTACGACTGTAGAAGCAAAGGTCGAATACGAATTTAATAGCATGAATGAAGAAATCATCATGTACGATGATGGTCAGCATCAGGATGGTACAGCCGGAGATCAAATATTTGGGGCAGTAATTCCGGCACTGGGAGAAGCAGGTACTTTTTCCTACTATGTTTCCGCTATAGACAGCGAACAGGCTACGAATCGTTTTCCATTATGTGAAAGCTTTAGCGCTGAAGTTTTAAACACTTCTGTAGCCTTGTATATCAACGAATTTCAAGCGGATAATGAAAGTACAATTACCGACGAATTCGGAGAATACGAGGATTGGATCGAGCTTTACAACGATGGTACTACTCCCATTGACCTAAGCGATTATTTTCTATCGGATAATGCAGACAATATTGCCAAATGGCAATTGCCGGATGCGACAATTGCTCCCGGTGAATTTTTGATCATCTGGGCAGATAAGGATGAAGACCAGGGAATTTTCCACGCCAATTTTAAACTCAATAATGACGGAGAATCTATTTTCCTTTCCAACTCTTTCGGAAGTATCATTGATCAGGTTATTTACACAGCGGTGGGGAATAATCAAGCTATTGGTCGTTTGCCCAATGGAACGGGTGCCATGCAGGCTGTTTTTCAAACTCCGGGAGCATCCAACGAACCGCCAGTATCGGTAAGCCTTATTGATGTCCCGGAATTTACTATCCATCCGAATCCCTTTATTTCAGGGATTAACATTCAGGCGGGAATCAAGATTAAACAGATTGAACTTTACGATTCGAGTGGTCGCTTACTGCTCAATAGAAGTATATCTGACCAAAGTGCAGAGTTGCAAACGCCTCTATTAAACGCAGGGCTTTATCTGATAAAAATCCATTTTGAAAATGGAACTCAGGCTGTTGAAAAACTGGTAAAATGCTTCTAAGTTTTCACCATCAAATATAATTCAACAGGCGTTTTCGGCTTTCGTACAATTGCTCTTTAGCATCCCCGGGCAGGCTTGCAAATTTTCTGGCTCGGTTCCAGCGTAAGTATATATCCCCGTAGATCAATGCAAAAAATCCAAAGAACGGCATTGCCAATACGAGATACAGCCCCCAGTAATTATTACTAAACAAACCTGTTATCAAAGCAATTAAAAAAAACAATAACCAGTAAATCGGATAGCCCACCAACCCTGCTCCGAACCTGACTGATGAATAGAATTCAATCTTTTTGACTTTCTTTTTTGCCGTATTTTCTGCGAACCACAGCGGTAGTATGTTGAGGATATAGCCAACTATAAAAGGTACAAAGCCCAATAGTAGAAATAAAGTATTCAGAAGGTTGAAGGCATTTGCCCTGGCGACACCTTCATCTTCCAGGGCATATTTTTTGAGTTGCTGATCATATTTTTCGAGTGCAGCTTGGACTTTGTTTTTTTGCTCCTCTGTGAAACTGTTCATCCGTTCCACTCTTTCAAACTCTGATTTCCAAAGGGTATTATCTCCCGATTTGAGGGGGAACACCGTATGTTTAAAATCATTGCGTTTAATTTCCAGAACGCGATTCACCCATTGATCATCTTCTTCATTTTCGATATGAATGACCAATTTGCGTAAATCCTTTTGTATTCTTTGGGTCAAATGATTGATAGCCTTCCTTGGATTTTCTGCATAAACGGGCATAAATTCACTAAGCGGGATCGCTTTGCCTACCTCAATCATGCAAAAAGAACGGAAAGCGTGAGAATCTGTATAATTCACCCCTACCGGGATTACCAGAATATCCATCTCCCCGTAGGCCTCAATGGCACCAAAGGCCATACGAGCTGTCCCTTTCTGGATTGACCTCAATCGCTTTTCATGCTTTGTCTCTCCTTCTGCCAATACCATTACACAATGCTTGTCTTGCAATTTTTTATAAACCGTATCCATCGTCGCCTGGTTATTTTTCAGATTGGCATAACCATCCCGAAAGCGAAAAATGGGGAGCATTTTAAGCCCCGCCAATGCTGCGAGAATCAGCTTCCCCTTAAAAATATCGCCCCGTACTATAAAATGCGTCGGACGTTTTAAGTAAACACCAAGCAATACCGGATCGAGAAAAGCAGTGGGATGATTAACCGCAAGAATAACCGGTTTATTATCAGGAATTGCTTCTTGATAATGAAGAAATATTTTTTTGAAATTAACTCTGAACCCTGGTTTCCCTAAATATTTTACAAGGTAATATAACATTTGATCAAACAAGTTTGAATATTTGGATGGGATTTTTTTTAAAAAGAAGAAAGTAGCCCTTCCCGCATTTCCTTTAAATTATTAATATCTGTTTTCTCTAACTTTTTCAACGCTCTTAACCGACTCCATTTTTGAAAATACTCTCTGTAAAGCAGCGCATAGTACCCGAAAAACGGCAAGGTTAAAAGTACAAAGAGAAGCGAATATTTACCTGCAATAATCGCAATTATTATGATGAATAAAAAATACAGGATATATAAAACTATAGCTGTGGCTACTTTTACCGATGCTCTAAACTCAATAGCTTTAATCAATCTATTGATTAACACATCCGTGAGCTTTAAAGGCAGATAATTTCCAATCCAGCCGATCAGAAAAGGAAAAAAACCAAGGATTATAACCAACAGATTCTGAGGTCCGGGTACATTTCCAACAGCTATCGCATAATCGTGCACATTCAATTTTTTCAGGTTTTGGAAATAGGCATCCGTCTTGATCTTCAAGACCTTTTTATCTGCTTCATTCATCTGATTAATAGCCCGAGCGATCCGTTTCTGGCTTTTCAGCAAATGATTGTTTTTGGATACAGCCGGCTGGGGTGGCTGAGGCCAGTTATTAAAATCAATTGCAAAAAGCCCTTCAGTCAATTCTTCATCCGCTTTGTTCTCGATTATCACTATGTGTTTTTCCAAATCCTTACGCAGATCATCCGTCAATTGCTTAATCGCCTGGTTGGGTTCCTTTTTATATTGTTTAAAATAGGACTGCGCCGAAATCGGCTGGCCAAACTCAATCATAACATGACTTCGAAATTGATCTGAATTCGTATAATTGACACCAACCGGAATAATATCAATATCCAGATCGGGAAATTTTTCCAAAGTTCCAAAAGCGAGTCTGGCCGTACCTTTCCGCAAGGGACGCAGTCGCTTCTCGTGAACCGTAGTCCCTTCTGCCAGGATCATGATCACCCGGTCATTTGCCAGCGTCTGGTGACACTGTTCAAAAGTCGAAAAATTATCCTTAATTTTTTTGTATCCGCCATCCTTCATCCGGAAGATGGGAAGCATATGCAGGGCATGCAGAATTTTACTAAAAAGCGGCTTCTTAAAAAAATCACCTCTCACCAGAAAATGCAAAGGCCGGGGTAGTAAAACTGCCAGAATACAGGGTTCCAAAAAAGCCGAAGGATGATTTGCTGCCAGTATTACCGGTTTATCCCTGGACATTACCTGCGCATTTGACAAATAAATCCTCCTGAAATTCGTCGTCAATGCAATACGAGCCAATGGTCTTACAATCCGATAAGGTAATTTCGCGTTCCTCAATTCGTTGTTCGTTTTCTACCGCAAAGATAATATTTTTTATGATCGGGAAGATTAGTCAGGTTCCTTACTATTCTCCTTTTTTTCAGCATCCGGGCTCTTATTCTGCTCTCCGTAGAAATGCCTACCTTTGCTTCAAATGGAAAGCAATCAGAAGATATTACTGGTAATTGGCGGACCAACGGCAAGTGGAAAAACCGGAGTAGCTATTACTCTGGCGCAACATTTTGCTACCGAAATTATCTCCGCAGATTCACGCCAGTTTTACAGGGAAATGTCAATAGGAACGGCCAAGCCTTCAAAAGAAGAACTTTCGACAGTACCCCATCATTTTATCGATTGTATCAGTATTGAGGAAACCTTCAATGCCGGTGATTTTGAACGGCAAGCTTTAGCGCTGTTAAATCATTTGTTTGAAGATAAGGACCTGGTAATTTTGGCTGGAGGTAGTGGCCTATTTATCCGAGCCTTATGCGAGGGGCTCGATGAATTTCCAGTGGTGAGCCCGGGCCTCCGGGAAAAGCTCAACCTGCAACTGGAAAATCAGGGGATCGAGTCTTTGCAGCGTCTATTAGCGGAGTTTGATCCTGAGTATTATGAAATCGTTGATCGAAGCAATCCGCAAAGATTAATCCGGGCACTGGAAATCTGTTTGAGCAGCGGACGGACCTATTCTTCATTTCGAAAAGGTAGCAAAATACAGCGATCATTTAAACCGGTATACATTCAACTGGATTGGGATCGAAAGCAATTATACGAACGTATTAATAAAAGAGTCGATTTAATGCTTGAGGCAGGATTGGAAGCGGAAGCCCGGGCGCTTTATCCCCAAAAAGAATTGAATGCCTTACAAACGGTGGGATATCAGGAATTTTTTGACTATTTCGATGGTAAAATCTCCAGAGCGGAGGCTATTGAGCTGATCAAGCGAAACTCCCGCCGTTATGCCAAAAGACAATTAACCTGGTTGCGTAAAGATGATTTCTGGAAACTGTTTAAGCCGGAAGAAATTGATCAGATGATTGCCTATGTAGAGCTGCAGATGAGCTACCCATGACAACCAATTGAATTCCTGTAAATCTTTGCCGAATATCGCTTTAAATATTCTTAATGGTTTGTTTCTCCCCAAACCTTTTACTTCTCTCTTTCGTTAAAGCCATTTGCACTTCAGCTGATTGGAAACAATTGATTGCCATTAGGTTTTATTACACTAAAAAATACAATATAAGAATATTGCTTTTAGAATGCACGTCAAATATTATAAACTATCTAAATTTAAGGTTGAATTGTCATATAGTATAAATAATTGGAAATTTTCCTCTTTTCCTTAACCCAAAATTTATATTCATTTGTTATTAAAATCAAAGAATATCCAGAACAAGTTTTGGTGGTCGGCCAATTGCCGCACGATCGCCATTAATTACTATTGGACGTTCGATTAACTTTGGGTTTTCAACCATAATTTTGATCCATTCAGCATCCGAGAAGCTTTTCCCTTTATATTTTTCTTTAAATATTGCTTCTCCTTTGCGTAGTAATTGTTCCGGTTTAATGCCCAGTTTTTTAAGTACAGCTTTTAATTCTTTTTGAGTCGGAGGCTTTTCCAGGTATAAAATGATCTCAGGTTGCTGACCTTTGGACTGCAGCAATTCGAGTGTCTCCCGACTTTTTCGACATCTGGGATTATGGTATATTTTCATAATTTTTCTTGCAAAGCTAGTATTTTTAAACATTCCCAATAAACCGGCTATGAAAAATAACATTCCAGGGTCCAAAATGTAATGTATTTATCAATTTTTGGTTTTTAATCTGCAAATGTTTTGTTTTTAGCACATAATTTGTTCGTTTAATATCAAGCATTAAAATAAAAATTAATATTTGGAAAACATAAAGTCTTGTGTCACACTATTGACAATAGCCAGTTCATTAAATAATCAATAAATGTCTTGAAAAAGCTACATTTGTTTATCATCTCAAAAACACATACCAGTAGATATACAATTTAACTATATTACCAATTTTAATAAACATCATACGTTTTATATAATTATAATTTAGAATGAAATTTTACACGTTTTTACTACTCTGTTTTATATTCGGTACCAGCCTGGATGCCCAACTCAATATGACCTATAAATCGCATGTGGAATACACTGAAAGTCTCAACGATATTTGGGGTTATACTTCTGATGATGGAAGGGAATACGCTTTGGTTGGACTTAGAAGTGGTGTTTCAATTATTGATATTACAGATACGGAAAATCCCGTAATTAAAGGATATGCTTCCGGCCCTTCCTCAACCTGGAGAGATCTCAAAACCTACGGGGATTATGCTTATGTGACGAATGAAACGAGTGACGGGCTTTTAGTCATCGATCTGTCCAATCTACCCAACGAATTAACAGCAGATGACTATTGGTATTGGGCTCCGGATATTGCCGGTCTGGGAGAGCTTTCTTCTTGTCATAATATATACATTGACGAATATGGTATAGCATATCTGGTAGGATGTAATGTTAATGCCGGAGGGATGCTTTATGTTGATGTAAACACTAATCCCGGTAGCCCGGCTTTTATTGATCTGGGACCAGCAATATATTCGCATGATATATACGTCCGTGATAATATTGCATATAGCTCTGAAATTTTTCAAGGGACTTTTACTATATATGATGTAACGGATAAATCCAATACGATCACCCTGGGTTCTCAAAGCACCCCATTCAATTTCACGCATAATACCTGGCTGAGTGACGATAGTCAATACATTTTTACTACGGATGAACAAGCTAATGCACCGATTGGCGCTTATGATATTTCGGATTTCAATAATATTCAGGAAACCGATCAGTTCCGCCCTTTACAGACTTTAGGCGTTGGGGTTATCCCACATAATGTTCACGTTTGGAACGATTGGTTGATTATCTCCTACTATACCGATGGTTGTATTATCGTTGATGGTTCGAGGCCAACTAATTTGATTGAAGTTGGAAATTTTGATACGTTTATACCCGCGAGTACTGGCTTTAGTGGTGCATGGGGTGCTTATCCTTACTTTCCATCCGGGACGGTAATTGTTTCTGATATTGGAAATGGCTGTTATATTCTGGAACCCAATTATGTACGGGCATGCTGGCTGGAAGGAAATGTTACCGATGCTGTTACAGGAGATAATATAAGCGGTGTTTCGATAGAAATTGTTACCGATGAGCTAAACGGAGACAATACCAATAGCAATGGAAATTATGCTACAGGACTGGCTACAGCAGGTACCTATGATGTAGTTTTCTCCCATCCTGCTTATGAAGACCTGACTGCTACTGCAGTTTTAGAAAACGGAGAAGTTACTATTTTGAATGTACAACTGGGAGCTATGGCTTCACAGGCATTCGAAGGTTCGGTTATTGAAGCCGGCACAGGTGATCCGATCCCTTTTGCTAAAGTATTTATAGAGAAGGAGGGTATCAATTATGAAACTACAACTGATATTAATGGTAATTTTTCTCTTTTAGCAGTTCTGGAGGGTGATTATACCGTATACGCCGGAAATTGGGGGCATGTAAATGTAGGTCAGGCCATAACCGTACAGGATGTTCCCGCTAGTGTAACGCTGGAACTGGAAGTGGGATATGCCGATGATTTCATCGTCGATTTGGATTGGGAAATAGAAACGACCGCTTCTACCGGAGCCTGGGAAAGAGGCATACCTATTGGTACATTTACGGATAACGGAACCGTTGCCAGTAATCCGGGAGCTGATGTCGAAGGTGATGTAGGAAATCAATGCTACGTTACTGGAAATGCGGGCGGAACTGCGGCAAGTGATGATGTAGATAATGGCTATACCCGATTGACATCTCCGCTTATGGATCTCACTACTTATAGTAATCCAGCCGTAAAATTCAATTATTGGTTTTTCAATGATGGAGGCAATGGAAGCCCGGATGATAATCTTACGGTAAGTATCAACAATGGTAATTTTGAGGTGCCATTACAGATTTTCGAAGAATCTGACAGTGAATGGAAAGAAGCGGAAATTCTATTGGCGGATTTCATTAATATTACAAATTCCATGACGATCACTTTCGAGTCTTCAGATCAAATAGGAAACAATAACGGTCATTTAGTGGAGGCGGCAGTTGATGCTTTTGAAATTTTTGAAGGCACGCCAACTTCTACCTTTGAACTGGCGAATAATCAGGCCGTAGAAATGCTTGCTATGCCTAATCCGTTTGCAAGTCATTTAAGTGTAAGTTACAAATTTGAAACAATGCCTAATCAGGCCAATCTGAATATTTATAATATCCTCGGTCAGCAGATCGACCAAATTCAACTGGATAATTCCGATGGTGTAGTAAACATCAATTCTATCAAAGAAAATGGAATCTACTTTTTACAAATCGAAGCAGACGGTAACCTAACCGAAGCAATGAGAGTTGTGAAGCAGTAGATTTGAAATTTTGAAAATCGAACTTCGAATTTTGAGGTTCGATTTTCAAAATCCATGAAGCCCCTAGATGATTGAAAAGAGCATATTCAAAATTATTAATTGAAAGACAAGAAGCCGGGAAAGGAGTTTTAAACTAAAACGATATTCCAGCGGATTGCTTTTTCTTTTTATATAAAGAAAGATCAAATAGACATCGAACAGAAGGCCTAAAGACAAACTGATCATTGCCAAGTCCCGATTAAAGCTCCACGATTCGATGAAAAAGAGAATGCTCAGGGTACATAAGAAGCAATAAATACCGGCAACAAACGTCAAAACGATATCTGCGGTTCTAAATTTTTCAGCTTTAAAAAGATACCAGCCAAGAGATAAGTAAATTAAACTGGCCAAAGGGAAAATCGCCAGGAGAACGGATTCATCCCTAGCAATATAATTGCCATACAAATAAAGCAGGATCAGTGGAAGAACTTCAATACAGAAGGCTAAAAGCCTAAATGTTTGGTGCGCTGTATTTGCTTGATCCGGCTGCATGCTTTTTATTCAAATATAGCTTTTTCATTATTCCGTTTGGGGAAATTGTATTACAAATTTCTATTGCCTGCAAAAGCAGCTAACAGCTATAGCATTAAACAGGCTATAGCATCAGCATTTTGCTCTATTTCAGCTAGAGCATAAATATTTAAAACTGGAAAATAAATCGACAGGTGTCTTTTTCAAACAATACAGTTATCCACAATTTTTAAAATCCGCCGAATGATCAATTCGGATTAGCATTTCCGCTTGGATCCCCTATTTTTATACCTATAAAATCAAGCGTAGAGCTGGTATTTACCGTCACACTCAAAGGGGAAAAACGCCAGGATTCGGATTCGGGAAAATCATCACTTAAGCCCAAGATTACTCGACGCATCCGAACCATATCAAAAGAGGTAACCGAACCATTATTATTCGCATCAGCAGCAATTTCTTTCAGGGGATCATCAAATTCTTCAATCAACAATATATGACGTGAAGTCAATACTATATCAAAGGTAGAAACACCGTTCCCCGGATCGACATCTTTATGTACATCAACTGTATAATCAGGGCCTTCCGGCAATTCAATACTATAATTCCCGTTCACATCCGTTGTAGCCGTCCAGGTATTTACATCCTCCGTAATGGTTACTTCCAGCCCTTCCATATTCTGGCCGGTACGAGCCTGAATATTGCCCGCTATCGTAATCATGCCTCCGGTTGCAGGTTCTAAAGCTTCCAAAATGAACTGCCCGGTACCAGCCGGATCGAGCCATTCTCTTAATCGCTCAGCCTGAGTTGGCCCTTCATCCCAACTCAAAGAGAAGCGTCCAAAAAAGCCTTCGAATAAAAAGCAACTGGAATTTCCACCGTGCAACTGGCCTATAATATGTCCGTTCTCATCCAGGAGATTACTGCCCGATGAACCGTCCTCAAAGGTTCCTAGATCAAAATTTACTTCGTAATGGTGATTCGGTGGTGTAGTCACACCATTACTCCAGTTAATAGAATTTCCAAAAATGATCGCCGGATCATAATCCTGAGAAATCTTCTTAATATCTCCTCTCGGATGATGAATAATCGTACTGGTATCCGGGATATGGCTCAATGTTCTGTTCCAGCCATTGAATCTGGCATTATAAGTAGAAGGTACATTTTCCAATAACTCTAATAAGAGTACATCGGTATCCGACCAGCCGGCGCGGTATTGGCAACCGAGCATAGAATTAGCACCTGGTTCATTTAAAGGATTGGAACAAGCTGTTGATTCGTAGTTGAAATCAAACCGCCAAACATCCAGTTGCGGAGTAAATCCATCGTAGCAATGAAAAGCACTCAAAATATAAGGGGTCTCATCCTGATTCGTGTTATTGATCAAAGAACCGCTACACCATCCCATTCCCTCATCAAAAACTCTCAGGATACGGACAACGCCCCGTTTGTGATCCTGCCAGTTTGCACCTTCATCACAATTAATGTTCACATGGCAATCTGCTGCATCCCCGAATCCCGACTTGACCGGATAGACATTATCCGGCAATTGTGGCTTGAAATCATTTTTATACACATAATAAATTCTGGAAATATCAATGATCCCCTGCCCTCTCGCACTGAGTGGTTCGTAATATTCCAAAATAGCCGTTTCTCCTTCAATCATTCCGGTCATAAACTTGCCACTCTGTTTATTATTTCGGTTGGTATATGCTCCTTTCAGTTGTTGACCATTTGCATCATACATAAAAAACTGCCCCCCTACAGGCATATAGAAATCGTCATAATAAACAAAAACACCCAGGGCATCCTGAGCATAAAGCTGTAATCGCCAAACCCGGTCCCCTCCGGGCAGGATGGTCCAGGTTCCATTTTCTTCCAGAGAATAATTAACCGCGACAGGCGCTGCAAATCGAGCCGCTCCGTTTTTTTCATCTTCTTTAAGTGCTTTTTCCCGATCCAATACAGGTACTATAACCTCTTCGGTTTCTTGATCAAAAGCAGCATTAAGATTATGTTGAAAAGACAAAGGTTTGCCACTGGTACTGATTTGTGCAAAAGTGTAGACAGGAATAGTCAAGATCAGCAGGAAGAACACAGCAAAACTAGTAGTCTTGGTTAATATGTACATGGTTTAAGATTGTATGTTCGCTAAAAACCGAGGAAACTACTGTTATTTTTTGCTTTGCTGGTATAAAATTACAGCTTTTTTGGGGCAAAGTAAAGACTTATCAACATTTTAGCAATTAAGGGACTTTATAAAGCTTCGATTTCTAATTGATAATCATATTGCAAGTCTTCATGCAGGCCCGAAACAACTTTTTTGATCCGTTCTAACTGCCGCTGATAGACATTTTGCAGGCGAATGCTACGGTTAAATCCGGGTTGCAGGCTTTTTAGCAAGCTACAAAAGCATAATAAAATTTCTACCTCCGTTTCTTTTTTTTGAGAGTAGCGAATTTGTTTTTTAGCCTGGTTTAGAATCTTGCGAACACTTTTTCTAATATAATAATAACTTGTAGTATTAATTTGACTGAACTCTTCTTCCATTCCTTTTTTTATTCCCTCTATATACTTCGCTTCATCGTCGGCTTCGAATAACAAATAGGTTAAAAGCTCTTTATTATCCTTTTTAAACCTCGACATCCGCAGGCAAATTTCCAGCAGTTCTTTCGGGCTTCGTTGTTTGAGTTCATCTCTGATTTCTTTAACACTGGCTGTTTGCATGTTTTACTTATTGAGTAGTTTTTTTAATCACCATGTTTAGCTTCAATATATGGCGGCAGTTTTTTGAGGTAGAAGCTCTATACCCTAAATTGCCGAACTATTATCATCAATCAGGCAAGCTAATATCCTATCAAATATAATAAAACACTAATTTTTTACGGCGTAAAATACTCCGCAAGCATATTAATATGAGTTATCCCGAATTTTGGTTATGACCCACCGCGAAATGGAATATCAGATCGCTATTTATTGTTTGCTAGAGTAGGTTTTAGGCATCAGGTTTTCCGGGATCGGCTAAGACCCAAAACCTGAAATCTTGAGGCAAAATCGTATTTCGAGCCTAAAAAGCCGAATTTACTCGTACCATTTTTGTAGCACCATTAAGGCGGGTTTATCCTGGATAGAGAAGGTGGTATTACCGGTATCAGGTGCCTGATAAAACCATTTCCAGGAAAAGCCACCGGCAATCCAGGGCTTATTCCAGAAAGCCTGAAAAAAGGCTTCATAAAGATTGACCTGTCCCTGATAATAAGGCTTGTCTTTACCCTTATCGTGTAGCCAGGGTCTTCGTCCGGCATAATAAATATTGCGGTATCCAAATTCAGTAATTAAAATCTGGCGATTTTTCTTCTTGCTAAGTTTTTTCAATTTTTTTTGGATAGAACGCCAGTTTTTGAGGGTTTGCTTTACGCTTGGCGTCCTGGATCGATTGATCGGAAAATAAGTATCCACACCAATATAATCGAGATCTTCCCAAAAACGGATATGCTCATATTCATCCCAGTTAGCAGAATAAGTTAAGGGCCCTTTGTAAATTGTTCGCACTTCTTGAATGAGTTGCCGCCAAAAGGCACTTCGTTTTACGGCCGACTGTTTCAGTTCTGTACCGACACAAAATAAGTCCACTTGCATGGAATCTGCGATCGTAGCCAGATTCAGGATATAATCTTTATAACTTTTTTCCCAGATTTGCCAGTCTTCTTCGTTAGATGCGGCGAAAGTGCCTCGCCATTTCGCTCCACGGGTTTTATCACTGAGCAATCGTATATTATAAAGGCTTAGAAAAGAACTCTTTAAAGCCTGATGTTTATTTTTAGGCGGGATTTTTCCTAATACGATATGTGGTTTGAGCATTACTTTAAAACCAGCATTTTTAGCCAATCGTATACTTTGAACACTCGCCTCTGTAGTCTCTCCCCACCAGTCATTTTCGTGATCTGGTTTAAGTTTAAGCGTTGTCCTTTCCAGTGTTGCTTCCGGAACTATAGCCACCCAATCCGCATTCGACTGTTTAATATTCTCAAACATTCCGGCATTCAATCCGGGAGTTCTTGGTCCACTAAAACTAACACCATTTATTTTATTCGCCTTAGCCTTTTTAGCTGCTTGCGCATAAACGCCCAGTGGTAACAGCAATAAAACAAACAGTCCTATGAATGTGATTTTTGAACTCAAGTTTATAAAGTTGAAAAAGATGTATTAAAATCCTGCCTGGTACTATAAATTACTATACCAATAGACCAAGCATTTTCGTGATGGTATGGATAATTTCAGCTATTATTCCTCTAGCCTTCTAAAAATATTGCCCCAGACCAATTACAAATCCTCTCTGTTCGGGGTTAAAGATATCAATGCCATAATCTACTCTAAGCACAGCGCCATAAACTTTTTGGTAAATTATCCGAAAGCCGCCGCCAATAAATTCCCTGAACTGATCCGCATCCAAAAGATCGCTTAATTCTCCGCCGGGATTTCTCCAGGTACCCACATCTGTAAAAACAACCACTTGCCCGGCCCAGGTTCTGGATTCATATACACTATGCCGGTATTCAATATTAAAAACCGCTTGTGCTGTTCCCCGATCAATTCGATTCCCCACTCCCCTCAGGTTAACATGGCTATCGACTACAAAAGGAGCAAAGGGTGTATCGTTATTGGTCGAAATCGCCAAGGTCAAACGCATGGCCAGATTTCCTTTTTCTTTTATCCGTTTAAATTGGCGCCCCTGAAATAGCAGGCTATGAAACCAGGACTTATCCAGCGTATTAAAAACATCCTGTAAAGTTAATCGCCAAATCCGTCCTTCTAAATAAAAGAAATGATAATTGAGAAAGTTTTCACTGTATTCGATTTTTGTTAAAAATTTGGGTTGTGTTAATCCATCCGGTCCGGGTGGCGACTCTAGAAATTGCTGGCGACTCTTGGTATATTTTTCAACAAAATAAGTGCCTCCAAATTCAAGACTCCTATTAAACCCAAATTGTTTGATGGCCGTTACTCCAACATTATTATTATCGTAATCATAATTAACCGTTCCTTCCGGAAAAAATAGTGGTTCACGAGAGGCCCATCGGCTTAAACTGGCTGAGAACCCCCAGGTACTTCCCCGGAAAAACGGAACACGATAATAAAGCTGGGCGGAATGTCTGCGATCTGTATTTTGATAATGAGCACTCAAAAATTGTCCTTTCCCCTGCCAGTTGATATCAGAAAAACCAAGCTGAAACCAAAAATTATTTTTAATGCCGCCAAAATTGACAATCGGCAACAGGGTTTTTACTTCCTGAATAATAAATACAAGATTGACTGTACCAGCCTCAAGTCTTTCTAAACGGTATTGCGCATTCCCAATACCTCCTATATTTTTTAAACGCTGAATATCTTTCCTGATAAGGCTTTCCGAAGCAAAATGTCCTTTTTTTAATAGTACAAATCGCCGTAAAAATTCTTCTTTCGTCTTTTTTAGTCCCTCAAATTGTATGTCCTCAATTAGCAGGTCTGTATCTTGTTGGGCAAACAGTACATGGCTAATACACAAACACAAAACTAAAACAGTCTGACGTAACATTTAGTAATCTTTAGACTGCAAAATTAAGCATAAGTCTGATCAGATAAAACTATTATACGACATTAAAGGTTGAAACGAAAGCCAATATTATAGGTAGCTGCTCTCCCATCATTATCCTGCAAAAATTGATTGGTAAAACCGGTGTATAATAATTCCAACTCAATATTCGGTGTAAACTGATATTTCGCTCCTACTCCAGCCTGAGCAAAATAATCGAATTCGCTTTGCCAGAAAGGTGAATATCCACCCAGTGTATAAATGGTAGTCTTGTTGTCAGGATTATAACTAAAAATTAAAATTACCGGGGTAGAAATTCGATTGATTCTCCCTTCGGAACTTTTCCCGATATCTTCAATTAAAAAATCAATTTCAGTGAATAAAGAAAAACTGTTTCCAATAGAAAAATCATTAAAAATCTGTGTCCACCAGGTCGCACCGTCCCAATCGATAAAAGGTTCGGTTGAATTTCCGGTAAGGTCTTCTCCTATTGCAAAAAAGAAAGAACTCTGAATAGAAAAATTGGACCAGCGCTCAACGGGAGCATAACGAATTTGGGGCCCAAAACCAGTAAGTCCCTGACGAGTACTCGTAGCTCCTTTTGAATTTCCTAAAACCGAAAATGCAGAAGAAGGCAAAAGTTCGTTGCGCACCCGTCGGTAACGGGAATTAAATCCGATATTAAAACGATTGGTCAAGCCGTATAGCAAGCTCACATTCGTTGTAAAAAAGGTAGAACGATCCGTAAGCAAACCATCTCTGCCTGTTCTTTGCGTGTAGAGGTTATTGAATATTTTTAATTCGAAACTTCCCTTGGGAATGGTCGAAGACACAATGTATCGACTGGCATTGGTTTTTTCTCCCATGGGCTGGCCCGCATCCGTAGAAGCAGTCGCAAGATCATTTAAGGTCCAGTCATAATTATAGTAACTCACTTTGGCAGATGTAGCAATTTTATCTTCTCGATATTGGTTGATGAAAGCAATAATTGAATTTTTACTACCACCAAAGTCTCCGGTATACCATTTAAAAATCTGAGACAACCCAACATTATCACCATCCACTTTCAAAAAATCAGGATTATTCAAAGCCAGACGAGTCTGTTGATCCAACTGCTGATCCAGTTTCTCGGGAACATAAGCAAAATCAGTAATCGGCGGGCAACCTAAAGCACCACATACGAGAACAAAATGTAATCTAGCATCTCCATAGGGTTTTAATAAAAACTGTTTTTCAAGATTATTCAGCGTAAAGCTCTTAGCTCCAACCCGTACTCTTTTGCGATCGAAAAATCCGGGAATAGATTGAACAGAGTTGATTGGATAAGCAGCAGTAGCAGCATTAATCACATGTAAATTGTACGCATTAATATAAAAAGCCTTCTTCGTGGCATCCGAAGCCCCACTTAAGTCCGCATTCTCAACAGTTTTGATTAAAGATTTGAGTGAAGCATTATCTTTAAGATCAGTATAATTGAGTAAACCATTCTTTACTTCCTCTTTAAAAAAGGCATCCGCCTGATTAAAAAATTGCTGATCAATTTTTTGTGCAAAACTGAAACCGGCAAAAAACATTAAAGTGATTAAAGCACTAATTCGATTTTTCATGATTCGATTTTGATGAGAGTATTTCGTTAGTTTTAACTCCCGATGAAAAAATTTGTTTTTTAATTAAGATTCAAAAAATTGTTTTGTACCAATTAATGGTATCAAGCCGACTTTTTATCCGATTTTAATTTTTCCAAAGCCATTTCCAGTTTGAATTGGGCAATAATACCACCGAACAAAGCTTTTATTTCGCCATTTTCAATCAGGATCAATACCGGATTTTTGGAAACCATTAATTCCTCTTTAATGATCCTGGATGCTGTAGCAGGCAGTTTGTGATAGCCCAGGCTTTCGCCATATTCCTTTTGAATATTGCTCACTACATGATCCATTAAATAATTTTCATTTCCACAACGGGAACAAAGGTTGATAAACATGGGACGGCTCTCTTCACGGAGTGCATCTAATAATTCGGACAGGTTTTTAACTTGATTTAAACTTTTCATTTGAAGTACATTTGTAAAGTATAATTCAATCGACGCGCCAAATGTTTAGAAAATAAAAAGCAATCACATAAATTATTGATAATCAGACAATTAAATTATTTTTCTATATTATACTATTTAGAAATTACGAAAAATAATTACGAAATATCGTAACTTTACGAAATTGTATTTCATTTGACGGAGCCAAAACACATCCTATGTCTGCAACAGATTTAAACTTACCGGAAATATCTTTAAGGGCACTGAATGAATTACCCGAAGCCGTTTTCTGGTTTGATAAAAACGGAAAATTTCTGGAAGTCAATCAATTAGCCTGTACCCATTGGGGGTATACCCGGGAGGAATTCCTCAAGCTTACCATATTCGATATCAATCCCAATATGACTCCAGATAACTGGCAGGCACATTGGGAAGCCAAGCAAAAAGATTCTTCGACATTCGAAAGCTCTCACCGCAAGAAGAACGGAGAAGAGTTCCCCGTAGACATTACAAATAATTTTGTCCGCTATGATGGAGAAGTGTACAGTTGCTCGATCGTTCGGGACATCACTGCCCGTAAATCAGCTAACCGCCTGGCAAGGCTCTCTGATTTCACCGTACAAAAAGCGGGGGACGCCATATTCTGGCTTTGCCCCAAAGGCTTTATAAAGCATGTTAATGAAGAAGCACTCCATCGCTATGGTTACCAATTGGAAGAGTTTCAAAAAATGAACATACTCAATATTTCCAGAGAAATGTCCGACGAGTTTTTTGCCGCACACTGGCAAAGGCTGAAAAAAGAACAGCAAGTGCTTTTGGAAGCAGCTCATTTTACAAAATCCGGTAAAAGAATTGAAGTTGAAATCAGCGCTAATTTTATCCATTTCGAACATATGGAATATAGTTGCTCAATAGTCAGGGATATTACCGAACGAAAAAGGAAAGAAGCTGCTTTGCGCGGCGCTTTAATGGAAATCAGAGAATTAAAAGAAAAACTCGAAGCAGAGAATAATTATTTGCAGGAAGAAATTGAGGTTCAGCAAAATTTCGGAGAGATTATTAGCCACAGTAAAAATTTTAAAAAAGTATTGCGACAAATTGAGCAGGTGGCGGATACCTCTTCTACGGTTCTCATCACCGGGGAAAGTGGAACGGGTAAGGAATTGATCGCAAGGGCAGTACATCAACTCAGTCGGAGAAGTAACCGTCCAATGATCAAAGTAAATTGTGCGGCGCTTCCCGCCAATCTGATTGAAAGCGAATTATTCGGTCATGAAAAAGGAGCTTTTACCGGCGCGCTCAATAAAAAAATCGGAAAATTCGAACTGGCAGATGGAGGTACTTTATTCCTGGATGAAATCGGAGAGATGCCTATTGAACTCCAGTCCAAATTACTCCGGGCAATTCAGGAGGGTGAAATCGAACGTGTAGGAAGCACCGAAATAAAAATCGTCGATGTCCGCATTATTGCTGCAACCAACCGGGATTTACCCAAGGACATTGAGAAAGGAAAATTCCGGGAAGACCTTTATTATCGCTTAAATGTCTTTCCGATTCATAGTATTCCGCTGCGTAAACGCAAAGAGGATGTTCCACTGCTCGTTCGCTATTTTTGTGAAAAACTGGGGAATAAATTAGGTCGAAAAATTACCGATATTCCGCAAAAAGTAATTGATCAATTGATGGAATACGATTTCCCCGGAAATATTCGGGAATTGGAAAATCTCATAGAAAGAGGAATTATCACTTCCAGAGCAGGCAAACTCAGTCTGGGTAATTGGTCACCGGGTAAAAAGAAAAAAGTAAAACCTGAAAATTTTCTCAATCTGGAAGCATTACAAAAAGAGCATATTACCAAAGTACTGATACATACCGGCTGGCGGGTAAGCGGAGAAAACGGTGCAGCTCAGATTTTAGGGCTTCGGCCAACCACTCTTTATTCAAAAATCGAAAGGTTTGGAATCAAACGAAGTAATAAAGCAGAAGAGTAGCTTTTGAGCTTCAATCCGAAAACAGGGAAGCCAAAATGCCATTATGTTAAAATTCTCAACAATGCGATTACTGGCTATTTGAAATAGTTTTTTTTTCACATATATTGCAGGCAAGAAAACTAAAAAGCGATCTTACCACCTTTTTATTACTTTAATTAAAGTTAACCACTGTACTCGATATTATTAACGATCCTGACCTTGATCAGGAAGTATTAGTACTACTATATACTATATCACAACTTAAGATTAATTGTAATCATTAAGGCTGGTAGGCTATTGCTTTATATAATCATTTTAAATCATTAAACCCTTAAGCAACATGAAAAAAGTAATGTTTTTAGCCATTCTTTTCTTTTTCTCTATTTCCTCTACCCTGCTCAACGCTTCCTGTCCCGAAGCCATTGAAAAGAAAGACAACAAAATATATCTTTATTATAATGCCGAAGATTTTCCCGAAGAAGTTTATCCAGTAATTTTTAGTCTCGAAAACAATGTTTCCTTTACCGCTGAAAAATTCAATTTGGCAAAAGCGGAAAATGCTATTGTTTTTACTATTCCCGAAGGCTTTAGCAATGCCAATTTTCTGGGCGAAGTAGAAATGCAAAGTGCTATCGAAGGAACCTGTAATTTCAAAAATGGTTCAGCGGTAGTTATGCAATCCGGGGAAGCTCCAAAAGCTGAAGAAACAACTGAAGATGAAAACAATAATGCCGCTAATTCCCTGCTCAGTGTTTGTGATCGATGGATTGGCTCCTGCAATACTACCAGCACTATTTACAGAACCGGAAACGTTGGAATCGGAACCAACCAAATCTATTCCTCCAGTAAATTATCCTTAAAGGGTACTGTCGAATTAGTCGCTACCGGAACAAGCGGTTGGAACACTCAAATAAGATTCCATAAAAACCCAAGCGGCATTCGCCATATTATCGTCGACAATCAAACTTCAGGTCGTTTACTATTTTGGCCAGGATACGGAAGTAGTGCTGCACGTATTGCAGAGTTTAACGGAACCGTTGCTATCGGCACAGGAGGTACGACTGCTGTTCCTACAACAGTAGGCGGTGCTAATGTCAGTAATTATCGCCTATTTGTGGAAGGTGGAATTTTGACAGAAGAGGTCAGAGTAAGAACGGACTGGGCGGATTATGTTTTTAATAAAGGTTATAATTTGATGCCTTTGAATCAGGTGGAAAATTTCATCAAAACGAATGGTCACCTGCATAATGTTCCTTCGGCAAAACAAGTAGAAGAAGAAGGTGTTGAGCTGGGAGATATTACCAAAGTTCAACAGGAAAAAATCGAGGAACTATTCCTGCACCTTATCGAAATGGATAAGCGATTAAAAGAATTAGAATCAGAGAATGCAGAATTGAAAGCAGCTTTGACAGAACAGAAGTAAGCATTTTTTTGATTTTTCATTAACCCATTAAAAAAAATATTATGAAATATAAGAGTTCTTTAGCTCTACTGGGTTTTATGTTTTTCTCTATTGGCCTTTCTATTGCGCAAGAAAATCTTTTTAGAGATTTTTTGCCAAGAGATTATAATCTACAGTCTGAAAGCAAAAGACTTTATGATCTCTACCTGGATAAGGCTAATGTATCAGACATTTACCTCGTAAAGCTCAATACCGAAGTATTTAATCAAACTTCGATCAATATAAATCTGCCAGACCAGTCTTCTATAGCGAGCATGACCCGCTTTCGATCGAGAACCAAAACCAATCAATCCTGGTTTGGAAAAATGGAGGATGAGTTTGGAATATTTTTCACCATTATTGACAATCATGTATCTTCAAAATTTTATCTCGGCAATTATGCCTATACCATGATGCCATTAGAAGATGATATTCACGCAGTCATTGAGTACTCATCTACCGATGTTGGTATTTGTGCGAATAATAGTGCAGATAAAGATCATGACCACGATGACGATGAAAGACCCAAGCCCAAGAAAAAGAATACGAATAACTTACTGCATGCAAATGATAATGATTGCAACCTTAGAGTTATACTAGCCTTTACTGCTGACGCAGAAGGGGAAATAATGGGTACGCTTGATCAGTTTGCACAAATGGCAATTGATGAAGCTAATCTCGCTTATATGGATAGTGATATCAATTTTGAGATGGAGCTAGCCAGAGCCATCCGTACCACTTATAATGAAGTGAACACGCTTACTGGTGGCAGATCAACAGATTTAGCCAGATTGCAAAATGCGACTGCGCCTCTCAATCAGGTTCACGATATGAGAGAACTTTATAATTCTGATATTCAAATATTAATCAGAGAAGGGAATATGTGTCTTCCACTTGCAACCTGTACAGGAGCATGTGCCCCTAATTGTCAGGTATTCGGAGAAGCTTTTGATATACCAACTGATACCGATGATCCTGATGAGAATGAAGGATTTGCTGTAGTTACGGTAGACGGCGTAACAGATGGAAGATTTAGTTTTACGCACGAGATCGGGCATTTGCAAGGTGCCCGGCATGAAAATCACGTAGACAACCCCAACTTTGCTCGTGGTTTCCTTTCTCCGGGAACAGGGGCTAACAGATGGAGAACGCTTATGACAAGACAAGGGGCCGCAAATTGTACTCAATTGAATGCTTGCCGGGTACAGCTTTTCTCCAATCCCGACGTAAACGGGCCAGGAGGTGTGGCCGCCGGAGCCGCAGATCGGGATAATGCCCGAAGATTAGATGACACTCGAAATGATATACTTGCTTTTCGTCAAACCGATGAGAACCTGACTTTAGATAATGAGACAGTAGATAATGAACTGGTTTCCAATCACCTTGCTAATCATACCATTACTACCGGAGGGAATGATGTGGTGTATAATAGTGGAAGCCTGGGTACAATGAGAGCAGGCGAACAGGTGCTTTTACAACATCGAACCGTTATCAGAGATGGTTCCAGGTTTAGAGCTTTTATCGATCTCAACCCTTGTGAAACACTACCTCCGCTCCCTTTTACAAATCCGCCTGAAGAGGAATCTATTATTCAACAATTAAATGAAGTGGATATTTTCAAATTGTCCGTAATTCCAAATCCTGCAAAGGATCGGATTACTATTAATTATCATTTGGATAGTAGCTTGCAAACTGCTTTGTATTTGCTGGATGCCAGAGGACAAATAGTACAAGTTTTGGAAAACGCAGTACTTAAAGACAGTGGCGCACATAATATTGATGTCAACATCAGTGCCTTGACCCCTGGTTTGTATTTCTGTCAACTACAAGCTGGCCAACAAAAGGCAACATATAAATTTATAGTACAGTAATTTTTAAGATTAGGTTTAAGTCTAAGTTTAAGTTTAAACTTAGGCTTGAACTTAATTTTAGTTTTAAAAATCAAAACCTACCCTAAAAGAAAAACGCTCTTCCTCTTCATTCAGAAAATAGCCAAAATTCAAAACGATAAAGTCTACCGGAGCTACCCATAAGCCCCCGCCATAGCCAACATGCCAGGTATCGGAATCCTCTCCCTCCAGCCAAACCCGGCCGTAATCAACACCCCCCATCAAACCCATTGTAAATGGTAGTATCTCGTTGATTGAACTAAAAAGTTTTAGTCGCAAATCCGTATTATGGTAAAAAGCCGTTTCCCCGTAAAACCGATCTCGCCTAAAGCCGCGAAGGTTAGTCAAACCACCTAAAGTAGCAGCGTGGAAAAAAGGAAAGTCTCCGGTACGGTGAGCCACTCCAACCCGTGTAGCCAAAACCAGATTAGACTTGCGGCCTATATTTTGATACAGGGTTAAGTCCGAATTTAATAAAGCAAAATCGCGATCCGTTGAGCTTAGATCAGTCATCCAGGTCACATCAGCAGAAAATGTCGAACCTTTCGTTGGAATTTGTAAATTATCCAAACTAACCAAATCCAATCCTACTTTGGCCCCGCCGTAATACTGGTTTTCAAAAATGCTGTTAGGCAAACCCGTCACGTCCTCTCCTGCTGTAATAAACCGGCCTCCGGTTTCTTCTATAGAAGTCACCTCTAAGACTGGCCCAAATGTAAAGCCATTGCCAAAGGCTGTGATGGGTTGCTTATAAGCGGGGTGAACATAAGCCAGGCTTTGCCGCACCCGGTTGAAATCAAAATCATCGTTTTCATTCGTCAGCCGGGTATCATTTCCGAATCCGTAATAGCTAAAAGTCGAAAGATCGGTATGCAATCTTCCTTCTATCAGCAAATTTCCTTTTCCAAATGCTCGATTAAAATCTCCGAGATAGTTCAGGTTGATTCCATTGGTAGCAAAAGAATAGGCACCTGAAAATTGATGCACCGCCGCGTAAGGGTCTTTTTTGAATTTATAGGTCGTCGTTAAAGTACTGAAACCCAAAAAGAGTCCATCATCCGGGTTAGCTCCCAATACCGGCAAGGGAATTGTGTAATTGTATTCATAGTGGTAATGCCGACGATCGTATACATTTTTATCGCGATCATTAGAGGTTTTGTTTTTAGATTCCCGCCCCAGTTCGTAAATATTCTTATCCAGGTTATCGTAAATAATTGTCTTTTTCGAGAGACCGGATACTTTGGACTGATCCACAAATTTATCTTCTCCCAAACCGCCAATCAGCCGGAGAGAAATTCCCTTTCGGACCTCCCCGCGGACAATAAACTCATCATCATCTCCAAGTCCATATATATTAATTTCTTTAGTAATTGACCTCTGAAAAGTCCGGTCAAAAACCAGACGGTTTCCTTCCTTCTTTTTATGATAAACTCGAACTCTGGTATTTTCATTATCTATCCTGTCGATTTCAAAAAGTTCATCCTTCTCGGTTCCGTAGACATCCACCTTGCGATACAAAAGCTTGTAATGCATCCGGGCAAACTTCACGAGATTATCCCTGCGTTTTTTAAGAATATCTTTAATTTCATCCGCAGTTAGTTCCTGAGCAGTTTGAGGCCATTCTTTGAAGGCCTTATCAATAACTTCATCCGTTAAGTTTTGCTGGATAAACTTTGCTTCTGCTTCCCAATCCTCCCAGTCCATCTCATTCAAAAAACTATTATCGACATATTTAGGACTCCAACTCGACCATTTCATGTTTTTAATATCCGGAGAATAAACTTTCAGTTGTCTCAGAAAAGGCATAAACAAACGGGCAGTCTGAATCAAGACACCATCGTATTTGCTAAAAGGTTGATCACGGTCCCGGGGGATTGCCCGGTAGACCGTACTATCTTTGTTCACTTTGATCCGTGCCCAGCGCCATTGATCATCATGCCGATCCCAATCTCCGATTACCTGATCAAAAAGCCTCGATCGCAATAACCACCTTTGATCGACTTTATGCTTATGACTGTGCGTAATCTTTTCAGCCATATCTCCGGTACTGATTAATTTTTTGGAATTCCCGAGACTAGCTTCGTTTTTCCAATTACCTCCGGCACGTTCCTCTACCAGATAAACCTGACCACCGAAGAGGTCATTATGAACTCCAAGCCTGGGTTGTTTGGGGATATAATACAATTTGGGATTTGTATGATAAACATTCACTGCACTGGCCAAGGGTGGAACCGCCAGGGCTGCAAAAGGATGAGAAGACAGAAAAGTCTCTTGTACAATACTTCCCGCTACAGTCATTTTGTTAAAAGGATAGGGAACCGTTCTCGATGCATCCTTAGTCAAGGCACGCATGACAAATTGCTGCCCATCTGGATCTTCTAATCGCAAAGAATTCGTTTGATTCCCGCCTCCCCTTTTAATAGGCTTCATTCCTCCCCGGTAAGTTTCCAAATCCAGAACCGGAAATTCATAAGTACGCGAGTACACGTTTCGATAATGTTCGCCCAGCCAGAAATAATGCCAGGCACCTTTTTCGGTGATCTTATTCGTTACTACACTAGTTTCCTTGGTTTCCAATTTTTGATCATACTCGGGAAAGGATTCAGGAATGTTATCCTTAGATATCTGCAATTTATCTTTTATCTTTTTTCTATAAAGCAATTTGCCTTCACCTTGCTCATCAACCTGCCAGAACATTAACCATGCAGAACCATCCTCATAAAAATCAATTTGCGAAAAACCGAGTTTGGCGGCCGCAAATTCTGAACCATTACTCACCGTTGAAGAACTTGTAGACGAACCACTACCACTAATAATTACATGCTGCCGTTCTCTTAAAATATACTGCATGTTATGTTCATGTGCAGAAGCAAAAATATAACTACCATTTTTCTTGGCTCCGGCCATTACTCCCGCTACAAGATCCTTGTAATTACGGTGTGATAAATCACCTTTATTGCCAATAATCCCGCGGTACAGAGCCACTGCGCTTCCTACTCCCGGCAAGGGTACATAAACTTTTTTATTCCCGTTATTAATCGGAAAAAGGTGGTCCTTTGCAGTGTAAAAGCCTCCATGCGGACCATAGGAAAAAACCGGATGATGCATTGCAATCACTACATTCTTGTTCCGGTACTTTCTGACAATTTCTTCAAAATGAAATTTGAAATCCTTTCTACTTTTAATCTCACATCCATCATTAATCTCCGGTTCTTTATCCCAATCTTCCAGATACCATTGCGAATCTACCACGACCACGACCAACTGATCATTAACCTCTACCACTTCCGGGCCAGCACATCCGTTTTCAGGATAAAAATAAACATCCCATTCATCATCATCTTCTATTCCTTTATTCAACCTTTTCTGAACATATTTTTCTTGTCGTTTAATGCCTTTCAGTCCGTACTTTTTCCAATCATCGACACCTGGTGTAAAAATAATTTTGCCTTTGTAATTTTCCAGGATGGCCAGTTGTGCATCCAGTTGATATTCTGCTAAAGCCCTGCTTTCTTTTTCTGATTTTCGGGCCATTCCTTTAGGATGGACATTTCCCCCCAGGAAGAGTACAGAACTTTTTTCCCCTTTCGTCTCTAATTTTTTACGCAATAATTCTAAAGTCGGTGAAGAAGAGCCCTTCGGGATATCCCCGGTATTTCCAATCATAAACATGGAATGCTTAATCTTTTTATCCTGCGGAACCACATTAGTCGTCGCCCAATCTTTAGCATTACTACTGTAGTTTACCCGGTAGTTGGAACAAGAACTAATAAACAGGATTATAGATAAAGGTATAAAGTATCGTCGCATAAAGTTGTTTTTTGTTTTTATAGAATGTCTGAAATCGGTATTTGGTTTTTAAATAACAAAAAAATACCGAACTTTTAAATAATGCTCTTTTCCGTCTAAATATACCGATTCAAACCTGCTTAGGAAAAATTACAACTATTTTTTCTCTTGGTGGACGATCCAAAGCTACTTGGAACAAATAAAACTATCAATTGGGATGGATAGAAGGAAGGAATCCGGCAATTATAAAAAGGAATGATCAAGGATCATAAAGACAATAAGGGGCAATAAACGAATGCTAGCTTATTGCCCGTCAGAAAGTGAAATGTAGTTATAACTCAGAAGCTCTCAATAAAAATTGGTAGATTCTAAGCAGCTTTCTTATCCGGTAGATAAAATCCTAACCAGGCTCCAACCAAGCCCCAGGATACAATTACGTCAATCAGGTAACCAATAGTGCTTTCTTCAAACCAGATATGATGCATATAGACAATCGTAAAGTAACCAATTAAGCCAACGAATAAGGAACTCATGATTGCATTCGAAAAGTTCAGATCAGAAAACTTCAACAAAATCCAGCAAAGAAATATAGCAGATACGAAGTTGACAACAAATCCCCTCAGCATATTTGCCCCCATATTAATTTCATAAGCGGAATGGTAATTTATAGTTGCCCAGGGTTTGCCTACGGCTTGTTCCATCAATTTTTGCTGGTCTTCGGCTGAGGTTCCGGGAGGTACTGTAGGCAGAAAATACTCCCCGTCCTTTAGGGATTCGCTGAGTACAGCAAGTATTTTATCTTGTTCTGCAGTATACTGAACTTCAGCAGCATGTACATTGGCAAAGGTCCAGGAAACAGTTTGCCAGATTTGTAGAAGAATGGCTGCGACGAGTGCGCCGATTAAGAGTTTTTTCATTTGTCTAACGTTTTGTTTCAAATTAAGATAGAAACAATTTTCCAAATGAAGTAATTTTCTCCGTCCGAATTTTTCGGATCGCCATTCATTATCAGAAATACTCAAGAAAATTCAAGACCTGTGTTAAGCTCTATTATAATGTACCTAATTGCATTGATATCCTCTTGAATTAGACCAGTGTTGCCTTTAACAGTTAGCTGAACTATTGACAAAACTGTTTTTCGATTCTCGATATTTGAATTTAGAAAAAACGGCGAAAAACGAATAACTAAAAACGATTGACATTTCTGAGGAGTCTTTAACTTCCTTTCGTTGATTGTCCCTAAATTGATATATCAATACAGTTAGCTTATAGATATCCTCTTAAAAAAGCTAACATCTAATTATTTTTCAATGGCAACTTTTTCTTTTGCTTTTTCTTTGGCAGCTTTAGCTGCTTTTAAGGCTTTCATTTTTTCACGCATAGCTTCCAGTTCATCTACCTCGACAATAACAAATTCTACTCTTCGGTTATTGCGACGCCCTTCCTCTGTATCATTGGTGTCTACCGGATAAGACTCTCCGTAACCTGCATATTTCAACCGATGTGAATCAATAGATTTACTTACGAGATAATCGTATACGGCTCTGCTTCGATTCGTAGAAACCGTTTTATTATAACTTTCTCTCCCACGACTATCGGTGTGTCCATTGATGGAAATTTTCATTCTCGGATATTTACCCATCAGGCTAACTAATTCATCCAGTTGTTTGTAGGAATCAAAGAGAATATTCCATTTATTCGATTCGAAATAAATTTTATCCAGTTTAATCACATCTCCTTTTTTAACGTCCATATCCGCCAATCCCGGTTCTTCGAGTTTACGGATACTCACATCATCTAAAAGATAATATGGATTATCCCAGGCGGGTTCAGTTGTATTTTTTACATTTTTAAATGTAGTATTTTCATTGTCAAAGAAGTTACCGATCAGCAGAAAGCGCTCATCGCCCCTTGCTGTAAAAATCGCCGAAATCTTCTGCCATTCCGGTTGCCCGGGATTAATAATTTCTTCGGCATTCACCGCTAAATCCAGTTCGGTTATAGGCTGAACATCATAAGTTGCAAAAGGTATCCGGCTCAATAAAGCACCAATATTATTAGAAGCGATAGTTGCTTGTGGATGCCGCATTACCCAAAATTCAATCAGATATTCTTCATCTATTTCCAATTCCAAATCCAGCCTGACCTGTACATATTCCCGCCAGGTTTCCGACTTTTTCGATTTTGGATTATGCGTAAGAATACCAATCATATAATTGCCCGAATGCGGCCTTTCGTTATTATTGGAATAGAGCTCTGACAAAAGATCAGGCGTTGTCTCCGTAGGACTGTTCCACTTAGTTATACGCTTTCGGAATTCCATAAAAGGTTCCAGGTATTCTCCCTTCTTTTTCGGCTTGAGTTCTTCGAATCCAGGATTGGGCACAATATTGATTCCTGTATCTTTTTCTATTTTATTTTGGCTAAAAGCAGGCTTGAAAATCAATAATAAAGCAAATAGGGACCAAAACGAATAATGGTTTTTCATAATGCAGCGCTATTGTTGTGTGATAATCTGTGGAGGGAACTCAGATTATTATTCAAAAATAGCGCCATTTGAAATTTTCAGGTGGTTCGGCCCGATATTAAAAAGATAACTGATCATCCAGCTGAATATCCCCTTGCTGAAGTGCCTCCAGCTGTCGGCGCATTTTTTCATCAATTATTGCTCTTTCCACTTTTACTTTGGCATTGGCCCGATGAACCCCTATTTCCGTATCCATCATAATATTATTGCGCACGGTATTCGTAAGCAAAGTGGTTCGTTCTCTATTGGCCATCTCAAAAATATGCTCATGTTCGTGTAGTAAAAAGTCATAAGGGCTACGCGAGGAGATCAATTTCACAAAGATCGGAGCGGTTTCAATAGCTATAAAAAGAAGTATCACAAAAATATTCGCCAGGAAAATGGCCTGACTTTCCGTGCCCAGACGATCCAGTGCCTCCATACGAGCAGCGATACCACCGTAAGCGCTACGCTCCAGAGCTTCAATCTCCGATTGAATACTGGCCAGGTTTGTATTTATTGCAGCTTCTTTCTCCGCAATGATAGGCTGATAAGCGGCCAGCAGGGCATCCAGTTCCGCCTGGGCAGCATCTGCCTTTGCTTTTTTGGCCCGATAGATGGGCCCCAGGTTTTTCTTGCCCGAACCTCCTGTCCCGTCAGCCTCCTGCAGAGCCATTAAAGCCAGTTCATCCCGGGCTTCCGTTTTTATTGTAATTTCTTCTTTCAGGTTTGTAATTTCTTCCTGCAAAGCCACTATCTGCGGCTGATAACGGGCTTTCACCTTATCCTCCTGCTCTTTAAACTGCTCTTGTTCCATAACAATTAGTTCGGCATTGATTTCTTTTTCAAAAATCTTCAACTCTAATGGTTTCGAAATAACCAATGCCAGTAAAACTGCCAGTACCAAACGCGGTAAGGCTACACCAAAATCTTTCCAGGCAGAGCCCTTGCTCTTCATACTCGATACAATATACCGATCCAGGTTAAAGATCATCGTTCCCCAAATCAGGCCAAAAACAATTGCTGCTAAATAGGAATCAAAAATGGTAAACAGAGCATAGGCTGAAGAGAAAAAAGCCAATACACCGGTAAAAAAAACGGTTGCTCCGATGCCAAGGTATTTGTTGGTATCCGAGGGACATTGGTCTAAAATAGAACGATCTATACCGGAGCAAAAGAGGAAGAAATCTTTTAGCATTTTAAAAATAGAGTTTAGGGGATAGGCTATACTCCTGATAAAGCATAGATATCCAGGTTTAACAAAAACTATTTTTCTTAGTAGGAAATAATTGCTGGAATTTGTATGTAATTATATACGACTATTCGATTGTATATATTGCAGAAAAGGTATTAATCCAACAATTTGATGTGCTGAAAAAAGGAAAAAACTAATTTATAAACTAGTTTTATAGATTAATGTAGCAAAAAAAGAGATGAGATAAAAGACAGGAGGTTTGAGGTATCCGATACAAGATTAATAAACGTCCAATACCTGAAACCTCCTTCTGGGGTCTTATAACCAATCAATCCCACCTGTGCCAAGATTATAGAAAGCGGGTACGACTTTCAAATCACCACTTCCCTGGGCATCCCGAATGATCGCAGATCGCTCGGAAAGAGCTGCACAAGTAAGATTAGCATTCACTTTAACCACAGCATTAACTGAATGATCGTTCGAAGCAGCAACAGCCGGAGTAATGTGTGCCAAAAGGTGGTTAAGATTATAACCATTGTCTCCGCCTGCAATGGCAGCAGTCACTGCCCCACAGCTTTCGTGCCCAAGAACAACGATCAGGTTGACTCCAAGGTGTGCTACCGCATATTCGATACTTGCAATAGATGAGGCATTAGCCGTGTTACCCGCAACTCTGATCACAAATACTTCTCCCAAGCCAGCATCAAAAGCAAGTTCCGGCACTACTCTACTATCCGCACAACTAAGGATAATAGCAAAAGGATGCTGTCCTCCGGTTAGTTCTTCTCTTCTGGAAGAATCCTGAAGTTTTCCATCCATACTATCATTTACAAAATTAGCGTTCCCTGATTTTAATCGAGCAAGCGCATCTTCCCAAGTTAAGTTTTCTGGTCTCATTTAAGGTAATTTTATTTAATAAATTCAATTTTCAATTTTAAGCCGATAAATGGATACTAGAATAATACATCATTTACCGGAGCAACTTTAGGCGGCAGTTCGGTTTCTCCCAACATCTCCCGCAGGTCAATTTCAATCGTTCGACATAGCGCAGTCATCGGCACATCATTAACGAATCCTTCAAAAGGGTCTTCGCTATTATCTCCCACAATCTCCATTGTAATAAAAATCCAGGAGATCAATACACAAAACGGAACTGTTAACCAAATAAAACTATGAACTTCCTCTCCTCCGAGGGCGTCAAACTCTCTAACCATCCCAAATGGTAGTAATAATATAAAAATCCATGTAAATATTTTACTAAAATAAGCATATTGACGAGGGAAAGGTGTATTTTTTATTCTTTCGCATTTGCCTTGCAGGTTGTAAAACTCTTCTAATACGCGCATCATCTCCATATGGCGAAAGTGATTAATCAGTCCTTTTTCTTCCATAATCTCTTTCAAGTCTTCACCTTGTTGGCGAATTAATTGTGCGGGGGTATTTACCCTTTGTATAAGATGACAATATTCCGCATTGTCCATTAAGACTCCAACTTCCTCGTTCCACTGAGTACGTTCGGGAGTGCCTTCGGTAAGCATCTTCCGGATCGCCCGACTATGTTTTATACTAAAAGAAGTCGGTTGCCGCAAATGCAAACGCAGCGCGTTCAACCAGGCAATATGCCGATAGATCAATTTTTTCTTGATCTGGAACAATTCTTCTTTATTAATCTTGTATTCGGTTTTGTAATCACTGACAAAACTCATCACCTGATTGGCCCAGGTCCGGCTATAATTTACAATACCTCCCCATATTTTCCGCCCTTCCCAAAAGCGATCGTAGGAAGCATTATTTTTAAATCCAATATAAAAGGCTACAGCAATACCAATTGTACTCAAAGGCAAAAAAGGAATTCCAATGTTAATATCCTGATGCAAACAGTAATGATAAAGAAAGGTTACAGCACTTGACCAGAGTGTAAACATGATAATATTTTTCCAGGCAAATTTGGCAATGATCCTAAACTTAATATTCCTTCGTATATACATACTCTTTATAGCTGATTTGGCAATGTTGTTAATTATATGATGCTGAAATAGGTGTTTAGGTATTAGTAATCAGATGTTGAGGAAATTTAACCCAATACCTAATTAGCAATATCTAAAAATGCTTTTCAAAAGTTCAAATGATTAATCTATTTCGATTCATTTAGTTTTCATTCATTCCGCTACACCATATCCGGTTATGGTTTAATCCCTAAGGTAGAAATTTATTTTTATTATATAATACAAGCTTTGGCAAGAGTTTTTGATTTAGGGCTTATACAAATAGGACTCAATTTTACAATCCTTCAGTTTACTGTTTTCAAATCAATATTAAATACTTTTTTAAAAAAGATGATCAATAATACAAAAATTTATATTCAACCAAAAGAAGGTCAACCGACTTGCGATTGACCTCCATCCAAAGAACCGTTATATGAGAGAAAGAAAACAAGGTTATTTCATAGCTACAATCTCCGTTGTTTTAAAATCTGTCAAAGCACTGAGTATCCAGCCTTTTCGACCATTATAGTCCACATAATACCAAAGGTCAGAGTCAAATGCTTCCACATAATCTTTTTTCATAGCACCAATACAGGTGATTTCGTCGCCTTTGTTCAAACCGAATAATACTGTTGCGTCCAAAGAAGGGAACATTCTCACATTGATACGATCATTATCCTCTACATAAAAACCACCGACTACCAGGCTATCAGATAATTCATAATCGATGCGCAACCTCGCCAGGCTCTGTTCATCATTCGTCCGAATGAACAGATAATCACTAAAGGCCTCCTGATTCAGGTTTTGGTCAATCTTCAGGCGAATTGTACCTTGTTCTCCCGGCTCAATCTCAAAGGTAAATCCATAAACCTTGACACGATCACTTTCTGTATACACTTCATTGATGATCAACCTGGAATGGCTGTTATTGGTAAAACGAATTTCTTGTGAATTGTTAAATGATACTAATTTGCCCAAATCTACCTTAGCATCCTCCAGGCCAATCCGTGTAAACAGGGAAGAGGTATCTTCTTCCATATAGCTTGCTTCCGTTTTGGTTTTCTCCTCTTTATTTTTGGATTCATTGGTGCAACTTGCCAATATTACGATACAAAGAAAAAATGCTAATACTTTCATGACTCTAACATTTAAAGGGTTAGTAAAAGATAAATGGTTTTAGAAAGCAGATAAAAATCTTCAAAATGCTTCATGTGCCGAGATTTCATATCTGATTTTCATCAAAAACCATTATTTGTATTTACATTTCAAAGATGTGATAAAAGCCAAAATATAAGTGTCGTAAAAGACTATGTGAAGGCGGGCAATGATTATTCGTAGCGGAAAAAGGATTTTTCGTAAAAGTGCCCAGGCACTTGCAAAAATTCCCTATCTTTCTCCTTTTAACGAGAGAATACTTCTTTTATTAACCGACTAGATTCCAACTGAATTATGCTCAACTTATCTGTGCTTTTAGAAGATACTGCACGTCGATATCCCAACCAGGCCGCCTTTACTTTTATGGATACTGTTTTAAGCTATGCCCAAGTGAATGCCGCTGCTAATCAGGTAGCGAATGGGCTTAAAAATACCGGTATCGTCGATGGGGATAAAATTGCTTTAAGTTGTCTGAATTTGCCTTATTTCCCAATCATTTATTATGGCATTTTGAAAGCCGGCGCTACAGTTGTTCCCTTAAGTGTTTTATTAAAAAAAGACGAAATTGCCTATCATCTGGCGGATAGTGATGCTAAGGCTTATTTCTGCTTTAGCGGAACTCCGGAGCTGCCTATGGGACAAATGGGATATGAAGGTTTTCAGGAAGCTCCGGGCTGCGAGCATTTTTTTATGATCATGCCATCACCCGGGATGCCCGCTCCTATCGAAGGTATACAAACCTTTAGCGATCTGGTAAAAGAGCAATCTAGCAATTGTGAAACTGTACAAACAGGAGCAGACGATACTGCGGTGATCATTTACACCTCGGGAACAACCGGCCGCCCAAAAGGTGCAGAGCTGACGCACTCTAATCTATTGACTAATGCCATCGTATCTGCTGACCTTTTTGAAATTAGCCATGAGGATGTTCAACTCATTGTTTTACCGCTGTTTCACATTTTCGCTATGACTGTATTGATGAATTCAGGTGTTTATCGGGGTGCATCGAATATTTTGCTCCCGAGATTCGATGCTAATGCTGTTTTTGGCTTGATGGAGAAGCATAAGGTAAGTATTTTTGCCGGCGTCCCTACGATGTACTGGGGCTTATTAAATTATTCCGGAGAAGCCTTTGATTATAAAGCTATTGCCTCAAGACTACGTATCTGCGTATCGGGTGGCGCATCGCTTCCTGTACAGGTTTTGAAAGATTTTGAAAAACGTTTTGAAGTGCCCATTTACGAAGGCTATGGCATGTCCGAAGGTTCTCCGGTCGTAACTTTTAATCAAAAAGCGATCGGAAGAAAACCGGGTTCGATTGGTACACCAGTCTGGGGTGTAGAGGTAAAAATTGTTGATGAAAACGATCAGGAATTACCTCCGGGAGAAAAGGGAGAGCTTTTATACCGGGGACCCAATGTGATGAAAGGCTATTATCAGCGTCCCGAAGTCAATGAAGAGACGCTACGCGGTGGCTGGATGCATTCCGGTGATATTGCAGTCATGGATAAGGAAGGCTTTTTTTATATAGTGGACCGAACCAAAGACATGATCATACGTGGAGGCTTCAATGTTTATCCCCGGGAAGTAGAAGAAGTAATGATACAGCATGAAGCGGTTTCATTAGTAGCTGTTTACGGTGTTGCGGATGAAAAAAACGGGGAAGAGATCAAAGCCTGTATTGTTTTGAAAAAGAATAAAAATGTTTCAGAATCGGAGCTGATAGCCTGGACAAAAGAGCGAATTGCCGCTTATAAATATCCCCGGATTATTGAATTCATGTCGGCTCTGCCAATGTCTGCTACCGGAAAGATTTTGAAAAAAGAATTGAGAGCAAGAGAAGTAAAGTGATTCATCTAATGCTTTTAAAAACTTAGCTAAAGTTCTATTCTCCAGCTAAAAGCGATAATAAATTAAAATTTTTATAAAAATGAAAAAAGTACTCGTATTACTAATCAGTGTCAGCATTGCAACGATGAGCTTTGCTGGTGAAGGGATGTGGTTACCAATTTTTTTGAAATCACTGAATGAAACGGAAATGCAAAACATGGGCATGAGGATGTCCGCGGAAGATATTTATAGTGTAAATAAAGGAAGCTTGAAGGATGCTATTGTGCATTTTGGTGGATTTTGTACGGCGGAAGTAATTTCGAGTCAAGGTTTATTATTAACTAATCATCATTGTGGCTACAGTGCTATTCAATCGCATACCAGCCTGGAAAAAAATTACATTCGGGATGGTTTTTGGGCAGCCAGCCACAAACATGAACTTTCAAACCCCGGTCTTTTTGCAAAGTTTATCGTTCGGATAGATGATGTCTCTGAACAAATCCTGGCGGGTGTCACGGAGGAAATGGATGAAGCCACACGTCAGTCAACAATCGATAAAAATATTAAATCCTTAAGGGAAGCTACAACTTTAAAAAAATTCGAAGAAATCGAAGTCAGGCCTTTCTTTAAAGGCAATCAGTATTTTTCTATTACCACTATCACTTATCCAGATGTCCGTCTGGTTGGTGCACCTCCGGAAATGATCGGAAAATTCGGTTCGGATACCGATAATTGGGTCTGGCCCCGGCATACGGGTGATTTTGCGATTTTTAGAATTTACGCCAATGAAAATAATGAACCTGCTGAATACTCGGAAAACAATGTTCCTTTTAAGCCCAAGCATCATTTGCCGATTTCTTTGGATGGCGTGGAGCAGGATGATTTTACATTGGTTTTTGGATTTCCCGGACGTACTAATTCCTACTTGCCCTCTTATGCTATTTCTCAAATCGTAGATGTGCTTAATCCTGCTAAAATCGGAATCAGAGATCAGGCTTTAAAGATTGTCGATGCCGAAATGCGCCGTGATCCACAGGTAAAAATTCAATATGCTTCAAAGTTTGCCCGAATTGCAAATTACTGGAAAAAATGGATTGGTGAAAGCCAGGGAATTAAAGTAACGGATGGTATTGGAAGAAAGCAAAAGCTGGAAGCAAAGTTCAAAAAAGTACTAAGTAAGAAAAAAAATCTTCACAAAAAATACGGCAGCCTGCTCGACGAATTCGAGGCGCTTTATAAAGAGCTTGAGCCCTATGCCTTAATGAAAGGTCACTACGATGAAATCGTCGGCAGGAATATTGAAATTATGCGAGCAGCTAATTATATGCGTAGATTGGCAGATCGATACGAAAATAATGGTGCGGCAGCTTATGGCAAGTATAAAAATATTCTTATCAGCCGCTTCTTCGATGACTTTTATAAAAACTATCGCCCGGAGATCGATCAGAAAGTCTTTGCTACTTTGATGAAAACCTATAGTGAAAATGCACAAATGGGCATCGCTGATCCAGTTAAAAAACTGATGCTTACACTAGGCACCAAAGATTATAAGGAACTGGCCAGCCACCTTTATACCAAGACAAAATTTACGACGAAAGAGGCTTTATACAGTGTTTTGGAAAAAGCCCCGGAAGAGGCTGTAAAGATACTCAGGGCCGATCCTTTATTCATATTTACAGATGAACTGGCACAACAATACAATACTCAAATAGCCAATCAATACAGTGAGATTCAAGCAAAAATCAATAAAAATCAACGTTTATATATGAAAGCTTTGATGGAAGCCTTTCCTAAACAACGCTTTTATCCGGATGCCAATAGTACCTTGCGGGTAACATATGGTAAAGTTGATGGTTATGCTCCGCGGGATGCTGTCCAATATACTCCGGTCACTTATCTGGAGGGAATCATTGAAAAACACGTCGAAGACGATTACGAATTTCACGTGCCAGAACGATTGCGCAAATTATACGAACTAAAAGATTACGGTCAATACGCTGATAAGACCGGTAAGGTCCCGGTTTGTTTTATCGGCACCAATCATACCACCGGCGGAAACTCCGGCAGTCCGGCCGTTGATGCCTATGGCAATCTGATTGGCCTCAATTTTGACAGAGCATGGGAAGGGACTATGAGTGATTACAATTACGATGCCTCTATTTGCCGCAATATCATGGTTGATGTGAGGTACATTCTTTTTGTAATTGACAAATATGCCGGAGCGCGCCATTTGATCGATGAAATGACACTGGTTCACCCAAAGGAAGAATAGGGGGTATGGAGGTATCAGGTATTAGACTTTAGGTGTACTAGCATGAAACCCTGGAGACAAAATTGTGTTTCGACTTTCGTTATTCGACTTTCGAGCATCGAAAATCGAATAACGAATGATTTTTTAGTGATCATTGTCCTTAAGTCTTTTTGTCAATACTTTTATTTTCAGGTAAATAAGCCTTTGAAGCTAATGCCTGAAAAAGCTAGATTCATTTTTTGATAGTGGAAGATAACATCTTTTGCTTCATACAATAATCCCTTAGGATTTTACCTTTTATAGGCTTTCGAGCCCGATATCAAAACCTTATGCGCTTAAAAACTTTGCTCTCTCTTTTGATCATTAGCCTGTTTGCTCAGCTTTTGCAAGCCGAGCGGGCAGGAGAAATAATCAATACCAAGATTGAATTTTATTCTGTAAAACTCGATTTGAAATACCATCCTTCCATTCTGGAGAAAAACAAGCATTGCACCAGTACGATTTGTCTCAAGCGTTTTTACAAAAAACTGGAAAACAATAATTATCAGGTATTATTGGAAAGCCTGGTCAATCATAAAGAACAAATGGAACTCAATGACTGGTTTTTTTATAATCTGGTACGAAAATCAGTCGAAACAATTTTTGAGAACAAGAGCGATATGTTTAGGACCTCCTTTACCTGGTTTCTCATGACCAAAGCGGGCTATGATACTCGTCTCTATACTTCAAAAAGCAAATATACTTTTCTATATATCCGTACGGAAGACAAAGTTTTTGAAGCGCCTTTTGTAAAGATCAAAAATCGCCCTTATGTCAATCTGACGAGCATGTATTATGGTATAAAGACCAAAGGCATTCTATTTGAAATTCCCAAATTTCAACCCGGTCAGCTCAATGAAAAATCTTTTTCGTTTAAAATCGAGAAATTCCCGGAGCTGCCACCCGTATCCGAGAACAGGAATTATCAGTTTGAAATGGACGGTAAAAAAATAAGCCTGGACGTAGAAGTTGATATTGTGGGAAATGATTTGCTAAAAGGCTTTCCGATAACCATGCCGATTAACTATATCAAAGTGCCCATTGCGAATACCACGCTCCACTCTTTAAAATCTGCCCTGGCTCCACACCTTGCAGACAAGAGTCCTTCGGAAAAAGTTCGTACACTGGTTAACTTTACCAGAAAATCTTTCCCATATAAAAATGATCAAATCAGATTTCAAAAAGACAAACCGCTTACGGCTAATCAACTCATGATAGCTGATTCCTCGGATTTTGAAGATCGCTGTGCCCTTTTCTACAATTTGTTAAAAGAAACTACCAATCTCAATTTCATTGTCATCCAGTATATTCACGACGATATTATCACCATTGGAGTAGAATTACCAGAGGTGACCGGTAAACCCTTTGTTTACGAGGGCATTGAATATACGATTTGTGATCCGACGATGCCGACCAATTCGAGTAAGCTTGGCCTTTACCCGATCAATCTGGATAAGGATATTGAGATACTGGAGGTCGTTCGAAACAGCTCTCCAAAACAGGGATAAGAGTTCTCTTTTTTAAGAGCAATTAATTCTCTAAATCTTGTACATTATTTGGTTTTTTAAGATTAACTTTAGGACTAATTAACAATCCTTTCTAAGATTATATTTAAAAATCAAATTTGAAGATGCGAAGATATTTACTAACTCTGATTTTCGGAATTCTGCTTTCTGCAATCAACCATGCACAGGATACAATTGTCGTTCAGACACTCACCTACGACAGCACCGGTCGAAATTATGTTTTTCAATTTCCACCAGATGATGGTACTTCCTACGAAAAAATTATCATGGAGTACAATATGCGCTGTAAAGGAGCGCTGGTATCTACGGGCGCACAACCCAATCTCGGTTGTGGGGAATGGGATTACAGTTGCAATACCTATATCACGGATTCCTCTTATGTCGATTCTTTAAGGTCCGTTCACCCAACCCATATTATCTCCGGGTTTAATGGGGATATTTTTGATTTTACATACTCCCCTACCTATAGTTATATCCAATATGATCAACAGGAAGTAATATATAATAGCATCATTACGGAGACCAGTATTGCTGTCGAATCCGGTAATGAGCCACTCAGTCATCCCTTTACGACTATGGGCATCACTTCCAAATCGCAATACCTCTGGACCGCAGATGAATTGACTAATGCAGGTTTAAGTGCAGGTGCTATTTCAAGCCTTCGATTAAATGTTGAGCAAAGCAGTTCCGAGGCTTCTTTTCTAAGAATCAAAATGAAACATAGTTCGCAAACCAGTTTGACTTCTTCGGCAATTGAGCAAGATGGTTTTACGGAAGTATATTTTTTGAATACAACGCTTTCAAATGGCGAAAACGAATTTCTTTTCTATAATAATTTTGAATGGGACGGTAGCTCTAATATTTTGATAGAATTCAGTTTTACCAATAATGAATCCAGTCCCAATAGCACGATCCAGGGAGGAACGACTAACTCTACAATGGGCTTAATCAATTCCGGTTCAAATTATAATTTAGAATTTTCCGGTTCAGAATATCTCGAATTACCCATTGATGGTTTTGAAAATATCAGCGATGAGATTAGCATTGCTTTTTGGTCTTATGGAAATCCTGCCGCACTCCCTACCGCTACGACTATCTTTGAAGGAGTGGATGAGCAAAATAGAAGACAGGCTAATGTACACCTCCCCTGGAGTAATTCACAAGTTTACTGGGATTGCGGGAATGATGGCAATTATGATCGTATCAATAAAACTGCTAACGCAGCGGATTTTGAAGGCCGGTGGAATCACTGGACCTTTACCAAAAATGCAGCCAGCGGCACTATGCGAATTTATCTAAACGGTTCCCTATGGCATTCCGGTACAGGAAAGACAAAGCCGATTAATCTGAGCAAGTTTACCCTGGGAAGCAATAATACCCAGGCGCGCTTTTATTATGGAAATATTGATGAATTCCAGATTTGGAATGTCGAATTGAGCAGTGACGAAATTGTCAACTGGATGTCGAGAAGCATTGACAATAGCCATCCGAGGTATGCAAATCTGATTTCCTATTTCAAACTGGATGAAGGTACGGGCTTTAGCGTACAGAATAGTGCAACACCAGGTGGTACGGCATCTATTAATGGTCAGGCAAACTGGAAGTCCACAACTGGCAGTGAGTTATATACCAGTTTTAATACTACCAATCAGAGACCTGATATTACACTGGTACAAGGTCAGTACGATTTAAGTATAAATACAGTAGAAGTATTTGATACGCTTTTAAATAATCAATCGGCAATTACCAGTTATCAGGTCAGCGGAACGGACCTTGAAGTACAAGAAGTGGAATACGTATGGCAATCTGGCTACGAATACCTTTATGATACAGAGGGCACGGTACTGGATTCTTTTCTTCTGGCCATTGATGGAACGATCAATATCGGTGAATTGATTTACTATCGAAAGTTTCCTTCCAAATTCGAAATCATGTCTTTTGTCACGCCTTATGGTATATTTCTCGACCTGGGCCCGGAAGGCAAGACCTGGACCTTTGATGTTAGTGATTTTGCCCCTGTTTTAAAAGATAAAAAGCGAATGTCTCTGGAACTGGGCGGTCAATTTCAGGAAGAGATGGATATACGATTTTTATTTATAAAAGGAACTCCGCCCCGGGAGGTAAGAAATATACAGCAGATTTGGCGCTCAAGTTCCCATCATTCGTATACCTCCATTATCAACGACGATGTACTTGAACCCAGAGATATAACACTCGATCCCGAAGGGCATTATTTCAAAATCAGAACCATGGTCACAGGGCATGGCCAGGAAGGGGAATTTATTCCCCGAACACACTGGGTAAATATTAATGGTGGTGATCCCGAATTTGTATGGAATGCCTGGAAAACCTGCGGAGACAATCCCGTGTATCCGCAAGGAGGTACCTGGATTTACGATCGCGCGGGCTGGTGCCCCGGAGCGCCAACCGATCTGCATGAATGGGACATAAGCGATCTGGTGACAGCCGGAGCAAGCGTCAATGTGGACTATAGCGTTATGGATGGTTCCGGAACCAGTAACTACTTAACCAGCCACCAGTTGGTAACTTACGGGCCTGCCAATTTTACGCAGGATGCTTCTATCATTGAGGTCAAACGTCCCAGTAACAGAATAGAATATGATCGGGAAAACCCTGTTTGTAATGATCCACTGATCGTTATTCAAAACACAGGTTCAACGCCTTTGACCAGTGCAAGCATCACGTATCAGGTAGAAGGTGGCAGCCCGGAAACATTTACCTGGACAGGGAATCTTGACTTTATGGAAACAGAAGAGGTCATCCTGCCTATCCCCGATGCCTCCTTTTGGGTTGGAAACGAGGAAGGTTTGTTTATGGCTACTATTTCCGAACCTAATGGTGCATCTGATGAGTACGAGCAAAATAATACCGTGACTTCAAGATTTGACTTGCCCGATATTTACCTAAACGGTGTTTTCATCGTTACAGTAAGAACCAATAATTTTGGTGACCAAACTTCCTATACGCTAAGCGATTTTTCCGGTGACATCCTGCTCTCCAGAAACGGACTGGCAAGTAATACTTATTATAGAGATACCTTGTTTCTGGAGGATGGTTGTTATACATTGGAAATGAATGATACGGGCGGAAACGGGCTTGAATTCTGGGCACAACCCGATCAGGGAGCGGGCCTTTTTAGAGTTGGTAATTATTCAACAACCTTCAAGTCATTTGAACCGGATTTTGGAAATGGTATTACCCATTCATTTGGTTTGGGTACTCTAACCAATGTAGAAACGATCCCCTTCGAATATGCTTATGATATTTTCCCGAATCCCAGCACCGGGCAGTTTACTATTGCATTAAACTTGCCCCAATACGAGGATGTAAAACTTTTGGTATCAGATGTAACCGGAAGAACAATCAAAACTCAACTGATTGATCCTTACAACAATGGAAATATCAATCTGGAATTATCCGATTATCCAAACGGCATTTATTATTGCACGATCTTAACGGATAAATGGACGCAGACGAAAAAGGTTTTAAAACTGGGGGAATAAGTTTTATACAAAGGCATAACTCAAAAATAAGTTACCCCGTTTTTCATTAGAGTGCATGAAATTGTTTCAATGAAAAACGGGGTATTTTTTTGGACATCCCTTGTTGCCTTAATAAAGTTCCTAGCAGAAATACTGGACGCTCCAATTGCTCAAAAGCACTTTGACCAAAACCACCGAAGGCGGGCTTAAATTATAAGTTCATTTAAAAGAAAGTTCTCCAGCTTGGGATAGTCGGAAGTACCATAATAAAAAGCATTTCCTTCCTCATTCACTATCCAATGACATTCAAAACAGAGATGAAGAATCCCATTGATCTGATCCTCCTTATCAAAAAAAGCGATCGCTTCCCGATAAACCGGTAAACACATAGAGATAGCCTCCTGTCGCCCTTCCCGGTTTAGGAAGTTCATAAGTTTAGGAAACCTCGTATCATTTTTTTCTAAAGAAGCCAGTTCTTTAGCATTCGGATGTATGATTGCCTGAGCGTTGATAAGCCTGGCATTATAAATATTGATCTGATTTTTCAATGCTTCAATCTTTCGATTGATCTTTTGTTGTTGCATATAACGAGCCTTCGGAAGCAAGACTTCCAGCCCCGCAATCTCTTCTTCTATTTGCTTGGAAAAAGCGATAAAACTATCTCCCCTCAATCCAGAATAAACTTTCAGGTATGCGAAATCCAAAGACTGGATATAGGTATTGAGCTTTTCCATCTGGCAAATCTAGTCTGCCACTTCCGGGCTTTCCAGCAATTTGAAGAATTGATCGAGCTTAGGCATAATAACGATTTCGGTCCTGCGATTAGTGCTACGGCCTTCAGCAGTGTTATTGTCCGCACGGGGAATAAACTCAGAACGCCCGGCAGCAATCAGCCGCTCAGGATCAACGTAATAGTCATCCTGTAAACTCCGAACTACCGAAGTAGCTCTTTTGGCAGATAGATCCCAGTTATCCGCAATACAACTCGTATTAATGGGTTGATTATCGGTATGACCTTCGACCATCACATCGAGTTCATAGTGATCATTAAGAACATTCGCGATTTTATCCAGAACGCGTTTAGCCTCCGTATTAAGCGTAGCGCTTCCCGAGCGGAAAAGCATTTTATCAGAAATCGAAACGTGGACCTTCCCGCCTCTGATTTCGACCTGTACATCATCGTCGTCGATATCGGTTAGGGATCGCTTCAAATTCATAACCAAAGCGAGATTCAGGGAGTCCTTAGACTGAATTTTAGAAGTAAGATCCTGGATGTAACCGTATTGCTGCGTCATATTCTCCAGGGACTTTTTAATGCTTTCTGCTCCCGTTTTACTAACGATGGACAAGTCCGACATACGATCCAGCAGACTACTATTGGTGCTTTTCAGGTAATCAACCTGTTCTTCCAATTCTGTCACCTTATCGGTTTTAAACTTCAATTCCTTCTCTAATTCCTTGATTTTTCCTTTGTTACAAGCCGAAAAAAGGATCAAAAACAAAAAGACAATGATTCCACTATTTTTCATGTAGGTTGGTTTTTGTACAAATACTGGATAAACAGAATTTGCTCCCAATTTATTATTTATCTTTCTAAAAAAGCATCAATAAAACCAAAATTGTGCTTGCAGGCAGGCATTGATTTTGATTCTGAAAAGCGTAAAACTCAGCGATTATTTATTGAAGGGCAATTTCTCTTGTACCATTAACTTTGACGCCATACCTGGTCAAAGTTTCGATCTTTTTAGGATTATCGGTAAGTAATCGAATCGAGCCCACATTTAAGTCCTTTAAAATTTTAGCTGCTGCACTAAAATCTCTGGCATCCCGCTGAAAGCCGGCAGCCTCATAAGCATCCGCCTGTTTCATTCCTTTCCTTTTATAAGAAACACTGTTCAGTAAGGCAAAGTGCCCATTTCCTTTTCCCTCCTGATCCAAGAGGATAATTATTCCGAACCCGGTTTGTTGTATCAAAATCTGGGAAATATCCATCTGCTGTTGACAGTCACATTCGATGCTGTTAAAATAATGACCGAAAATACAGGAAGAATGCACTCTGCATAATACCTCTTCTGCATCTTCCACTTCTCCCATGACCAGAGCAATAGATTCTTTTTGTCCATCGTAGTACAATAATTCCCGAAATACTCCGTATTTCGTCCGCAAATCTCCCTCCGCTAATCTTCTTATCATAAAAATATTTTACTAGTCCAATGAACTATGAACAAGCTGTCTCTACCTGCCCATCTTCACTAATTTATAATTCCCTAAATATACCCGATCATTACTCAAAGCCAAAATATACGTTCCAACAGGTAAATCATGAGGTATATTTAGTTTCAACTGAGATGCCCCAACGGCAACCTCATTATATTGTCTAAAAATTTCCTGCCCCTGTACATTAAAAACGCTAATGTTAATGGGCTGAGTATTTAGCAGATCAAATGCTATAAACAACTCATTTTCAAATGGATTAGGAAAAAGTTCAATATTCATTACTCCTTGTTCCGGATTAGAAATGGAAGTAGAAATTTCTATGGTAAAACTTATTTCAGAAATACAACCATTAGAATCCCGAACATAGGCAGTATAGGTTCCTGCAGCAAGATTTGTAAAGATGCTGGAGGGCACATAATCGATACCGTCTAATGAATACATAAAAGGCCCGATACCGCCAAGAGTTGCGAGATCAACACTACCATCTCCCATTCCACTGTCATTTTGAATATCCTCTACTTCCAAAATCAATTCGTTTGGTTCGGATACAACCACCACAGTTTCACTAGAGCAGGCACTGGCATCCGTCACGATTACAGTATATTGGCCGGCTGATAAATTGAAAAACACCCCACCGCTATTTACTTCACCATTTAATTCAAATTGATACGTAGGGGTACCACCATCTGCTCCAACAAAAATAACCCCATCATTTCCACCATAACATTGAACCGGTGTAATATCAAGTACTCCGGATAAAAGTGCATCCGGTTGATCAAGGCTAATGATTTCTGTACTTGTACAGCCATTGGCATCTGTAATCATCAAATCATAATTTCCTGCTGACAGGTTTTCAAAAATACCGTTAGAACTTATCTGGCCATCCAGGCTATACTCAAACGGCGCCGAACCACCAATTGCCTCTAATTCAACAAAGCCATTGGATTCCCCATAACAGTCTGGAGACTGCTGCGCAATCAATTCCGCCTGGATTGCATCAGGTTCTATTATTTCAACGAGCATGGTTTGTGTACAAGCGTTTGCATCCGTTACCAATGCCTGATAATTTCCGGCTGCAACATTCTCAAAACCTCCATTGGTATTTACCTCATTATTGAAACTGTAAACATAAGGTGCTACACCACCAAAAGCCTCGATCTGGATTATCCCATCATTCGCACCAAAGCAACTGAGAGCTGCAATTGTAAAAGCTTCTGTGAAAATTTGATTGGGCTGGCTGACAGAAAAATTAAGGCTGGTATTACAACCACTACCATCAGTGATCGATGCGATATAATCCCCCGCTGTCAATCCCGAAAATAATCCATCAGTATTGGTTTGAGTTCCAAGAGAATAAATGTAATCTCCATTTCCATTTAAAACATCAATGACTACCGTACCATCATCCGCTCCGAAACAAGTCGCAGGCGTATTGGACATTACGGCTGCTTCTAAATCGTCTGTTTGATTGATGGCGAAATCTATTGAGGCAGTACATCCATTAGCATCTTCTATCTCAACTGTGTAATTCCCAACATCTAAATTATCAAAAACACCGATTGAATTGGTTTCTGCTCCAAGCGTATAGTTTATACTTCCCGTACCGCCTTCAGCAAGAATTTCTACGGCTCCTGTAAGGTTGCCTCCACAACCAATAGATTGTATGTTGACCAACTCAGCTTCCAATGCCGAAGGTTGCTCTACTGTTACCTCAGAAAGCAGCTCGCAACCATTGGTATCCGCAATTAACACCGTGTAAATTCCTCCCTCAAGGTTCTGAAAAATTCCATCGTTATTGGTATCCAATCCAAGTGTATAAGTATAAGTTCCACTACCACCTTCTGCTATCAGTTGGACACTTCCATCATTCGTTCCATAACAGGTCAAAGCCTGATTTTCAACAACTGTATTACTCAACACATCCGGTTGTTCGATAGAAACCGGAATTTCTGTACTGCAACCGTTACTATCTTCTACAAAGAGCATATAGTCTCCTGCCATTACATTTTCGAAAGTGCCGTTAGTATTTGTTTCCCCGTTTAAGGTATAGTCAAATTCATTACTTCCTCCACTGGCTTCAACCTGGATATCACCATTTTCCATTCCGAAACAGGAAACATCATTCAATTCCAAATAGTCAATCATAATATCCAAAGGTTCCTCAACAATATATTGTGAAACACTGGCACAAGCACTCGCATCTGTCACTACGATTTGATAAGTCCCTGCGGAAAGGTTTTCAAAATAACCATTCGTATTCAGATTACCGTCTAATTCAAATTCATATGGTCCATTTCCCTGTACACTCACCTGAAGACTTCCGTCGGATGCATTATAACAGCTTATTGTTTGAACCATATCTACGGCTACTTCGAGATCTCCTCCCTCTGTAATTTCAAAAGCTTGACTACCGATACATCCATTGCTATCGCTAATCATGATCTCATAAAGACCGGCAGGAAGGTTTTCAAAATAACCATTCGTATTGGTTTCCGAATTTAAAGTATATTCAAAACTACCGCTACCACCGGAAGCATTGATCTGAATATTTCCAAAGTTGCCGCTATTTGCACAATCAATATTCTGAATAGCAATAATTTCGGAACTTATCTCCAATTCCGCTTCTACTGTTGCATTAATTAAATTGGTACAACCATTTTCATCGACTACAGAAATTTCATAGGTACCAACCGCAAGATTTTCAAACTGTCCATTGGTATTATTTTCATTATTTAAAGAATAAGTATAAATGCCGCTACCACCACTGGCTTGTACCGTTAAAATACCATTCTCTTCTCCCGTACAAGTAACGGCTTGCGAATTACTAAGCTCGAGATTTAATAGCACAGGTTCTGTAATTGTTATTGATTGAACAGCATTGCAATTATTCTCATCTATAATTTCCAAATCGTAAACTCCCGGGTTTAAATTTTCGAATATCCCCATCGAACTCATTTGTCCATCGAGTATAAATTCAATGGCTCCTGTTCCACCAGAAGCACTAGCGGTAAGCATCCCGTCACTGGCTCCATTGCAACTAATATCCTGAATTTCAATAGTAGAAAAAGTCAGTTCCTCGGGTTCTGCAATGCTTTGGGTCGTTGTATTGGAACATCCCTCAGCATCTTCTACCAAAATCGTATAATCTCCCGAACCAAGATTCTCAAACAGACCTGTCGTATTCGTCTCCGTGCCCAAAGTATAAGTAAAGGTACCCGATCCCCCTGATGCTGTCAGCTGGATACTACCTTCGCTTAATCCAAAACAATTATTATCTTCTACTTCAACCAGGGATAATTCAATATCAGCTGATTCAGCCACATCAACATTGGTGATAAATTCACAGGCATTCGCATCGATAATCGAAACCGGATAATTTCCGGCTAAAAGGTTTTCGAATATTCCGGAAGTATTAACCTGGCCATTTACCTCATAGCTAAAACTACCCGTTCCTCCACTAGCTTCAATCGCAAATCCTCCATTGGCTTCACCATCACATCCGGCAGCAGTAGTACTTTGCACCTCTGCTTCAATAGCTGCAGGAGAGCCAATCTCTGTATTCACCTGAGTCGAGCAAGCATTATCATCCGTAATTGTAAACTCATAAGAACCCGGAGAGAGATTTTCAAAAAGACCGGTAGTATTCGAATTATTTCCATCATTAAAAATATAACTTCCCGAGCCTCCCGTAGCGATTAACTGTATTAATCCGTCAGTACTGTTAAAGCAGGAGACATCCTCTGTTATTCCCGGTGTCACCTGTAAAAGCTCCGGTTCAAAAATTTCAAAATCATAAGTACCGGAGCAAGCTGCACCATCTGTTACGATAGCAGTGTAAACGCCCGGAGCAAGGTTTTCAAACAGACCTGTGGTATTCATTAGTCCATTGAGCATAAATCCAAAATCGCCATTCCCTCCGGATACAACTAATTGCACCATACCATCCTGGCTTCCAAAACAGGAAACAGGTTCTAATGCTTCATCTGCAATTTCCAATTCATCCGAAGAAGCGACTTCTGCTGAAATAGTATTGGTACAATTGTTTTCATCATTTGCTGTAATGGTATAATTCCCCTCTACCAAATCTTCAAAAAGTCCTGTATTATTTGTCACTCCATTCAAAGTAAATTCAACCATTCCACTACCTCCATTAGCTATAGCCTGGATCGCTCCTGAAGCATTTCCTGCACAGCTTACATCTATTACATAATCCAGCGATACTTCCAGCACCTCCGGTTCGGGAATTTCCACGTCCAGCATCTGGATACATCCATTCGCATCAGTAGCCAGTACCGTATAAGTTCCACCGTTAAGATTGGCAAAACTTCCACTGGCATTAATTTCTCCGTCCAGGTTATATTCAAATACACCTGTTCCTCCACTGGCTTCAACGCTTAAACTTCCATTAGCCTCTCCACTGCATTCTACAGGTTCACTGGAAACTAATTCCAGTTCAATTTCTTCCGGGGCTTCAATATTTACCGTAATATCCTGTATACAGCCGTTTTCATCCATTACTATTCCTATATATCCTCCGGTAGATAAATTATCGAACAGTCCCGTAGTATTGGTTTCATTATTTAGTGTAAACTCGTAAACACCGGAGCCTCCGTTGGCAACCAGCATTACACTGGCATTGGTATCACCAAAACAATCAGGGTTATCGATATTATCAATAGCAAGGGCAATTTCCTCCGGTTCAAATAATTCTATTTCCAAAATCCCTTCACAACCCGCTTCATCCAGTACGCCGATATTATAAATACCGGAACCAAGATTATCAAATGTATTTTCCGTATCGTAAGTGCCGCCATTTATATTATACTGATAAACACCAGAACCACCACTTCCCATCACTTCAATCATTCCATCATCAATTCCAAAACAGGAAATATCTTCGATAGCCGTAGTCTCTAATTCAATTGCTGCATTTTCTAAAATCTCGACGGTCAGCTCAGAATTACAATCATTGGCATCCGTAATCGTAACAATATGTGTACCCGCCGGAAGGTTGGAAAAAGCAACTGTATCACCATTTGCAGTTTGGGTGTCATAGGTAAACACATAAGATCCCGCTCCGCCATTCGCACTAAGAATCATCGAGCCTTCCGCAGCCCCGGCACATCCCGCATCTTCCTGTACAATAATCTCCCCGATTAATTCCTCCGGAGCATCAATCGTCACCTCCAGACCTTCAAAACAAGCATTGGCATCCAATACAGAAATTGTATAAGTTCCTTCATCAAGATTATCAAAAACAGGACTTAGTTGATAATTAATCCCGTCAATTGAATATTCATAAGTAGCCGTACCTCCGCTTGCTTCCAGAATAATGGAAGCATCGGTTTCACCAAAACAGGAAATACCTTCCTGATCAGTGATATCCAATTCCAGTACTTCAGGTTCTGTAATACTTACCTGCGTCTCCGAAATACACCCATTTTGATCAATCGTAGTTACCTGATAATCTCCGGCGGCAAGATCAAAGAAAACCGGAGTAGGTTGAAAATTTATCTGGTCTATCGAATAGGTATAAAAAGGGTTTCCTCCAACAGTGACCATTGAAACAATTCCATCTTCTGTACCATTACAACTTGCATTGAATATCTCATCCGGAAAGCTGATCAATTCAGCCGGCTCGATAATGAATAAATCGATAAAAATACTACAGCCATTATCATCCTGGATTTCCACAGTATGAGGTCCACCTGCAAGGTTTCCAAAAACGTTCACAGGAGAAAGCGGACCATTATCAATCCCGTATTGATAAATATTTCCCGGGGCAGGCGTCCCACCGGTAGCACTAATGACCGCTACCCCATCCTGCTCTCCAAAACAACTTACCTCAGTTTGTGTATCAACATTAGCGACTATCAGAGTTGGTTCATTAATCACTACATCAATATCTACTGTTGAACCTCCGCTATCCTGAGCAGTGATAATATGTGGTCCGGGGCCAACATTAATGAAAACATTACTGGTTTGAAAGGGCTCTCCATCAATAGAATAAGTATAGCCCCCTGAACCACCACTTGCATTAACGGTGATTGTACCATTGTTTTCACCAAAGCAAAGTATATCCGTAGCATTCACCAGCTCAATCACTAATGGCACACTTCCCGCATTACAATAAGTATTGGCAGCATCTAATAAGCTTGCTCTCGAAGTATTCAGAATCAAACGCATATATTCTCCCTGCTCTACAGAGAATGCATTCATACAATCATCATTAACATAATCCATATAGTTCATAAACATATCACCACTATTCGAACAGCTCGGACTGGGATGATTGGGACATCCAAAATTTTGGTCATCCTGTAAAGGGGTGTCATCAAATCCATCGTCCAGTCCACATCCACCATTTCTCCAGACATGCCTTAGTCCCAGGTAATGTCCAACCTCATGAGTGGCAGTCCTTCCCAGATCATAATTATTGGTAGTACCATATCCTGGCCCTCCAAAAGTACCACTGGCAACAACAATTCCATCAAGTGTAGCATTGGGAAGTCCCCCGGTTGTCGGCAGATAAGCCCAACCTAATATTCCACCTAAACCAGGGCCCACCCAAACATTAAGGTAATTATTACGATCCCAACCAGTTGCCGATTTAATGGCAAACTCATTGGTATTTAGATTCTGTGTTGTCCCATATCTGGTCACTCCATCTGTATCATTACCATCCGGATCAACGCTAGCCAGACAAAATTCGATCTCTGAATCTCCGGCGGCAAACTCGGGCGGTGTATTCGAAGCATCACCATTGAGTCTTCGGAAATCTTCATTAAGCACATCAATTTGCGATTGAATATGATCCATCGGAAAATTAACCCCAGTACCAACTGCCTGCCCGGGAGGGTGAACAATGATTACATGCACGGGAATAGTAATGATATCATCCATCATCATAGGCAGCATTCCCGAATTGAAATTAAGTGGTTGCTGAAGACTGTGATAATAATGAGGATCGGTCTTTTTAAATATCTCCGTACGTTCATCTGAATGGCATCTTTGCTGGCTAAATAGATTTAGCGAATGAGCCAATAAGATCAGAGTGAAGTACAGGCTTGCCTTATTCATAATCAGTTGTGGTTGTCGTAAATAATAAAGAATGTGAAGTTGTTTAAGTAAACAACCATTAATATGCAATGGAATCGTACGTAATCAGTGAGGTCTTATGGCGAATTGCTAGCTTTAGGAAAGCTAAATATAGGAAATTAAAAATAAACGAAAAAACTATGACCGCTCAAATTCCGGCCTTTTGTCAATCCTTTTACCTTGTCCTAATCCTTTCTTTTTGTACAGTTTTAGTGGTATTTTGATTATTTCTTCAAATTTTTTAAATACTGTAAACAAATTTCATTGAAACGTTCTGCCTTTTCCAGGTTTACAATATGGCCACATTTTTCAACGATCTTCATATGTACGTTTTTGTGAAGATTGACATACTTTTTAGCTTGTTTTAAAAAGAAGTGATCCTGTTCTCCCATAATAAGCAAAGTCGGAATTTCAGAAACGGCTTCATAAATTTGCTTTAGTGTATCATTGAGGCATTTGCCGTACATCCCTGTCCATCTTCTGAATTCTGAATCTGTAAGGTGTTTGGATTCCCGAATAAATATTTCTCTCGATTTTTTGTGATTCTTTTTGGGAAGTACCAACCAGGCAACAAATTTATATAACCTCTCAAAACCAAAAACTTCAGCCAGTTTCAAACTGAGCGAAGCAATCACTTTCATCTTGGTATCCAGGCGAACAATAGCTCCGGCTAAAACTACGGAAACAACATTGACGGGCCTCAGAATTCGCATTTTCATCGCAATGATTGCCCCGAGGGAAACGCCCAGTAAATGTACATTTCGGATTTTCAGATGATCAACTACTTCCCAGACTTTATTACTAATGATATCAAAATCATAATTCCTCTGGCTTATGGTTTGTCGATGCTTTGATTGACCATGCCCGGGTAAATCAACGATAAGCAGATTATACGCCGCACTTAAAGCATCTTTTTGTTTCTTCCAGGTTCGGGTACTGCCTCCTGCTCCGTGAATCAATAAAAGCCAGTCAGCATCAGGATTGTGATGCTCCAGCTTTTCATAATGCAAAAGATTATTTAGAGAAATTCCCGAAATTATTGGGTTCCTTGTCATCATAGTCAATAGAACAAGAAAAAAATGATGTTGTTGTGTTTAAAACAGTTAACTTACCTATAGTAGATCAAGATAATGAAAATATTGCTTAGAATAGCAATTGATGAAAACAAACCGGTCCGGGAATCTGTTTCAATTACTCGGAAAACATTAGAAAAATGAACATCACTATAGAACAGTTAAGGTTGTTTAAACCGCTTGAAAATATTCCGACTCCGGAACTGGAATGGTTAAAAGAACGTCTGAGCACCAAGACTTTTCCAAGCGGTTCTTCTTTTTTCAGAAAAGGAGAACCGGTTAATCATACTTTTTTTATACTGGAAGGAGAGTTTGAATTCTTTTTAGATGATGGAAAAAATAAAAAAGCTTTTGGTTTGCTGCTCCCCGGGGATATCACGGGCCTGCTTCCTTTCTCCAGACTAAAAGAAGCCACGGCTTCCTGCACTACCATCAAAGACGGAATCGTAGCTTATTTGTCCAGAGCTGATTTACAAGATATGATCAGGGAATGTTACAAACTAACCGAGGTCCTGGTACATGAGATGAATAATCGCATTCGGAACAGCACTCAACAGGAAGTACAAAATGAAAAGCTCATTGCTTTGGGAAAACTATCCGCTGGTTTGGCGCACGAACTCAATAATCCAGCCGCTGCCATGGTACGCAGTGCTTCTCTGCTCCAACAGTATATAAAGTCTACTCCGGAGAAGTTTAAGGCAATAATGAACATACAACTCAATGATCAAAATGTAGATGAAATAAACGGGCTGATGTATAAAAAAATAGAGCATAAAAGTACTTTATCTCTAATGGAAAAATCATCTATTGAAGATGAGCTGTTTGATTGGTTCGATGATCACGGAGAGTCAGATGCAGATGAGTTGGTTCCTTTTCTTGCAGATTATAATTTTTCTCCCGAAGACCTGGATTTAATAAAATCCAAACTCAGAAAAGAAGATATCAATCCGGTCCTTAACTGGATTATACAAAACATTACTATTGAAAAAACGGTATCCGAAATAAAAGAAGCATCCGAAAGAATAGAAAGTCTGGTAAGCTCTGTCAAATCTTATTCCTACATGGACAGAAATAAAGATACACAAGCTTTTGACCTTCAGGATGGTATCAGGAATACACTGGCAATTTTACAACATAAAATAAAAAAACAAGGCGTTAAAATCGAAACCAATTTACTCGAAACGCCCATTATTGTAAATGGTTTACCGGGAGAATTGAATCAGGTTTGGACCAATCTGTTGGATAATGCTTTCGATGCTGTTCCGGAAAGCAAAGGTGTGGTTCGTATTCAAACTTCAAAAACTGAAAACTTCATAAAGGTTGTAATAGAAGATAATGGTCACGGTATCCCGGATGAAATAAAAACTCATATTTTTGAGCCCTTTTATACTACTAAAGAAATAGGAAAAGGTACCGGACTAGGATTGGATATTGTACAAAAAATTATTAAAAATCACCGTGGATGGATTACTGTTCGTTCTGTTCCCGGAAAAACTCAATTCGAAATTCACCTTCCTTCAACCTAAACTAATGAAAAAGCCAATTATCATTTGCATCGACGATGACAAACAAGTACTCAATGCTATTCGTGCGGATATTCGATTGCGCTACCGAAGCAATTACAAAATCATGGCAAGCGATTCGGCCTCAGAAGTATTAGAAACACTTACCGAATTGAAAAACAAGGGAGAGGTTGTCGCGCTCTTCCTTTCGGATCAAAGAATGCCCGAAATGCTCGGCGTTGACTTCCTGGAACAGGCAAAACGCATTTTCCCTGAAGCCAAACGGGTTCTTCTTACTGCTTATTCTGATACCGAAGCCGCCATTCGGGCGATTAATGACATTCAGCTGGATTATTACCTGCTTAAACCCTGGAATCCTCCTGAGGAAAAATTATATCCAATTCTCGACGATCTTCTGGATCAGTGGAAGGCACAGGTTAGTCCGAACTTCACCGGTCTTAGACTTGTAGGTTATCAATTTTCTCCCGCCACCCACGATATTAAAGATTATCTAGCCGGTAATTTATTTGCATATCGTTTTTTGGACATTGAGTCAGATAATCTTGCTCAGGAACTCGCTGCAACGAACGAATTGAGTTCAAAGGATTTGCCCACTCTTTTTTTTGAAGACGGAAGTTTTATAAGTAATCCCAATCTTACACAGATTGCAGAAAGACTTGGTTTGCAAGTTAAAGCTAAAGAAATGCTTTACGATGTAGCAATTATCGGAGCCGGTCCGGCCGGACTCGCTGCTGCAGTTTACGGCGGCTCAGAAGGGCTTAAAACCTTACTCATCGATAAGAAAGCGCCGGGAGGGCAAGCAGGTACCAGTTCCAGAATTGAAAACTACCTCGGATTTCCGAATGGTTTAAGCGGTCAGGATTTAACGCGCAGAGCTATCACTCAGGCCACCCGTTTCGGTATTGAGTTTTTGTCTCCTTTAAATGTCAATGGTATTAAGGTGGAAAACAATTATAAAAACTTAATACTTAATGATGGAAGTGTTATAAAAACAAAGTCTGTCGTTATCGCAACCGGAGTTGACTACCGGCGACTAAACAATAAAGGAGTGGAAGCTTTAACCGGGGCTGGCATTTATTACGGTGCTGCGACTACAGAAGCTCACCTGTGTAGCGAAAAAGAAGTGTATATAGTAGGCGGCGGGAATAGTGCCGGACAAGGAGCCATGTATCTTTCCAAGTTCGCAAAAAATGTTTACATCGTCATTCGAAGAGATTCTCTAAGTAGTACGATGTCTCAATATTTGATTGATCAGATCAATAATACTGCAAATATTCATTTGCTTACTCATACTGAAATAACCGAAACAAAAGGAGAGGGAAAATTGGAAAGTGTAGTGCTTACCAATAACAAAACACAAGCTTCTGAAGAAAAACCTGCCGGAGTAATGTTTATTTTTATTGGTGCAAAACCCTATACGGAATGGACGCCTGATTTTTTATTGAAAGATCAAAAGGGTTTTATTATTACGGGCAGCTCGGTTATAAATCACGAAGATGGAACAAAAGTATGGAAGAAAGAACAAAGCCCTTATCTTTTGGAGACGAGTATCCCCGGGATTTTTGCAGCCGGAGATGTACGTAGTGGTGCAATGAACAGGGTTGCTTCCGCAGTAGGAGAAGGCGCTATGGCCATTAGCTTCGTGCACAAGTATCTGGCAGAAAACTAATTTATACAAGTACCGAGATATAAATAATGAAAAGCAAAATCAAAGATGGAGTATCTGGTTTTCATTAACTTTGAAAGATGAAAATTTATAGTCTAAGAATCGTATTTTTATTTTGTCTCGCCTGCTTTATTTTCACTTGTTCCAAAGAATCTGACCACATTAGCATATATCAGCCAGCACTTGATGATTATTTTATCGAACCTGGCTTCGACTTAGAAGCAATTGCCTCTGAGCCTCTTATCAAATCGCCTATCGCTATTGATTTTGATGATAGGGGACGTTTGTGGGTATTAGAAATGCCAGGTTATATGCCCAATATCGATGGTACGGGAGAAGAAGAACCCGTGGGCCGGATTCTGATCATGGAAGACAGTAATCAGGATGGTCATTATGAATCTGCTAAAGTTTTTTTAGATCAATTAGTATTGGCCCGGGCAATGAGATTATGCTACGGAGGATTGCTTTATGCAGAACCTCCTAATCTATGGTTTGTTGAAATCAAAAATGATCAGCCAGGGAAGAAAACACTGGTCGATTCAGTTTATGCAGTTGGAGGTAATATTGAACATCAGCCTAATGGATTGGATTTGAATATCGATAACTGGATATACAGTGCTAAAAGTACTTTTAGATATCGCTTAAAAAATGGGAAATGGCTCAAAGAGGCAACTTCATTTCGAGGACAATGGGGAATCAGTCATGATGATGAGGGGCGCCTTTTTTATAATGATAATTCAAATCCTCTTTACGGAGATTATACGCTGCCAAATCTTTTTAATCAAAATCCCTTTTTCAAAAATGAAAATGGTGAGAACGAAGTCATTGTTCCGGATCGACGTGTATATCCCATACAGGCAACAGCTGTAAACCGAGGCTATGTCGACGGGGTTTTAGATGAAAATCTTTTTTTAAAAAATTTTACTTCCGCTTGTGGGCCGGTCATTTATCGCGGAGATAATTTCCCGGCAGGGTATAAGGACAATGCCTTTGTCTGTGGTCCGGAGGTTAATCTCATAAAAAGGTTGCTCATCCGGGACAGTACTATTATTATCACCGGTAAACAAGCTTACCAGGGAAAAGAATTCTTAATTTCTAAAGACGAAGCTTTTCGACCAGTCAATTTGTACAATGGTCCGGATGGTGCGCTCTATATCGTAGACTACCACAACGGGATTATTCAACATAAAGTCTATATGACCGCATACCTCCGGGAGCTTTATCTGGAAAGAGGCCTGGATACCATTGTAAACTACGGCCGTATTTTAAAAGTTAGTCAAAAGCAAACGGAACAAATTCGCTTGCATGGAAAAAGTAATTCCGAACTCGTTCAATTTCTTAGTCATCCGAATGGTTGGGTACGAGACCGGGCTCAGCAATTACTAATTCATAAAAATGCAAAAGAGGTAATTCCGCTGCTGAAAGACTTAGCTCGATCAGAAAGCTTACATGCCCTGTGGGCACTCGAAGGCCTCGATGCTCTGGATGCACTACTTCTTGCAGCACTTGCTGAAAGTGATAAGCAGTCAATATGTAAAGCCGCCGTTCAATTAGCTGGTATTTTTTATGATCACAGCGATAATTATCCAGTCTTTCGCAATGCTTTGAAGCATAAAAATCCCGAAATTGATTTACAGGTTTGCCTTACTGCAGGAAAGGTCAATGAAAAAGCTTTTGTACAAATTCAAGAAGTTCTGGATCGTTACCCGAATGACACCCTGTTTATCGAAGCAGCTCTGAGTAGTCTTAGCGGAAAAGAAGATCAGTTCAAATATTTTTTACAAGTAGTCAGAGGAAAACCGGACTCCTACCCTATTTTGAACTATTTGAATCAATTGATCGAAAAAAGAAAAACGGCTCCGGAAAAAACAAGGATCGAAGAAGTTTACACTGATACCAAAACAGTGGGACTCAATTTGTATCGTCAGCATTGTGCTGCCTGCCACGGTGAAGACGGATTGGGAAATAAAAATCTGGCGCCTCCAATTTATCAATCAGAATACTTAAGCGGTGATCCGGAAAAACTGGTATTACTGACACTACATGGCTTACAGGGGCCCATTACGATTAAGGGCAAACGCTACGAACTCAATGCCGTCATGCCGGGACTTAAAGATAATCCCGAACTTAGCGATAATGACATTGCCAATATATTATCCTTCGTTCGCAATGCATTCAGTGAGGAACCTCTTGATATAGAAGCGAGTCAGGTAAAGAAGGCCAGATCAAAATTTCCCAAGGGAAAAATGTATACGGAAGCAGAGTTATTGCGAGAGGGACAGTAAATATTGAAAGATGAAGATCAATAACCTGATGGAGGTTTTAGCGTGAAGAAGTCAATGCCTGAAATTGCCGGGTAAAAGAGCGAATTATCTGTAATGTCGTCTCATCTTTTTCATAGATAGAATACCAGCCCTGATATTCATGCGGCGGATCACCGATGAAATCATGACCTTTCTGCCAGATTGCCCGGGCATGATGGGGGCGTCCCTCTCCTCCCCAGGCCCAAAAATTACAACCGGCCATAGCTGTCCTTTCCCGGCATTTTTCCAAAACCATTTCAAACATTGAATTATAAAAACGATTGCGCCACTCCGTACTTGCATCCGGATGATGATTGCCCTGATCCCGGGCAATTCCAAATTCTTCGAGTACAATTGGTTTGCCAACAGCTTCGGCAACTTTAAGATGATGTTCCAGATACTTCCTGGCCTTTCGAATGCCCTTCGCATAGGTCTTTTCCGGCTTCTCCGGATTATACCATCCCCAGTTTTCTATCCAGATATGGATGGTAAAATAATCGATGTATTTTGAACTATGGTCTTTTCTAAATTTATTACCAATCGGATAAGGGGTCTCGCCTTCGCTTCCCAATGAAACCAAATGATTTGGATCAAGGCTTTTAATCAAAGCAGCCGTTTCATGAATCCATTTTCGATACTTTCGGGGATGTAACATTCCCCGGGGTTCGTTACAAAGTTGCCAGGCCATAATCGTTGGATCATCTTTATACTGTTTTCCGGTATAAGTGTTTTTCCGATTGATCAGTGTTTTGATATGTTCCCGGTAAAGTGCTTTTGCCTTTGGCAGTTTATAAAATTTTGCGGTATAAAAACTAAACTTTATCCAATTGCCAGTTTCGGGATTATGATAGGGGATTGCTTTATTCGTTACCCAGTTAACGTATTGCGCCATACCTCCGGACCAGGCCCAAAAATTACCCAGGCACATTACTGCATGCAGATTTCTTTTCTCCATTTCTGCCAGTAAAAAGTCCAAACCATCGAGTAAGTCTTCATTGTATTGCCCGGGGGCGGGCATTAAGGTAGGTAACATTCGCCAAGGCTCGGAGTCCGGGCCCTCACTGGCGACCATTATCCGAAGGTTATTGATCCCTAGCGCCTCAAAGCGATCCAGTTCTCTAAGCAGGCGATTCCGATTGCCTCCGAAGCCTTTGGAGGCCAGATTCATGCCCTGCCAAAAGTTAGTCCCAAGAAAATAATAGCGTTGATCTCCCTTTTTAAAATGCGCTCCTTCTACGCGAATAAATTCCTGTGCCATTATAAAATTACTAAAGAGTAAGAACAGCAAAAACGATCCTGGTTTCATCTTGCCTTATGCCTTTTGCTCAAAATAGTAATTTAACTTGTGATTTTCAGTGGTTTTGAAAAAGGAGGTGCCGGTATTGACCTGAAATTTACACTCCCCGGCACCTCTTGATGACGCGTGTTAAATGTTAATTCTTCACTTTCACGTTACCTGCATCGATTGGTTCCATGATCATTGGAAGATCGCCGTCCGTAACGATCACTTTTGCATTAGGTGATTTAGCTAATTCCTGAAAGGCTTCAATGGATTTGAACTGTAGAATTTTAGCATCCAGACCTTCAGCGATTATCAATTGAGCATCCCGGATACCTTTCGCCTCGATCCGCTTTTGCTCTGCCTCTCGCTGTGCCTGCTGGAGTACAAATTCCATGCGCTGTGCCTGCTGTTCTGCTTCGAGTTTTTCTTCAATTGCTCTGGCTAAACTCCTAGGTAATTGAATACTTTTTAACAGCACTGCTTCTACTTTAATACCTTTACCATCCATCAATACCATCATCTGATCTCGTATTGCATTTTCAATAGTTGCTCGTTCTCCTGTGTGCATATCTTTGGCATAAAAACGTGAGGTAACATCCGCAACTGCCGATCTGAAAACTGGTAAGATTACATTTTCTTCATAATCTGGACCAATATTTCTCAACAGTTCAGGAGCTTTTCTGCCTTCAATATTGTATAAAATCGATACCTCGGATCCAATTGTCAAGCCTTCTTTTGAAGGAATACTCAGGTCTACTTCAAGGTTCTCTGTTTGTGTAGATATTTTGATAACTCTGGACGTAAAGGGATTATAAAACTTTAACCCCTGATCAAAACTATTCTTGGCATATTTTCCAAAAGTTCTCTTTACTCCGACTTCCCCTTCTCGTATAGTAGCACAACTAGCCAGTGTAATGATTAATACCAAGAAACCGATAGACTTTAAAACATTTTTCGCATTCATATTATTCGATTTAAGAGGATCAGTTAAAAGATAGTTATACTATCATTTCTTATAGTAAAACAGCATATCGATATCAATGTTTAGAAATTGAATAATAAAATCGAATTAATTTTGGGAACCAAGAGCTTGTTTGGATGCTAACACAGCATCTCTAACAAAAAAGTCCCATCTAATGACAGGACCTTTTTCAGGGTATTTATTTATTAGTGTAAATACCACGGCTAAAAATTAATCTCTTAAATCTGCTTAAAACTATTTTACTTTTGAATTACTATTCTTTCTACGGCAATATTTCCTTCTATGCTTACTAGCGAGATGAAATATATTCCGCTTGTGAGATGGTTAAAATTCAGTTCTTTATCCATTGCAGTTACCTCTCCTAGAGCCTCCCGGTAAATCACTTGTCCCAAGGTATTAAACAAAATGATATCGGTATCAAGGCTTTCTGTAAAAGCAAGAGACAGTACAAATTGCCCTCTGGATGGATTGGGAATAATCTGAAATTTTTCCAAACCAAATACTTCTTCCGTACTTACAATATTGGTTACGTGAATCGGCGTTTCTACAAACATTTTACAACCTTCTGAATCAATGACTTCCAGCAGGATCGTATAGTCCCCCATTTCGGTATAAAAATACTCTTCATTAAGATTTGTCAGAGTATCGCCAGATTGCATTATCCACATCACACTGGCCGGACTAATATCCAGTATCGCTTGTAAACTAAATGGTTCATTGATATTTACTGTATCTGCCGAAATTAGGGCATCAAGATCAAAGGGAATTTCATTTATGGTAACTTCCTGTTCAAAAGAGCTTGAACCTACAGCATTGCTTACTTCGAGGCTGATGGTATAAGTCCCTGGTGTTTGATAGTTATATTCCAGACTAGAATTGCTTGTTGTCACTGTATTTCCATCACCCATATTCCAGTGATAGTCATAATTTCCAGCTGGTGTCGCATCTAAGAATACCGTATTATCACAATCGGTATCCTGTACCAAACCAAAAGATGCAGCATCAGGAGGCAATACCGTACCATTACAAGACCAGGCCAATTCAAAACCGGAAAAATTGATTGCTCCGTTTGATATGAAATGCAAAGTCATCGCCGGGCCGGTAGAAGAACGGGTTGTTCCCGAACTCAGTCCCCCACTGGCTTCATCAATCAATGGCGCATTAATACTGTTTCCATCATAAATAAGCAGTTTATCGACTTCAGGTTGAACCAAAAACGAATTAAGGGTCAAAGTAACAAAATCTGCTCCCGTGGGTTCTATTACAATAATATAATCAGAGTTATCAGCATAATTGCCATCGGGACCACCCTGATCGAATATCAAACCGTTACAGCTGGTGAAATATGCCGATCCGGTAGTTTCCAGAGTAAGGGAATCACAAAAGCTAATCACAATATTCTGCTCGAATAAAGCAGAATCACAACCCAGACTATTACAGGTAATCAGAGAGATTTCAAATAATCCTTCTTCCTCATATTGATGCATTGGCGAGCTTTCTGTCGAAGTATTTCCGTCTCCGAAATTCCATAACCAGGAAGTAGGTCCATTTAAAGTTTGATCATTAAACTGATAAAGGCCATCGCAAAGATCCAGCGTCTCAATACCATAATTGGTTTGTGGGAAAGGCAATACTTCCATTTTAACAGGATAATCCAATACAAACTGACTGGTATCTCCGCTTTCCATATTAATATTATAAAAATAAGTACCAGCCGTAAGATCAGTAGCATCAAAATCGAATACGACAGGTGCATTATTTCCCGGAGCAATTTCTCCGGACTGGTTTTCTAGAAGTAACCAGGCCACTGAATCTTCAAATACGCTATAGTATAAATCATCTGTTCCAATATTAAAAATCGTAAATGCTGTATCGAGTTGATCTCCTGCATTCAGTGTAACGCAAATAGAATCGGGATTAAGGCTAAGAATACCGCCTGCTCCGATGTTTAATTCCATTGTCGTTATATCGCTGCCAAGACAATTAACGACATTTTGGGTAATGGTATAAGTCCCCGGCGTCGTGTACTGATGTATTGGCGCTGCTAAACTGGAGCTGGTGCCGTCTCCAAAGTCCCATTGATACTGTCCGCTAAACTGTGATTCATCAATAAATTGTACAGGAGCATTTAGAGCTATAGTAGACGAAGCAGTTGTAAAGCCAGCAATTGGCGGTTCATAAACAGGATTGGCCAGGGAGTAAGAAAATGCAAACCCTTCGAGCGGATTATTTTCATTAAACTGATCTGCTTCTACAAGAATAGTCACTACGCCGGATGACGTTTCCACCGTCTGATTCAGGCCGATACTCCCGGTATATTGAGCAAGGATAGGCGCATTTATATCGTCCCCATCATAAACTCTTAAAAAATTCCCAAAGCCAATATCAAATGCTTCAAAGTGCAGCAATAAAGGTTCTTCTGTGGGTGGATCAATAACTATAATGGAACTGACTTCATTATTCAAAATCCCCATTCCCGCAGGATCCAGAATCAATCCCGAGCAATCATTCAAAACCTGCATACCAGTGTCCTGCATAATCATTGCACTACAGACTGGACTATTACTGTCAATTACAATGTAAGCAGTCTTGCTAACCGTTTCCGTACTACCATCGCAAAGATTAACGGTCAAGGTTACAGTATAAACCCCTTCCTGGGTATAAGTGTGCGTCGGATTATTTTCCGTACTGGAGGCGCCATCACCAAAATTCCAGCTTACCGTTTCGTAATCCAGACTATTATTAAAAAAATCGACATCAACCGGGGCATTGCAAAATATTCTTTGCGATTCAAAATCTACAATTGCCTCTTCACTGATTGGGCTTCCCAGGCCTACTGCATGCCAGGCATTCACTGTCGACCGGTATTCCTGACTACAAGGACCGAACAAATCCAGTGCACTCAGTGCCCCAAAATAAGCCGCATCCGGATAATGAGAACTTGGTGTAAGATAAACCGCTAAATTTCGATATGAGATGGCAATCGCTTTTTCCCAGCCAATGCCCTCAACTTCAAAAGTATCACCATTGTCATTTATTCCCGAACCTCCTTCACTTAGCAAATAAAACCAATAGTTTTGTACACCACTATTGAAATGTACACCGCCATTGTCAAAACTATCATAAATCCAGTACTCGCCAAAATAGGTATCCGGGTGATTGAAAAGATTGGGATCAAAAGCACTGCGAATTCCGTTACCATTGGATGTTGCATCTTCCCCGATCAGCCAGTTCGAATCTTCCGGACGAGCATAAAACTCGGTTACTATTCCAAAAATATCACTAAAGGACTCATTGATAGCCCCGGGTTCATGGCTGTAGATCAGATCTGCTGTAAAATCCGTCAAACCATGTGTAAATTCGTGAGCAACAATATCAATAGTCGTCAGGGGGCGATTGAGCGTTCCACCACCTCCATCACCGTAAAAAGAAGCACTTCCATTCCAAAAGGCATTCGCAACATTCTCTCCCAGGTGCACATAACTGATCAATTCAAAACCTTCTCCATTAATGCTGTTCCTATCAAAAAAATCCTGCAAAAAAAGATAGAATTGCTCTGCGCCGAAATGCGCATCCAGAGCATGTCGATCATTAAATCCAAATTCAATCCCCCAAATACTATCTTCGTGTACAAAATCCACCGCATTATCAACTTCATTTGCTCCCCCGTTTTCGAGATTGAGGGTAGTAATACCTTCTCCATAAGTAGTTTGCCGAAGCCTGAATTCATTTTCCGATACCTTCTCGGTTAGTACCGTTCTCGGACCACTATAGACAGTGGAGACGTTACTAGGTACATCTATTTCACAAATTCTGTTTTCTTCGGCGACCAATTCTCCGGTTTGAGCATCAATATATACCCAGGAACGATGATGGTGATCATGATCCAAAGCATAAATATCCATTTTGTAAGCCAATCGAAAATCGGCATGATCAAATTTCAAATCTCTAGGCACCCAGACCAGTTCAGGATTGGGGTATTCAGAAAGCTTTTTGTTTATCCCGCCCCCGTGAGAATGTTCCCAGCCAAAGCTGGCATCAGGAAAAGGAGCTATAGCTTTTTCGATTGCTTTCTCAGGAGTAATATTTACGGCAACCGGCTGATTGATATTAAAAAGTACACCATTCATAGAACGTACGATTCCTCTTTGAGTATGGAAAAGATATACGGCTCCAACTATCGGTTTCCCCTGATCCAATAATTGGTAACGATGATGTTCCCAGTCTAATTGATCTGCTGAACGTCTTATTGCTTGAAAACTGATATTATCTCCAAGTTGGGCATACTCTTTCAGATAATTAATGGCCTGGGCCAGGTTCATATTCTTTTCTGGACCAAGTTGAATATGTCTGGGTAAATTGGTCTGCTCATCCAATCGGACTACCTCGGCTCCGGGGTATAATTTATTTGCTTCTATGCCTTTAAGAACCTGGGCCTGTATACCAGAGAAAAGTACGCAACAAAGCATTAACAATGTAAATTGTTTCTTCATGATTTTTTTCGGACAGTTTAAATGAAAAGAACAACAAGATAGCAAAGCTAAAGGTTTTAGGGAGGCTTTCTTTTTTAAAACCTTTAGAAATGTCGGCAAAGTAAGTTTGTTCAGGGCAATTAAATTTCATTTAAAGCTAAAAACACATTTTCTTGCTCTTATTTCAGCTTTAAATAAAAAAGTGGTCTGAATTTTATGGAATTTTGGGACCTGTGGAGTTTTAGTTATAGGACCTTATTTGATATTCGTTTTTAGTGTACCAAATAACGAAAAACAAAGGGTTGTAAACGACCTAAGAAAATGATCATTTCTACAATATTTCCGGCTTATAAACGCCAGTTCGGGAAGCGCCGAAGGCCTAGCTAGATTAAAATTGCACCGAAAAGCGGTGGCGGCGGCGGTAAATGGGTGGGCCCCACCCAAAGCACAAAACCCTATCCAGTTCATAAATCCTATCTGAATTGACACGTTAACATAAGGGCAAAATAGTTATTCGAAAAAACGACGAAAGACCTAACAAACGATTTTTTAATAGCTCGCTTGCATTGCCCTTATGTTTATGTAGTAGTTCAATTAAGTTGATCTGGGAATTACGTGGATATTATCCGTTTAACAGCTTATCAAAAACCTAAGCCCACATTCAAATTAAAAATCTTATTATGTAGAAAGCGAAATTCCAGATTCGAAATCAATTTCAGTTTATTTATCTTAAGATCATATCCCATTCCCAAAACAAGCCCGTTTCTATCATAATTCTGAGTATTGAAATCCACTCCAATTTTTGGATAAACCGAATTGATATTTTTTTTAAAGTATTGATTAAATCTGAATTGTACACTTTGAGCTTTAATCCTTCCATCTCTAAATCCAATAGTTGACCAATTATACCTTAGTTCAAGACTGTATCTATTCTTTGAGTTTGGAAGTGTAAATCTGATAAATGGATTCAGATTACCGCCTAACTTCATACTCTCAATACCGTTGTCGGTTTCGATACGCCTGTTGCCTCCGAGCAATACACCAAATTCCCATAATTTTGATTTTGCTTTTTTTGACGGTTTGTATTCGATATAGTCTTTAGCTTTACAATCATAGTACTTCCGAAACATTGCTTGGATGGATTTCCTGAAGAATCCGATCTCATCAATTTCGTCAAATAAAGTGGCACAATCCTGAAAGGCAAGTTTTAGTTCTCCAGCGTAATGTCTATCTTTCTGAATAACTCTCCTTTTCGATTTTTTATCATACCTCGTGTATTCTTCATATATAAGTTTTTGGATACCCCGCTTATCAGTTTTTAGGTATAAGTGTTCTACAAGGTTCTTATCGACAAAAGAATAAAAACTTATATCGCCTTTAATATGACAATTTAGAAACACTTGCTGAGTCGAATCCCCAATAGGAGCATTGTGAGATTCAAAAAATTGATTTATATCCAAATAATACGCCGACAGCTCCAAAGGGGTATACCGTTTTACATCCGAATCGTTTTCAGACTTCTTGAATAAAAGATCATAACTTTCGTAAGAAAACTGTTCTTTGAGCATTCCTCTTATAGTATCGTTATCATTCGTGATGATAAAACCTTTCAAGAAATCCATTTGGGCCTGTGCTACATTAGTTCCCAGAATTAGAATACTTATGATTACCTTTAGTGTAAATGTTTGTTTTAGTTTCATTAGTCTTTTTAGTTTTAATTTCATTAGTCTTTTCAAATATAGCATTAAAAATAATAGCGTTTGAATGCTTCTACCGCTTCATACTCTGGCAATCCAAGTTGATCGTAGAGCTTGGCAGTATTTCGATTTCGAGCTTCGGAGCGTTGCCAGAATTCCCGGGAGTCGTGCCCTGGAAACAAAGGCCGGTCTTTTTGTGACTGATGCTTAAAAATAGCTCTTCGCTTACGCATCAATTCTTCCGGACTAATCGGAACGGCCATGTCCACATCTTCAATGTTCCACTCCTGCCAGGCTCCACGATAAAGCCAGACATAACATTTTTTCATCCAGTTGTGATGCTTAAGCTGATCAATAGCCGAGAATATTGCTTGCAAACAGACCCGGTGCGTTCCGTGCGGATCGGAAAGATCACCTGCACAATAGATTTGATGTGGCTCTATTTCTTCTAACAAGTTCATGATGATTTCAATATCCGCTTTGCTTAAGGGTTTCTTTTTAACCAGGCCGGTTTCGTAAAAAGGCATATCCAGAAAATGCATATTCTGGTCCGCAATTCCGACATATCTACAACCTGCTTTTGCCTCTCCCCGCCGGATCAAGCCTTTTATTTTTTGTACCTCAGGAGAATCCACTGTACCGGGTTGCTTATTGGCAATATCTGATCTAACCTTATTAAACATCTGACGAGATTCTTCCACATTCATACCAAACATCTCATGAAATTCATTGAGAAAATCTGCAAAGCGAATCACATCATCATCAAAAACAGCAATATTACCGCTTGTTTGATAAGCGACATGTACATCATGTCCCTGATCGTGCAAACGGATAAAAGTACCGCCCATCGAGATTACATCGTCATCAGGATGCGGACTGAAAATAATAACTCTTTTCTTGGATGGAGCGCTGGTCACAGGACGGTGTGTATCATCAGAGTTCGGTTTCCCCCCGGGCCAGCCGGTAATCGTCCACTTTAATTCATTGAAAATTTTGATATTGATATTATAAGCGGTATCGTATTCTGTAACGATATCTCCCATTCCGTTATCGCTATAATCCCGGTTGGTCAATTTGAGGATCGGCTTCCCGAGTTTAAGGCTGAGCCAGATCACTGCTTTTTTGATCGTTGCTTCGTTCCATTCACAAGTTCCGACCAGCCAGGGTGTTTTTACTCTGGTCAGCTCGGCGCTCGAAGCATTATCAAGTACGACCGACACATTGGGATGGTTTTGCAAATAAGTTGCCGGGACTACATCGCTAACCGAGCCTTCAATTGCTTCTTTGATAATATTGGCTTTCCCTTCTCCCCAGGCCATTAGAATAATGCGTTTGGCATTGAGGATGGTACCGACACCCATCGTAATTGCTTTAAGCGGCACATTTTCCTCTCCGAAGAAATCACTTGCCGCATCAACAATGGTAATATGATCCAGTGTAATCAAACGAGTAGCAGAATTCAGCCCTGAGCCCGGTTCATTAAATCCGATATGACCGGTACGCCCAATCCCCAGAATTTGCAAATCCAAACCACCGTATTCCTGAATTTTGGCCTCGTAATTTTCGCAGTATTCCTGAATTTGATCCTTTGGCAAAGTACCATCCGGAATATTAATATTTTCTTTCTCTATATCGATATGATCAAATAGATATTCATTCATAAACCGAACATAGCTTTGCAAGGCATCCGGCTGAACGGGATAGTATTCATCCAGGTTAAAAGTAACCACATTTTTAAAACTAAGACCATCTTCCTTATGCATTCTTATCAATTCTCCATAGACGGCTGTTGGTGTGGAACCGGTCGCTAAACCCAGTACACACATTTTACCCTCAGCAGCTTTATGACGAATTAAATCAGCGATTTCCAGTGCAACAGCTTTAGAAGCATCAGCAGCATCCTGATAAATCCGCGTATGAATATTTTCAAACCTGGATTGAGGTGTTTTTGGTGGCAAAGTGGTCATATTTTTTTATTTATAGTCCAAAATTTAGATGCAAGAAAAGTCTTTTAGGGGCTCTCTTATTAAAAAACTGGAAACCTTGTCTTGAAATTCATTTCAAATAAGCTTATGCACGATCATAAAAAAAGTGCCATCGTCCAATATTGGAATCAATGACACTTATTTATAGCCTTATACGCACCTTGGGAATACCCCAGAGGCTCCGATATTACGAATTGCATAATTATAGTTTTAAGCGAACTACGAATATACAACTTTTCCATGCATTCGCAAAATATCTTGCCAATACGGCAAAAATTCTATTTATCCCAGCTTTGCTCCAACTTTCTTCAATAAGGCGATCGTTGCTCTAATGCCTTCCTCTTCCGTCATGCTATCGCCTTCGTATTCTATTCCAACCCAGCCTTTATATCCGGCATCTTTGACGATCTTCATCATTTTCATATAATCCGTATGTATTTCCTCTCCTTCTGTATTAAAGTCATGCGTTTTAGCACTAACCGCTTTGGCAAAAGGCATTAACTCTTTCACGCCTTTATAGCGATCATATTCTTCCACACAATTACCTTCCCAGGGTTCTTTTCCATCTCTCTTGATACAGAAGTTTCCAAAATCAGGCAGCGTTCCGCAATTATCCATATTGATTTGGGACATGACGCCACTCAACCAGGCCCCATTGGAAGAATAGCCTCCGTGATTTTCGACTATGACATTGATATTGGCTTGTTTTGCATATTCCGCTAATCTGCCCAGGCCGTCAACTGCTGCTTTGGCTGCTGCTTCCGGGTCTTCACTTTTGCTAAAAGCATTTACCCGAATAGAATGACATCCCAGGAATTTAGCCGCATCAACCCATTTATAATGGTTTTCGATCGCTTCCTGCCTGATTTTGTCATCGATCTCAGCCAACCCTCCCTCGCGATCAATCATAATTAATAATTGCTCCACTCCATTATCTGCCGCTCTTTGGTTCAGCTGTTTCAGGTATTCCATATCTTTCGCTTTATCTTTGAAAAACTGATTGACATACTCTATTCCACTTAATCCAAAATCATTTCTGGTTTTAGCGGCAAAATCCAGATTGTCCATTTTCTTTTCACCCCGGATACCAAGCGCTTTGTGCAAAGACCATTGTGCCAAAGAGATTTGGAAAAACAGTTCTTTAGTTGTCTCCATTTCTTTTGTATTGGTATCCTTCTTCTCTTCTTCCGTTTCATTATTGGTTTCACTTCCACAAGCGGAAAGCCCAAGCAGTCCAATTCCCAGGGTAAGTTTGCCGGATTTTTTTATAAACGTTCGTCTTGTTTTTTCCATAATAAGATTTGATTTAGGTGATATTAAAAATTGATGCATGCCTCCTTTAACTTTCTTCGCCAGTTACTGTTAGGATGACGGGCATAATTTTTACAAATTTGTAATATACAAGATAGAATGTTTTTGCACTTTAACATAATGATGCGTTCCTTTTTGCCTATCTTGGAATTTTAAAATACTTTATATATGAAAAAACAGTTACTTCTTCTAGTCACTCTATTCAGCTTATCCTATCTACAAGCACAGCAAATTGTTAGCATAGAATTATTAGAAAGTCGAACCGAAGCCCAATTAGAAGCTCAGTTTGGCACATTCATTCAATATGGTGCCGACCTTTACCGGATCACCTACGAAACACCGGACATTCATGGTGTAAAAGATACGGCTTCCGGTTTGTTTATTTATCCGGTAGCAGATGCCAATGATAAAATCTTCCCAATGCTGATTTATCAACACGGAACGGTTGGCGAGCGCTTTGATGTTCCTTCCGAATTGGCGGGTGGCTACGAATTAGCCTTATTTTTCGCAGGCGTAGGTTATGCCTCTACCGCCGCCGATTACCTCGGTCTGGGAACTTCCAGAGGTTTTCACCCATATGTACATTCACGCACGGAAGCAAGCGCTGCAATTGATTTGCATCTGGCCGCTAAACAATACGCGCAGGATAACAATCTTTATGTCAACAATCAATTATTCATAACCGGGTATTCACAAGGAGGACATGCTGCAGCTGCTGCACAAAAAATGATTCAGGAAGAATATGCTGGTCAATTAGAGGTAACAGCATCCGCTCCAATGTCTGGTCCGTACAGTATCTCAGGAGTTATGCGAGATTTGATGCTCGGAGATGATTCCTATTTCTTTGTTGCCTACGCTCCTTATTCTGTACTTTCCTATAATCTTGAGTATAATATTTTTACAGAAACCAGCGAAGTTTTCAAAGAGCCTGTTGCTACCTGGGTGCAACAATTTTACGATGAAGAAATCGACCTTTGGGAACTCAATGAGGATCTCATTACCTGGCTAACCATAAACTTCGGAGGTTCTATACCCAAATATATGTTTCAGGATGATTTTATCGCAGAGATAGAAGCCGATCCCGACCACCCGGCGAACCAGGCTTTGCGGGCTAATGACCTACTCAACTGGGCTCCACAAGCTCCTACCCGACTGCTTTATTGTATGGCAGATGATCAGGTACCTTTTATGAATTCCATTATTGCTCAGGATTCTATGCTGGCTGCAGGATCAACCAGTATAGACATTCTGGATGCCGATTCGGATGAAGATCACGGAGGTTGTGTTACACCGGCTACTACTGGTGCTTTTTTCTTCTTTTTACCGCTCCAGGAAGTTGGTACATTCGTAAATACTGTTGAAATCGATGATAATCTGAGCTTTAGTATTAGCCCTAATCCCGCTTCGGATTTCATCAATATTCGTTTTAAAAATGAATTTCAATTCTATAATCAGGTACAATTACTCGATTTAAGCGGGAAAGCGATAAGAAGCTTCAACGATCATGAAAATATCAGAGTATCCGGACTTCCTCAAGGCATTTATTTTGTAAAAGTTATTTCGGATAAAGGGATTTGGATAGAGAAGATGATAAAAGGGCAATAAAGGATTGAAACAATCTTTGCCAAAAAGATTAATGATTGATGACTTTTTTGCCTTTAAAGATTACTTGTTTGATTTGATAGTCTTTATCTAAAATTACAAAATCTGCAAAAGCATCTTTTTTTAAATATCCGATTTGCGCAGACATACCGAGATAATCAGCCGGTATACTGGTAGCCATTCTAAAAGCATCGGCTTCGGGAATCTGCGCAAACCGGATACTGTTGCGAATCGCTTCCTGCATCGTAAGTGCCGCGCCAGCCAGATTATTCTCATCGTTTACAAAAACACCGTTTTGCCGCCGAATATTGGCACCATTGATTTCAAAATGATCTCCTTTAAAATCTACATAGACTGAATCTGTTACAAAAAACAATTTCCCCTTTTTTAAGCGATGGGCTATCCTCAATGAAGCAAAATCAACATGTTTCCCGTCAGCGATAATCCCGCCATACCATTCCGGATGATCCAGAAAAGCCCCTACCAGTCCCGGCTCTCTGCTTTGAAAAGCAGACATCGCATTAAAAAGATGTGTCACTTTGGAAATTCCCTTTTCGTAAAATTGCATTGCTTCGACATAGCTGGCATTCGAATGCCCGGCAGATAAGCGAATACCGTTTTGACTCAGAATTGCCAGGTTCTCTTCGGAAAATAATTCCGGCGCAATGGTCATCAAAGCAATAACCTCCCGACCTTTTTCAACAATTCGTTGCAAGGATACAGCATCGGGTTTTCGAAGATATTGTTGCAAATGCGCCCCCCTCTTTTCCGGGTTGAGAAACGGGCCTTCCAGGTGTATTCCTATTACTCCGGATAGCGGATCAGCCATTGCTTGCCTGACGGATTCAATTGCCGGAAATATTTTTTCAAACTCTGAAGAAACCAGGGTCGGAAGGAAAGAGGTTGTTCCATGTTTTCGGTAAGTTTCAGCAATTTTTAATAGCCCCTCTTGCGAATGGTCTTTTGTAAAAAAAATGCCTCCACCTCCATTAACCTGAAGATCAATAAAGCCGGGTAAACAATAACAATCGCTAAAGTTTAATATTTCGACTTCATTAAAATTATCAAGTGTATCATAAAAGCCTATGATTTTATCATTTTCAAACAATAAATAAGGAGCTCTCAAATGATCGGTTCCAGTGAAAAATAAAGCATTGGCAATGGCTTTAATCATGTAATTGTTTTATCGAGAAAGATAAGGAAATGTTTGTTTTCCAAAGCATTTTATGCTGGAAGCCGCATATATAAAAAGGATTAAATAACTTGTAAAATGATGCAAAAGCCTCTGCTACAGGTCTGAAATCATTAACATAAATTTCACAGACACCATAAAAAAGCTTCTCTTTCAAGAGAAAACAGTAATAAACAAGAGCGTTCAAAACTAAAATTACCTATCATAATTAGGTCAAAATCAGCTTTTTAATCTCAAAATCTGTTTTTTGGGTATTTTTTATAACTATAAGTTTTCGTAAGTTTGCAATAAATTAACATCAGTTAGCTTCCCAACTGAAAAAGAGCATTGTACCATTAAATAGGCCTTATTACCCCTAATCAGTTATAGTCTACGTGTTGGAACTTGAATGAAATAATGTGCATTCCAGGCTTGACGGAATGTGTATTTATACAGTTTTTCAAAAAAATAAAAAATGAGAGCTACTTCTATTTTGGGCAGTCTATTATTATTATTCATGGGCGTGAATGCTTATGGGCAGTTGTATATCAATGAAATAATGGCTTCCAATGGAAGTACAATAGCAGATGAAGCAGGAGAGTTTGATGATTGGATAGAAATTTACAACGGAGGAACTCAGGATGTAAATCTGGCAGGATACTATTTTTCAGATGATCCGAACGATCTGCAAAAATGGCAAATCCCGGCTGATAATCCAACACAAACAACCGTCCCTGCCAGTGGTTTCTTGCTTTTATGGGCAGATAATAATCCAGGACAAGGAGCCCATCACCTGGGTTTCAAACTCAGTTCTGCAGGCGAAGAAATTACGCTTAGCCATCCTGATGGAAGTAGTCTGATCAATCAGGTTTCTTTCGTTAATCAAACATTGGATATTTCTTATGGAAGATCAAGCGATGGAGGGAATGATTTTCAATTGTTTTCCGATCCAAGTCCGGGAGCATCAAATAATAATGGAGGAGGTGTACTAACTTTTCCGGTAGAACTTAGCATCCCCGTAAACGGAGACCTGGAAGATGCCGAAGAGAATGAAGATGGAACGGTAGATGTCGAAGGTTTCGGTTTGAGATTAGGAGAAGATTTCAATGGAAGTACCACGGTTGGATTACGCTTTCAAATTGATTTACCCGCTGGTGCCATCATACAGAATGCCAATATCAAATTCAAGGCAGCTGGTGCCGATGATTCTGCCCCTGCCAACTGGACCATCAGGGCTCAGCTTGATAATAATGCCGCTCCTTTTTCTACTAATATCTTCAATGTAAGCCAAAGGCCCCTGACCAATGCTATTGTAAACTGGTCACCGGTAGCCTGGTCTTCCAATAATCCGGATATCGGCGTTGATGAAGATTTTTCTCCAAACCTTGCAAATCTTTTGCAGGAAGTAATTGATCTTAATGGTTGGCAAGAAGGCAATTCAGTAGTCTTTATTATTTCAGGAACGGGTATGCGCAATTGCTTCGCCGGAGATGCAAGCAATAATAATATTTTTGCTCCGCTACTCTCTATCGAAGCGGGAATTCCCTATCCATCCGACCCAATTAGCAATGTCTTTATTAATGAAATTGCTGCAGCCGGTACTCTATACACCGATGAAAACGAAGATCGGGAAGACTGGATAGAATTATACAATGCTAATAATTTCGATATAGACCTTAGCGGCCTTTATCTGACAGATAATTATAATGATCTCGATAAATCCAGGATTCCGGAAGGTGTTATTATTCCGGCCAATGGCTATTTAACGTTTTTTGCGGATCGGGATGAAGAAGATGGTCCCTTGCACACCAACTTCAATTTACGAAGTAAGGGTGAAGAAGTGGCACTCGCTATGCAATTATCCAGTGGCTTGGTCATTCTGGATTCGATTAGTTTTGATGATGCCCCTTTTATGTCTTCTTTTGGAAGGCAGACCGACGCAGCCAGCGAATGGATTCTTTTTGGCGCACCAACACCCAATGCTTCCAATAACGGAGCGGCTCTATACCTTCCACCGCCTTCTGTCAGCTTGAGTAGCGGCATTTATCAAGGTGTACAAAATACAGAAATCACGCATAGTTTAAGTGATGTGGAGATACGTTATACAACGGATGGAAACATTCCGGATAATGGTTCTCTCTTATACGATCAAAGTATTAATATTTTTAATACTCAAAATATCAGAGCAATTGCCTATAAAGCAGGATATGCCCCAAGTCAGGTCGAAAATGCTGCTTATGTCATCGATGAAGTCCCCAATATCCCAATTGTTTATCTGACTACCGCTCCTGCCAATTTTTTCGATGATGAGATCGGTATTTATGTAGATGGTACAAATGGGATACAGGCTTTTTGCGCTCCTTATCCGGTTAACTGGGCTCAGGATTGGGAAAGGCCGGTTAATGTAAAAATGTTCTTACCGAGTGGTGAGGAAGTTTTTGATGTCAATGCCGGTGCAAAAATCACCGGTGTATGTTCACGAAATAATGCCATGAAAAGCCTGGCTATTTCTCTGCGGGAAAAGAATTATGGAAACGGGGAGCTCGGGTACAGGCTTTTCGATGATCGCGACCACGATAATTACCTGCGATTCAAACTCCGAAACAGCGGTCAGGATTACAGTCGAATGGGATACCGTGATATGGTCAATCAAGCTTTGGTAGCTGATAAACTGGATATCGAATATCAAGCTGGCCGACCTGTACTGGTTTTTCTCAATGGAGAATTTTGGGGCATTCACAATATCCGCGAAAAATACACCGGAGAGTTTTTTGAAGATAACTACGGTATTGATGAAGATGATATTGATATTATCAAAAGCCCCGGACTTCCCTGGGCAGAAGTCAAGCAAGGCTCAGTGGATAGCTTCAATATGGTCTTCAACTTCGTTGAGAATAATTCTCTTGTAGACGATACTAATTTTGAATATTTCCAATCCAATGTAGATGTAAATGCTTTTCTAAGCTACTGGATTTATATGACTTACCTTGGCAATTACGATTGGCCCGCTAACAATCTGACTGTATGGCGGGAACAAAAAGCCGGAGCAAAATGGCGCTATTGCATTGCAGATACGGATGGTAGTACAAACAACCTGCTCTCCGATCGCTCCCTTCCGGAATTTAATACTTTGGATTCTATTATGGTTGCAGACAGTGAAAACTGGCCCAACCACAGCAATAGTACCTTATTTCTCAGAAGACTGGTGGAAAGAGAAGACTACCGATCAGAATTCATTCAACGCGCCTGTAGTTTTATTGGTTTGATTTATTCTCCCGAAAGAGCCCATCATTTTGCGGATAGTATAAAAACGCTTTACCTTCCCAATGTTCAGCGACATCTGGACAAATGGGGTGGCGATCTTGGAGCAATGGGCGGTGTAGATATTGCTACCTGGGAATCATGGATTGATGCTTATAAAGACTTTTACACGGAGCGGCCGGATTTCTTCCGTCAGCATCTGAAAAACTTTTTCGAACTGGATGATACATATAATCTAACTTTTGTTTTTGATGAAAACACCCCAGGAAGCGTAGTCGTAAATCGCAATGAAATGGAGATGCCTTTTAATTTTTCCAATCTTTATTTTAAAAATACTCCCTTGCGGGTAAAAGCAATTCCCAAACCAGGGGCTAGCTTTTCACATTGGCTGGAAACCGGAGAAACCAATCCCGAAATCGATTTTGTCGGAACTACAGATGGTACTTTGACCCCCATCTTCATTTGTACCGAAGGAACACCCGGAACGGCCTGCGATGATGGGGATGAGTGTACCGTAAATGATATGATCGATGAAGACTGTGTTTGCCGGGGAGTCATCGAAGATAACAATATGGATGGTGAAATCAACGAACTCGATTGCGACTGCCTGAATGGCGCTCCCGGAACGGCCTGCGACGATGGGGACGAGTGTACCGTAAATGATGTTATTGATGAAGATTGCAACTGTGTTGGAGTCATTGAGGATAATAATATGGATGGCGAAATCAATGAACTCGATTGCGACTTTCTTGATTCTGTTGATCCGGAACTTGAAGATACCGAGCTGATGATATTTCCAAATCCGGTACGAAATCATTTGACAATTCGTCTGGAAAATAAAACTATTGAAAGTATCGATATTTTCAATAGTTCAGGGATACTTATGGATCAACGCTCAATGATCTACAACAGCGAGCTGGTATATCCTGGAAAAACTTTACCACCGGGCATCTATTTCATACGACTAAAGACTACTACTGCACAATATTATTTTGGCAATTTTTCTGTAGTTCAATAACTTAAGGGATATCAAACCGCAGATAGGTTTATAGCGCATTTAAAATCCGTTTTTGACGATAAAAAAATATTTACGGCCCAAAGGATAAAATTGTATATACACTCTTGAAATGGTTTTTAGAAAATGTTTCTTTTTATAGCAATTAGAAAACTTCAAATCAGTTCATGAATTAAACAGATAAATAGTATCTTTAAGTAGCATTATGGGTGAAGCCGGGGCCAAGGCCTCTTTTTATCTTTCAGCAATTTTGCCGAACCCAGGTTCTAATAGTCGAAAAGTTTCCCGCTTTTCCAATCACAATCATCCTCAATTTCCAGTAGTAAGCTGCTGGAATAAATGATAATACTGTTCCACAAGTATATTTCTTTGTAAAGCCCGATTTGCAAAGGTTGAGCCCTATTTTCTAATCCTTAAAATAATACATAACTCTACGCACTCATGAAAAATCAATTGACAAAACTATTTTACACGCTGAGTCTTCTGCTAATCAGTATCGGCATAGGTCATGGTCAGCTATACATCAATGAGTTTATGGCTTCGAATGGCAGTAGTATTACGGATGAATCTGGTGATAACGAAGACTGGATTGAGATTTATAATGAAGGTACAAGTGATGTTGATCTCGCAGGATATTATATGTCCGATGATCCTTCCGAGCCAACACTTTGGCAGATAGAATCCGGTAATCCGGCTCTGACTACCGTTCCGGCTGGTGGTTTTCTAATCCTCTGGGCAGATAAAGATACAGATGATGGTAGCAATCACCTGGACTTCAAACTGGGTGCAAGTGGTGAAGACATCCTGCTGCTTGCACCGGATGGTGTAACAATTATCGATCAAATCAGCTTCTTGCAACAGGTTGAAGACGTTTCTTTTGGAAGAATTGGAGATGGAGCCAATGATTTTGATTTTTTTGCTACACCTACTCCCGGAGCCAGCAATGATACGCCTCCCGGAGCACCACAAGTTGCCAATCCTGTAGCCTCCATCAGCGGAGGTTTCCACTCCGGTACGCTCAACGTAGAGCTTAGTACTTCTACACCCGATGCCGTTATTTATTATACAACGGATGGTAGCCGACCCGATGAAAATGACATGGAATACGATGCTCCTTTGCTTATCAGTGATCATACACCGCTTCGGTTTCGCGCCTTTCTGGCTCCTTTAATCCCGAGTGAAATAAAAACTGAAACTTACCTGATCAATGTTAATCATAGTTTTCCGGTTGTAGCCTACACCGCTGATCCGGAAGAAATGTTTGATCCTGCAACTGGAATGTATTCCAACTTTGAAGAAGATATTGAAATCAATGTCAATGCAGAGATGTACGAACCAGATGGTTCACTTGCTTTTAATCAAAGATTTGAATCGGAGATCAACGGGACCGGTTCAGCTTCGGCTGATCAGAAATCACTGGCTCTAAAAGCAAAGTCAAGTCTGGGAAGCGCTACTATTGATTATCCGGTCTTTCCCATTTCAGAACAAGATGAGTACAGAAGCTTGATTCTTAGAAATTCCGGCCAGGATAATAATATTACTATGTTTAGAGATGTGATGGCTTCGAGCCTGGTCCTGGATATTTCAGATGTAAATACAGATAAACCGCAGATCAGCACACCGGAAATTTTCGGGCAAAATTATCGCCCGGGAATCACCTATATCAATGGAGAGTATTGGGGGATTATGAATATTCGCGAACGAACCGATAAGCGTTATATCAGAGCGCGTTTCGGACTGGATGATGATGAAATCGATTTTCTTGAAAACGATAGTGAAGTGCGCGAAGGTGATCTGGAAGCCTGGGAGGAGTTAACCGACTTTTTGGAGAATAACGATTTGGATAATCAGGGGAATTTTCAATTCGTTGATGATCGCATCGATTTGAGTCATTATATTGATTATCTGGCTTTTAATATCTATATCGATAATTCCGACTGGCCCGGCAACAATATACGCAGGTACAGAGAAAGAGTAGCGGATGCTCAATGGCGCTGGTTAACCTATGACCTTGACTTTTCCTTCGGGCTTTTCGTACAGGGGCAAGCCTGGAACTCTGGTTTCAACGATGCCAATTCACTGGAACGACTACTTAGCCTTAACGGTTTTGGCTGGCCCAATCCCGATTATGCTACTTTACTGTTTAGAAAGTTGATGGAAAATCCAAACTTCAGAACGCGCTTTGTCAATCGAACAGCAGATCAACTCAATCTTCTTTTCAATGATGACCGGGTTATTAATCGCATTGATGAATTTCAGGCCATATACAGCCCGGAGATTGAACAGCATATTGATCGATGGACCGGATTTTTGGCCTGGGAAGACAAGATCCAGATCATGCGAAACTTTGCTAGTGGAAGAGCAGATAATGTAAGAGATCATTTCATTTCTGAAATTGACGATATTGATGGGCTAGCGGATGTAACGGTCAATCTCAACAGCGCAGAAAATGGAACCGTAGAATGGAATACCGTTTCGGTACATGATCAAAATGCGCCTTTTAGTGGTATCTATTTTACCGGTGTAGATATTCCGGTCAATGCATTTCCGAACCGGGGTTATATCCTCGAAAGCTGGTCAGGAGATTTAAGTGGGAATAATCCTTCCGAGGTTATTAACCTCTCCAGTGATGTTAGTATCACAGCTAATTTTACTTTGGGTTCTGCCTCCGAAGCCGATATTGTAATTAACGAAATCAACTATAATTCTCCGGATGATCTGGATTCTGATGATTGGGTGGAATTGTACAATCCCAATAATTTTTCAGTGGATATCTCAGGCTGGTATTTTGAAGACGAAAGCGGACGATTTTTTGGATTACCGGCCAATACCCTAATCCCGGCCGGCGCTTATCTGGTTTTAGCGGAAACAGCCGATAAGTTTTCAGCTGTCTATCCTCAAGTGAGCAACTTCATTGGAGATTTTGGAAGAGATCCCCAAGGTTTTGGTCTGAGTGGTGGAGGTGAAATGATCACTTTAAAAAATGCAAACGGGACACTCATTGATATGGTCGAGTACGATGACAAATCTCCCTGGCCCGAAGCGGCTGATGGAGATGGTCCTACACTACAATTGATTGCTCCTGATCTCGATAATACCCTGGCTTCCAGTTGGGAAGCTATCCCGGCTACACCCGGCGCCCTCAATGGCTCCAGTAGCGGACAAAGTCAGGTTATTAATTTTGCAGCTATTCCGGATCAGTTGACCACTAATTCTCCCTTCCAGATCAGTGCTTCAGCAACATCTGGTTTGCCCGTGAGTTTCACTATTATCTCCGGTCCTGCAACCATCAGTGGTAACACCATTAGCCTCACCGGCGTGCCCGGTACCGTAAGTGTACAAGCCAGCCAGGCTGGAAATGCAAACTGGAACCCTGCTCCAAATGTAATCAGAACCTTCAATGTAACGACACCTCCGATCGTCGGTGGAGATTATTGCGATGCACAAGGCGATCAACCCTGGTTAGAGTGGATTGCCGGAGTTAATATCAACACTTTAAACAATGAATCCGGGAAAAGTCAGTACTCCGACTTTACCAATCTCAGTACGCAGCTGAATACCGGAGTTAGTTATAATATCAATCTTACCGCCGGTTTTAGCTGGACCACTTATCCTGAATATTTCAAGGTCTGGATTGATTATAATCAAAACGGAATTTTTGAAGAGCCTGCTGAATTAGCTTTTTCCGGAATACTTAGCGGTATTCCCAATGGTACTTCAACTGGTGTACTAAGCGGAACGATCAATATTCCGGCAAATGCTGTTGCCGGTAATACGAGAATGCGGGTAGCCATGCAGAGAGAAACGGCTCCTCCTGCCTGCGGCAGCTTTTTGATAGGAGAAGTTGAAGACTATAGTATCATCATTGGTGATGGTGGAGGTGGACCCACGCAAATTACTTTGCAGAATTGTCCGGAAAGCTTTACCATAATAACACCGCCGGGAGAAGATGGAACTTTTGTTTCCTGGGATGTACCAGAAGGAAGTACCACTTGTCCTTCGGGAGGCCTGGAGATTGAGCAAATCGGCGGAGCTCCTAATGGTTCATTCTTCAACGAAGGAACTTATCAAATCGTTTATGCCGCAAGTGATGCCTGTAATAATGGCGAATCCTGTGTTTTTAGTTTTACCGTAGTCGCAGGTGGAATCAGTAATGACTATTGCGAATCAAGTTCAGATTTCCCCTGGCATGAATGGATAGCTGGCGTGCAACTAAATACCATCAATAATAATTCAGCTAAATCAGTTTATTCAGATTTTACCAATATTAATACCAGCCTTGATGCAGGTTCTGATTATCCATTGACTTTAACCACCGCTTATAGCTGGTTTACTTATGATGAATATTGGAACGTATGGATCGATTATAATCAAAACGGAATTTTCGAAGAGCCTGCCGAACTGGCTTATTCTGGGGTATTAAATGCTCCGCCCAATGGAACTGAAAGTGCAACACTAAACGGTTCCATTAGCGTTCCCCTCAGTGCTTTCTCCGGTACGACGAGAATGCGGGTATCTATGAAGAGAGCAGCAGCAGCCAATCCTTGCGAGACCTTGCCTTTTGGAGAAGTAGAGGATTATACTATCAATATCGTCAATAGTATTAATGCTGGAGGCCAGTCTGGACCGGGCTCAGCAGACTCTATGTTTAAGATTTTCCCCAATCCAAGCTCCAGCGAGGTGAATCTGATTTTGAAAGAAGAACGTGAAGTCAAACTAATTGAAATTTTTGAAGTCACTGGCCAGAGGATTAAATTCTTTGAGGTGATTCCCGGACAGCGCTTCTATTCAATGAATGTGCGACAGTGGCGGGAAGGTATTTATTTTGTACAGATTCAATTAGAAAATGGACAAAGGCTAAGTCAACGACTTTCGGTTCACGGAAACTATTAAAATTCCTTTCGTTATTCGATTCTCAAAAACCCTGATATGAGAATCGAATAACGATTTTTATTTCCCTATTTTTGATCTATGAAAAAAACAGTCAGCCGGGAATTCATAGATCAGGCAATATTCAGATTGGAAGAAAATCCGCCCCGAATAAAAAATTGTCTGGAGAAGCTAAGCGAAACACAGGTTTGGCAGAAACCCAATAAGGCTTCCAACAGTATCGCTAATTTAATACTTCATCTATGTGGAAATATTACTCAATATATCCACGCTTCACTTGGTAACTCCGAAGATTACCGGCAAAGGGATTTAGAATTTTCCACTACCGAAGGTTATAGCAAAAACGAACTTTTCGATAAAATAGATCAGGTAATTAAAAAAGCCGTAGAAATCATTCGCGATTGTGATGAAGCCAGTTTATTAAAAGTTCGTTCGGTGCAGGGATTTCAGTTTTCAGGAATCGGAATTATCATCCATGTAGTAGAGCATCTTTCTTATCACACCGGACAGATCGCTTTTTGGACCAAGTACTTGACTGAAAAAGATCTCGGATTTTATGCAGATATGGATTTGAATATTAAAAATGAAAATCAATGATTGAGTTTGGAGTCGCGCAAGACATGCAGGATTTCGAGCAAATTATTGCACTACAAAAAGCAAATATGGAAGCAGTGATTTCTGCTTCGGAATCTAAAGAACAGGGCTTCTTAACAGTCAAACACAATATCGATCTATTGGCAGCGATGAATGAACCTTTTCCGCATATAATCGCCCGCGATCAAAATAAAATTATTGGTTATGCCCTGGTGATGGGCCAAGAGATGAAAAACCGCATTCCCATATTAATCCCACTGTTCCGTAAAATAAGTGAGCTTTCCTTCAATAATCAGGCAATCCAGGATAGCAGATATTTTGTAATGGGGCAAGTTTGTATCGAAAAAAATTACAGAGGAAAAGGTATTTTTAGTGACTTGTATCAAAAAATGAAAGAACAAATGTCAGATCATTTCGACTTTGTTGTAACCGAAGTAGCTACGCGCAATACGAGGTCTGTGAGCGCCCATCAAAAAGTGGGTTTTAAAGACTTGCTAACGTATAAACATGGACAGGAAGAATGGTCAATTATTATCTGGAACTGGTCCTGAATTAGCTCTACAATTTATTGATTCGATCAATATCATTTTTAAACCGATCCGTTAGTTCCTCTACAAAATCACTCATAAAACTTTGTTCATCGGGATCAACACCGCTACTCGCCTCTGCTATATCCTCCAGGAGTTCCAGCAAAAATTTATATTCCGGATCGGGGCCGTGCATCTCACAATAGGTAATTACTTTTTTATATAATTCTTCGGGATCATTTTTCTTTTTAAGTTCATAATTAAATGACCATCTGATATCAGCTGCCCACTCATGCTCTGAAAGTTTAGTTTCCAATGCTTTGATCTCTTCTTCCTGCACCTTTCCGTCTGCTATCGCTACTACATAAGCCAGTTCGCCGAAGGCTTCCATTAATTTATCTCTATTTCTCATCAGATATATATTTTTTACAAAAATAAAGGTCTTTTTAAATTTATCTGATAAAAAGAACTACCATTTTTAAATGAATTAAAAGTGGAGATATAGCATATCATATATTATACTCTGGAAACGAAAATAATTGTGACAAGCAAAATTATTATATAATTATTTTTTGGCAAAGCTTTTGATTTTTCACAATTATCCCTCCCTTAATTAAATGAACCCCGGAAAGCAGTTGAAGTACAAAAAAGAGCATCAAAATCAAGCTCAGGTTTAAACTTGTATTCCCTAAACTTGACATTCGAATCTGGCGCTTTTCCATTTTTACTGCTGGTGTAAACTTTAATTTTTTTATAAAAAAAATCAAGATGTATCAAAAGCGGCTCTCTCTCCTTTTCCTACTGCTTTTTTTCTTTGCCTCTTCAACAATTTCTTCACAAACCATTACAGCTGTCAGCAATGGAAAATGGTCCAGCCCCGGAACCTGGGATCTCAACAGAGTACCTGAAAGTACCGACATCGTAATTATCGATGGAAAAGATGTCAGACTCGATATTTCTTCAGAAATTGCTTCTTTACAACTTAGCAATAGTTCGCTTTCGGGTTATACGCAATTATTATCGAATGGAAACGGTGTAAACCTGACCATCAATGGAGATATGACCGTCGAAGGAGTTAATCATACTTATGATGTTGAGTTTGATATAGAAACCAAAGATTCTATTTATATCGCTGGCAATCTGACTTTCATCCGAAACAATTCTTCGGCCTCCCCTATCCGGACCCGTTTAAAAATGATCGATGATGGCAAGCTTACCGTAAATGGTAATCTTACCTATAATAATACTGCTTCCAGCTCATCAGAGGAAGAGTTTGAAATTCAGTTATATAACAAAGCACAATTAAAAATAAACGGCAACCTGAATATCAATCACAACTCCGGCAATAATTTTACTTTTTATTCAGAGGGCAGTAGCAAAATTGATATTGCCAATCACGTCAATGTAAACGTGACGGGGGGGAATAATTTTCTCTTTAATACGATCTATGCTTCTAATGCATATGTAGGTGGAAACTTCACCCTAAATAACAATAATTCAAGTGGTTCTACACGAAACGCTTCTATACAGCTAAGTGCAGGTGGCGATTTATACCTTGAAGGTAATTTGAATTTAGCTTCCGGTATTGCCAGCAGTAAAGCAGGACTTATTGTGACTGATTATACAAGTGAAATTCATATCGGGAAAGATATTAATTTCGATGCAAAAGCCGCCGGAGATGTAAGCGTTGACCTGCAAGCTTCCGGACTTATGTATCTGGGTGGTAATATATCTCGCTCCGTGCCGGACAATTTCGGTGCTTTCACCATGGATGAGGATACCAAGCTTTATTATAATGGCAGCGGCGCTCAGGAGATATCTGCAGATGATGTCGATGAAAATGGCACTGATGATTTTTATTTTACAAATATACAAATCAATAATAATGGTGGAACATTGACACTTGAAGGGGAATTGACCGTTCATGGTGAGTTGATATTAACAAAAGGAATTATACAAACGAGCCTCAGTACACCAATCATCCTGGAAGATCAGGCCAAGATCAGTGGAGGTAGCAGTGCAGCCTATATCGACGGTCCCATTATCAAAAAAGGTCGTACGAATGGGGCTCCGTTCACATTTCCCCTTGGGAACAATGGTATTTATGCTCCAATTGAAATTGAAGCAGTTAGCAATGCAAGTACACAATATACTGCACAGTTTATGGGCTGTCCGCCTCCGATCGGGATATTTAATACACCATTAACCAGAGTTAGTGAAGTAGGTTTCTGGTCCTTGAACCGGGGCGATGGAGCAGCAGTGGGTAATATTACACTACATTGGGATGATGCTGTTCAAAATGGAATCACTGATGTGGATTCCCTTACAGTTGCTTATCATAATACCTCCAGCGGATGGCATAGTTTGGGGAACAGCAATCCGGTAGTCAGTGGAGCCAGTGGAAATATTTCTAATGATTTGGGTTGTCCGCCTCCAATCGGTGCAAATTTGTTCACTTTCGGAGCAACCAGTCAGGAAGCCAATCCACTTCCGGTTGAACTGGGTATTTTTAAAGCTTATAAAGATCAGGATAATAGCAAGGTATATCTTGAATGGGAAACACTTTCTGAAGAAAACACGGACTATTTTGTGGTGGAAAAATCCTATGACGGGATTAGCTTCGAAATGATCACCAACCTGGATGCCGCCTTTTCCAGTACCATAACACAGTATTATAAAGCGATTGATCACAATCCACAGAAAGGGAATAATTACTATCGTATCAAACTAATAGATGTAGATCAAAGGATGAGTTTTTCAAGCCTGGTAAATGTTTTTATTAAAATAAATGACGATGCTCCGGTGGTATATCCCAATCCGGTCAAAGATCATCTGCACATCTACAGCAAAGATTTAAAAGATAATGAGGAAATCTTTATTTTGATCAGTGATCTAAAAGGAAACAGTATTTATGGAAGAAAACACCGCATTCAGGATAAGCAAATCATCATTCCTACGGCGATACTGAACATGAATATTCCGGGAACTTATTTTATCTCTTATCTATATCAGGGAAAAGCTTATTCGCTGGAAGTTTTAAAAGCCACATATTGACATTGTTAAATATTTGAATTACAAAACTCTATTAAATAATTTAAGTTGCGATTCATTCTTGAAGAGAGAAAACGCGTCTAATTTTGTTGCGAAATAAAAGAAAGGTTTCTATTAAAATTCTCCTTATTTCCGCTCATGCAGCGCAAATGGGTTAATTATAAGTATTTCCAATAAACATAATGATAATAGCCTCACACAGATAATAAACATTTACTTCTATCCCTAAAGGGTTTAGATACCAGTAAGCTTGATTTACATTTTCTAACTCATAGGACAAAATAGCGTCCAAACCCACTTTCAAGTACTGCAACAATACTCTTGGCAGTGTTTTTGCTGGAATTTTGTAAAGAAATCCCTCTTTAAATCTCCCCCTATTAAAATTTCTCTAAATTCTAGTGAAATATAGACTGGTATGGCAAAGCTACACGGTAAACTCTCATTAATACTCTTTGCAGTATTTATTCCTCTATTGGGTTATAGTACTCTTATCACCTCTATCTCGGATGGCAACTGGCACAGCGCCAGTACCTGGGACTCCGGAACCATTCCCACAGCTACAGATAGTGTTATCATCAACGGACATGAAGTTGAGATAACGACTACTGATGCCAGTGCCGCTTATCTGAAAATTGTCAATAATGCTTCAGCTCTCAATACGGCACTCCTGGATATTAATGGAGATGTCACCGTAAATATCCTGGGAGATTTAGTAGCGACAGCTAATAATATCAATCAGAGCTTAACTGTAAGTATCCGATCATCTTCTGTTGTAAATATATCTGGTGGATTGTATTTCACCAGATCGAATGACAATAACAGTGATAATAATCTGTCATTAAAAGTATATGATACGGCCCAATTGATCGTTTCTGAAGATTTTCAATTCGATTATAAAAACTCAGGGGGACTCGAAATTAGTCATGATATAGAAATCTATAACAATGCCTATGTTTATATAAGCGATGCTTCTACACTCAGTCAGGGTTCAGGAGCTGGTTTCACGATGACGGTATACGGACAGGCAGATGTAGTTTTTAACGATAGTCTCACCGTAGATATGCAGGGTGGAATGGTAATGAATATATCGATTGATGGTAGTGCCACCATGACGGTTCAGGAAGAATTGATAATGAATACTTCTGGTGGATCTAATGATATGTATCTGAAATTGACAAATGGTGCCAGCACTACGGTAAATGGAAATACCTTATTAAGTTCCACTACAGCCGGCAATGGCGTGGAGGTTCGGGTACACGGATCGGGTTCTTCAACCCTTGACCTCAATGGAGACATAACGATGGCAGCGATTCAACAGGGAGACGTTGCTCTGGATATTAACTCCAGTTCTAAAGTTTACCTGACCGGAAATCTATACCGGCCAACTAATTTTGGAAGTATCAGTATGGAGAACAGCTCCGGTTTTTACTTTGATGGAACAAGTACCCAGATACTGCCTTCGACTAACCTGAGTGGCAGTGGAACAGATAATCTGGAGTTCACCAATATTTATCTGAATAATACTTCTGCCGGGGGATTTACCATGGGAGGTGCATTAACCGTTACCGAATATCTGGATTTGAATGATGGTATCCTTCATACCAATAATGATTCCATATTGATCATTGATAATGGAGCTACTATTGACGTAGGGAGTAGCACTTCTTATGTGGATGGTCCCATTATTAAAAGGGGAACAAGTGTAGGAAGATTCACTTTTCCTACCGGGGATAATGGTATCTATGCTCCTGTACAAATCGATCAGATTTCAAACCCTACTTTAGAATATACAGTTGAGTTTATCGGTTGTCCGCCACCAATCGGAGCAGTCACCGATCCATTAAAACTGGTAAATCAATCCGGTTACTGGACTATCTCCAGAAGTGATGCAGCAGCAGTTGGACATATTGATCTCTATTGGGATGATGCAAATGCAAGAGGAGTTACCGATTTGGCTTCGCTGGTGGTCAGTTATTATAATCCCCCTACAGGATGGTTTAGTTTGGGGCAAAGCAATCTAAGTGGTGGGGTTGGTGTAGCGGTGAGTGGTTCGGTTAGAAATGATTTAGGCTGTCCCCCTCCGATTGGAGTAAGTCTGTTTGCGATTGGCTCTACTCAGGAAAAGGAAAATGCCTTGCCAGTTGAGCTTACAGATTTCAGGGCATTTAAGAATAATGATAATTCCATTATTTTTCTTGAATGGGAAACAGCTTCCGAAGAAAACAGTGATCATTTTGTGATCGAGAAATCTTTGGATGGTATTAGTTTTAGTCCCATTGCAACTGTTCCCGCCAATAGAAATACAACTACTGTAAGTTATTACGACGCCCGGGACAACAATCCGGTAAAAGGAAATAATTATTACCGAATCATGCAGGTCGATCAGGATCAGTTGATGAGCTTTTCGAAATTAGTCAATGTCTTTATCAATGGACAGGAAGATACTCCGATTGTCTATCCTAATCCGGTAAGGGAACAAATCAGTGTGTTTTCCAAAACACTGGAAAACGAAAAAGTAAGTATCAAAATTTTAGATAGCAATGGGCAAATTGTTTATCAGGGGCAACACCGGGCTCAGGATGGTCAAATTTTATTGTCCCCAACGAGCCTCAATATTAAAAAACAGGGCCTGTACTATTTGAATTATGAAATTGGGGGAAGTACTCATAGCCTAAGTTTTTTCAAATTAATCAGCCGTTAATTATATCGGCAAATCAATCTGGATCAAGAACAATAATAATCGAACATTTAGATTTTCTTTGCAGATATATTATTTGCTAATTTCGCTTTTCGTCGTTTTTCGAAAATCGAATACTGATAGTCGATTCCTGGCGCTAACTTCCTATGTTTTTACAACAAATCCTTAAACGGCCTTCTTCCTTACTGCTTTAGGGAGATTTTTTTTAGAAAACATGCCTTCGCAGGAATAATCCCTCTGCCTGTCCACTGATAAAAGAATCAAAAATCAACAAGCCTGTATGGCCTGGTTAACTGCGCATAATTCACAGTCCCTATTAATAAAATCCAGAGCACCGCATTCTTCACGTAAAATTAGAATCTCCTTTTCTTTTGCTTTGAAACACTCCTTCCGTTTTGGATCATTCAAGCCATAAAATCAAGACAGTTTTTCGATCTTTTTTAAGCCTTTCAATTAGACCTGTAAGGAACAGTATGCCCTGTGGTATAAGAGTCCTATTAAAAAAGGTCTGCACTTCTGCTAGGACGAACATTTAAAAGTAAAAATCCAATAGCATAATTTAACACCTCATTTATTTTTTTTATTAAAAAATATTTATATATTAGCTGGTAAATAGCAATAACCAAAACGGTAATTTTGCGCGGACCCCAAAAAAATCCTGCCTGTATAATCACCGTTAACATATATTCGAAACATTGTATGTCTGGCCTGGGTCAGACCCTATTATATGTTTATGTTAAAACAATATTTACTAACCCTAAAATTATAATTAATGGAACCATTTATAGGTCAAGTTATGCTGTTCGCTGGTAATTTTGCCCCACGCAACTGGGCGTTTTGCAATGGACAATTGCTACCAATTTCTCAAAACACGGCTTTGTTTTCTCTTTTGGGTACTACTTATGGTGGAGATGGAAGAACTACTTTCGCCTTGCCTGATCTTAGAGGTCGTGCCGCAATGCATGCAGGTACTGGTCCCGGGCTTACTCCGCGCCCATTAGGACAACGTTCAGGTACAGAAACCGTTGTTTTGAGTGAAACTCAAATCCCTTCTCATTTTCACAGCATAGCAGGAACTGCCAGTATTCAGGTAGGAGCAGAAGGTAAAGGTGTGGCTTTGCATGACAGCCCTACCAACAATTTCCTGGGCAGTATTACTGATGGTTATCGCGATACCGGATCAGGAGCTACTATGAATGCTAATGCAATTGGCGGAACTACGGGAAATACCGGTGGTAGTCAGGCACATAATAATATGCAGCCTTTTCTGGTTCTGAACTATATTATTGCACTTCAAGGAATATTTCCTTCCCGTAATTAGTATTTATATTTATTAAAAAGCTTTCTGAATTTCGATCCTTGAATCGTATTAATCAGAATAAATGTTATAAATATGAATCCGTTTATAGGTCAGATTCTGATGTTCGCTGGCAATTTTGCACCACGCGGCTGGGCATATTGTGATGGACAATTGCTAGGAATTGCTCAACACACTGCTTTGTTTTCTATTATCGGTACTACCTATGGAGGAGATGGAAGAACTACTTTCGCTTTACCTGATCTTAGAGGTCGTATACCTTTACACAATGGTAACAGTACCGGCCCCGGACTTAGTTCATATAGATTAGGAGAGAGAGGAGGAACTCAAACCGTTGTTTTGAATTTTCTTCAAATCCCTTCTCATCATCATAGCCTGGTAGGGACCGCCAAAATTCAAGTAGGAGTAGAAGGTAAAGGTGTGGCTTTGGAAGACAATCCTTTCAACCACTTCCTGGGCAGTATCACTGATGCTTATCGCGATACCGGATCAGGAGCTACCATGAATGCTAATGCAATTGGCGGGACTACGTTGCCTACTGGTGGTACTCAGGCACATGATAATATGCAGCCTTATCTGGTTCTGCATTATATTATTGCAATGGTTGGAAGATTCCCTTCACGGAATTAATATTTATTAAAGAGCTTTCTGAATTTCGA
>JANQLV010000064.1 GCA_028280415.1 Saprospiraceae bacterium
TATCTACGAAATTCTACAAATTTTAAGTGTTTCAACTTTTGATAAAACGCCTCTAAATCAATTACTTATGAATCAAAGTTTACAAAAAACACTAAACTCTGGGCATAATCAGTTGAAAATCAATTGGTAATAACCGGACACTAGTGCATTCAATCATTCAAAATTCATCCATTCAAAAAATACCCGGATTAAACCCTGCCCAAAAATAACAGTCTCATATCCGTACCTCCTGCTGAATGTAATCTTAAACTTTTGAAAATTGACGATCATGAAAATTCGATTATTATTTATAGCTTTTTTTGCTATCTGTTTTTCAGTTGCCAGTCAGGCACAGACAGCAACACCGAAAGTAACTCATAGACAGGTCAAACAGCAAAAACGCATTCAACAAGGTATTGCATCGGGTGAATTGACACGAAGGGAAACTGTCAAAATACAAGCTCGACAGGCCAATATCCAAAAAACGAAACGTGCGGCAAAGGCTGATGGAGTAGTTACGAAAAAAGAGCGGGCGGTGATCCATGCTAAGCAAAATGCGGCTAATAGAAGTATTTACCGTAAAAAGCATAATAGCAGAGATCGAAACTAAATTTGAAAGCACTTAATTTTTTATAGGAATCAATGCTCGTCGGTTTGCAAAAGTCGGCGAGTTTTTTTTGAGCAAAAACGGTAACAAAACAAAAAGTTTTTTATTTTTGCTTTAAGATAAAAATAGTTTTAATAAAATTGGGCAAATATGAGTCACTTCACCAAAGAATTTCAAACCTTTTTTAAAGAACTGGAAAAGAATAATAACCGGGAATGGTTTCATGCTAATAAAAAACGATACGAAGCGTATGTGAAAAAACCATTTGAAGAATTTATTGCGCTGATGATCGATAAACTACAAGCTTTTGACCCTGCGATTGTTATTACACCAAAAGATGCAATTTTCAGAATACACAGGGATGTGCGTTTCAGCAAAGACAAATCCCCTTATAAAGTACAGGTCTCGGCGATCATTTCAAAAGGTGGTCGAAAAGATATGTCTACTCCAGGGATATATTTGGAATTGAATCATGAAAAATTTGGCATTTACAGTGGCGCCTATATGCCCGACAAGCATCAATTACAAGGTATCCGCGAAGCAATAGCTTCGGATACTAAGACGTTTAAGAAACTTATAAAGGCAAAAGCATTTGTCAATAAATTTGGGAACATTCAGGGAGAGAAAAACAAACGTATCCCCAAAGAATTTCAGGAAGCAGCTGAAATCGAACCCTTGATTGCTAATAAACAATTTTATTATGTTGCGAACCTGGATGCGGATACCATTTTTGATCCTAAGCTACCCAAGATCATAACAGATCACTATAAAGCGGCTAAACCCCTGAGTGATTTTCTATCGGAGGCTATGCAAGGATGAGTTATTGGGAATTCTTCAAAGCAAAGATATTTTGTCGTTAGAGTCCTTAATTGATTAGTTCCTAGATAGCATTTGATTTATTGTAGAATATTGTTGACATCGATCATTTACATGATTATATTGCCGACACGGACTTACGAAAACCAGAATATATAATTTTCTGATATGACTTTTGAAGAATTTAAAATCTATTGTTTATCAAAGAAAGGGGTTGAAGAGACTTATCCTTTCGGTGATATGGCTGTATGGTTTAAATTAGGGGAGAAAGCATTTTGCTGGACTTTTGTTGAAATGTTTGTGATGGGAGATGAGATGAAACCTGCTTTTACCTTCGTTAATTGTAAATGCGATCCGGAGCAAGCTTTGAGATGGCGGGAGCAGTTCAGCGCTGTTCAGCCCGGTTGGCACCAAAGCAAGAAACACTGGAATTCTGTTTACATGGATGGTTCTCTCTCTGATTCGGAATTTAAAATAATGATTGATCACGCCTACGATACGGTGCTTAAATCGCTTTCCAAAAAACTTCAACTGGAATTAGGGTTATGACCGAAGCAGCGCAACTTTTTGATGCTATTGTCGAGGAATTCACCCGTAAAGAGGATGTGCTTCCAGGCAAGATGATGTCGGCATCGGCACTGAAAGCGAAAGGAAAGGTATTCGCTTTTTTCCATAATGATGAAATGACTTTTAAACTTGGAAAAGATTTTGATCCGGAAGCTTATGGGCTCCAGCACTGGAGCTATCTCAGTCCTTTCAAGAATAAACCACCGATGAAAGCCTGGTATACGATTCCTTTTGTCCATCATCAATCCTGGGATACACTCACCCGCCTCGCTTTGGATAAATTAAGAGGATAAAAAGATAGTAAGATAGAAGAAGAGTAGAAAGATAATGGTATTTGCCTATCTTTGGCGGCGCATGAAAAACGTCGAATTAATACTAAGAGGAAATATTACGAGCTACCTGTTTAAGCATACGCTGACTATTTTTGTTGGCTTAGTGGCCTTATCCTCTTTAGCTTTGATTGATTTATACTTCATTGGAAAAATAGGGGCTGAGGAATTAACGGCTGTGACCTTTGCTGCTCCAATTTTATTGTTTTGTATTAACCTTTTGCTGAGTGTTGGAGCTGCCTTGATGATCGTTGTCTCGAAATTGGTAGGCAGTGAGGACAGGGATAATATCAATAGAGTAAGTTCGGCGGGGATTTACCTCGCTGTGGTGATTGGAGTTTTGGTCTTCATGATGGGTTTGTATTATAACGATTCCATTTTTTCTTTTTTAAAAGCGGAAAAACATATCGTTGAATTATTGCGATCCTACATGTTTTATATGTACCTCGCTTTTATTTTGCTGTCTCTGATGGTGGCCTGTACCAATGTGATGCGTGCATTTGGAGATGTTACTTTACCGACCACGATAATGGCAACCGTCGTTTTTTTAAATCTTATACTTGATCCGATTCTGATTTTTGGCTGGAAAGGCATTCCTGCCTTTGGACTTAATGGTGCGGCCCTTGCGACTATGATCTCTATTGCAGTTGGCTTGTTGATTTCCCTGATTTTCCTGTTTAAATATATCAGTTTTAAACCTTCCTACCTGATCTTTCGTTGGGATGAGATTATTAAAGTAGCTGTTCCGGTTACTTTTAGTAAAACGATGCTTCCTTTTGCCAATGGAGTGATTACATCCATGCTTGCCGTTTGGGGGCATAGTGCTGTAACAGCCTATGGAATCGGTTATCGGGTGGATTTGCTGGTATTATTATTTATGATGGCTATGTCTATTGTTGTTGCGCCTTTTGTCGGCCTGAATTTCGGTGCCAGAAATTTCCAGCGGATTCGGGACTGCATAAAAATCAGCCTTCGTTTTTCATTGATCTACGGAATTGGAGCTGCGATTTTAATTTTTTTTATTCGCTATTGGATTGGAGGTCGTTTTACCGATGATCAATCCATTATCAATGCTTTGGCACTCTATCTCCTGATCGTGCCGACAGGCTACTTTTTAAATGGCATATTCTTCATCGGAAATGCCGTCTTGGATACCCTTAACCGCCCGATGATCGCTGCAGTGATAACTTTTGGACATTTGTTTATTCTTTATTTGCCAATGGCCTCTTTCGGCAATCAGTTTTTGGGAAAAACCGGTATTTTTATGGCCTATCCAATATCTAGCTTTATTGCAACTATTGTGGTATTATTGGTAGTGAAAAATACTATACAGAAACTGGAAAAACAATGAATTGGACAAGTCGTTTGGGTTTATGGCGTTCGATTCTGATATATTACTGGAAACCTTTTAATCAAAGGAACTTAAGACGCTTTTACCGGCAATTTATTGAACCCGGCGATCTGTGTTTTGATATCGGGGCTCATCTGGGAAATCGTTCTAAAGCCTGGCTGGCACTCGGAGCAAAAGTAGTTGCCTTTGAACCCCAACCGCTTTGTATCGATTTTCTAAAAAAGAAATTTAAGACCAATTCAGACTTTATACTCGATAAACGGGCTGTAGGCGAACAAGCGGGCGTTCTACCGATGTTCATCAGCCAAAATGCACCAACAGTCAGTTCCCTGAGTGGTCAAAAATGGCGACAAGCACTCAATGAACGGAGTGGTTTTGAAGTAAAATGGCAAGAGCAAATAGAAGTAGAGGTAGTAAACCTGGATCAGCTCATTCTGCAATACGGGCAACCTGCTTTTTGCAAAATCGATGTTGAAGATTTTGAAGAAGCCGTTTTAAAAGGGTTATCCGTACCGATTAAGGCATTATCCTTTGAGTTTTTTAACTGGACACCTCAGCGTACAAAAGCTTGCCTAAGCTTGCTTATGAAACTGGGAAACTACGAATTTAACTGGACGTTTGGTGAAAAGCTGATTTTTCGATCTTCCACCTGGCTTTCTGCAAAGCAAATATTGGAACAAATATCAGCATTTAAAACAGGGACGTCATTTTCGGGAGATATCTATGCCCGATGTAAAACTATGTAACTGATTTGTTGTTTCTTAGAAAGACGCGGTTTTATACGAATGGTGTAATAAAAAAGATTTTTCTCGGTTAGGCATTTGCCAATTCCGGAAAACGGTAAAATTATTTCTAATTTTGCATTATGAAAAAACAAGTAGAAGCGGGTATTCCTACGAATTGGGGCGTGTTTAATATGGTGGCATACTCTGATGATTCGAATGAACCAATGCCTCACCTGGCCTTGGTCCATCCCGAAGTGGATACCAGTCGGCCGGTTTATTTGCGTATACATTCAGAATGTCTGACCGGTGATCTTTTTGGTTCGCATAGATGTGATTGTGGGGAACAGTTGGATAAAGCTATGCGACTGGTTGCCGAAAAAAAGGGGGTGGTACTTTACTTGCGGCAGGAAGGTCGTGGAATCGGACTGATAAACAAGTTGAAAGCTTATAATTTACAGGACAAAGGACTGAATACAGCGGATGCTAATGTACATCTGGGATTGGAGATTGATGCCCGACAATATGGAATTGCAGTTGAAATTATGCAAGATCTGGGAATACGATCTATTCATCTGTTAACTAATAATCCGCTTAAAATTGAGGCCATCGAGCATTCGGATATTGAAGTAGTCAGTAGAGTACCCATTGTGATCGAACCGAATGAAGATAACAAAGCTTATCTCGAAACCAAAAAAGATTTAATGGGACATTTTCTCAACCAAAATGGTAAACCCTGAAATCATACTATTCTTGGAAATAAGGAACTCCTGACAGGGATCAAATTGTCGAAAATGGGTCGATGATCTTTTGCTGCAATCTGTTTCGCTATTGTTTACTACTGGATAAATGGATAATCAAAAACTTTGGCATCAACTACTCGGACTTAAAAGTCAAATCGATGATTTTTCGGGAGAGCTTTCTTTTTGTTATTTTTCCGAAAATGATATTCTGATTAATGATTATCCTGTTTCAACTGCTGCTTCCGGTATTATAATTTCCTGCTCTTCCGATTTTCAAATTCCCGCTGAAATTCCCGGCATTAAATATTATGGCTTTGAACGTATTGAACTTGATCCCCGGATACTTGCCGATGAAAGAGAAAGCCATTTTTTCAAATTATATCTACCCTATTGTTTTACTAATTACCGGGCCCGGCAATTGGAGCGCTGTATAAGTATTGCTCATTTTGCACAGTCACTGGATGGAAAAATTGCTACTCTTGAAGGAGACTCCCGCTGGATCGGCAATGAAGAAAATTTGATTCATGCGCACCGCATGCGTGCACTTTGTGATGGTATTGTCGTTGGCAATAATACTATCCGCTATGATCAGCCAAGGCTGACTGTTCGCAAAGTAGAAGGAAAGAATCCGAAGCGAATTGTTATCGGTAATTCAAAAGTGGACATGAGCAGCTTACTGGCTTCCTGTACTGATCCGGTATTGGTGATTAGCAATCAGTTTTCTTATGAAAATAAACAATTAGAACCGCTACTGGTAGCCAGTGTAAATTGCAAAATAGGAAGTCAGGATGTACTAACAGCACTTTATCATAAAGGTATTCGGAGTATTTATATAGAAGGTGGTGCAAAAACAACTTCCAATTTTCTTAGTGACAAAGCGGTTGATATTTTACAATTGCATATTGCTCCCATAGTTTTTGGCTCGGGCAAACAGGGAATAGTCCTTCCCGATATCAAAACCGTAGAAGAGTCTCGTCAATTTAAGCATTTCGAATTTTTTCCGATCGGCAATTCTGTTATGTTTGTCGGTGTACTCTGACCATCCCTTATTCCGGGATAACAACCTTGTATCTAATGCAGCATCGGATGTATTTAAAACCCGCTGGATTCTTAAATATGGATTTAGAAAATATTCCTGGAATTCGATAAATCGAAAAATAGCGGAATATTAATAATCGAATGCTGGCCATAAATTGGCTATTTTTATTTTCTAACTAGTAACATTATGTCTGATTATAAGGCGCTTTGGCACATAAATTCCCGACAATCTGAAATCAAAACTACTGCCTTTGCTACGAATAAACAGTTAAAGATAAAATCCCTTTTCTCTTTAATCAGCCTTGGTACGGAGAAGCTGGTGGCAAGCGGAAAGGTTCCTCTTGAACTGCATCAGAGTATGAAAATCCCGTATCAGGCGGGAGATTTCAGTTTTCCGGTTAAATATGGCTATTCCCTGGTTGGTGAAGTGATCAGCGAACAACATCCCTTATTTGGGAAGAGGGTACATCTCTTGCATCCGCATCAGAATTTTTGTTTGGTTGATGAAAAAGATGTTTTTCCAATTCCCGCAGAAGTGGATAGTCAGGTAGCAACTCTGGCGAGTAATATGGAAACCGCCTTAAACGCTGTTTGGGATTCTGGCCTTACTTTAGGCGACCGAATACTAATTGTTGGTTTTGGTTTAATTGGTTCTTTGATTGCCCGTTTGGTAGCAGATATTCCCGGTACGGAAGTGGAAATACTGGATATTGACCTGCGTAAAGTCGAGCTTGCCCGGTCCCTTGGTTTTAATGCTTTTGAAAAAGCTGCAGCGCTAAATCCGCAGAATTATGATTTGGCTTTTCATTGTTCTGCAAAACCCGCAGGGCTTCAGGTTTGTCTGGACAAAACGGGTTTTGAAAGCAAGATCATTGAATTGAGCTGGTATGGCAACCAACCTTCCACAATCCAGTTGGGTGGTACTTTTCACCAGCAAAGAAAGCAACTGATCAGTTCACAGGTTGCTTATCTTCCGCCGGGTCATCGTGGACGGTGGGATTTTCAGAGAAGGAAAGAACTCATTTTTAATTTACTCAAAATGCCGATTTTCAAGCATCATATCTCACAAACCCTTAAATTTGCGGACGTTCCGAAATTTTTTAATGCCATTAGAGCTGATACAATTTCCGAACTGGGCGTTTGCATAGATTACCAGGAGCAATAATCTTCTTTGTGTATAGCGACATAAACATATAACCACATAACATAAATACATACTATGTTTACAGTAAAAATACGAGACCATGTAATGATCGCTCATTCTTTGCCAAATAAGTTTTTTGGGCCGGCGCAACAACTACATGGAGCTACCTACATTGTTGACGTTGAGTTTATGAGTAAAGATTTGGATGAGCATAATGTAGTAATAGATATCGGAGCAGCAGGCAATCTGTTAAAAAGCATTCTCGATCCACTTAAGTATCGCAACCTGGATGAAATGCACATCTTTAATGGTAAATTAACGACTACAGAATATCTGGCCTATTTCATTCATCAGGAATTGGCAAAAGCTTTGGCAAGTACCTATACAGGAAAAATTAAAGTGACCTTGGGAGAATCACATGTAGCCTGGGCGAGTTATGAAGGAAAAGTTTGATCGCCTGGTTTTCGTGGTTCCTGATCCGGAATCTTTTATTTCAGGTGGGAATATTTATAATCTTCATTTTTTAAAGGCATTGCGAACGATTGATCCTTCTGTGATCAATGTTGATTTTGACGTATTTCAAAAAGAATATCATTCAGGGCAAGATTTACTATTTTTTGATTCGATCTATTTTGAGTCCCTTAAAAAATATGAGGGGGATTTGTCAAAAGCCTATTTGATCGTACATCATCTGGAAAGCCTTAACCAAAAGGATGCAGATCGAATTTCCTTTTTTCAAAAAGAAGAAAAAGCTGTATTGGATCGCTTTGGTGGTTTTCTGTCGACCAGTTTTTTTACGCAGGAATACCTAAATAATCTCGGCTATACAAAAGCCAAACACATTTGTTTACCTCCGGCTATTACATTTCAGGCGAAGCCTCAAAAACAGACCAGTGAGAAGATTAGAGCTTTGATGGTTAATAACCTGATAGAGCGCAAAGGTATAGTGGAGTTTTTTACTTGTTTGCGGGACTCGAATATTTCTGAAAAACAATTTCAAATCACGCTTATCGGTAATAAACTTATCGAACCAGCTTATGCGGCTGAATGTGAAAAATATCTGACTGATCCGAAATTGAAAAAACTGGTCAAGTATATCGGCGAGCAACCACGACAACAAGTTATGCGATATTTTGAAAAGTCAAATTTGTATATTTCTACAGCTTATATGGAGACTTTTGGAATCGCTTTGCAGGAAGCCGTCGCTTATCGATTACCTGTACTAGCTTATGATGGAGGAAATGCTAAATATCATATCGAGGAAGGAAGGAACGGAATGCTTTTTTCTAGTATCGAAAGCCTGGTACAGCAAATCGAAAAAATTGCAAAACGACCAGATCAATTTCAAAAACTAATTAATAAGGCCTGGGCGTTTCGCAAGTTTGAAAATTATACCTGGTTCGGGCTAGTGAAAGAATTTGTTGTACAGCTGGCATCAAACTATTAAATCCCGAAAGTGAATAACAACACCAAATCTCATGTCTGCAGAAGGTTTTGCTATACAATGGTTAAAGGATCGCTTCGCTTACGATAATAAAGCGAGAAATCCGGAAGTTGAAAAAGCTTTTCTGGATCATTTTAGAACAAAGGAAAAGCTTAATATCGTAGATATCGGTTCGGGTATCGGTGCTAATTGCATTTATTTTATGGAGCGTCTTTTCAAACATCAGAACTGGATTTTGGTTGAAAAAGATGAGTCACTTTACCGGGCTACTTTTGCGAGTATCAAACGCTTTTTGGAAGATTATAATTTCTTTTATACTGTTGAAGAAAATACATTCAGGATTAAAATTTGGGAAAGCCGGGTGAAAATAATTTTACTCAATGCTTCTTTTTTTGATATAAAAGAATTGATAGATTTTGAGCAAACAGATATTTTAATGGCAGCGGCAGTTTTTGATTTATTGAGTGAAGAACAAATTAATACATTTTTAGCGCCCTTGTCTGGTAGAGAGATCAGCTTATTTACGACTATGAATTATCAGTCGATGCAGTTTTTACCCGAAACAGATATAGATCGAAAAATCATCGAAGCTTACGAGCAACATATGCAAAGGCCGCAGCCGGTCGGTGCCGCTTTAGGGCCGCGTGTATCCAAAGGGCTGGAAGCTTTTTTTTATAAAAAAAATATAGATTTTCGAAAAGGAGAAAGTACCTGGAATTTGGATGAAAAAGCGAAGAAAATGCATAAACACCTTTTAAAATACATGTATAATTCGCTTTTGACACATTCACTTAACCCGCTTAGCGAAGATCGCTTTCAGTCCTGGTATCAGCAAAAGCAAAAAGCCTCGGAGCTAGGGGAACTGAAAATGGAAGTTGTACATCAGGATTATTTTTGCAGGAATTTTTAATTTAAACAGGAACCATTCGGAATTTTAGTATCACTAAAGGGATTTATAAACTATTACGGAATAGGTATTGGGCATTGGGTTTTCCGGGATAATTGTTACTTGCATAAATGGGGCAAAAATGATTTCTGATATACAAGAAAACCAGTAATTACGAAAATTACCGGTTTTCACATACCCACAAAGCTCCATCCTACTAGGATGGCTTCTCAGCATCCATAACAGCTAAACACTTCATCCATTGCTGCTTTTTTATATTGCCATTGACCATTTATTTTTTTTGAGACCAATAATTGATAGGAGATAGAACCACCACAGCATTCAGCCATATAAGGGCTGTAAAATATCAGATCGGGAAATCCGTCATTATTAACATCCCCCTGCCAGACTAATCTGGGACCGAGGTAAGTAGCATATTCATATTGATATAGCTGATCCGTTCCTAATGTCCTGGATAGGTCAACACCATTTTCTTCATTCAGATTAAAAGCATCATTATGATCACTTAAATGAATACCGTATTTCCTGGAAAAAGCTTTTCCCGTAAATTCATTTTTTTCCTGACTCATTTCTTCATAAGCAATAAGGAAAAAATGTTGATGCTCCAGGTTTGCGATTTGTAACCGCTCATAGGGATAAATGAATTTCCCCTGTGTGTCCCAATGCTCGACAGTAAAATTGTTGAAATATGATTTTTCAAAAGGGATATGCTCCGGGTCAATAGCTTCCCTAGTACCAAAAAAAAGCAGGAAGGAATCCTGTTGAGCGGCCCCTACGGTCAAGAAATCTCCGCTATTTTCGTAGGCTATTTCTTCTTCCCATAAAACCTGAGATTGCTCAATCCGGATATCAGCCGCTTTGATCTTGTGTTCATTAGTTTTGGGATCAACATAAATGCCGTACCAGTGCAATGCGGGATCATAATTTACAGACTGGCACCTTTCGCCCGGGACGGTGATTCTAAAGTCATTATTAATAGTTGTTGAAGGAACAAATAGAGGGCCCGTTTTCAGGTAGCCCGAAAACAGATATCCCTTCTTTCCCTTATGTTCCGTTTCAACCCAATAGCCAATTTTGGAATCGATAGTATCTATTCGTTCCGGATCATAAATTTCTTCCCAATGCCCAATTGTTTTGACATTAGTACCATAAGGTAAAATGTACAGGCGATCAGCGCCTTGATAAGGACTTGTACGCAAGCTTAGTCCAGACGGAGCAACCACGGTGAAGTCGATCGTATCGGGATTTATTGCGAAGATATTAGACTCAAAAGCGAATAAAGCCAGGATAATAAAAACTGGATTTTTCATATTCTTTAGATTTTAGGCTTCTCTGAATTTTAAAGTCAAAAAAGCTGATTTTTAATGTTTTGTGTTTCATTTTCAACATCAAGATGAAAGGATTTTGAATGCTATGGACGCACTTTTGAGGATTCGTGGTAACTCAATGAGAATTCGTTAGCGATTTTTTTTTGGGTAGCTTCTACATTTCTTATATATTTAAGCTCTGTTTTTAATTGATATATGAAAAATGGCAGAAGAACCTGTTAGTCAAAACGAACAAAGTAATATAAAAACGGAGTTGAGCAGGGATTTGGGATTAACCTCAGCCCTTGCTATTGGAATAGGGACAATGATCGCTGCGGGCATCTTTACCCTTTCAGGATTGGCGATACGAAATGTGGGCTCCGCCGCTATTTTGTCTTTTCTTTTAGCTGCAGTAGTGGCTACTTTCACAGCTTTAACCTATTGTGAATTTGTTTCTATTTATCCACGTACCGGAGAAGGCTATCTCTATGCACGTAAAACCTTTTCTCCTCCCCTGGCTTATTTCGTAGGTTGGGCCTTGTTTTTAGGTTATGCCTCTTCCTGTGCATTTTATATTGCAAGTTTGTCCAGCTATTTTAATGAATTCATCTGGCATAGTCCTATCGAAGCGCTTTTTGGAATTTTAATGCTAATTGGCCTGACTTTATTAAATATAAAAGGGACAAAAGAAAGTGGTAAATTTCAAATATGGGTGACAGCGGCAAAAGTAGTTTTATTGATCTGGTTTATTTTTGGCGGTTTGAGTTTTGTGGAAATTGATGAAGTAATGGAACGTTTCAGTACAGATATTGTACAGATTGGTTCTACTGCTGCATTGGTTTTTATTACTTTTTTTGGATTTTCTGCAATTGCTGCTTCGGCCGGAGAGGTTAAAAATCCGGTCAAAACCATTCCCAAAGCAATATTTATTTCCATGGGGGTGGTTACCTTGTTGTATACGCTGGTTGTTTTAGTAGTACTTTTTGCAGGACTGACTGAATATACAGAAGCATCGATGGGGGAAGCTGCCAAAAAGTTTCTGGGATATATCGGAGGATATGTAATTATTGCGGGGGCAATTTTTTCGATGATATCAGCTTCCAATGCTTCAATCATGGCTGGGTCGAGGGTAATGCTGTCGATGAGCCAACTCGGGCATATGCCTAAAGAAGTAGGAATTATTAATACCAGGACACGTACACCGATCATTTCCGTTTTATTAGTTGGTGGTGCGATTCTCGTTTTTTCAATTGTATTGCCTTTAGAAGACCTGTCTTATTTTGCCAATACCGTATTATTACTTGCTTTGATATTGGTAAACAGTGCTTTAATTATGCATCGCCGGAAATTTCCGGATATGGAGCGACCTTTTAAAGTGCCTTTAGTGCCTTTACTTCCAGCACTTGGAATTTTAGCTAATTTATATTTGATTGGTCAGATTTTTCAACATCCTTTGCCATTAATATTGGCCGTCGGCAGTTTGCTGCTGGGCGTTTTGGGTTTTGTAGCCTGGAAAGGAGCACAGGCAGAAGAAAAAGCACTGCCTGGAATTAATTCGCATATTGCCCACAGCCAGGGAAAAGGAACGCAAGATAAAAAACAGTTTAGAATATTGGTTCCGATATCCAATCCGTACAATATAGAAAACCTTATGCAATTCGCCAGTTCAATTGCCATTGAAAGGAAAGCGGAAATATGGTTGCTGCGGGTTGTCACAGTTCCGGAGCAGTTGCCTCCCACAAGTTTTGATGAGTCTATTATTGAAAAAGAGGGACCACTGTTGAAACAGGCCAGAAAAATAGCTGAAGATCGCGGAATACGAACCCATGCCTTGATTCGTGTTGGACATAATGTGGCCAGAGCTATATTGGAAACTTCCAATGAACGATTCTGCGATTTGATCGTTCTGGGCTGGAAAGGTTATAGTTCTAATAAAGAAAAAATCCTGGGGACGATCACGGATGATGTGGTTCGCCTGGCGAGAACAGATATTATTTTGGCCAAAATTGTAGGAGATAGCCCGATTAAAAGGATTCTGTTACCGACTGCTGGTGGTGAACATGCACGTTGTGCAGAGCAATATGCGGCTACCATTTCAAAGGCCAATGATGGCTTTGTTACCGTTTGTCAGGTCGTGGCCCCAAGTGGAGATGAATCTATTAGCAGGCAGTACCTCGAAAAAGCGGTAGAACGCCTGCAAGCGGAAAATGCAAAAGTGGATTCTAAGCTGATAAACAGTAGCTCAATCCCTGAAGGCATCGTCCAGGCTGCCAGTGATTTTGATGCAGTCATGGTAGGTGCTGCCGGCAAGAGTATTTATCCTCAGATCATGTTTGGGAATATCCCGGAAGCAATTGCTAAAAATACGGATCGCACGGTCATTGTAGTAAAGCATTATCATCCGGTAAAAGCCTTATTGGGACGGGTCGTAGGAGAATAATAAAGAAAAGCCTGCAAGCGAGGTTTTGATCATTCTGCTGGTACAGTACACCAGGTTTTTAGTTCTTTTTTCCATGTTTTTCCATTTTATTGGTTCAAGGTGACAGGGATAGCTGAAATTTTAACATTTTTGGCTGCAACTTTTTCTGATTTGAATAGTCTTTCGAATGTATTCCAATTACAAAGCGGTAGCTGGCGCCACTACTACTGCCTGAAACGAGAAACGAAACCATTTTAAACCAAGTGAATTTCCCTTTCAATATTTTCAGGTTACCGAATACGAAGAGATGATGTAAGATGAATTAGCAATTTTGTGATTGCTCTTTTGATTACACTAAAAATTAGTAATGAAAGCAACAATCGGCAAGCTTTTGCTTGTGTGTTCATTATGCTTACCCTTATTCGCATTTACCCAGGATAATCTGGCAAAATCCGAAAAGCATAGTGAAAAAAAAATGTATCACACCAAAGCAATTTCCTCATCGCCCGTACTGGACGGAATATTTGATGAAGCTTGTTGGAGTACTGTGGGCTGGTCTTCGGGGTTTATCCAAAGAGAACCATATGAGGGTAAAAAACCTTCTCAGGAGACTGCATTTAAAATTTTATACGATCAGAAAAATATCTATGTTGCTTTTCGTTGTTTTGATAACGAGCCGGAGAAAATCGAAAAAAGACTTTCGAGAAGAGATGGTTTTGAAGGCGATTGGGTAGAAATTAACATTGACAGCTATTTTGATAAACGTACTGCATTTTCATTTACCATTACTGCAGCAGGTGTCAAAGGAGATGAATTAATCTCGGATGATGGAAATAATTGGGATTCTAGCTGGGATCCTATCTGGTATGTGAAAACTAATGATGATGATAAAGGATGGACCGCAGAAGCGCGGATTCCATTGAGCCAGTTGAGATTTGGAAATAAAGAAAACCATGTCTGGGGGATACAGGTCAACAGAATGGATTTTCGTACACAGGAGCGCTCTAATTGGCAATTTGTAGAGCGGAATACTTCCAGTTGGGTTGGAAGCTTCGGGGAGCTACACGGGATCACAGGAATTAAACCTCAACAACAGGTAGAAATCATGCCCTATATAGTTGCCCAGGCCGAAACTTTTGAAAAAATAGAAGGAAATCCATTCGCTACCGGAAATGATCAGAGTCTGACTTTGGGATTGGACGGAAAGATTGGAGTAACCTCGGATTTGACCCTTGATTTTACCATTAATCCGGATTTTGGACAGGTAGAGGCCGACCCTTCAGTAGTTAATCTTGATGGTTTTCAAATATTTTTTGATGAAAGGCGACCTTTTTTTATTGAGGGTAGAAACATTTTCAGCTACCGTGTAACTTCTGCCGAAGCCGGTGGTCCCTTTGGCCGGGATCAACTCTTTTATTCCCGGAGAATCGGTGGTAGCCCGCATGCTTATCCCGATTTGGCGGAGGATGAATATGCTGATGCTCCCACGAATACAACTATTTTGGGCGCGGCTAAATTTACGGGGAAAACCAAAGAAGGGCTGTCTATAGGCATCTTGGAAACGGTAACTGCCCGGGAGTTTGCTGAAATTGATTTGGAAGGCCAACGTCGGGAAGAGGAAATAGAACCGCTGACCAATTATTTTGTTGGAAGATTACAAAAGGATTGGCAAAACGGAAATACAGTAATTGGAGGAATGTTTACCGCTACGAATCGCGATATTCGTGGAGATAATCTGAACTTTTTACATAAATCGGCATATACCGGAGGTCTTGATTTTTTACAAAGGTGGAAAAACAAAATCTGGTATGTTTCCGGAAACTTCGTTTTTAGCAGAGTTAACGGAAGCACCGAAGCCATTACAAATACGCAAACTTCTTTCGAAAGATTATTTCAAAGAGAAGGAGCGAACCATTTGAAATTAGATACAACTTTGACAACGCTGTCGGGTCATGGAGGCACTTTGAAAATTGGAAAAGGCGGTGGCGGAAAACGTTTCAATTTTGATACAGGAGTAACCTGGAGAAGCCCCGGGCTGGAACTCAATGATATGGGCTTTTTGAGAAGTACCGATTATTTTACCCATTTTATGTGGGCAGGCTATCGCATAGATAAAGCCTTTTCGATCTTCCAACAAGTTCGTTTTAACTATAATCATTGGTTTTCCTGGGATTATGGAGGCTTACACACCTATCGGGGTTGGAATGTAAACGCACATGCCCGTTTTAGGAATAATTACGGTTTGGGAAGCGGATCGAATATCCGGCCCTTTGATATTTCGACCAATATTTTGCGTGGAGGGCCAGCAATGCGCCTTTCTCCTAATATTAACAACTGGTTTTATGCCTTTTCTGATCAAGGGAAAAAGATTTTTGCGGAGTACAATATGTTTCATTCATGGACCTTTGATAAATCTGCTCATACAAAAGATTATGGCATTTTTATCAATTATCAACCGAGTAAAACAGTTAGAATATCCATGGGACCGAGTTATAACTCCCGAAGAGATGATGTACAGTTTATCGATAATATCGATTACGGGGAAAAGGTAAGGTACATAAACGGTAGGATCGATCAAAAAACGCTGAGTATGTCTTTGCGTTTAAATTATACGATCAAACCAAATTTAACAATTCAGTACTATGGCCAACCTTTCATATCCCGGGGACGTTATACAGAATTGAAGTACATTGCCAATCCTTTAGAGCCCAGAGCGGAGGATAGATACATCTTGCTTGAGGAAGATCAGATTGTTTTTAATGAAGAAGATGCGGTCTATGAAGTAGATGATGATTGGGATGGCAATTTTGATTATACCATTAGTGATCCGGATTTTAATTTCATTCAGTTCAGATCAAATCTGGTTATGCGATGGGAATACATTCCGGGATCGGAGTTATTTTTAGTCTGGTCTCAGGGAACAACTAGTTTTGGGGATCCGCAAGATAGGTTGTTGCCAAGTTTGGCAGAAAATTTATTTTCGGAAAAGGCGCACAATATTTTTTTAGTGAAATTTACCTATAGGTTTATAAAATAATTTTAAAATCTTAAGAAGTGGTTGAAAGCTTAATAACAGACATTAAATAACTTTTACCCTTCTTATCTTTGATGTGACAAATAAATGTGAGTTGTTTTCAGTGGCTTGTATCTGTAAGGGGACGCAGGCCACTTTTTTTATTGCTCAGCATAGCTTTTTAGAAGTTGCTCCATGAATAATTGGTAAAAATCTTCATGTCGGATATAATTTAACCGTTCCCGCTCCACTAACATGCCTTTTTGAAGCCCCGCTTCATAAAAACCTGTAATCAGAGAACTGTCCTTGCTGATCAAATGCAATGGAGTGGCCGCGACTTCCGTTTTATCTACAATTTGAAATTCCATCCCCGGAGGTTGATGATCCCCGATAAGGATAAAAATGCTACTGGATTCTTCCGATTCAATAAAACGACAGATGAGTTCTAGCTGATATTGAATAGCTGCCCGATACCTATCGAGGTCTGAGCCGACGAGGCTAAGTACTTTACCGGGCTGTTGCTTGTTTAATGCCTGCCAGTCGTCCAGTAAAGGCGGCGGCGTATACCAGGGAACATGTGATCCCATAGTAATAAAAAACATCAGTTTAGGGGCCCTTTCTTCCTTGCTGATTTTGTGGCGATAATATCCCAGACTATACTGATCCGGTATCCCACCCAATACGTCGTATTGAAACCCTTCATACTCAAAATCCTGATAGGTCCACCATTCATCAAATCCCCAATAACGGTTGGTTCGGGCATAGGGGATGAGCGAATCGGCATTGACATTACTGATGGAAGAAAGCCGATAGGTTTGATAGCCTTGCTGATTGAAATACCGAACGAGATGCGGGTAATTGAAATTTCGCTGGATGAGATCATTGAATTGAACCTGATTTTCAACTTTTATTCCGCTCATAAATGAGGTGAAAGCCAACCAGGAACGGCCACCTTTGATCGGAGAGATACTATAGGTCGAAGCCATTGAAAAACCTTTGTTTTCCAGGCGTCCTTGTATTTCCGTCATTTGTTTTCGGTAATCAGTTCGCAGGTCATCACTTTCAGTTGCAACGGTGCCATAAGATTCAATAAAAAGGAGATAGATATTGGGTTTTTCGGCGATATCCTGCTCTAAAAAGACTTCATAAGGGCTGTTTTGGATTTCCTTGTATTTGTCGGCACCATCCAGGCTTACACTTTTTAAAATATGATGCGTCATCCAGTTACTGGCAAGTAAATTCTGATTTTCCAGTTTATAACTGGAAACGGAAGTATAAACCAGGGTGAAAAGCCAGAGCCCCGCGAAGGATATCTGAGTCCATTTCTGAGCTTGTGTCTTTTCAAAGAATCGCAGTAATATTTTCAATAAATAAATAAAAAGACATCCCAAAAGAAACAGGATTAAAACAGAGATTATATAAGACCAGACAGCACTGCTTTTAAGGCTATTGATAAAAATGGGTAGCACCTCACTCAGTAAAATATAGTCATTTCTGAAGGCAGGGATGATCCCGTAAAACTTCTGATTGAATTCAAAATAAATATTGTATACAAATAAAAAAACATAGGCGAAATAAAGCAGGCACCTGAGCCATTTATTGTTTTTTTTGAAAAAGAAAAACAGGCTTAAAAGAAACAGAAATTCTGCGTTGAATTTGAATAAATGATAATCGTTTTTGCCAAAAAGCATATGTATCCTTCCCGTCCAGGAACCGGCTTCAATCGTTGAATCTTTCAGCCATCCGGTCAGATCGATTAGACTCACATAATTTTGGAAATAAAGAATACTATTGAGGAGTATGAATAAACCCCAGAATTTTAAAAATGACGATATGTTTATGTTATTGTTCAATTTTTTTAATTCTAGTCCTTCCACCTTGTCCCTAGGCAGGTTTGTCATTACACTTGGAATCTGCCCGTCAATACTTGAGCAAAACTTTTTCCGAATGACCAAAGTACCAGAAAACTACTGATTATCAAAACGGGTAAATAAATGGCTGGAGGGCTGATAAAAGGAATAATTAAACTGAGCATCAGTATTACTGCAATTATTTGGGCAAAATAGTCTCTTGATTCCTTTTGCTTTTGGGGTTTGAACAATAATAATAAAAGGAAATAAAGGTATCTTAAAATAGCAATGAACATCAGCCATAATCCAACCTTGCCTTGAGTATAATGAATACAGATTATAGCATAAACATAAAAAGCGTCTGTTTCCATGTCAAAATAAGCGCCAAAATCTGAAATGCTGTTAAATTTTCTGGCCAAAAAGCCATCGAGGCCATCCAGTAATACAATGATTAGTGCAATCACAGCCAGTATTTCACCGGAAAGTAGATCATGGGTATGAAGTAATAGGAATAAGAAGCTTAGGCGTAATAGCGTAATGAAATTGGCGGGAGAAAAGAGGAAGAGCAAATTGGCTGATTCACGAGCTTTCCAAATAAAAAGCACCACAAAGGAGATTGTAGCGCCAAATGAAATACAATTAATATTTTTGAAGCCAAGGAAAAAGAAACAGCTCATTAAAAGAATAACTGCGTGGGCTGTCATCCAACGCTGAATCCAGGGCATCGACTTATTTACTTTTATCAACCTCGGGCATTTTGCAGGCTTCCCCTGCTTTTTTGCCGCAAACTGTACAATCGCCTATTTTCTCTTTTAGCATCGGATTGTTAGTAGCACAAGTCCCTCTGAATTCCTGTCCGGTAACCACCTGACGGATATTGATCATCAGAAAAGACAAACCGAACACTACAAAAATTATTACTAAAACATATAAGAATTCCATATTCTAAAAAATTATACCTGGACAGTTATATTATTAGAACAAATATTGTCCAAAACAGTTTATTTTTGCACAAAGATACACCTTTTGTATTTATCAAATAGACTTATATCCGATGGAAAACAAATTAAAGGCTTTTGGTCGCCTCTTGAAGATAATGGATGAACTTCGGGAGCAGTGTCCCTGGGATAGAAAGCAGACTTTGCAGAGTCTTCGAAATCTGACCATCGAAGAGACCTACGAGCTTGCCGACGCTATTCTCGAAGAAGATATGGAAGAAATAAAAGAAGAAATTGGCGACATCCTGTTGCACATGGTTTTTTATGCAAAGATTGCCGATGAGAAAAAGGCTTTTGATATTGCTGATGCGATCAATACGGTTTGTGAAAAACTAATCAAGCGGCATCCGCACATTTATGGTGATATCAAAGTCGAAGATGAAGAAGAAGTTAAGAAGAACTGGGAGCAGTTAAAATTACAGGAAGGAAAGAAATCCGTGCTTTCCGGTGTACCTAATTCGCTGCCTGCAATGGTCAAAGCGTACCGGATGCAGGAAAAAACAGCTCAGGTTGGTTTCGAATGGGAAAATAGTGAGCAGGTCTGGGAAAAAGTGGAAGAAGAAATTGGAGAGTTCAAAACGGAAATGGCCAATAATAGCTCGCTGGAGAAAAAGGAAGAAGAGTTCGGAGATATCCTTTTTTCGCTGATCAATTATGCCCGATTTGAGGGAATCGATCCTGAAACGGCTCTGGAAAAGGTTAACAAAAAGTTTAAGAGCCGTTTTGAATACATAGAAGCGAATGCCAACCAGGATTTGCAGGATATGAGCCTCGAACAGATGGATGCCTTATGGAATCAAGCAAAAACGCGGTAATGCAGAGGATTTTGCTATTCATTATTTGCGTTTCAAAAATTGAAAATCGAATAATGAAAGATGAAAATCATTAAAAACTTTCACAATAAACTAAAAAAACATACCTTTGCACCGCTAAAACTGATTTTCGTAATCACTATTGGTAAACTTTTTAATTTTAAAATACAAATGGCAAATTATTTATCTAAAGAAGATATGGCCAATATCTTCAAAGAATACGGAGGATCAGAGAAGAACTCTGGCTCTACGGAAGGGCAAATTGCTCTGTTTACTCACCGGATTAAAGGACTTTCCAATCACTTGCAGCAGAATAAAAAAGATCATTCGTGCAGACGAACGCTGCTAACATTGGTGGGTAAAAGAAAACGTTTGTTGAGGTATCTGGCCTCCAAGGACATTAATAAGTATCGTGCCTTGATTGAAAAACTGGGCATTCGTAAATAATTTATACAAAAGGAAGGTGTCAAAAATGTTGCAACACTTTCCTTTTGTTTTTCGTATCATTACGCAAAAGTTCTAAGATACGATAGCTGTTGCTGAAGAGATAATCCGGATGATTTTTAATTTTTCAAGATGGTTGCCTCATACTTTTATCCATTCTTTGCGTAATCCCTGATTCACCATCTTACTTAACTTAATATATTAAATCGTCTCTTCGCCGTTTCCAGACAGGAAACATTATCATTATTGAAAATAAATGTTTAGCTCTGAGTTATCTCAGCCTATTCGTGTATTTTAACATAAATCTTACTTTGGCCAGGCCATTGTGAGTGCGGTTTGGTGTAAAGCAAATTGATATAGTCAGTTTTACACTTATTAATGAAAAAATCAAAAAAATTAATCAAATGGGGATGCAAACTCCTATTAGCACATCATTTAACCTACCTGATGGCAAAACTATTACTATTGAAACTGGAAAACTAGCTACACAAGCACATGGATCCGTTGTGATACGACAAGGTGAAACGATGCTTTTGTGTACAGTGGTATCCAGTACAGAATTAAGAGAAGGACAATCTTTCTTTCCGCTTTCTGTTGACTACCAGGAAAAATTTGCGTCCGTTGGTCGTATTCCGGGAAACTTCTTTCGTCGGGAAGCAAGACTTTCGGATTATGAAATCCTGATCTCCCGATTGGTAGACCGGGCTATCCGGCCACTTTTCCCGGAGGGCTATATGTACGAAACTCAAGTGATCATTAATTTGATCTCATCTGATAAAGAAACGATGCCTGATACACTCGCTGCTTTAGCTGCATCTGCTGCTTTAGCGGTTTCTGATATTCCTTTCGGAGGACCGATTTCAGAAGTAAGAGTGGCCCGCATCGATGGTGAATATGTGATTAATCCGGAACGATCCAGATTGGAAGGCGCAGATTTGGATATCATAGTAGCGGCCACAATGGAAAATGTGATGATGGTAGAAGGAGAAGCTCAGGAATGTTCTGAAAAGGATTTGGTAGATGCTATTAAAGCCGGACATGAGGCTATCAAGGTACAATGTCAGGCACAACTGGATCTTGCGAATTTAGTAGGGGAGAAGGCAACTGTCAAAAGAGTGTTCGAACCCGCAGAAGTGGATGAAGAATTAAAAGAGAAAGTAAGAGGATTGATCGAAGAAGGTTTGCTTAAAATAATTAAAGGGGCACATAATAAAGTTGATCGTAAAAATGGTTTCAAAGAGGTAAAAGAAGCAATGAAAGAAGCATTGCTTGAAGAGTGGGGAGAAGAGGTATATGAAGAAAGAATTGATGAGGCGAAAGGCTATTATGATAAAATCCAGAAAGTTGCTATCCGTGAAGTATTGATGAGCGAGAGAGTGAGACTGGATGGTCGGGGCCCTAAAGATATTCGTAATATCTGGACGGAAGTAAACTACTTGCCGGCTACTCACGGATCTTCCGTTTTTACCAGAGGGGAAACGCAATCCCTGACTTCTTTGACTTTAGGGACCAAGATGGATCAATTAATGGTAGATAATGCTCTGGATTTTCATTATGAAAATTTCATCTTGCATTACAACTTTCCTGCTTTTTCAGTAGGAGAAGTAAGACCGATGAGAGGTCCGGGACGTAGAGAAGTTGGACATGCAAACCTGGCAGGACGTTCCCTGAAACAAGTTCTTCCTGAAGATAATCCATATACTATTCGTCTGGTTTCTGATATCCTGGAATCTAATGGCTCTTCTTCCATGGCTACAGTTTGTGCTGGTTCTTTGGCATTAATGGATGCCGGAGTACAAATAAAAGCACCGGTATCGGGGATTGCTATGGGGATGGTATCCGATGGCGAACGCAATGTAATTCTTTCTGATATCCTTGGTGATGAAGATGCCGTTGGTGATATGGATTTTAAAGTTACGGGTACTGCAAATGGGATCACGGCTTGTCAAATGGATATCAAAATCGATGGTTTGCCTTATGCTTTGTTGGAGGAAGCCCTCGAGCAAGCTAAGGAAGGACGTTTACATATCTTGAATGAGATGGGTAAAACAATCGCTGAGCCAAGAGAAGATTACAAACCACATGCACCTAGAATTGTTGAACTGATCATTGATAAAAGTTTTATCGGTGCGGTGATCGGACCTGGTGGTAAGATTATCCAGGAGCTTCAGGCTGAAACCAATACGGTAATCAATATCGAAGAAGTGGATGAGAAAGGAGTGGTCAATATTTCCAGTTCTGATAAAGCTTCTATCGATGCGGCATTGAAGAAAATCAAGGCAATTACGCATGTTCCGGAGGTAGGGGATGAGTACGATGCCAAAGTCGCTTCCGTTATGCCATATGGTGTATTCGTTGACTTCATGGGTAAAAGCGGATTATTACACGTTTCTGAAATCTCGCATTCCAGAATTGATAAAGTAGAAGATGTATTCAAACAAGGCGATCCGGTACGTGTGAAATTAATTGGTATTGACCAGAAAACCGGAAAATTCAGGCTTTCCAGAAAAGCACTGATTCCTCGTCCGGAGCGTAAAAATGGTAATAAAAATCCCAAGAATAATTAATTCAGACACTTAGACGATTTAAAAATTCCATACTGATAATTATTGGAGAAATACCCAAACAAAACCTCTAGAACTAATCAAACAGGTTTTGTAATTCTGGGCTTCTGATTTGGAGTTTTATTAAAGAACAATAGCAAAAGAAGGCTAAAACTTAGCTGGTTTGGAGCTAAACTTTTAAGTTTTCGAAAAACTAGTACGGTTTTTGTCTTTTGATAAAAAACAACATTACTCACCTCGGTTTTGATAAAACAAAGCCGGGGTGTTTTTATTCCATCCTCCCGGAACTTTTTTTCACTTTTATTTGTATAAATAACAAAATCCTATGTCATAGGGTTTTTTATATAAAAAGTCAAGTTTTTCTTTAAGAAAAACAACTTTTTAAAAATTATTACGTATTATTATTAGACAACATTAAAATAACCGAAAGAAAAGCCCGTACGAACATGCGTCAATTAAAAATTACCAATAAAATTACTGCCAGAGAGAGTCTGGCACTCGATAAATATCTCAATGATATTGGAAAAATCCCCATGCTTACCGCTGATGAAGAAGCAGAATTAGCTCGAAAAATCAGGGAAGGGGATAATGAAGCACTGGAACGCCTGACAAAATCCAATCTTAGATTTGTAGTATCTGTGGCCAAGCAATACCAAAATCAAGGTCTCTCACTTTCTGATCTTATCAATGAAGGGAACGTCGGCCTGATGAAAGCGGCTAAGCGATTTGATGAAACCAAAGGGTTTAAATTTATTTCCTATGCTGTTTGGTGGATTCGTCAGTCTATCCTGCAATCAATCGTTGAATATTCCAGAATCGTCCGTTTACCCTTGAATAAGGTTGGTTCTTATAATAAGGTGAATGAAGCATTCCTTTCCTTTGTACAGGAGTTTGAGCGGGAGCCCACTAATGAAGAACTGGCTGAAGTGCTGGATATGACACCAAAAGAGATTAATAATATGCTCAAAGGAAATGGTCGTCATCTTTCATTCGATGCTCCCTTGAGCGGAGATGAAGGAGATTCCACCATGTTGGACATTGTAGCCAGTGAAAATGGAATCCTGCCGGATAATAACCTGATGGAGCAATCACTAAAAGAAGAAGTACAGCAGGGACTTTCTATTCTTTCCCCCCGGGAAGTCGAAGTCTTGTCTTCATATTATGGTTTGAATGGTTATAAATCACTTACTTTGGAAGAAATTGGAGAATTATATGGTCTTACGAGAGAGCGTGTTCGCCAAATTAAAGAGCGAGCCATTCGCCGTTTGCGTAAGTCTTATAATAGAAATAATCTGAAATCTTATTTGGGCTAAGCCCATCACTGATAAAAATATTCAAGCCTGTTTCGTTTCGAGACAGGCTTTTTTAGTCCTGTAACTAGCAGGAAATAATAATTTATAAAAACCAGTTAAGGGCAATGTTCATTGCTTGTTTCCAACCATTAACGTCAGAATTTTTTTCGAGAAAAGAATGATCTGCACCTTCGATCGTGACTAATTGAATAGCATGCCCTTTTGATAAAAGGCTGGTGAATAATACCTTAGCGGCTTCGGGATTCACATGTCTATCCTCCTCTCCTTGCAGAACTAAAATAGTACCGTCAAAACCGATCAGTTCATCAATTACAGAGGTTCTTAAAAAACTAGCCCATCTTAAATAGGTAAAACCCCAGAAAAACTTTTTTGTACTTGTTGGGTTTTTCATAATATCATCCCAAATTTTCAAAAAATAATCTATCCTTTCTTTTGAATTTGAACTAATATCGCTGAAAAAAATACCAGACTTTGCAAAACTATAAATGCTATAGAATTGGGAGGGACCTTCTCCGGCCATAATACAAACATTAGTTATTTTTTTAGGCATTAACTTTGCGACTCTGGCGGCCACAATACCTCCTTCTGAATGCCCCATCAACATTATTTTAGAAGTATCGATCTTTTCAGTGTTTAGCACTTTGTTAATAACAGTTTGTATTCTTTCGGACCAGGACTCCAGGGAGAAACGTTGATCAAATTCTTCATTCCGGGCATTAGGAGACATTATGTCCAGGAAATATACCCCTGGCTTTTCTATAATCAGAACTTTTGCTTTGCCCTTTGCCAGGTAAGTCAAATCTATATGTCCAGAAGTAGGAATAACAGATTGCTTAGTTTTAGAGAATAAAGAATGATAACCCGAACCTTGAATGTAGACAATTAAAGGAAGGGCTTTTTCTTTATCGAATTCTGATAAGTAATAAGTGATCTTGTCTTGTTCATTATTGATTAGAATATTCTTGTAATAAGGATTTCGCTTCACTTTTTCAACTAAAACAGAATCCTGAGAAAAAATCCCATTTGCGTGAAGAATAATGATTAAGAATGCACCTAGCCTTAACAACATATGCAGATTATTAGTTAATGAAGGAATTTATGAGAGGAGTTGTTCTAGGTAAATTCATCTATAAAGAATAATAAGACGAAAAGAGTAAGTCTTAGTTAAGATTTATAGTTATGTAAATATAAATTTTTAATTCGAATTCTGGAAAAATGAATCCCTGTATTAAAAATGAATGCTTTGACAAACTCATTTAAAATCAGTCTTTTACAGGTATGAGATATTATACTTTATCTGTAGCAGCTTTGTAGCGATATATTCTATAACATTACCTAATTTAATTAATTTTGTAGCTCAAATGGATTATAAGCCAAAACACTATCATCATGAAAACCCATTATTTGCTTCCTCTATTCCTTTTGTTGCTCTTTGCTTGTAAAACGGAAACCCCGGATTCTAATAATGAATCTGACTTAGAAAATGTCAGTACCGAAAAAATAGATAAACTAAATAAGCAAAAAAAACCGACTAAAATGACGGTTGGATTGGAAAGCTTGCGTTTGCGGGCTTCTCCTGGAGAAGATGGTAAGCAGGTAGCTTATCTGGATAAAGGGGCCATTTTATATGAAACAGGAGAAGTAAGTGATTTTACTACCCGTATTAAGCTGCGAGGAATTTGGTTCGACGAACCCTGGATTAAAGTGAAAACCGAAGATGGAACAGAAGGCTGGGTTTATGGTGGAGCAGTAGTTTTTGACATGGAAAACCCAACTATGCTCGCTAACAAACTATTGGACTTAAGATTGCGTAGCTTCTTTGGAAATGAACTAAGCGAACAAATGCATTCGTATAGAAAACTATATAATTCGGCGACCACCAGCAAGGACTTCTCTAAAGTATTTGCAATGGGACAACAACTGCGGGATACATTAGTTACTATATTAGAGAAAAAGATCAATGTATTAGAACTGGATTATGAACAATTACCGGATTTGTTTTGGGTAGAAGAAGGTCTGCCCGGCTATGAAACCGCTCTGGTAGCCGAAGGCACGATTTATTATCTGCTGCAAAATTTCAAAAAATTTAAAAAACTGGCTCATAATACCAGCGGAAAAGAAGATGATGAATTTGTAGAAATCAATTTGAAAGTTCATGCTTCGGATAGTGTGGAATATTTTTTCCCCTCCTGGTTTTTACAGACCTGGGATTATGGAGGCCATAGTTTATTGGGACAAGGCACACATTTGGATATATTGGAAACCTGTGATCAGGCACTCAAAAAAAGCGATCTGTTTTTGAAAGATATTGTAATCATTAAAGATCAAATTATTAGTGATATAGTTGGAAAACATATTACCTATTGGGAAAATCAGGAGAAGATTAGCTCTGAACTGGATAGTATTTTGAAAGCTGATTTGGATATTCTGACGAATGATGATCTCATCGCGATTAAAACCCGTAGAAATATGTTTGATAATCCAAAGGCCAATAAGATCGAGGTAGATCACAAATCCGGAATGGGCGGATAACACAGAAAGAATGTTCCGGAAATAGGTGGATATGTTTTGCCCGCCAATATCAGGAAATCGATTGCGACTAATGTAAATAATCAACATGCGAATACTTTTTTTTATAATTGTTTTAATTCTTCTGGCAGTTGTGCTTGTGACGGGGATCGCCTTATTGGGACGGTTGATTAAAAACTTTCAACCGGGAAAATCCAGAGTAGCGGAAGATGTCCGAAAGATGAAAGCTGCCCTACAGCTTTTTATCAATGATTTGATTCCATGGAACAAAGATGAGCTGGATCTTTTATCTTTTAACCAGGTAAATCAAAAAATAAAAAAGGGCTTGATTAAAACCGGACAGGGCGTGATTACTTCAATATATCATGAACCAATGATTGCCTGGTCTTATAAAAAGTATTATGGAGGTGGTGATAACGCCGTACTTTATGCTGCTACCAGTCATCATGAATTTATATTTCGTATTCGAAATCGTGGAACTGCAATTATCATTGATGGTCAGGAAATAGGAGAGCTAAGACCTAATGGCGTTTTATACAGTAATAAAACCCAAAGAATGATGGCTCGGATTAACAAGACAGAAGCACATTTAACACTCCCGGTCTTATTCGGGGATCGGGAAATTGCTACTATTAAAAGCCCGGACTATGTACAACAAACTAATAATCGTGCGTTTGAATTATTGACTGAAATGAACGAAGAGGAGGAAGCCGTTTTATTATCTTTTACTATTTTAGAGTTGGTCAATGAAGTGCTTGATTAGTAAATGAACCTTTTGCATGGGATGTTGTATATTCTTTAAACGAATCAGTTTATGATGAAAAAATTATACTTGATTATTTTTTTATTCCTTGCTGGTCTACAAGTGAATTTTGCTCAGCAACAAGATAGTTTCGAGGAATTGCGCCAGCAAATGGAAGAGATGCAAAAAGAGTTGTTTAAGCAGTTTGAAAATCTAGATATGAATGATTCCGGCTTTCAGTTTTTTATTGATACGATGATGATTCCGGATTTTGGAGATATGGGCATGGATTTACAGCCATTTGGCCTGACCGATCCTACAATGTTCAATGATTGGTTGGGCGAAATGCAAAAACAACTCTCGGAAATGTCTGAAGAGGATTGGGCCGAAATCGAGCGATTATTTAAAGGTTTTGGTGAAAATGGATTCATTATGCCCTTTCCGCAGGCCCCGGTTACACCAAAAGAAGATGAAAAAACGATAATAGGTAAGAAGAAACGGAAAACGTATAAGCTTTAGTGCAAACGGTCTGTTTTGCTTATATATTGATTTTTTCGTATTTTTTACCGCTGAAAATCTACACAGATTAAAAAAAGTATAGTTTTTATACTCATGATTTCCCGGAATTACTATTTTTGTCAGGCCCTAGCGAACATTTATTGATTAACTATGTTTAATTAATCATCGAAAATCATAGGTTTTCATGAATTTAAAAAACAACCAGACATGAGTGTTTTAGATTGTGCAAGACTAGTCATTTATAGAATTAATCAAAAAGGACTGGAAATCTTTCTGGTTCAGGGAGCACGAAAAGATTCAAAAGACTGGCAAATTCCTCTGGGCAACCTCAATTCTCAACATGCCCATAATCTGGAAGCTAACGAGCGAATGATTCACCTTGATCCCATTGAGGATGGAGAAGCATTACACAAAGCTATGGCCATTGAATGCGAATGGCATGAGATTCCTTCAATCCGGGCAATGATTAAAGAAGATGTGAGGATCGTGAAAGATCAAATTAAGCAAAGAATACCAGAGCTGGAGCACGGGGCATTCTTTGCTGTAAAAGAAGCTTTCAAAAAAGTACTTCCTCATGAATATGCAATGCTTAAAGAACTGAAAGATGTGATTTCAGATCGTAATCAGGCAAAGTATATATGATTCTGTTTAATTAACTTCCTGGACTCTACTTAAACCACGATTTCCATTTTTATTCCTGATTGTATCAATTGGTTGGAACTTCTTTTCTTGTTGTAATCCCGGTGATGCGAATATCCCTCAGGAAGAATGAACCCCTCAACTGCTTCGAAAGCCATTTGTATGTATAGTCGAATTGGTATTAGAAGAAAAAATCAATCCGGTTCTTGATTCGTCAGTTTTTTTAAAGATATCGCGTCTCTTTTTTCAAATAAGAGGCTATTGCAAAAACCAATATAGTCTTTCAACATTAGTTTGGCCTTTGTCAGTTCATATAGAGCTGCTTTTTTATCTTCTTTGGAACCTCCTGTTGATCTTATGTGGGCTTGTAATACTTCAGTTAGATATTGAAAGCAATCTGTATTTTTTCGGATACTAGTCTCCAGTTTTTCGGCAGGAACATGTTGCATAGTCTGAATGGCTGTCCGAAAATTATTGTTTACAATACTTAAACCCTTTTTGATCGCCAGTAAATCATTGCTTTTCTCCAATGAATTCAAATAGACCATGGGATCATAGAAAGCGGGGAGTCCCTGATGTATTTTTTTGGAATCTAAATTTTTTAAAATGATATCCAGGAAACTATGGAGGTTGTGATAATGTTCGTGTAAAGACTGGTCTAAACGATCTGCTTCGAAATGCTGTAATTTAGCCAGATACTCTTTTGCAAAAAGGCTTGTTTGTTCAACTGCTTGCGGATCGATGGAAATAGCCATCGTATCAAAGTATAGTTTTTGTTCAAGAAAAGCTCTTAACAAAGGTGTTGAGACCATTTCATTTTGAAAACCCTGATAGAGCAATTGAAATGCTTTGTCCTGATTCTTATGACAGGAAAAAAGGGCAAAGCAGCAAATAAAGAGTAAAGAAAATCGCATAGCTAAAGATCGTTATTCACAAATATAAGCTTATTCTTGTACTCGGTTTGAAAGATTTCGTTGCGTGTACCAGCTACTATGCAGGCTATAATTACTAAGTTAAGGCCTTCGGCCTCACCATCTAATTTCTAGTTATTAATTTTAAAATCTTGAATGCCAATCTTACCTTTGCGGGAAATAAAAATCACTGAGCTTATGTCATTAGATAGCATCGCTATAGCGAACACGGACTTTCACTTTGAAGGACAGACAAACTTTTATCGCGGGAAAGTCAGAGATGTCTACACCGTTAATGGCCAACTGATTATGGTGGCTTCCGACCGAATTTCTGCATTTGATCATATACTTCCAAGGGCCATTCCCTATAAAGGACAGGTACTCAATCAGATCGCGGCACATTTTCTAAAAGCTACACAAGACATTGCTCCCAACTGGTTACTGGATACGCCCGATCCGAATGTAGCGATTGGACTGGCATGCGAACCTTTTCGGGTAGAAATGGTGATTCGGGGATACCTGGCCGGTCATGCCTGGCGTACTTATAGCTCCGGCGCCCGGATCTTATGCGGTGTTCCTTTACCGGAAGGCATGAAAGAAAATGATCCTTTTCCGGAGCCTATTATCACACCGGCTACCAAAGCGGAAGAAGGACACGATGAGGATATATCCAGAGAAGAAATCATAGCACAAGGGATTGTGTCGGAAGAAGATTATAAGCAGTTGGAAGGCTATACACGAGCCTTGTTTCAAAGAGGAACGGAAATGGCAGCAAAGCGAGGTTTGATATTGGTCGATACCAAATATGAGTTTGGAAAAAAAGATGGCAAGATTTATTTAATTGATGAAATTCACACGCCGGATAGTTCCCGGTATTTTTATAAAGAGGGTTATCAGGACAGACAGGATAGGGGAGAGCGTCAGAAACAACTTTCAAAAGAATTCGTACGGGAATGGTTAATGGCAAATGGTTTTCAGGGCAAAGAAGATCAACTGATGCCGGAAATGCCGGATAGTCTGGTTGAACAAATTACAGATCGCTACGTCGAATTATACGAATATCTTACAGGTGAAGCTTTCGACAAAGGAGATAATACGCATGTGCTTCAAAGAGTAGAAAATAATATAAAAAGTTACTTAAATCACTAAGCGTATTGCTGTCGTTTTGACAAGGTGGTTTTGTGAAACCTTGATTATTAGAATGAGTGAAGTCTAAGCATATCTTATTCGCATAGCCTTCACTGAATATTTTTAGTTCTCGGGCCAGGTTAATAGGAATAATTGATATTCGGTGCTCTGTGACCTCTGTGTCTTCTCTGCGAAACTCTGTGTCCAAAAAATCGAGAAATCAATAAAGATAAAAGCTGATGGCATTCAAAGCCCATCATTCCGCGATGATAGATGCTTTAGAAGTATTTTCTCAAATAAAACTGAAAACATAAATGACCGTATAGAAGTTTTATAGTATGGTATTGCGTTTTTCGGTATCAGAAATTGTCCGCACCCCGGGAGACCTTAATGAAATAAGTCGAGTTAAAAACAAAACTGTGGAATAGGCAGAGCAGATCGAGGTCGAGAATACTAATGATGAAAAATTTATCGAATTATGAAAATAGAGCTGTTGTTGAAAGAATTGAAAGACAATAATATAAGTCTTGCTCTTAGAAACGGGAAATTATTGTGGAAACTACCCGAAGGGGGGATTGATGATAAACTTTTTAGCTTGCTCAAAGATAAAAAAGCGGAAATCAAGGCTTTACTGGAAAAAAAAGATAATTTAAAAAAGTACTTAACAATTGGGAAAGCAGCTCAAATGGAAAGTTTTCCCCTGTCTCCTGCACAAAAAAGACTTTGGTCATTAAACCAGGTGAAGAATGGGGCAGCAGCTCATCATATTCCCTTTGCAGGAAAACTTATTGGAGAACTGCATCTCGATCTTTTTGAAAAATCTTTCCGGTACTTGATTGAGCGACACGAAATTTTAAGAACGGTATTGCGAAAGGATAAAAATCATTCGGAAACAAGACAGTTTATACTTCCCGTAAATGAAGCCGCTTTTAATATTGATTATTTAGATTTTTCTTTGAATCAATCAGCTGATCAGGAGGTAAAACGTCAACTACAAAAAATGACCAAGGCTTTTATGGACCTTGAAAAAGCACCTCTTTTCCGAACCAGCTTAATTAAGCTTGCTAAAGAAGAGCACGTATTTTTGTTTGTGATCCATCATGCGATTTGTGATAGCCGCTCAATGGAAATATTTACTTCCGAACTTATCCAAACTTATAATAAGTTAAGGCATGATGTAGAAAAGCTGGAAACACCTTTGCGCATTCAATATAAAGACTATGTTTGTTGGCTGGAGGAAGAAAAGCAGACTGAAACGTATCGGATTTCGGAAAATTACTGGCTCGATAAATTTTCCCGGCCGTCAATGCCCCTCAATTTGCCCAGTATTAAACGGCGCCCGCCCGTACAAACTTTTAATGGAAACAGCCAACGGCATTCCTATACCCTTGAATTTACGGATCAATTAAAAAGATTTTCAAAAAATAATCGTGTTAGGCTTTTTACTGTTTTGATGGCTGGTATAAAAGCTTTGCTTGGCCGTTATTCCGGACAGGATGATATTACTATCGGTACACCGGTCTCTGGAAGGATTCACCCTGATTTGGAAAATCAAATTGGCTTGTATGCCAATACGCTGGCTGTTCGAACTCAATTTAAGCTGGAAGATTCTTTTCAGAAATTGCTTCGGAAAGAAGAACAAAACTTGCTGGAAGCTCTAGAGCATCAGGTTTATTCCTTTGAGCAATTGATAGATAAGCTTGATTTGAAAAGGAACTTAAACCGTTCGCCTCTATTTGATGTATTCGTCGCTTTTCAAGATCGGACAAAACTTAATATTGATAAAGGCCCCGAATCTGTTAATGGCCTTTCTCTAGAAAAATACGATTTTAAAAAGAATGCTATACAATTTGATCTAAGCTTCTGTTTTTCAGAATATGATGATCGCTTGGAACTCGAAATTCAATACAATACGGATATTTGCGAGGATATTTTTATTTCAAAACTGTTTAAACATTTCAAAGAACTGTTAACCGTATGTATTGCAGATACAACGATTCAATTAAATAAAGTTAATTACATTCCCTCCGAGGAGCAGGCTAAAATTTTTGAGTTTTCCAACAGCCTGAAAACAGATTATCCCAGGGACAGAAGCATTATAGAATTATTCGAAGAGCAGGTAAGCCTCAATCCCGAATGTGAAGCGGTTAGACTGGAGGAGCAAAATTGGTCTTACCTTGAACTGGATGTTTTGGCTACAAAGTATGCCTGTGTCCTGCGAAAAGATTATGGCATCATGCCGAAAGATAGAGTAGTTGTTTCTTTAGAACACGGAGCTTATCTGATTCCGGTTTTATTGGCTATCAAAAAACTGGGAGCAGTTTATGTTTCTTTGGATCCTTCTACGCCTGGAAATCGAATTGAATACGTACTCGAAGACAGTCAGAGCAAATTGTTTATTGACCAGTCTTTTATGGATGATCTTCAAGTTGCTGATTACAACTTTGATAATTTGAAATTGGAAAGGGCTTCGTATAAAGAGGCAGATAAAATTGAGTTTATTATTTATACTTCTGGCTCTACAGGGAGACCCAAAGGGATAATGATTAAGTCCGAGGGAGTAATGAATCGCTTAAACTGGATGTGGAAAAACTATCCTTATTCCGCAGATGAAGTTTCCTGTGCTAAAACCTCAATTGGTTTCGTAGATCATATCTGTGAAATTTTTGGCCCCTTATTGAAAGGAATTCCCCTGGTTTTGTTTAAGAAAAGAGCAGTACAGGATACAAAGAATTTTATCTTCAGCCTGAATCAACATAAGGTAAGTCGAATCGTCCTCGTTCCTTCTTTACTACGAGAAATGCTTTTGTATCCGAAATTGTGTAAAGAGCAATTACAAAAATTAAAAATCTGGACAAGTAGTGGAGAAGCATTAAAAAAATCGGATGTCAAAAACTTCTATTCGGTTTTGCAAAATCCCGAAGTAAGACTTTTAAATATTTACGGCTCTACCGAAGTCACAGCCGATGCAACTTATTACGATACCTATGCTAAATTTAATAGCTATAAAAAATTCGAACTTTTTGATCTTTCTGCAAAGCGCAAAATTGAAAATCTGATCTCGGAGCATGCTGTTGCGAAACAAATCATCGATCAGCCATTATCCGAATTGATCAAAGATGATTTTTTTAAAGAGGTTTCAATTAAGGGACAGTTTTCGATAGAGGAGTATTTGACTTTTATCCGGTCCAGAATATTACCTAATGTAGTTAATTTAGGACACCCTTCTTTTATCGGGCACATGACCGGGCCGATTCCCGATATTATTAAAGAGCTAAATGCTCTGGTAGTGGCCATGAATCAAAATCAGGTTAAGATAGAGACATCTTCTGTCGCAACTTTGATTGAAAAACAATTGATTGGCATTTTTCATCAACTTGTATATAATCGATCCGAAGAGTACTATCGAAAATATACGCAAGATGCAGACCATGCACTGGGAATTGTTACGAATGGCGGTACAATGTCCAATATTGTAGCCCTTAGTTATACGTTGAACAAACTTCTACAAGCCAAAGAGGGATTTGAAGGAATTGCTAAAGAAGGCTTGATTAGCGCTTTACAGGCTTATGACTACAAAAAGGTAGTTTTACTAGGCTCTAATTGGTGTCATTACTCTTTTGATAAGGCGCTTAAGATTCTGGGGCTTGGATCAAAGGCTTTTGTAGAACTGGATTATGAAGATAAAACCGAAGCTCAAATCCTGCAGGAAGTCACAGCCATTATATACAAATTAAAACAGGAAAAAGCTCTAATTCTTGGCATTATTGGTATTGCCGGTACAACTGAATCCGGTAATGTAGAACCACTCGAAATTATCGGTAAAATTGCTCAACAACACGAGTTGCATTACCATGTTGATGCTGCTTTTGGAGGAGGTTTTCTTACCGATGATGAACTAAGACAGAAACTCAATGGAATTGAATTAGCAGACTCTGTAACGATTTGCGCACACAAGCAATTTTATGTTCCGGTGGGATTGAGTATTTGTTTATTCGAGGATGCATCTCATGTACAGCATTCGGAAAGCAATAGCCGTTATCAGGCCAGAAAAGGCAGTTATGATTTGGGAAGGTTTACCCTGGAAGGGTCAAAAGATTTTATGAGCCTGGTACTGCATGGTGCATTTAGTATTCTGGGGAAAGAAGGCTTCGGAGAAGTAATTCGCAATAATTATCACTCGGCTCAGATATTTGCTAAAATGATCCGGGAACGGGAAGAATTTGAATTGCTTTATGAACCGGATTTGAATATCGTACTTTACCGTTATCTGCCTTTAAGATTTAGAACCAAGCGAGATTATTCGGATGTTGAACTGGAGAGCATTAATAGACTTAATAAACAGATTCAGCAGGAGCAATTTAAGAGAGGCAATTCCTTTGTTTCCTATACTTCTGTAAAAAAGAAATCTGATGTTATTAATCAGGTAGTATTTAGAACTGTTTTTATGAATCCTTATACTACCCTAGAACATCTGGAATTGCTGTTGGACGAACAAGTTTCTATTGCCTATGAGATTGAAAATGGCATTAGAAGAGAAGCGATAGGCATTAACGAAAACATTTTGATCGGGCGTCCCATTGAAAATGTTAAAGTATATATTTTGGATGATTATCTAAATATTTTACCGATTGGGATGGTCGGCGAGATTTGTATCAGCGGGGATGGCCTGGCTGCCGGTTATATCGGAGCAGAGGAACTGGATGCCAGCCGTTTTGTAGATAATGTTTTTTCAGAGGGAGAACGATTATATAGAACCGGAGATTTAGGCAGATGGAAAGAGGATGGGAATATCGAATTTTTGGGCAGAAAAGATAATCAGGTGAAAATCAGAGGTAATCGAGTGGAATTAGGAGAGATTGAAAATATATTGATCAATACGGAAAGTATTACCGGAGCGATAGTGATGGCTATTGAAAAAACGGATTCCGAAGAAAAAGAATTGGCGGCTTATTTTGTAGCGGATAAGAAGGAAAAAATAACGGACCTGATTGCAATTTTGCGTCAGTCTCTACCGGATTATATGCTGCCTGATTATTTTATTCAACTAGATGGATTTCCATTAAATACAAGTGGAAAAATAGATAAAAAGGCATTACCTGATCCTCTGGAAGCGGGACAAACGCATAAATACAAAGTAGTGGCCACTGAAATGTACCATGCGGGAAAAAGTCGTCGCGATTTAGCTACACATTCCAAATAGAAATCAAATCGGCATTAAAGATGATTTCTTTGCATCGGGGCTGCATTAAATTTATTATAGGAATGCTGGAGCTTATTCCTTGCCTTTGAGATAATTTTCCAGATAAGCAAAATGACTTCCCAGACCCCGGTTTACAGCTACTGTTGCCCTTTCTATTACCGCGCTATTGTCCTTTAATAATTCCTCCAATATAGCGCTGATAAATTGCTGTCCGAAAGCAGTGGAGGCATCTCGTGGAAGTTCATTGGGAAGATTGTCAATAGTCATCATATCAATCTTGCCATCCTGATAAGCGTCGGTCTCCTGGCTGCTTACCGGGTCAAAACCAAAAACGGGATCGGCAATCGTTGATGCTTTAAGAGTAGATGGAATGGACGAAACGGGAGCGATATCACAGGTGACATCCGCAATGACCTTAATCGCAAAATCACCGGAATTCATATCGTCTATACTAAAAAATGCAGGAGCATTATTATCCCAATAAATGCCATTGATCATTATATCGCTGCATCTGTAAAAAGGAGCAAAGCTGCTTTCGAATAATTCCGGATGCTCATAAAATGTTTCTTTATCAAAAGGGCTTCCATCTTTCCGTCTTGCATAATCTATACATTGGAGCTGGGTATAAACGGCTTTTGAGTATTGGTTTTTTAGATATTCTTCCGGACTGACTCTTTGAATACCCATATCGTCTAAAACCAGTGCGGCTCCTTTGCCAACGCGGCCGGTACCGGTGAGAACAATTCTCATTGGAGGATATTGCATACGCTTATAAATAGCTTGGGCCTCGGCATAATCCAGACAGTCTTTCATTCTTTTAAGCTCAAATAGTCCGGTTTTGCGACCATAAGTCATAATGCCATTATGTGCACCGACCATACCAGCGAATTTCCCAAAGGCGATCAGACGTTGTCCCTTATTATTAGTCAATACCTCATAATCTATCAGGCGTATATTTTTTTCCACAATGGCCTGCAAAAGCTTTCGATTATATGATTGTTCCTTAATAGTATGAGAAAAGAAAAAATAGGTTTTATTGGGAATTAATTGTTCAATCGGAACTTCCTTTACGCCCATCAACACATCGCGATCCGAAAGATCATCAGACATGGGGACGTTTAGAGTTCGGTAGGCTTCATCCGGAAAACAGCGGTTGGGTGATGGTTGTACAAGTATATCGATTCCTCTTTCATTGATTAAGAAAGCACATTGCTCAGGTGTCAGTGGCACTCTTGAATCTGGTGGGATCTTTCCTTCCCGGATTATTCCAATCTTCATCAGATAATAGTTTTAAATGGTTTTAGTTCGTTGGCATATAGATCGTTTCTAGCCACAAAGAAAGCAAAAATAATGCAAATTTATAATGAACGATCATCCTGCTGTAGAATCACCATTTTTGATAAATATTTTTCAAATGAATCAGGCTTTTTGACCTATCTTAGCTATAGATCCCAGGCATTTACGGACTGTCCTTTATTTTGATTCTTCCTTGTGTTTTAGGAGAATAATAGTTTATGTTTCAAAAGATTACACCATCTATTCTTTTGCGCATGTTTCTTTCAATGTGCTCTAAAACCGAAGATATCTCTGACCCCAGAGATGAAATCATAGGCCAGTATACAGGAACTGTTAGTATTCAGGAAGAATATGGTGGTGGATTTTTTGAAAGCGATACCTCTTATCAGTATGAGTTTATGGTTGAAAAGCTGGATTCGAATAAAATCCGGTTTAGTCCTGAAATTCCATTGATATATTATTCTATACCAACGGAAGAGTTTATTTATGAAGAAGATGATGCTTATGAATTTAGTGATGGCCCTTCCTATGCTTCCTATAGCTTAACTATTAAATTTGACAGGGACTCTTCACTACTCAAAATTGTAAGAGGGAGTCGTGCTGGATTTCCCAGTTCTGATTTTTATCTCTATACATTTGCTGGAGAGAAAGACGAATAATCTAGTTAGAAATATTCGATTTATGGAAAGATTTGCCCCTTGTTTGGCATGAATCTTGAAATTATTGGTTTGTACTTTTAGTAATCCCTCCTTTTATTTTACCCTTTTAATTAGTAACTAACATACATAACCATGAAATTGAGAATTTCATTTCTCCTGGCTATTCTATGCCTAAGCATCCCTTTTTTACAAGCGAATAATGGCAATCCTTCCAGTTCTACTGTAAGTTCTACCGCAGAAACAAGTTATCCTCTGGACAATATTTTCTACAATGATTTCGAAAATAGTGCCGTTTTTATTGATTTTGAGGCAATTACGGATGACCTGATTATGATTAATCTTTTTAGAGATGGGCAACTGATGATGGAAGATGATGTTACCGATCTGCCCGGAAATTCTATTTACGAGTATAACACAGAGATATTTAGGACAGGAAATTACACTATTGAATTAGTGACTCTGCAAGGAGTCAAAATACACAAGAAAATAGCAATAGAATAGCTCTGTTTAGTTTTTTGGAATTTCTCATTTGGGTCGCTCGTGCAATTGCATTGAGCGATTTTTTTGTTAGTTCACAACTTCTGCATCATCCAGGATGTAGTTTAAATAATCCAGATCTGAATCATTGAGTCTTAATTTTCCACGAAAAGTAGTCATTGCATCCTGCTTAAACCGTTGCGATTTTTTCTTCATCTGTACATCCATTACTGTTTCGGCCCCTGCACCACCGCAGAAAAAACAACTTGAAAAAGGGAAAGCCGACAGTATTACGATCGTTTCATCTCCGGTTTCTTCAAAAGGAATAACATAGCCTTTGATTTGAATTTTTTTACCAGCCAGTTTTTTTACGGAAGGATGGAAAACGGGGTAGGGGATCATAACGTTCATATCCTCATTAAAACGTTCTTCAAAGTCAACTTTTGAAAGATGGCTCCAAAGTATTTCATAATGATTATCAACTACTTTATAGCTAGTTGTATCTTCTTCAATTGCATCATGATTTTCAGTCGGCTTGGAATTTAGAGAGCTACTATCTGAGATATTCACCGGAACTTCAGAGAGCTCGGGCTGGATTGATTCATCTTCCTTATCCAATAATTGTAATAGCCCCAAACCACAAAGAAAAACCAAGAGGAAAATGATTGCGTATTTCATTGAAATTGCTTTTCAGCAAATATAAAATACGGATGCCAAAGCACAAAAATGCAAAAGTTAATTAACGTCCTGGCTAAGAAAGAAGCATTAGACTTCAGGTATTGATCAGAATAAGCAATACCCGAAGTCTAAGAATATCTATTTTACAATTAGCTTTTTCGTAGTAATAGCACCATTGGCAGTTTGAATATTTACAAAGTAAATTCCTGCGCCAAGCTCATTTGCAGCAATTTCAAAACTGGTTGGGCCACTATTTAATGTGCCCTCGAATACCTGCTTCACAACCTGCCCGTTTGTATTATACACTTGAATATTAAGGTCCAAGCTGCTCTCATTTAAGTTTATATTTAAAAGTGTAGAGCTGGTGGCAAGGGTAGGATTAAGTTGAACATCTAAAACCTCCGGACTAATGAAATTCACTGAAACAGGTGCACCAAACTCACTGATTTCGTTTACATTGACAAATTCGTATGTCTCTCCAACCTTTTCCCAGATAATACCGGCGATGCTTATGTTATCAGCATTCCAGCTGGAAGAAAGCGTATAAGTTTCCGTGCCGGAAAAAGAGGCCTCTGCATTTATAGTTCCATCCGTCAATAAAAAGCCCAAATCCTCTGAAGTAATCGCTCCGCGCATGACGTAGGAATGCACTGCATTCGGACCGATACTAGTCTGATTAGCAACTACTTCATGTTCCAAAATATAAAGTCCCAGATAATAGGCTCCTTCCGTTTCCTGGAAAAACTTTGCATTATAATTAAGTACGATCTCACCGTCAGGAGAAAGGGTTGCTTCCAGGCCAACATTCGCTAAAGGTGATAATAAGGCATTGGCATCTACAATATCCTTTACTTCCTGTCTTTTCTGACTGGCATTACCGCTGCTTACTCCCAAATCTACATTTCCAGCGTAGAAATAAGGCTGATAAGGAGCATTGAAATTATCAGAAAGAGCCGAACCAGCCGAGCTTACTAAATCGCCGCTGTGATGAGCGCTGATAAAGGTAGCCTTACCCGTATTATCTTCGATAATCTCTTTGAAAAAAGTCCATCCCCAGTCTCCACAATTAGGACACCAGGTTGCGGTAATCTTGGTTAGGATAGTACTTTGTACCTCTGGCACCTCTTGGGCAAAGACAGTAGAAAAACTTAGGCAAGTAGATAATAGTAATAGTAGTGTAAAAAATCTTTTTTTCATAATCTTTATTTAGCAATTAAAAGTTTACTGTTTTAATTTTTTGGAACTTATTGAAGTTAGTGCTTATTCTAAATTCTTACTTCATAATGCAAATATCGCTCTAAGGTTGAAACGAAATACAAAATTTAACAAGATTGTCTGCACATTACCATAATGCTTTATTTTTGATACTTGATAAATGAAAAAAGGGAAACAACCTTGATCAGTCATTTCCCTTTTCCTGCTTGAATGGAAATTGTTTATTTCCCTGCTTCCGCTACAATATTTTTGAAAGCATCAGGATGATTCATTGCCAAATCTGCTAATACTTTTCTATTCAGACCAATTTCATTTTTGGCCAGATTGTGCATCAATTTGGAATAAGTAGTTCCGTTTAAGCGAGCTGCTGCATTGATACGGGCGATCCATAATCTACGGAAAGCACGCTTTTTATTTCTACGATCCCGGTAGGCATAGGTCCAACCTTTCTCGACGGCATTTTTAGCAACGGTATAAACATTGCTTCTTGCACCGAAATAACCTTTTGCAGCTTTTATAATTTTCTTGCGTCGGGCTCTTGATGCTACAGAATTTACTGAACGTGGCATATTAATAATTTTTAGTACGATACAGAGGTCACTAGACGCTTTTTCCTGTATCCTCGTTAAAAAATAACAGTTATCTTAGACAAAGTAACTGTTTGATTCGCTTCTCATCAGCTTTGCTGACAAGACCTGAATGGCGTAGTCTAAGCTTTCTTTTTTTCGTCATCTTGGTAAGGATGTGAGATTTAAAAGCTTTTTTACGCTTGATTTTACCTGATCCAGTGATGGTGAATCGCTTCTTGGCACTGGAATGAGTCTTCATTTTAGGCATCGTAAATACTTTTGTTTAAAAGGACTGCAAAGATAGTCAAAAGTTCTTTTAGATCAAAGTTGCATCCAGGAATTTTTCATCGCTCAGTATGTCATTAATACTTTCCGAGCAAGGAAAATCCGGCAATAAAAACCAAAAACTAATTAGTTCTTTTTATTTGTCTTTTTGGGCGCTATGATAACGATCATACGACGTCCTTCCATTTTAGGCAGACTTTCGGGTGAGCCAAGCTCTTCCAGCTCTTTAAGAAAGCGGAGCAATAATAATTGCCCTCGATCCTTAAACACGATGGTTCTTCCTCTGAAATGTACATAAGCTTTTACTTTTGAGCCTTCTGCGAGGAATTTCTGAGCGTGCTTGAGCTTGAAATTAAAATCGTGATCATCCGTATTTGGTCCGAAACGTATCTCTTTAATGACCGTTTTGGATGTCTTTGCTTTGATTTCTTTTTCCTTTTTCTTCTTTATGTAAAGGAATTTCTTGTAGTCGATAATTTTGCAAACTGGAGGTTTTGCTTTGGGAGAAATTTCTACTAAATCAAGTTCCATTTCTCTTGCCCATCGATTAGCTTCTTTAGTGGAGTAAATGCCAGTTTCTATTTTTCTGCCAGCTATCTGGCTAACGTCATCGAGATTGTCTCCAACCAGACGTATTTCTGGGACTCTGATAAAACCATTAATTCTAAATTCAGGGGTTTGTGGACCTCTTTGAAATTGCTTACGCTGTCTTTTCGCCAATAGATAAATTATTTGTTAAAAAATATGTATTAAATGTAACACGGGATAATACTCTTAAAGTTCCCGCTAAGCTTTATTTCGAAGATAAAAATAAAAAAGTACATTCACATATTGCGAATGTACTTTGATTATTTTTAAAACTATCTAATTATTCTTTGATATCACTATTCTTGACTTCCTTAGATAGTGTAATTTCAATTGATTTATTATCCTTAGCCATTATTGCTTTAAAAATACTGCCCTCTGAAGGGTTCTGATTCAAAATGAATTCGGCTAGCGGATCTTCAATATATTTTTGAATAGCACGATGCAATGGTCTGGCTCCAAACTGCGGATCAAATCCTTTCTCCGCAACGAATTTCTTCGCTCCTTCGGAAAGTTTCAAGGCATAACCCATACCATCCAGTCGCTTGTACAAATCTTTCAAGGTGATATCTATGATCTTGAAGATATCTTCCTGATCAAGACTATTGAAGACAACAATATCATCAATTCTGTTTAAAAATTCTGGGCTGAAAGTTCGTTTTAAAGCATTTTGAATAACTGCTTTACTGTTATCTTCAGCTGCATCTTGTCTCGCCTGGGTAGCAAAACCAACCCCTTGCCCGAAATCTTTTAATTGACGAACTCCGATATTCGAAGTCATGATGATCAAGGTATTTTTGAAATCAACTTTTCTACCTAATCCATCGGTCAACTGGCCATCATCCAATACTTGTAATAAAATATTGTATACATCTGGATGCGCTTTTTCGATCTCGTCTAAAAGGATAACGGAATAGGGCTTTCTTCTAACTTTTTCGGTAAGTTGCCCTCCCTCTTCATATCCGACATAACCGGGAGGCGCTCCGATCAATCTGCTGATCGCAAATTTTTCCATATACTCACTCATATCAATTCTGATCAAAGCATCTTCAGAATCGAAAATATAACGAGCTAAAGCTTTAGCCAATTCGGTTTTTCCAACTCCGGTAGGGCCAAGGAAAATAAAAGAACCAATTGGTTTTGTTGGATCTTTTAAACCAACTCGGTTACGCTGAATGGCTTTTGTGACTTTTATGATTGCCTCGTTCTGACCAATGATTACATTCTGTAAATCCTCGGTCATTCCAACCAGCTTATTGCTTTCGCTTTGTGCTACTCTGACCACTGGAATTCCCGTCATCATGGATACCACTTCAGCAATATCATCTTCATCAACAGGATAGCGCTTGGTCTTTGCTTCTTCTTCCCATTCGACTTTTGCAAACTCAAGCTTCCGAACCAGTTGCGACTCATCATCTCTTAAATCCGCAGCTTTTTCGTATTGCTGGCTTTTAACGGCCTGATTTTTCTTTTCTTTAAGCTCTTCAATGCGCTTTTCGAGCTCCTCAATATTTTTGGGTACGTGGATGTTTTTCAAATGTACTCTTGCTCCAACTTCATCCAGTACATCAATAGCTTTGTCTGGTAAGAAACGATCACTGATATAGCGATCACTTAATTTGACACAAGCTTTGATTGCTTCATCGGAATAATTTACATTGTGGAACTCTTCGTACTTCGGTTTGATATTTTGCAGAATGTGAACAGCCTCTTCGGTAGAAGGCGGATCGACAATTACTTTCTGGAATCGCCGGTCCAGTGCTCCATCCTTTTCAATATGCTGTCGGTACTCATCCAGTGTTGAAGCACCGATACATTGTAATTCTCCTCTGGCCAGTGCTGGTTTGAAAATATTGGAAGCGTCCAGCGAACCGGTTGCACCTCCTGCTCCAACAATAGTATGGATCTCATCGATAAAGAGGATCACGTCACGAGATTTTTCCAGCTCATTCATGATCGCTTTCATACGTTCTTCAAATTGTCCCCGGTACTTGGTCCCCGCTACCAGTGCTGCAAGATCGAGCATCACGATACGCTTGTTGAAAAGCGTTCGCGAGACTTTGCGTTGAATAATACGCAAAGCTAACCCTTCCACAATGGCGGTCTTTCCAACTCCGGGCTCACCAATCAGGATTGGATTATTTTTCTTGCGCCGGCTAAGAATTTGAGAAACGCGCTCAATCTCGTTTTCTCGTCCGATGATCGGATCAAGTTTGTCTTCCTCTGCGAGTTTGGTTACATCTCTTCCAAAATTATCTAAAACTGGAGTACGGGATTTAGTAGCACCTTTTCTTTGATATCTGGCACTTTCTTCTTCTTCGAATGGTTCATCCGGGTCAGAAGGGCCAGAAGCAAAGAGATCCGGACTGGTCATGTCTTGCTCCTGCTTGACAAAGTCGAGCTCGGATTTGTAGATATCATAGTCTACATCAAACTGACTGAGAATCCGGCTTGCCAGATTTTCTTTATGTTTTAAAATGGAAAGCATTAAATGCTCCGGACAAATTTCTTCGTTTCTAAGCATTTTGGCTTCGAGGAAAGTAACTTTCAATACCTTCTCGGCATGCTTACTAAGGGGAAGATTTCCTACATTCAAAGATGCCTTGTTGATGGGCATTCTCTGAACAGATTCTTCTATAGTCTGCTTTAGCTCGAATGTATCTACGTCCAGTGAATCAAGGACGCGAATGGCCAGACTATCTTCTATCTGCATAATGCCTAGTAAAAGATGTTCTGTGCCTATAAAATCCTGTCCTAAGCGGACAGCTTCCTCTCGACTGCGAGAGATAATTTGCTTGACTTTTGGTGAAAACTTCCTGTTCATGATTGCTATTTAGACCTCGATATATGTTTCTTATTTTTAATAGAAGAAACAATAACAATAATAAGGTTAATTATTTAAGTTTACAAAATAGATACTTGAAAAATCTATAAAATAGACCTATGCTTAAAGAAGGCTTTGTATCTGTAAGAAAACCGTCATTTGGGGCGGTTTGTTCAAACCCAAATTTCTGGTTAACAGTTACGTGTACGAAAGAATTGGAATACTGTTGTCCGTACGACGCGAGTTTTTCGTTATTAATATTTTAATCACCTAAAAAATTGTGCCACTAGGAATGTTTTTAGTTTGCTCTGACATAAAAACAGTAGCTCGATACATCGCAATTTTTCCTGTGAGAATCCGGAAATTGTAAAAGCCAGAATCCTGGATATGATGTCTTTACAATAACTGTCTTCAAAGTTGGAATGCTGCCTGAATGTAATGAACCAGCTCTTTTAAGCAGCAATACAGAGACCTGATTTTACGAATGGCCTTTTGGTTCTTCTTAAACGATAAAAAAGTCTTATTAAGTATTAGCCTAATTTGTATAAGTAAAGATGCTGGCTTCGTAAATCGTTGATTATTAGTGGGTTATTGGTGCTGTTGCTTGTAGCTGGAAATATTGAAAAAACGCAATTATTTTTCTCCAATTTATTTAATTATCTTGTGATTTAATGAGATATTTACGCGGACTAACATCCATAAATCGATTATAATAATATTAGTTTTTATGAAATTTAGCATTAATAAAGAGGAAAGATATACGATCTTAAGTTTGGAGGAAGACAACCTGAATACCTTGATCGCTCCAAGCTTAAAGTCGGAGTTTGTGATCATGAGAAACGAAGGAGTAAAAAATTTGATACTCGATCTTACAGCTGTCAGTTTTGTTGATTCTTCCGGATTAAGTGCCATATTGACAGCTAATCGACTCTGGAATGATACAGGATTATTTATTTTGACAGGGATTGAACATGAAAGTGTGAAAAAACTTATAAGCATCTCACGCCTGAATACAGTCTTGACGATTATCCCGACTGTGCAGGAATCTATTGACTATGTTTTAATGGAAGAGATAGAGAAAGAATTAAACTCAGACAGCGAAGATTAGCATAGTGCTTCCTTTTTCTGTCTTAGATAAAATGGCTTAGCTGCTGATTGCGGTTGAGCCATTCGTGTTTCTTCTTCCATCTTTTGGAGTGTTTTTGATGCCCCTAAAAAAATAGACCTGCTCAAAAGCAGGTCCAATACCATTTTTTAACCAAACTATAAAAATGAAAAGAAAGGCTAGTTATACATAGCTTTAAAAATATTATGCTAAGCCAACTTGGCCATATCTCTTATGAGTATGCTTCTTCGGTTGAAATAAATCAAATCCGATTTACGTAATTCATTTAAAACTGAAGTTACCGTTTGTCTTGAAGTACCGGTGAGGTTGGCAATATCCTGCTGAGTCAAAGAGTGCTTCAATAACATCTCGTATCCAACTCTTCTTCCGCGTTTTTCTGCACTATCTTTTAAGAAATCTATGATACGGGTACGAGCATCTTTGAAGATCAGGGATTCTAATCTGGATTCTGCTCTTCTCAGTCGTCCGCCAATCAGGGTGATCACTTTCAAACACAATTTATGATTACTCTGCATTAGTTTTTTGAAATCCGAAACTTTCAGTACGCAAAGCTTTATTTCCTCATTCATCGCTCTGGCAAAATCCTGACGTCTTTCTTCTCCTACTAAACCTAATTCACCAAACATGGCCGTTGGATGTAATATAGCCTTGATAACCTCTCGGCCATCACTGGAGTGTGTACCAATTTTAATGGTGCCTTTGACCAGGAAAAATATATTATTAGATGGCTCATCAGGTAAATATATATAGCTGTACTTGGGCTTTACTTTTATTTCAACAAGTTTTGATAAAGTGTCTACTTCTTCAGTGCTAAGTACAGAGAATAAAGGAAATTGTTGTAGAAAGGTAGTTTTAGAAGCGTGATCCATGGTAAATAGGTTTAATAAGGATTTCTAAAAAGATTGCATTTTGACTATATTACAATGTAAAATTCTGAATAATATCTCCATTAAAAAAGTACAGAATGTGAAAATTGTGATCTTGTAAATATTTTACAGGATTTTGTAAAGTATTGATTTTTAGTTGGTTAAATTGTTTTTTGTATTTTACTTGTGAATAGCTGTACTTTGATTTTTTTGAGTGGAAATGTTAAAGTTTGTATTTGCTGGCCTAGATTTTCGCCAAATTATATTCGGATATATGCCTTTTGGGGGACATAAAAAGAGAAGAAAAAAGGTCTGATTTTATTGCAGAAGGATGCCTCGTCGGTTGATTACATCATTTGATAAGCAATAGAAATAGTAAACAAATTGCCTGAGGATTATCTGTTCTGACAGGTAGAAAAGCGGGATATTGAAACAGCCTCAAGTACAAAACTTGTCAGCTATCTATTGCTTAAATGTCGGAAAGAGGAAGATAGAATGATAAAAGGATAAATTGTCTTTACTTTTATATAAAAAAGTAATATTTTTACGATGTTGTTACATCCAAATACTGATTGTTAACTTCATTTCCTATCTATTTCCTAAGTCTGGAGTTGCTCATTCCCTCAGTATACTTGTGAATTTGTGACGATTTCTCCATTGACTTTAGATGCAGATTTTCATTTAGCTATGCTCAGTAACTTAGAATCAGCTTTAAGTGCTGAAAGGCTTTATATATAATTTTGAATTTTTATTTTAATTATAATAATTGTGTAAATGCAATGCCTCTTTTTGAATATTAATGATTTATGTATTTGAAATAGTTGGGATGTATATTAACACTTATCGGGAATGAAATACTTGATACAGCAAAAGTTAGTTAAATGTGATGATGGAGTGATTTTTGCAACGCATAATGAATACACATAATTACCCTCCTTTTAATATTGATAATCAAGTCTGGTTTTGCTAATCTGTGACTTGACATTTTTACGGAACGACTTATATACTTATAATTTAACCAACAGGCTTGCCATGAAAATATTTGTACATCTGTTTGCAAATAGTCGTAGTTCGGAATCTTACCTATCTTATGCCATAGGTAGTCTCATTATCTTTTCTTTGTTGGGATATTTCACCAATGACCAATTTCGATTGAATGAAAACGCTTGTCTGAATTATGAAAGTAGAGCACCAGAAGGAAGCCATGCGGATACGATTTGTACAACTATCATTGATGGTTTAGAGAATACTAACTACTCTTTTGTTTCGGTTTTAAATCAACCATTATTTAATCCTGAAATGGATATGCTATTCATCTCGACGGATGAAGGCATCCCGTTTTCCGATTGTTTGCCTTTAAATGAATTAAGCGGAAACTTCAATAGTACAGAAATATGGATGGCCCCAATAAATGGAACGGGCGTTTTAACGGTCGATGACAATACCCCCTGTTTTACATATTCTCCGAATCCTGGACAGAATGGTAATTTTATTGATACAATGGCGCTTATCATTTGTGACGATTTGGAAATTTGTGATACCACTGTTCTTATAGCCTCCGTGGTGCCAGCCAATTGTCCGGAAATAATTGTTGATGAAACCGCAAGCATCACAGTTGTAGAATGTTTTGAATTAGGTTTTTATTGCTTACCGATCAATCCGGTTGATTTATTCAATTATCAAATCACCGATAATGGTGAGCCCTATTTCCAGGGATTTGCAGCATGTGATTTCGATTCAATTTTATTTTATCAAACCAACCTGCTCGACTTACAAGCTCCGGATGGACCATATGAATTGGTTAACTGGGCAGAGAACGGCGAAAATCATTCGATCCCGGTATTTGAAGACCTGGAACAGCTATTGGATTCTATGAATGTCTGGGATCCGGAAGGTGATTGGATCATTAATTCGGCAGGCGATATTCAGGGAGGAACAGAATCAGGCACTTATGGAATATTGGAAATTAATCAAATTCCTTTCCCCTTCTTCAGTATTGATCTACCATTAGCTACGGCCGCTTTTCCGAACGGTGTTCAGATTGCTGTAGATACCGGTTTTCACGAAATTATTCTCAACGATATCTTTACCGGCTGTCAGGATACAATCCTGATCGATGTGGAATGTATAAATATTCAATGCCCTGAATTTTATGATGGCCCCACAGAACTATTAGCTGCTGATTGCGATAGTTTGACCGAAATATGTTTAAATGTACCGATTACGGACTTTCTGAATTATACCGTTTTTGATAATGGGCCAGCCTACCAAGGGCCTCTTGCCGGCTGCGAAATTGATACCCTGCTGACTTATCCTACTGATGATTTTAGTGCTCCCGGAGTATATGATCTGGAAAGCTGGATCGTCAACGGACAGCTTTTTAGCTTTGACGGCTTTACAAATGTGAGCGAACTAATTGATTCGCTAAATGCTTTCGATCCGGTAGGGAACTGGTCCTTGCTAGGCAATTTGATCATTGGCGGAGCTGCAGGCAATACTTATGGTTCTTTAGTCATTTTTGAAAATGGAAATGTCCTGGCTGAGATATTGCCGGGGCAATTGCCCGTGGCAAACAATATTTCTATACAAGTGGACACGGGCTTCCACGAGTTGATAGTCAGGGATACTACGACGGGTTGTATAGATACAATTGGTCTTAACATAAATTGTGAAGCAATTGGCGGAATGAGCATCGATACCTTGCTCTCGGTATTTGAAGGCATGGTAGATACCTTCTGCCTGGATGTTTCTAATCTCGGAACGATCTCGAGTATCATTAATGTATGTCCCGGTGAGTCGGATGGAAATGCTGGCTTTATGATTATTCCCGGAACTACCTGCATAGAATACTCTGGAGACGTTTTGGGACTGGATACCTTCTGTGTAGAAGTTTGCGATTTCAACCTGGGGATTTGCGATACGACGAATATCATTATCGAAGTAATACCCGAACCGGATACTTTTGAAGTGGATATGCTCCTTGGCTTTTCGGATACCCTTTGCATTGACACTACTGGTTTACCTGGAAACATTACAAGCTTCAATAATTTCTGCTTTCAGGATGATATTAATCTGTTTCTGAATGAGGATACTTATTGCGTGGAATTTATGGGAATCAGCCTGGGGACAGATACGATTTGCATACAAATTTGTGATGATCTTGGCTTTTGTAATGAGACTTTCATAATTGTCAATATTGAATCCCAGACAATAGATTCTATTGAAACGGAAATCGTAGTAGGAATGGCAAATACTGATACTATTTGTATTGATACCACAGAGCTTGCCGGGACGATAACCCTTATTAATAATTATTGTCTGAACCAATCCGGAACGTTCGTTGATTTTGATATTCTCGATGATTATTGTGTAAGTTTTGAAGGCTTGCTACCCGAAGGAAGTGATACGGCCTGTATAGAAATATGCGATGAATTTGGTTTTTGTGATACGACTATTCTAGTGGTTAATACCTTGGAAAATATGGCGATTGATCCACCGGTCGCAATAGATGATGATACGATAACGGTGACCAACACACCGGTAGATATCAACATTCTGGATAATGATACACTAAACAGTAGCCTCATAGATATTGAAATTATTTCTGATCCGGAAAACGGGGTAGTAGTACTGAATCCGAATTTTGATGTGACTTACATTCCTAATGAAGGTTTCTGTGGTGCTGTAGATAGCTTTATTTATTTCATTGAAACACTCGGAGGTACAGATATGGCAACGGTCTTTATTGAAGTACTTTGTGATGAACTGGTAATTTATAACGGTATATCTCCGAATGAAGACGGGATCAATGATGTTTTTACGATTGGTGGAATCAATAATTTCCCGGATAATGAGGTACGTATTTTCAATCGATGGGGGAATCAGGTATTCCTGAGAAAAGGCTATACCAATGATGCTGCTTTTGACGGGACCTGGCAGGGAAAGTCCTTACCGGATGGTACCTATTTTTATTTAATTGAAATCACAGATGAAAACGGTGAAACGATGAAATTTAACGGTTATTTACAAATACATCGTTAACAAAAACCGGAGTCTTTCAATGGAAATGAGACGTTGGTGGGGGGCTAACTCAAATTTCATTGCAAAGACTCCTTTTAAGTTTTGGCATTGCTTGAAGAATAAATTTAATGTATAAAATCTTATTTTCTAATCAGTTGTGAAATTGGATGTAAATCATTGAAAATCAAATACTTCGAAAGCCCGAAAATGCTGCTAAAGGCATGGTTTTTGGAAATTTATTATTTGACTTTCGACAAAAAGGTAAAAATGAGGAAATTTATACTTTTAACTTTAGCACTCTTTTTGGCAACAACCTGGTCCTATGGGCAGCAGGATGCCATGTTTACAAAATATATGTTTAACAGCCTGGCCTTCAATCCTGCTTTCGCCGGAAGTCCGGAATATATGCAGGTTCGATTGCTATACCGAAATCAATGGTGGGGAATTGAAGGTGCGCCAACTACTCAATCGCTTTCCGTACATTCACCAGTAAAGGAGCGCATCGGTTTGGGAATGAATTTGATCAACGATAAAATTGGTGCAACCGGATCGACTACGGCTAATTTCAGTTATGCTTATCGCATGCCCTTCGGAAATGGAAAATTATCTATAGGTTTGCAAGCCGGGTTTTCCAACTGGCGTGCAGATTGGAATGATTTAAGATTCAAAGACCCGGCATCTACAGATCAATCCTTTAGTGATATGACACCGAACCACTGGTTATTCAATTTCGGAACCGGTGTATTTTATTATGCACCGAAATATTATATTGGAATTTCCGTACCACATTTATACAATAATGACTTGCGCAGAGATGTAGCCGAGGGCGTGGAAGTTTGGGCAAAGCAATATCGACACTATTATTTTACCGCCGGAGCAGCGCTGCCTCTGCGCGGAGATGCTTTGATTTTCAAGCCGTCTATCTTGATTAAAAGTGTCGGATTATTCGGAGATTTCACACCTGCTTCCAGTAATCCTTCCCGGGTTGGTGCACCTACGGAATTTGATCTGGATGCCTCGCTTTTGTTTTACAATGCTTTGTGGGTAGGACTGTCTGTTAGAGGCGCTTTTGAAGCAAAGATTTTTGGCGGGGATAGTTCATTCGACTCAGCCGATATCTGGATAGCTTACTACCTGCCAAATGGCTATCGAATCGGTGCTGCGTATGATTATACCATCAGTGATCTACAGGAGTTTGCCAGAGGATCTTTTGAAATTATGCTCGGCTATGATTTTAATTTTAAATCCAAAAAATTCAATACGCCAAGGTATTTTTAATATCCCTTTCTAGCTTAGCTGATAAATTATAGGAATAAAAAGTTTGACTAATCTTTAGTCAAACTTTTTATTTTTTTAACAATATATTTGTACTTTTAGCTTTTAAGATGAGTCATTTCTCACACATTCCCAATAATATATCTGTTATATTGTAAAGCTAGTATGAATTCTTAGACCCAAGAGTTTAATGGCTTTTGGCCATAGTTTATATTTACTATTTTACCTTTATAGATTGATTGTTATGAGATTTTTAACCAATGAAAAACTTGTACTGGTACTTTTCATTTTTACCAGTTCTCTGTTATCTGCAACGACTATTGTTCCATTTCCAAATTTGGGGGAGATGGCTAAAGCCAGTGAATCGGCTGTGCTGGTTCAAGTACTGGATAATTTTGAATATTTTGATGGTAAAGCAACGCGCTTTAGAACCAGTGTCCGGGTACTGAAAACGGTTAAAGGAGTATTGCTGCCGGGTGATCGTTTTGTGATTCAGAATTTACATTTGAAAACAGGAGAATTAGAGCGAATAATCTGGGGCGACCTGGAACTAGAAACCGGCAAAAACTATTTTCTGTTTTTGGATTATAATGCAAATGGCTACTGGCAACCCAAAATGCTTTCTTATGCAGCTTTTGAAGAAATGAACAGAGATGGAGAGAATGTATTGGTCCCATTTGGACTTGGGGCCGAAGTTCAGATTTTAAGCCATAAAGATGGTATAGAAAGAGAAGCGCTCAAAGTTTTCAAATCAGAAGCATTCATGGAGATGTTGCAAGGGGTGGTCAGCGGAGAAACCAGTTGGGATATCAAAGCGGTACAAACCAATTATCCCATTCAGTCCTTTATGACTTCGGCAGTACAAAGAGACGGTGTAAACCCTGGACATTGTACACATACTGGTAGTGGAACTCCTCCTGGCCGTTGGCAAGATTTCGAAACAACGGACCTTCCAGTGTATTATCATACTGCCGGGGATCCCGGATGTGTAGATGCGGAAACTAAGATTCAGGGAGCGATTACGGATATGAATACTCAATACACCGGGATTAACTTATCTGATGGAGGGACTCATACCTTTGTTCCTTCCTGTTCCGGCGGACAAGGCGCTACGGATAATGAATTTACTACCTGGGTTAATAATAATCTTGACCAACGCAGTGTATTGATCCAGTTTGATGATCCCTGTAGTGAAATTCCGGATTTGAGTAGCTGTAATGGTACGCTGGCGTTCGGAGGCCTGTATGTGTCTACTCTATTACATAATTGGTGCGGCGTTAACTGGCAAACCGCCGCTTATGGTTATGTAGTTGTTAATAATGGTACCGGGACCTGCCAGTGTGATGGCTCTACAGATTATGATATTATGATTACCCATGAGATGACGCATAGCCTGAATGTTGGACATATCGATCCCGGGACAGGTACTGCGAATATGAACCCTTCCTGTTGTAATACTATTCAAAATCTGGATATCCAATGTCTGGATTATATGTACCTGATTCCACCATTACCTGTAGAATTAGCCAGGTTTGACGGAAAGCGGGTTTCAAAAGCTGTAGAGTTAAATTGGCAAACTTCTTCGGAACTTGATAATGATCAGTTTATTATTGAGCGTTCTTCAGATGGGATTATCTTTGAAAAATTAGGGACTTTGGCAAGTAAAGGAGATTCTTATCAGGATCAATTTTATAAGTTTATGGATTGGCAACCACTTATGGGAACCAATTACTATCGCCTGTCTCAAATTGATCTGGATGGAACGCGTAGTTTTATCGGAGAAATAATCACAGTTGATTATTCAGCCAAAGAGGAAATAAGTATTTTCCCAAATCCGCTTGAAGGAGATCAATTGCAATTGATTTACCAGACACAGGAAAGTGGTACTGTAAGTGTTGAGATTTTTAATATAGCCGGACAAGTTATTACAGTAAGGGAATTCCAGGCGAATTCCGCTCGTAATATTTATGCTATTGAATTGAATAATTTGAACAGCGGGATTTATATCGTAAAAACCAGTCAGGGGGCTAAAACCCAATCCTTGCGCTTTGTTAAAACTTGATAATTATACTCTTCTAGTTTAAAAATATGGCCGATGCGAGACTATTCGCATCGGCTTTTTTATTCTGATTTTTTCGGTATAGATATTGTCTTGTTATTAAGGAATAAACACAGATTAATTAAAAAAATAGTAACCTAAAATACAACCTCCGACAATAGGCACAGACTTAGTTTTTTTAATTAATAAAATAAATCCTATGTTCCTTACATTGAGAAAACTCTTGTTTCTTAGCATATTACTATGCCTTTTTCAATCTTCTTTTTCGCAAACACTTTCCTTTAAAAACTCCACACTTAAGACTTATCAAAGCGAACAATTAAAGAAAAATTTTTCTAGAAGTTCTGTATTTCAACTACCTGGAAAACAACTAAGTGAACTTATTAATGAACCGGATTTTGATTATGAAATCAAACTGGATTTAGGGAATGATAATGAATGGCATTTCGAATTGTATCCCGTAGACCTGTTTGCCGAGAATGCACAGATCAGAGTGCTTAGTGAACATGGTGAAATGCTACATCCCGTACCGAGAAATATTGCCTTTCGAGGACATATAAAGGGTAATACACAGCAATTAGTAAGTCTTATTGTTCACGAAGATTATGTCTATGGACATATTACGGATGGGGAAGAAAGAACTTATATCACCTCTCTGAAGAAGTATATATCGGATGCTGAAAAAGACCAGTATGTTGTTTATAGGAGAAGTGATAAAAAGACTACAGAAACGGGATCCTGTGGACTGGATATACATCCGGAGTTTAACCTGCAGCATGAAAAAGAGCATCATGCGCATTCGCATGGGAACGGGCGTAGTATGACCGGACAATGCTATGATGTGGAATTGGGTATAGTCTCTGATTATTCGATATTTGTAGACAAGGGAAGTACCGTACAGGGAGCGATCAATCACGCAATCAGCGTAATGTCAGATGTGGAAACGGATTATGAAATTTCTGATTTTGATGATGCTCTGGAATTTGAAATCGTTGAGCAGGTTGTTTCTATCTGTGAGTTTTGCGACGAATGGACGGGCTCTACTGATCCCAGTGAATTACTGAGCGAATTCGCTAACTGGTCCGTTAATGGTGGATTTAATAATAGTGTAGACATGGGACAGTTCTGGACCAATCGTGATTTTGATGGGACTACTGTTGGTTTAGCCTATCGTAGCTCTGGCTTGCTTTGCAATTTCGCTTATCATGTGCTACAGGATTTTACCGCTGATGCAGATTTTTTGAGGGTAATGACTTCGCATGAGATTGGTCATAATCTCAATGCGGTACACGATGCCGGATCGGGGGATATTATGGCTGCTACCGTTAGTAATACGAATACCTGGTCAGCTACTTCTGTTTCAACCATCGATGGGATAGTTGATGCGGCAGTAAGTTCATCTTGTCTTTCGACTTGTGCAGCAACACCATGCGCTCCGGTAACAAATGTGAGTATTAGCAATATTACTACTACTGGTTTTGATATCAGTTGGACGGCCACTCCTGAAAGCAGCTACCGGGTTAGAGTCCGGGATGAAAATGATTTTAGTATTATTTACACCTCGACTCCTGTGACTTCTTCAACGATGACCATTAACCCTGCCGGTTGGGAAATATGTCATAATTATATGGTCATAGTAGAGAATAATTGTGCAGGTACGTATAGTGCCCCGGTTTCCACTATCGTTTCGGATTCGGACGGAGGCTGCGCCGAATTTACTGCGGATAATCAATTGGATTGGGGTGCTTTGACGGTTAACTTCACCGATGAATCTATTGGTGCTACTTCCTGGTCCTGGGATTTTGGAGATGGCGGTAGTTCCACTTCTCAGAATCCTTCTCATTCTTATACGAGTCCGGGAGCTTACGAAGTAGCTTTAACGGTAAATAGCGGCGCACATACGATGACGAAAACAAATTATATTTATGTACTGCCCACTGGACAGGCATTACCCTACACTGCCGCTGATGGGGGGAATATGGATGATAATGATTTTGGTACAATATCTTTGACCAGTGGTAAAAGCTCCCTTTTTGAAAAAGGAGTTCCCAGTAATTATTTTACAAATTTGACAAATTGTTGGGTGACTGATTTGGATGGAAATATCTCACGAGATGATAATGAGTCTGTTTTGTATACGCCCAGTTTCGATTTTTCTTCGGTTGTATCCGCTACCCTTTCCTTTGACCTGGGTATGGAAATTCAATTTTCCAATGGACCTTTTGCCATCAAAATAGAATATTCAACAAATGATGGAAGCACCTGGACAAGACTGGGCTCTGACACTGATGCCAATTGGTATAACCGAGGGCCTAATTCGGCTGGCCAAATAGCAACGAGTATTTTTGCTGATGAGACGGGTTGGACCTATACTCTAAATTCATTTAACTGGACTTATGATGTAGGTACACTGTCGGGAAATTCATCCGTTATATTTAGATTTTTATTTACGGTGGATGATGCTTTTGGTGGAGGTTATACCCGGGCCGGAGCAATGATCGACAACTTTGAAATTAGTGCTACTTTATTGCCGGTGGAACTGGCTTACTTCGATGGACATAAAAAAGATGATCAGGTAGTACTTAGCTGGAAAACCATGACAGAAATCAACAACGATTATTTTCTGATTGAAAAATCTACTGATGGAATCCTTTTCGAAACTCTGGGACGCGTTTCCGGGAAAGGCAATACTTTGGAACCGCAGCTCTATGAGTTAATAGACAGATCGCCAGCATTGGGTGTAAACTATTACCGATTAAGTCAATACGATTTTGATGGTACTTTTGAAATGGAAGATGAAATAATAGCTGTAGAGTTCGCCGGAGATATGGATATTTCGATACAACCGAATCCGGTAAAGGAGGAAGAAATAAGCCTGATATATCAAACTGAAAATGAAGGAGCATTGGAAGTGTTGATTTACGATATGGCCGGGCAGTTAATCCAGTTTTATGATTTTCAAACTTTAAAGGGGATGAATCAATTTGAACTTGAACTGGACTTACCCGCAAATGGGGTTTACTATTTAAAAACCCGACAAGGAAATACTATTCAGAATTTGAAGTTTATAAAAATGTAGAAATATCACTCTTGCTCAGAATTTGTTGGGAAACCTCACACTTCACCATAATCTTCCTATTTTGTGATTAGAAAAATGATTTCCGTTTCGTGATCACTGACCGCAAAATAATCCACATTGATATGGATGCTTTCTATGCATCTGTAGAGCAAAGGGATCATCCTGAATTGCGAGGTAAACCAATTGCCGTAGGAGGATCGAGCAGAAGGGGAGTTGTAGCTTCGGCCAGTTATGAAGCACGTAAATTCGGCGTTCGTTCTGCTATGCCGAGTATGACTGCTGCCAGATTATGTCCCGATCTGATATTTGTCAGACACCGCTTTGATATCTATCGGGAGGTCTCCCAACAAATTCGCGATATCTTTTTCGAATATACGGATCTCGTAGAACCCCTCTCCCTTGATGAAGCCTATCTCGATGTCACTGATCCCAAAAAAGGCCCCCGCTCGGCCACACTTATCGCGGAAGAGATTCGACGGCGAATTTTTGAAACGACTCAACTTACTGCTTCTGCCGGCGTTTCTTTTAATAAATCTCTGGCTAAAATTGCTTCCGATATTAATAAACCCAATGGGATAAAAGTGATAGTACCGGAAGAGGCATTAGACTTCATTGCCTCTTTACCGATCAAAAAGTTTCACGGGATTGGAAAGGTGACGGCCCGTCGTATGAATAATATGGGAATTTATACCGGAGGCGATTTACAAAAATTAAACGAAATTGAACTGGTACAGCGTTTTGGTAAAGTGGGACGATTTTATTACCGGATGGTCAGAGCAGAAGAAACCCGGCGGGTAAAACCAGATCGTATCCGAAAATCCATCGGTGCCGAACGGACTTTTTTCGAAGATATTATAAGTACCGCAGAAATGAAGGATCGTCTGAGTTACGTTGCAGAGAAAGTTTTTTTGTATATGAAAAAGACGGACAATTTTGGACGAACGGTTTCCATTAAAATCAAAACACCGGATTTTCAAATCTTTACCAGAAGTAAAACTTTCAATAGCGAAATTCGAAGCTTGAAAAAACTAAAGCAAGTTGTTTTTGAATTATTAGAAAGTAACCGCGAATTTTTTGATGCAGTACGCTTGTTAGGGGTTGCTGTTTCGAATCTGGCCAAAGAAAATGTTGCAGAAGGTATCCAATTGGAATTTGATTTTTGGGATGAAGAAGAATAATTTTTATGAAAAAAACATTAGTCATATTCGATATTGACGGGACGCTCTTACATTCCAATAAAATTGACAGCGAATGTTTTGCGGAAACCTATCAAGTGCAATTTGGAAAGACTTTTCCGACCATTGACTGGAGCAAATATCCACACGTTACAGATCATGTGATTTTCAATACGGTAATAAAACAACATTTTGGTCGAGCGGCGAATAAAAGGGATATTAGCCGTCAACAAACTCATTTTGTAGATTTGTTGAAAAAGAAAAGACTGGAAAGCCCTGAGGACTTTGCGGAAGTGCCCGGGGCAGTGGATGCAGTCAACCGATTGTTGACAGATGATCGATACCTCTTGGGCATTGCAACGGGTGGATGGAAAGCTCCCGCCAGTGTTAAACTTAATCACCTCGGTTTTCCTATCGAACGTTTCTACGATAGTTATGCAGATGATAAAGAAAGTCGCGAAGCCATCCTGGCCGAATCTTTACAGAAAGCGAAAGTTGATCATCCCGATATCGAACATGTTGTTTACGTCGGGGATGCTATCTGGGATGTACAGACTACCCGAAATATGCAAATGAATTTCCTGGGGATTCGACACCGGGGGGATGTTGAATTTTTAAGAAAAGCAGGAGCGGGGACCGTCCTGCAAAACTTCCGGAATTACGGCTATTTCGAAGAACTGCTCCACCAGGCAAAACCACCCCTTGGATAATTCTATATTACTTCACTTTTATTAAACGAATTGTTTCACTTCTTCCTTGAAGATCGCTCAAACGGAGAAAATAAGTTCCTCGTACCAGGTCTTGGGTACTTACCTGTAAAACCGAAACATTTTGATGCGGTATCGTTTTAACTATCTGTCCTTGGACATTGATCAATTCGACATTCACGTCATCTTCGAGTATGGTCGACTCAATTGTGAAATGATCAACAAATGGATTGGGATAAACATCAGTGTTGGTTTCGAATACAGTTTCTTCAATGCTAACTACAGAGCTGTTAAGATATAATTTGCTATAAATCCCGGCATCCGGTGCTAAACCCATTATGAAAAGATCCGGTGCTCCGTCATCGTCAACATCTGCAAAGTCAAGCGCAGAGCCCGTTGCTCCAATAAATGGCGTGTCCATAACTTCAGTAAAGTTTCCATTTCCATCATTGACGTATAACCTCGCGGTTTCATCCGGAATTGCACCTTTCCTGCCAGCCATAATCAGATCGGGGTCGCCATCCAGATCAATGTCTTCGAAAGCACAGTCGGAAAAGATAATATTGACAAGAGTAGAATTATTGATAAGGGAAAAATTTCCATTGCCATCGTTTTGGTACAAATTGGCGGAGAATCCACTATCCGAACTACCGGTGATCAATAAGTCCTGGTCATCGTCTCCATCGATATCTTCAAAATCAACAGAACTGATATTGACAGCCATAAAAGGCGTATTTGAAACTTCTGTAAAAACGCCTGCGCCATTATTGAGATATAATGTGGCCGATTTCAAAGTATTAATGTCAACAGTACCTGTCATCAATAGATCCAAATCCCCATCCGAATCCACGTCTGCAAAGTCAAACTCGCCCTGATAAGTTGGGGTCAAATTATTGTTAGTACTCAATGAAAAATTTCCATTTCCATCGTTGATATAAAACTCGGTGACCACGCTGGTCAGGGAGGCACTAATTCCTGCGATCAGGATATCCGGATCGTTATCATTGTCGATATCGGCAAATCCAACATTGCCGTGGATGATAGCTGAAAAGGTGGAAGTACCGGACTCCGAAAAGTTTCCGGCGCCATCGTTGAGATATAGTTTCGTAATAACTTCCGTTGCATTTTGCCCTGCGATCAGTAGATCCGTATCATTGTCATTATCCACATCCTCGAAAGCCATTGCGGCATAGCCAAGCCCCGGAACAGGAGAATTTTTCAATGTAAAAATTCCATTACCATCGTTCTCGTAAAAATTACCAACGGGTAGAAAATTATTAGAATAGCCCAGTAAAAATAGATCGGGATCATCATCTCCGTCAATATCTGCAAATGCCATTTCACCATCATTGACACCTATAAAATCGTTATTCGTATCTTCTACAAAAGAGATTTGGGCAGATAGCAACATGATGTTACTGCTCAATAAAAGACTAAGTAAAATTTTCGTTTTCATATTTCTGGTTTATAATTTTTGCCGGATGTGACAACACTTGCTTGTTGATACAAACAGTTTTAGTCACTGCCTAATATACGAAATATATCGCTTAGTGTAGACGCGGTGGTCGCGCATAGCTGGCGTCGACATTCTGCACTTTGTTACTAGCTGTTTTTCAATTAATTGCAATCAATATACAACCTTTTAATGTTTTGTTATCTCAATCTACAAAATTACATGACCAATCTTTTTTTCGCATTTTTCTTGAGCTAAATTCAACATTATCTTAACAAATCTACTTTTCGAATTTGCAAAATTGGAACATTATAAATGTAGGAGACGTAATCGAAGTAACACTAAATGCAAATACGAAAACGCTTATATTTTCAAGTTTAAAAGAGGCGGCTAATGCTAAAATGCAAATTGTGGCAATTAATTGCTTGAAGATCATTTTAAGTGAAAACTAATTAAGAATTAGAGAATTGATGGTTTCCACCAATTTATTTATGGATAATATGTTTACTCAAGATTTACCTCTCAATTGTTATTTTAAAAATGTTAGATCCATTTAACGAAGAAGTATCAACCTCTACTATAAATCTGTTTACTGAACTCTTATGCAAACCGCCCCTAGCATAGACCATACCGCTAGTGTTCTCGTAATTTGATGTTGAATCGGAGTAAGATAGAACCTTTACATTAAATAAGCAGGGCCCAAAAATTTCGTTTTCCTCACAAGTTAAAGAATATATTTCTGATTCCTCAAATGGTTCTAGGGCAATTTTATTGTCTTCCAGATACCAATCGAAAGTTACACTGTTGAGTTTATAACTAGTGTTATTAATCAATTGGAATTGATGTGTTTTATCTTTGTCACAAGAATTAATTCCAAGTAATAAAAGAATTATCAATAATCTCATAAGTTAATTTTATTTGATTTTATGGCCAGTAACGCCGATGCAAACGCAGTAGCGCGACCTTGGAACCGATTTCTCGAGAATCGAGTAGGGCACCTCTCCCAAAAATAGGGCAAATTGTTCGTAAGTACGATTTTAAGGAGCGGTAATCTCAAAACGCTCAACTGAAGTTCCAGTAGGATGAAAATGGCTATCAACGTTTTGTACTTCGTTATGTGACGGAGTTTACTAGATTTGTTTAGCACTTAAATTTATTTATTAATAATATATATTTAATTATACCATATAATGAAGTTTTATTTTAGCATTTAGGAATAAAGTATTGCAACTGCTCCTATGGAAGAAATGAGACAAATCGTTAATCTGGAAAGCTTGGAAATGAACCGAATCTACTATTTGTGTTGTTCGCATCTGAAAATCCAATATGCTTAGGAAAGTGCCAACTAAAATTCCACTACCAATGCGTTTTTTTAATTTACCTTTCTCTAAATATTATAAAAATAGATAATTTGATATTAAGATTTGACATCACTTGCATTTATTAGCTTAATGAATATTTTATTTAACTGATAATTGTTTAAGCAATTTGCACTAAAAGCAAGTTAGGCTTGTATCTAATTTTAATATTTTAATATTTTCATTTATTATATATAGATAAACTTATCCTGTGTCACATAACATTATGTAGGTCAGATTCATAATTTTTTTGGAGATCATCATAAAAGCTTTTGAGCCAGGTCATAAAGTATGGATCATAAGGGCATTAAGCAAGCGACACTTCAAAGAATGAAAGAAAAGTTATCGGATTTTTTTATCAAGAGCGACTTTCATATATTCTCACAATTGGTAGAAAAGGTTTTCTCAATTTCAAAACCTGTTTCTAAAAGTTTATATCCATTCTTTCATCAAAATAAAAACACCTTATTCTACATAAGCAAATAAGGTGTTTTCAAAATTAAGATAGATTCAGCGTTTTAAACTTTCCAATAAAAATTAATCATTGGAGTTTAAATACTTCATTTACAAGAACGCAATCCGCACTATTGTTTCAATATGTTTACAATTTCTATTACTTCCTGATTTATGGATTAACACAAACTCCATTGAGCAGAATTCCACAAATTGAGCCCCAACAATTATCTCTTTCAGCACATGGTCCTATGCATACATCTCGAAAGGGAGAACTATCTGGTCCTGATAAACAATATTCAGTCGCAGCACTTACATGTACGTTTTCAAAATTGATATAGGTGTAAGTATTGTTCTCAATATCAGACTTATTAATTTTTAGAATTTCAACTTTATCCTGATTATCTTTTTTTCCGAAAACAATGTAATAGTAACCGAAATCAGAATTCAATTGTGCATCAACTGAATTTATTTCATCGAACAAAGGATGAAAGTTTTTTTCTAGCTTGTTAATCAGGGATCTACTATCCATTGCTTTTATAAAATCCTTCTTTAAAATTTCAACATAATCTGCTGGCATATCCTTTGGATACTTATCTCCAAACTCTTTCTTGCTAAACCCGAATAATGTTAAAGTAAAAACACTAACAAATAAAAATAAAATACTTTTTTTCATTTTTTTGATTTTAGGTTGTGTACTCTTTTTAGATTGGATTTTCCACATTTCTCCTTGTTGTTTTTAAAATTGCTATAGCATAGAATAATTGTGTAGTAAATATTTTGCTGTTTATTTATTCGGATTATTATTTTATCAAAGCCTTGTGAAATGGGTACAGGCTTTAATGCTATTGAATTACTCTATCAATAGATATCTTCTCTTCCCTGGAGAACATCAATATCATTTTATGTTAGGAATACTGAAAGCAGGTATTAATAGAATGGAAAATCAATAGATGCTTTATGAAAAAATGAATTGCCCTTATTATCTATATCTTCATAGACTTTGAATACACCATTATGAAACAAATAAGGGTTTTCATAACTTATCTCATTTTCATCCTGTAGCCCCTAAGGCTACTTAATAATCGATAGCTGATTAAATGATCTTTTCCTGATTCTTTGAAAGATTGTAAGTTGTTCTTTTTCATACTTAATAATTGATAACTGTTTGCTAACTTTTGATTACGGAGAAAGCAAAGTAAAGTACTTTGTAGAGAGTTAATAATTTAGTGAGAGCAATTTGGGTTTCAGTGGCTTTATATAATTTATGCTATTAAAATTCAATACGAACGTATTAAAAAATAAACATATGAATTATTTATTAATTTTAATCTTTTGAAAATATTATTTAATTGGGACGCCTCAATTTATTGTCTGCGAAATATTAAAATGGTTACCTCCTCTTGTACCCTTTTTTTTATTTTATCGGATTAATTGAATTTGCAATAAGATTGTATTGATTTTTAAATTCGAAAATCACATTTCACGATTTAATTACGTTATAGTTTTTGTAGTATTAGTTGTCTTCTTTATAAAGGATTGAGTAGACAACCTAGTACCAGCTCTGATATCATTATCCAAAGAACAAAAGCACAAAAAATAATCTATACACTATTAAGCAAAATTGATGGTTTAAAAATATTTATTGAAAGAGGTGATTTTGGATCAACAGATTTTATGCTATCATTTTTCCGAACGGGTTTCATTCCTTAAGGGGATGGGGTCAGACAGTAATAGATTCTTGCTTAAGGTATTCTCAAGGATATCTACTTATTACCCGGGGATTATTGTATTGAATTTCTTAACTAAACACCTTGTTTAGATTAAATATTAATATGGGATAGTATGCAAGACAAAGAATTATTGGAGAAACTTAGGAACCGTGATCGAAATGCCATAGAGTACCTCTGTAGCAATACTTTTAAAGTAATAGAGAATTATGTTCGAAAAAACGGAGGCCAGGCTGAAGATGCTCGGGATATTTTTCAAGATGCTGTTTTGATCCTGTTTGATAAATTGAGAAAAAGGGACGTTCAAATTGAAAAATCGGTGTTGGCTTATTTTATTGGTATTGCTCGATATTTGATGTTGCGTAAAAAAACGAAAGATGCCCGGATACCTCTTGATCAGTTTACAGATATTAACCTAAACGATATTAAGGAGCTAGAGATTATCGCGGCGAAAAGAGAGCAATATGAATTGTTTTACAAGCATTATGAACGACTGGACAAGGACTGTAAAAGAATACTACAGTTATTTTTTGATAAAAAAACGATGACAGAAATCAGGAGGCTAATGGGACTTTCCAGTATAGCTTATGCCAAGAAAAAAAAGTTTGTTTGCCAAAAAAGGTTGATCAATAGTATTAAAACCGATTCATTGTATAATGAATTAAGGACTTATAATGGCTAGCCAGGAGCTTTATCAATATATAGCTGATTATTTGAATGATCGTTTAAGCGGGAAGGAACGAGCGGCTTTTGAGCAAAAACTCGAAACGGACTCCGATTTTAGAAGCGAGTTCGACTTGCATCGGGATTTGCAAAAACAGATGTCAAGGAATGCAGAAATGAATCAGATGAAACGGTTGATTGATAATATCTTGCATCAACCGAATCAAAGGCATTCCAAACAAAAGAAACTCTTGATGGTCTTTTTAGTTATTTTACTGTTTACCCTAGGCTATATCTTGTATCTGTAATCCTATGAAAAGGAGGCTTTTAAAACAACTCTCCGGAGAAAAATCAGTGAAATGGATCGTCCCGCTTATGGCCTATAAGTTTGTTATTGCTTCAAAAGAATGAGTGTCAGACGGTCTGAATCTATAGCAAACAGTTGGAAAGCTTATCTACCCCTTATAGCAGTTCCGGTAAACAACTGGAAAGAGAATGGAGACCAGTCAATGCCGTTTCAGTCTACGGGCAAGCATCTTCAAAGTATCAAACTTGAGCATCAGGCAGGAGAGCAGGGCGATATCGGGTTTGAGCCTTAGTTTAATGCTTGTTTTTCAATGTCTTATGAGTTTTTCTGTTTAAGCTTTTTCTAAATAGCTGACAAGCTGTTTAAAAGAAAATGCCAAGGTGTTCCCTCTAATTTTGAACTTGTTTGAGCAAATTTTAGTTTACTTATCAGAGGGGGGCAAAATTTCATTTTTTTTGAAAAAAATAATTACTCAATAGTTGATTTTCAATAAAACCATTGTATATTTGCACCGCCTTAGAAATATGGAAGGTATGACTTGGTAGCTCAGTTGGTAGAGCATTTGACTTTTAATCAAAGGGTCCCGGGTTCGAGCCCCGGCCAGGTCACTAAAAGGTTTCGGTAAATATATCGAAACCTTTTTTATTTTAAGCATACAAAAAGAGTATCTTACGTAGGTACTTCTATGAGAAACATGCCAGAGATGATTATCAAAAATATGGTCTGCCCGCGTTGTATCACAGCGGTGAAATCGGTGCTTCAAGACATCGGAGCGACGGTGCTTGATGTGAAGCTGGGAAAGGCCACCATTGATAAATCTTTGACTAAAGAGCAGACTAAAACGCTGAAGTCAAAACTCCGTACGCTTGGCTTTGAATTACTGGATAACAAGCGAGCGAAAATTATCAATGCTATTAAAGCTACCATCATCAAAGAAATTTATAATCCTACCGGAAAACTTCCCATAAATTACTCCCTGATCTTATCGAAAGGACTCAAATACGATTATGCTTACTTAAGTCGCTTGTTCTCCGCTGTAGAAGGCCGGACTATTGAAAAATTTATCATGGCCCAAAAGGTCGAACGGGTTAAAGAGCTGTTGACCTATGATGAGATGAGCCTTTCGGAAATTGCCTTTGAAATGAAATACAGCAGTAGTGCGCACCTTTCCTCTCAATTCAAAAAAGTGACGGGCATGTCTCCATCCGTTTTTAAAAAAATGCAGAAACAGGATCGCAAGGGTATCGATAAGGTTTGATATACGCTTCCAAATTCAAAAGTTATTCTAAAAAAGATAAGATACCGATCATTACAAAATCTTGTAAGTCTTTTCCAAAATAGTATAATATACCAATCCATAATCTACTTTAACTTTGTTCAACGAACAATGAATCACGAACAATGAATCACGAACAATGAATCACGAACAATGAATCACGAACAATGAATCACGAACAATGAATCTCGAACAATGAATCTCGAACAATGAATCTCGAACAATGAATCTCGAACAATGAATCTCGAACAACGAATCTCGAACAACGAATCTCGAACAACGAATCTCGAACAACGAATCTCGAACAACGAATCTCGAACAACGAATCTCGAA
>JANQLV010000017.1 GCA_028280415.1 Saprospiraceae bacterium
GTGTTCTTTAGATAATCTACACCGTGCTGTTTACCCATAGTTAAGAAATGTTCACGCTTTTCAGCAGTAAACTTCTTATCCTGGTTTTCATCAACAAGAACAATCACAGCCTTCTCATTTGCCTGGTCAATCTTAGTTTTGTACTCCTCGGCTTGTTTGGCCAGAGTAATTTTACCGCTCAATGCAGTTATCACAGCATCATCAGCACTGTTGGCATCCATGCCAAGTTCTTTACAAACTAATTCTTTAAAATTCATTTCGTTTTGTTTTTGAAGTTTAAGTGTCTTTTCTTCATTGTTTTCAATGGCTGGAATCACATTTTTTACGTTATCCTTTGATAAAGTGATCACATCATGGCATTCATCATATAGGCGGACTTTAAGCGCATTCGGATTGGATCCAAAATCAACAATTGAGATTTCTTCCAACTCTGACTTAACAAGAGTTTTTAAGTTCTGACCCTCCAATAAATATTTAGGCTTGTCGCTAAATTCTACAGGGGTAAGTCCGGGAGAGGTCATTCTTATATAATCACCTTCAACTTTCTGTTCTACTCTCTTTGCAAAATCATCTTCCTGGTCAAACTCAATTTCTGCATAAAGTATACTACCTTCTTTCCAAAGCTTGGTAGCTTTACCAATAGGTAATAGGTCTTCCTCATTGCCAGACCTGTATTGTCGTGGACGTTTATGAAACCATAAAACAAGTGGATTCTTCTTGTACTGCTTTAAGTCAATACCAGAAGTCAATACCCTGAACCCATGTGAATTCAAAACCGAGTCGTCATTAATAATAAAGGTGTGTTTATTCGCCATTTTTTCGATTACTAAGTAGTGCAAAAATGCACGCTTAATTATATTCAAACAAATCTTATTATTCTTACTGTCATATATATTACAGTAAACAACTAAAGTTTTACATTAAGGATAATCAAATTAGCCTTTCGAGGGTGAAACCGTGATATTTGCAGATGAAATCTGCAAATGAATACTTATGAGCAATAAGAATGAGAATAAGAAAGAATTAGCCTTTCTGCTTTATATGCAAGGCGTTACGATTGCCGAAATAATGGAACGTTGCGATATAGGCTCAAACAGAACGGTTAATGACTGGATTAAGAAAGGGGATTGGAAAGAAAAGAGAGCAGCAAAGACGATTACCAGGACGGAACTGGTAAATATGACACTTAAGATAATTTATGACACTTTAAAAATTAGTTCAGCTGAGGACTTTCCTGCAGACAAATTATCAAAGCTGGGTGCATTTATTGAAAAACTAGACAAACAGGAGTCACCTATTATCATTATGGATGTATTTATGGGCTTTGGCAAATTCCTGCACAATAAGTCTCAAACGGACAAAGAAGTTGATTTGGACTTTTTGAAAAAGCTAAATAAATACCAGGATCTCTATATAACTGATAAACTCAATGGCTAACAGATATTCAGAAGCATATAACAAATGGAAAGAATGGTGTAGGATTGTACAAAATGCAACCAATATCAACCTTAAAGAACCGGAGGAAGTAAAAGCCAAAAGGATCAAAAAGGCCTTATCGGCCTATGATTTCTTTGTCAATTACTATTTTCCTCATTATGCTACGGATCCCTGTGCAGATTTTCATATACGTGAAGCAAAAGCCGTAAAAAAGGATCCTAATTTTTTTGGTGTATGGGAATGGCCGAGAGAGCACGCTAAATCAGTACATGCCAATGTCATACTCCCTTTATGGTTAAAAGCAGACAGACAAATCAGGGGAATGATCCTGGTAGGCAAAAATAATGATGACGCATCTGAGCAGCTATCCGATATACAGGCAGAGTTAGAAGTTAACCAACGGTACATTCAGGATTTTGGTTTTCAAATGAAATCAGGATCCTGGGAAGAGGGTAATTTTACAACGAATGATGGGATCCAGTTTATTGCGATTGGACGGGGGCAATCCCCACGTGGTTTCCGTAACAGGGAAAAAAGGCCTGATTACTGTGTGGTTGATGATATTGATGATGACGAAATTGTACAAAACCCGGATCGTGTCGAAAAAGTTGTTGACTGGCTTTTAGGGTCACTTTATGGATCACTGGAAATCAAATCTTCAAGGCTCCTGGTTATTGGGAACCGGATCCATCCCAGCTCCATACTTGCTAATATTGTTGGTGATGTAGCCAATAAACCCAAAAGAAAAGGGTTGCACCACTCTAAAGTAATGGCAACCGTTGACGGCACTTTCACCGGAAAACCAACATGGTGGCAAAAATTCAAATCCAAAGTATTACAAATCCGCTTTGAGCGAATGGGCATGACCCTGGCATTAAGGGAATACTTCCATAAGGCAGTGATCAGGGGCAAAATATTCAAAAATGAATGGATACACTGGGGACGAATCCCTAAACTTCAGGACATGGATTATATAGTGGCGTATTTTGACCCTTCATACAAAGCTAAAACAACCAATGATTATAAAGCGGTGAAGGTCTGGGGCAAAAAAGGCATAAAGCTTTATTCTATCGATGCCTTTGTAAAACAAACATCGATTACCGAAGCCGTTCAGTGGATGTATGATTATTATGAAAGCTTGCCGGAAGATGTTATTTGCGATTTCTTTATGGAGGAAGTATTCCTTCAGGATATGTTCTATGATGATTTTGAAGTAGAGGCCAATATTCGTAATTACTTTCTGCCTATTCAGGGGGATACACGTAAAAAGCCGGATAAGTTTGCCAGAATACAAGCTCTCTCACCTTATTACGAACGTGGTTTGGTAATGCATGACATAAAGCAAAAAAACAATTATCACATGCTTTTAGGCATAGAACAAACATTGGGTTTTCAAAAAGGTTCACAAATACATGATGACAGCCCGGATGCTGATGAAGGCGCAATTCACATCTTACAATCCAGGGCAAGAGTTGAAGCTTTTGAAGGCCGGGTAAGATCAAGGAAAAGAACAGGAGGATATTAATTAAACAATATAAAAAATGGCATTTTTAACAGAATCAGACTTTAGACAGGTAATAAATGACGAAGATAGAAGCGTAATAGAGTCTACGGACGAAATAACAAAAACGCAGGCTGAAGAAACAGCAATCGAAT
>JANQLV010000020.1 GCA_028280415.1 Saprospiraceae bacterium
GCTTCAACAAAGCCATACAGTATCCGAAGGCAATAATCTCTTTGACCTTGATTTCAGCAAACTAGGTACCGGGATGTTTTTTATAAAAATGGAACAGGATGCTGATGCTATTTATGAAAAATTGATTTTGAATTAAGCTGGCCTTTAGCATTTTATAATACCCGGCAGGTTTTGTATGGCGTAGCAAATCCTCTCTCTACAAGCTAAGGATTTAAACATGCTTTAAATAAAAGCGGCTGACTCCAAAGGAATCAGCCGCTTTTTTATTACTTCTAAATATAAATTTATTTAATAGCAATTTTTTCAACTACAACTCCCCGGTCAGTACCCGCTCTTACAAAATATAAGCCACTTGGAAGCTGTGAAACATCTATAGAGAATGTTTGCGTTAAAGAAGAAGTTTCAATATCTCTGGCCATTACTTCACGACCGTCCAGTGTCATAACGCTCAATACCACATTTTGACTTTCTTGAGTAGTAATGGCAACGTTAATCTGATCATCAGTCGGATTCGGGAAGATATTCATCTTCACATTAGGATCAACTGGAGAAGAAACCGATACTGGTATTACCTGAGACTCGACAACAGTACCTCTTCCTGGTGCATTTGCACATGCCTGGTCTCCCTGATCCGAGGTCACACATGCTTCGCCATCGTAATTAAACATGTCCATTACTTCGATATCATCAAGATACCAACCTCCATCAGCAGGTGCCGTATTATCATCCGTAGCAAAGTTCCATCTTAAGGTAACTTCTTCGCCTGCATATTCAGACAAGTCAACATAGGTTGCTTTGTATCCGCCACTATTTCCATAGAAAGCACTGAAATTCGGAATAACAAAAGTACCATACTGAATAAATCCTTCGTATCCCTCTCTGAACATTTCATCTCCTAATTGCTCCCAAAACAGACCGTCAATATCGGTGGAAATCTCAACTACACCACCATCTGCACCAGTCTCCGTATTATAATCATGGAAAAACCTTAGTACAGGATTATCACCGGAAATAGTAATTCTTTCGGATGGTTGACCAGCTTGAAGAATTTGCTGACTTTCAGTTGCAACGTTCTCAACAAACCAGGAAGCTTCTCCGCCATAAGGATTATCTGTAGAAACTTTCCAAGCATCCGTTACGTTACCTGAAACGATAACCGGGAACCAGAAAGATATGTCTGGATTTTCAACATCTTCGTAGAATCCCCGGATAGAAAATTTATCACTATCCGTAGAAAGTTGGTAAGTAAAGGTGATCTCATCCAGATAAGACATTACACCAAGATCAAAAGAGATCGTATTACCATCTACTGTAACCGCTGCATCTCCAATGGATGCACTACCTGCTACATACTGAGCACCTTCTGGTATTTCATCTGTAACGGTAACTCCGGTTAACTCTTCATCTCTATGGTTAGTTACAGTAATAGAAGCATCAATATTATCACCAGCATCGATAAGAGGTGTTACAGATTTGCTAATTTTCAGCTCTGCGATACAAGTCGGAAGTGGGTCAAAGTTTTCTACCTGATCTGAACGGCTTTGAGAAGACCCCTGATCCGCTAAATAACCAATACCTCTTCTTGCAAATACTTCCCAGATCAAACACTGGTTAGCACCACCGTAAAGATCCATATCCGCAGCCAGGATACCTTCTCTACCATCTATGAAACCAGGATTACAACCTTGATTTTTCATCCCTTCTGTGACCAGTTTAACGGTTCTGTTATTTCCACCATCTCCATTAATCAAATCCTCATCGAACCCATACTCATCAACCATTCTCCAGTATAAATCCCAAAGCGTTGCACACCATACCGATCCGACACCATGTGGTACAGATTCCGTATTAATATCTGCATAGGTATGTGGATTAATAGTCATGTCCGTAGAATAAGGGAAAGTTCTGATTCCTCCCCCATCTGTATCTTCTCGTTGTACATAGGTACCAACACCTCTTCTCATCGCACCGTTATCGGTTGGTTTAACCGTCATGATTAAAGCCCAAAAATCACTCCATCCTTCTCCCATTTGTTCTTCACCACCAAGGCAAAGTGAACTCGGACCACCAGTCAAACGGTTGGAAATTCCATGAGCATACTCGTGTGCAATGATTCCATTATCAAAATCACCATCGAGAAAATCAGGGCCATTATCTCCGGAAGGCAACACAATAGTTGCTTCAAGGCCATTGCCCGCAAATTGACGGATTGTCGCACAATCCGTAGTTCCAATCATAATGGTCGTAATAGAAGGATCTTCAACTTCCGGTACTGCCCCCATTGTAATCAAATTATCTTCAAAGTTACATACAATCAAAGCAATTGCTCCGGCAGCTTCTGCATTTGCCGCTTTTTGCTCAAAGAAACATCCTCCACGATCTACCAAAGCTATTTTCCCGGCAATATCAGAAGCATTGACAAAATCTTCACATCCATCTGTTACAAAGGGATTAAATACATTATCATTAACTTCAATAACTTCTCCAGTGATTGCTACATCACTTACCGGTGCACCAAATCCGGCTCCACTTGTATTATACTGTCCGGCGATAGATGCCGGAGCATCGATATTCAGCGAGCCGGTTGTAGCAGCACTTTCATCCCATACAAACATATTCACAGTACCGGGCTGGCCATCAGGACCTCCAGAGTAAAAAGCGTTATTTACAGAACCTGCGTCAGCCGCAGCCTGAGCTCTGGCAATAATCGCATCACCGTCCTGTCCGCCATTTCCGTAATTGTTTACCTGAAAGTTTCCGGATGCTTCGTCGAAACCGTGTGTATAAGAAAAATCATGTACCAGATTGATCCAGTAGAAAAGGTTAACCGTAGCAGCTTCTGCATTTGCAGCAGCAGTCAGATCGGGATTAAACGGATAGTCAAAAACCAATCCCATACCTCCGTCCGGCTCAGGTACATCGGGGACCTGATTATCATCTCTATCAAGAAAAGCGTGAGCATTATTTCCTCTGGTATGAGTAAATTCCGGATCCGCATCACCATTAGTATCATGCCATCCAAATGGAGAAGCTACAGGATCATTGGGATCGGAAACCAGTTCATGAGGTCCGTGATTTGGACTTTCTGTTGGCATTGCAAAAACACGATAACTTCCAGTAAGAGCTGTATTCGTATTTATTTTCGTTAAAGCTTCTTTTACAGTTGGAGTGTATGTATTATGTTCTACTTCTGTACAGTGTGCGTCATGGTTGTGGAATGGGTTGTTATCAAATTTACATCTGATCACCATATCCTTTTTCTCCAAAACCTGATTGGAATTTGCATCAATGGAATAGTTCCATTTTTCAGACTTTCCAATAGGATCCATTAGGATATCCCATACTAATTGTAATTCCCCATTAAGGTCCTTGTACATGAGTTCTGCGTTGATATCATACTTTGAGACAAGCCCTCCCTCATAATTGTACTTTGTTCCCTGAGTAACTTCAATTCCTCTTGGGGGATTAGTTTGAATATTCAGATCATTCAAAACAGTTTGTAATGCCTGATCACTACTCACACTAGTAGAAGTAACATTTATTTGAGAGGCTACATCGCTAATGAATTTTTTTCCTACATAATTTACTCTTCCATCTTCCAGTATGGAAACATTGATCATAGCGCCATTAACTTTTATTCCATTATGGCTCTGTAATAAATAAATATATGTAGTTCCTGTTTGCTTATTCGAATACATATCGGTCAAAACCATATCCTTTATATCCGACTGAGTCAGGTTCCAGGATTTATAGTTCTCTTCAATGTGACGAAGAGCAATATCCAATGGGGTTTGAGATTGAGACCAGGCTACATTACTAATAAGTAGCATGGCTATCACCCCAAAAAAATGCGTAAAACGTACTTTCATATTGGCTAGCAATTTTGATGTTATAATAAAATGAGTTGAATTGTCTTGGTAAAAATAGTTAAAATATCCGTGTTTTCTTGTCAACTACTTTACGCCGATTTTTATTTTAGCAGACATTTTATGCATTTATAAACTAAAATATATGCTACTTTAGGCCACTAATTTATAGTTGTATTGCTAAACAAATAATTCTAATCTCGCATCAAAGATTATTCATGTATGCAGCTATACAAAACACAAACTCTAACTTTTCTTACCTTTTACAATTAATTTTGAAGGTATAAGTTTAGTAATTATTAATTTTTTTGAATTAGGCCCTAACTGACAAGATTTAATTCAGCGTACTTTTGCGGCTTTTATTTATCTATGAAGAGTTCCAGTAAAAAAACAATGATTGTTGGCAGGCATCCTGTAGTTGATGCAATTCAAAATGGAAATAATTTTGACAGGATTATTTTGCAAAAACACATTGATAAAAGCTTTGATCAACAAATCAAAACTTTAGCCAAACAATATCGAATTCCATTGCAGATTGTTCCAAAAGAAAAACTCAATCGCATTTATAAAGGGCAGCATCAGGGGATTATTGGATTCCTATCGCTGGTTAGTTATTATCAGCTCGAAGATGTGCTTCCCACTATTTACGAAAAATCCGAAGTGCCATTATTATTATTGCTGGATGGAATCACTGATGTTAGAAACTTCGGTTCTATTGCTCGCTCGGCTGAAATATACGGTGTTCATGCGATCGTTATCCCGGAAAAGGGTTCTGCGCAAATCAACCCTGAGGCAATTAAAGCTTCAGCAGGGGCATTAACGAAAATTACCCTTAGCAGGGTTCCGAGTATTGCTAAAGCTATTCAAACACTGCAACTCAATGGTATTTCTGTCTATGCCAGTTATCTGGGCGCTGATGAATCGCTATCCAATATGGATTTAAAAAGTCCTTGTGCTTTAGTTATTGGTTCGGAAGGAAATGGCGTAAGTGAAACAGTTCTAAAAAAAGTCGACAAGCATTTCATTATTCCACAAATAGGAACTACTGATTCACTTAATGTATCGGTTGCTACCGGGATAATGTTATATGCGGTGTATTTGCAAAGAGGCAAGTAAGGAAAAAATTTATTTCGAGGCTATCTTTTATTCAATAAGAAGCTTTTTGCCGCGAAAAATTAGCTATTGCCAAACCAATTTTTTCAATCATTGTCAACCAGGCCTGGCCCACAAACAGCTCCAGAAGAGGTGATTTTAAAACGAACAAAGCCCAAAATAAAAAAACTCCCGAAAGGCTTTCGGGAGTTGAATCAAAAAACAGCAGGATATGATTAGAGAGACTATCCGATTTTGGAGCGACCTAAATTTTTAATTTAGTCCAGTTAACCGCCGGGTCACTTTCAGCAGTTTTGTCACTTCTTCTATTTCTATAATAAAGGGATCAAATTCTATATGGTTATCTGAAATCAATTTCAAATGCGACCACTTGTGGTAGCGATCAAAACATTTCTGCACACGTTTTACCCAAACGGATTGGTTCGCTACTACTGCATAAATTTCATTGTCCACCATCTCATGATGATCCTCCAAGGGTTTACAAATCACCATGTCTCCGGCTAAAATTGTAGGTGACATGCTATCTCCATTGATGTTGAAAGCCACTAAATCACCATTAACTCCGGGAATATGAAATCGCTCATTCTCTTCCAGAAGGTCGACTCCGATAGTATTACTTGCGAAAGCTTCTACATTAGTAAATAAAATATTCGGCGAAAAATTTATCCCAAGTGCCATTGCCAGTTTTTCTTCTGAATCCGGAATACGCTGTACACCAAAAGGCTTACCAACTCCCTGAAACATAAATGCTTCATTTATTTTATAAAAGGAGCAAAGTAATTTGGCTTGTTCATAAGTAATCTGCCGTTTTCCCTGCAGATACAAATCAATAATATGTCCTTTTGTTCCCAGCTTTTGAGCAAAAGCAGTTTTACTTTTTGACCGATCACTCTTAACAATCTCCTCTTTTTCAACAAGTAGTTGAAAAACCTCTGTAAATCGCCTATTAAGTTCCTGTCTATTTACTTTTTGCATTAGCTGTACCTTAATTCTTTCAGGTTCGATTTATTCTCGAAGAGAAAATGCGCCGGATTTTAATGGAAAATAGAAATCAAAAATTTCTATCAAAATGTTTCTTATTTCCGCTCATTCATCACAACTTGGCTTAACTGATTTCTTTTGGTTTCAAATTCGTTTACAATATAAAACAAAAAGTATCATTTACAAAATTAAACAAACAAATTATTTATAAAATATTCTTTTTTTGTTTATCCAGCTCTCTGCTGATCTTTTACCCTATCAAAATCTCCACCTATCTATCTCAAAAATAAAATGAGTCAGAATATCCGGTTCTTCCAATCAAGCAATAGAAGGTCCACAATTTTCCAGACACTTATAAAAAGAACAAGCGGAAAATCAGACAGAACAATATTGCAATTGCTTATTAGACGTTACTAATTCGACGGATTACTCTGAACAGGCGAGTATGTTCATTTACTTCCTCTTCAAAAGGATCAAATTCAAGATTATTTGCTGAGATTAATTTAAGCGCATGTACCCTTCCTCGATTATCCATGATCTTTTGGACATACTTAACCCACAATGCACCATTACTCTTAACTGCGTAAATTTCATTATCTTTTATTTCATGAGCCCCGCTAATTTGACGGCAAATCAGGATATCGCCATCCATAACTACCGGTTCCATACTATTTCCATCTACCGGAAATGCTACCAAACCATTACCACTAACTCCAGGCAAAGAAAAATATTCTCTATCTTCGGAAGCAGCCGATCCAGCTGCTGCCCCAGCTTCTCCTGAACCAGCGAAAGCTTCAACCGTAGTGAAAAGAATATTTCCCTGGCTGACATTCGCTCCTTCCTTGGCCTTGGGCAGATCAAATCCGAAAGGTGTACCTATCCCATCAATTAAAAATGCTTCATTCACATTATACAAACGACATATTGCCCGCGCATGTCTGTAATCAATAACTCGCTTATCCTTAGGGTTCAAAAATGCCCGAATAATATGTCCATACCCTCTGTTTCCAAGAATTTTTTCAGCAAAATCACCTATTCCTCGCCCTCCCCGATCATTAAGAACAATATCTCCTCTTTCTACTAATAGATTAAATACTTCTATAAAGCGCTCATTCAATTGAATTCTGTCCTCCTGAATCATAATAACAAGTTTATAATATGTTTTAAATAATAGCGCAATTTAAAACAAATTATTTTTATAAACAAATCGTTTTTAAACTAAATTATAAAAAACATTTTATCGTTTCTGTATACTCTGACAAAAATACCAGCCTCAAAGACTCATCTTTTCTTTTTAAAGAAATCAATCATTAAAGCCGCACATTCCTGATGTAATATTCCGTATTCTACTTTCGTCTTTGGATGGAGCAATTCTTTTCCATAGCGCATAAAACCTTTCTTTTCATCACTTGCACCATAGACCAGGCGCCCCAACTGTGCCCAGGCCAATGCTCCGGCACACATGATGCAGGGTTCTAAAGTAACAAACAGGGTACAATCATTCAGGTATTTATTGCCAAGATAGGTGGCCGCAGCAGTTAATGCAATAATCTCGGCATGTGCTGTCACATCTGTCAACTGTTCCGTATTATTATAGGCACGAGCTATGATTTGATTATTGCATACAACCACAGCTCCTACCGGAACTTCATCTTTCTCGTAAGCTTTACAGGCTTCCAAATAGGCTTGTTTCATGAAATAGGTATCTGTAAATACTTCAATTTTAGAGTCAGACATGCTTTTTAAATTTTTAGATGAAAAGAATATCCTTTTGTAAAGGAGCTGAACTTTCATAAAAATCATTATCCACAGCCCGAATTTATAATAAGCGTTCCTTTTTTCCGATATTTTGAAAAAATTATCCTCTAATCATTTTTCCTTATTTCCAAAAAGCATAACTTTGCGCATGGAATCAGTAAAAATATCTAAAGAAACTGTTCAGGATAAATTTTTGGGAGAAGCACTAACCTATGATGACGTTCTGCTCATTCCCGCTTACTCAGAAGTCCTGCCTCGTGAAGTTGACATTAGTTCACAATTAACCACTGGAATAAGGCTGAATACTCCTATTGTTTCCGCTGCGATGGATACCGTAACCGAAAACAAGCTGGCAATTGCTATTGCCCGGCAAGGAGGTATTGGTATGATTCATAAAAATATGACGATTGCCGAACAAGCAGAGCAAGTAAGAAGTGTAAAACGCTCGGAAAGCGGGATGATTATCGATCCGGTAACCCTTACCAAAGATGCAAAAATCGGGGATGCCCTGGAACTAATGAAGCGGTATAAGATTGGAGGTATCCCTATCGTCGATGCAAATCAGAAACTCATTGGTATTTTGACTAACCGGGATCTTCGTTTCGAACATCGAATAAGCCGGTCTGTTACCGACCTGATGACCAGTACAAATCTCGTCACTGCGCCGGTTGGTACTACATTAGATCAGGCCAAGGAAATCCTCCAGCGTCATAAGATCGAAAAGCTTCCTGTTGTTGATAAAAACCAGAAACTAGCGGGCTTAATCACCTATAAGGATATCATGAAGGTAGAAGATTATCCCAATTCCTGTAAAGATTCTTATGGTCGATTGGTGGTTGGTGCTGCAGTTGGTGTGACTAGTGATTTACTGGAAAGAGTAGATGCTTTGGTTAAAGTAGATGTAGATGTGATCACCGTTGATACCGCTCATGGACATTCTCAAGGGGTACTTGATGCTATTCGCATGGTCAAGGATCATTATCCTGATTTACAGGTTATCGGCGGCAATGTAGCTACCGGAGCAGGAGCCAAAGCGCTTGTCGAAGCAGGGGTTGATGGTGTAAAGGTAGGTGTAGGCCCGGGTAGTATTTGTACAACAAGAATTGTTGCAGGTGTAGGCGTCCCTCAATTATATGCCGTACACCAGGCTTATCGGGCAATTAAAGATACGGGCATTCCGATTATTGCGGACGGAGGAGTTCGTTATACGGGAGATATCCCAAAAGCGATTGCTGCCGGTGCAAGTACCATTATGGGCGGATCTTTATTTGCCGGAGTGGAAGAAGCACCAGGTGAAACCATTATCTACGATGGCAGAAAATTTAAAGTGTATCGAGGAATGGGTTCTCTGGGAGCCATGCAACTTGGTTCAAAAGATCGTTACTTCCAGGATGTTGAAGATGATATTAAAAAACTAGTTCCGGAAGGTATCGAAGGACGAGTTCCTTTCAAAGGTTCTTTAGCAGAAGTGATGGTACAATATATAGGCGGGCTTCGCGCCAGTATGGGGTATTGCGGTGCAGCAAATATTGAAAGATTACAAGAAGCTCAATTTGTAAAAATGTCCGCTGCCGGAATTCGTGAAAGCCATCCACATAATATTACAATTACCAAAGAGGCACCCAATTACAGTCGCAGGTAATTTCAGCCGATAGTTGATAGTTTGTCTCAAAAATGATCAAACTATCAGCTGCTTATACCAGATGATTCATTTGATATGCGCAAACACAAACGACTGGATCGGACATTCTATACGAGAACCGATGTTTTACAAATCGGCAAAGACCTGCTCGGAAAAGTTCTGGTAAGCAATATTGACCATCAAATCAGTTCGGGGATTATCGTAGAGACAGAAGCTTATCGCGCTCCTGATGACAAGGCCTGCCATGCTTATCTCAACCGATTCACCAAACGAACGAGTATCATGTTTGAAGAAGGTGGTCATGCTTATATTTATCTTTGTTATGGTATTCACCATTTATTCAATGTAGTTACAGCCAGCTCTGGTATGGCCCATGTAGTACTGATTAGGGCCATCGAACCGCTCGAAAATATTAAATTAATGTTAAATAGGAGGGGTTTAGCCCAGGTGAAGCCACAATTAACCGCAGGTCCTGGCGTTATGTCTAAGGCATTAGGGCTTTCAAAAAAGTACAATGGCATTGATCTCACTTCGGCGGATTCTTCTATCTGGATTGAAGATCACGGCATTGAAGTAGCAAACACTAATATTATCAAAAGTCCCAGAGTAGGCATTGATTATGCCGAAGAATGTGCGTTGTGGGATTGGCGATTTAGAATAAAAAATAATCCTTACACCTCAAAAGCCAGGTAATCATACGCATGTGAAATACTTACACTAGCAGAATGAAAAAGAACATACTAATACTGATTTTTGGAATTTGTTTCAATTGGATTTACAGTCAAAGTCCCGGTCTAAAAGACTATGATCATGTCTACAAAGATAACATCAAGTCTGTCCGCTTTCATGTTGACAATGTTTTTCTCAGCCTCCCTCTCGTGGACCTCAACTCTTCCGCTCCGCTAAGACTTTCGTTTGATGACATGAATGAGGATGTAATGGACTATATTTATTTTATCGTTCATTGTAATCAGGACTGGAAACCTTCCCAACTCGACGAAATTGATTACCTCGATGGATTCAATGGAGAACGCATAGAAACCTATGATTTTTCATTCAATACCATTACCGATTACACCCATTACGAATTACTCCTTCCCAATGAAGATGTTCGCTGGTTGGTGTCCGGTAATTATCTGATCCATATTTTTGAAGATACAGAAGAAAGAGCTCCTGTTCTGACCAGAAGATTTATGGTATCAGAGTCCGTCATGCGAATCAGTTCCCAAATAGTTCCTCCAAATAGAGTCAGCAAATATCGAACACATCAGGAACTGGATTTTAATGTAAATTTCAAGGGGATTAGAATAGACAATCCACAGAGAGAAATTACTGCCAGTGTTTTGCAAAACGGCAGATGGGATAATGCCATTACCGGTTTGAAGCCACAATTTACACGTAGTGAGGACATGATCTTTGATTATCAGGATAAAATCATTTTTCCGGCGGGAAAGGAGTTTCGCTTTCTGGACATCCGGACCTTTCGAACCCGGCGCGAAATGATTGCAGATATCATCCGAATGGATACTTACTTTGATGTAGTGGTTGCACAGGATAAATCAAGGGCAAGTCAACATTATCAATCTTATAATGATATCAATGGCGAATTTTTGATTGAAAATCTGGAGCGAAGACGCCCCGATCTGGAAGGCGATTATGCCAAGGTACTTTTTGCGCTAGGTGTAAATCAACCTCTTCCGGATGATGTCGAAGTGTATATCGTTGGAAAAATGACGGATTGGGAATTGAAGGAAGCATTCAAAATGACCTATAATCCGGCAATTAACTCCTATGTCACTCAACCCTTTCTTAAGCAGGGATACTACGATTACATCTATGTGACTACCTCCGATGATAAAAAAACAATGGATCTCGAAGAATTCGAAGGCAATTGGCATCAAACCGAAAATAACTATACGATTCTGGTTTACTACCGACCCTTTGGAGCCCTGTATGATCGTCTGGTAGCTGTACAAACAATTAATTCCCTGAATAATAATTAGATGTTTGTTTTCAATTGTTCTTTTTTGGTTTTTTATAAATCGAAAAGGAAAATTGTATACCGGGATGCTAAAATTCAGGATTCGCCAGGCTTATCCTTCCTGTAGCAATCGGGTTTTGCACTGGTTTGTAAACAATATTTTTCCGCTAGTAAAGGGGAAATTTTAATACATTAAAAATATCCAATCCCCTTCGGTCAAACGTTGCGGTATATCCCAAAGCGGAATCCATTGATGAGATAGATTTTGTAAAAAACGGCATGATACAAGAGCATAACCTGAGGGATCATGATCACCGGTCTTTCTGATGTGCTTTTATCAATTTTTCTGCAATTTCGGCTGCTTCTAATGCCTGTTTATACAAATTAGCCGCTCCTGCATCCATTTTATTTAGAATGTCCTTCATTTCAGAAAGATACCTTTTGCCAAAGCCCGGATCATTTTGTGCAAGGTCTCCAACATTATCAATCATATCGGCATATTTGACCGTTTGTGCTTGTGGGCTCACTGCCCAAAGACGTTGCGCCTCTCTCTTTTTCCTTTCTCTGCGATTAAGTTCCGGGTATTTGGCTTTAATATATTCATCTGTCAGTTCCCAAATCAGCCTGTTAATTAATTTCCCTTCCGTACGGCTATATCCAGCAATCGAAAGTGCATCCAGTAAGTCTTTTTCCGGGCAATTCGTATCTTCGTACAAATCATGACAAATTGCTACAGCAACCAAAGTACTGTCATGAGTATACGATTTGACCATTCGGGCTACGGCTATAAGATGTTTTACATAAGGATCACCGGTATATTTCCTTTTTTGTGTGCGATGCCAGTGCCCCACAAAGTTCAAAAGTGATTGTTCTCGCTCATCGAAAAAATCATTAGTTGGTATATTATTCATATATTCGAGGCTTCGTTCAGGAGTTCTGAAATTTTTATTGTTTCTCAAGATGGCTTAGAGTAAAATCAGACAGCCATTTGCCAAATGAGAAACTGCCCATTGATAATTTTAACCAGAATTATTCATTCGGCACTTAATATTTGAGGGACAATCTAAAGCTTTTTATCGTTCAAAATCCATAAATTGATCATTTTAATCCGAGAATCGTCTGTCTTAATATAAATTATACCGGCTTTTTGCAAAGTGATTTCTATTATTGCAAAATACTGATTAAAGCAGTCGCTGGTCATTTATATAAACTAGTGACATCAAGCGATAAACAGTAAAAGATGGAGTTATTAAAAGTAGAAGTTATTTTTAGTAATTGTAAAAAATGCACTCATGATGAAAAAAATTCTATCCTCCGCTATCTTATGTATTTGTATGTTCGCTGTGCTTAATGCCCAGGAATCATGGTCTCTAGAAAAATGTATTAGCCATGCTCAGCAAAATAGCCTGACGATGAAACAAGCAGAGATTGGCGTCGAAAATGCTAATCTGACCGAAAAACTCAATAAGATGGAGCGTATGCCTTCGCTTAATGCCGATATTTCCGGAGGTTATGCTTTTGGTCGAACCATTAACCCGATTACCAATAGTTTCCAGAGTATTTCAAGGGGTTCTAATGGTTTTAATTTAAGTGCAGGTTATACGATATTCAATGGAGGTAGAATCCATAATTCTATCAAGCAAAGTCAACTCGATGTGGCAGCTCAAAAAGCAGAAAGACAGAATATTGCGAATAGCATCGCACTCAATGTAGCAGCGGCCTATATCAATGTACTATTTGCAGAAGAACAACTATCAAATGCCCAAACACGTCTTCAACAAACTCAGCAACAATTAAAACAAACCGATCGCTTAATTCAGGCTGGCACGGTTCCCGAAAATGACCGCCTGCAAATACTGGCACAAATTGCCCAAGATGAGCAACAAGTTATTGCACAGGAAAACAATGTATCGATCGGCTATCTCAATCTAAAAAACCTATTGCTCTTAGAACCCGATTTTGATTTGCAAATCGTTACTCTCGATGACGTACCAATACCAGAAGATGCCAATCCTGAATTATACACACTCGGCGACATTTATGGCAAAGCTTTACAAAATCAGCCAATTATCCATGCCGGTGAACTCAGGATACAAAGTGCAAATCTGGATGTGAGTATTGCCAGATCAGGCTTGCTTCCTTCTGTAGGCTTTTTTGGAAACATCCGTACGGATTTCGCTACTGAGGTTCCTGATCCTACCAATATAATCGACCAGGGAATTACAATCCTTACACCGCCTCAGGCTGTAGAGATCAATGGTAACCCTTCTACTATCGCTTTTGAGCAGGTTGTCGGTCGAGAATTAGCAGATCGTACCTATTTTGACCAGTTAAATGACAACTTTGGACAAAGCGTTGGTGTTAGTGTTAGTATTCCGATTTACAATAGACATCGCAATAAAATTAATATTGAGCGTGCCCGATTAGGGATCATTAACGCTGAAGTAACCCTGGAACAAAGCAAGCAAACGTTAAAGGCAGATGTCCAAAGAGCAATCGCCGATGCCAAAGCGGCAAAAAAACAATTAGATGCTGCACAAAAATCGGTTAATGCGCTTGAAACGGCTTACGAGAATACTAAAAGAAGATTTGATCTTGGCGCAGCAAATACCTTTGAATTTACCTCTGCAAAAAATCAGGTTGATCTGGCTAAAGTTGATCTTACTATTGCCAGATTCGATTATCTATATAGATTAAAAATCGTCGACTTTTATCAAGGTAAACGAATTACTCTAAATGATTAATTAATCCAAGTTGCTATGCAACTTATCTAATGAAAATAAACCAACTATACCTATCATGGCAAAAAAGAGAAAAAACACGCTAATCTATATTTTGCTTGGAGTAATTATCCTTTTAGTCGCCGTTGCTCTTTTGAGCAGAGGTGGAAAATCAAAAGGAGAAATGGTAAGCGTGGAAACTGCTGAAAAAAGAACCATCAAAGAAACCGTATCAGCAAGTGGAAAAGTATACCCGGAGATCGAAGTTAAAATCAGCTCTGATGTACCCGGTGAAATTGTAGAACTTAGCGTAGAAGAAGGTGATTCCGTCGTAGTCGGTCAGTTACTCGCCAAGATCGATCCGGATGCATTTCAATCCCAGGTAGAACGCGGTGCAGCCAGTGTAAACAATGCCAAGGCTAATCTCGCTAATGCCCGTTCCGGTATTGAGCGTAGCAAAGCTCAGTTGACCCAGTCTACGGCTCAAAAAGAACAAATCGAGGCTCAATTAGTCAATACCAAGGCAATCCATGATCGTAATATTGGATTGCACAAAGACGGTGTCATCTCCGATGCTGATTTTGATGCATCGCTTTCCAATCTGGAAAGTCTGAAAGCCAATCTGCGTTCTGCAATTGCAAGTGTCAAAACAGCAGAGGCCAATCTGGAATCCGCCCGACAAAGTGAAAAAGCGGCTCAATTTAATGTAAAGAGTGCCGAAGCATCGCTTAAAGAGCTCAATACCAGCCTCCGCCGTACTACCATTTTTGCCCCGACAGCCGGCGTCGTATCTCTGCTCAATGTCGAAAAGGGCGAACGCGTAGTGGGTACTTCAATGATGACTGGTACCGAAATGATGCGTATCGCTGATCTAAGCTCTATCGAAGTTCAGGTAGATGTAAGTGAAAATGATGTCTTAAGAGTTTCTGTCGGCGATCCCGTGGATATAGAAGTAGATGCCTACCTCGATCGCAAATTCAAGGGAGTCGTAACCCAGGTGGCCAATTCAGCCAGTAACACGGCTACGGCATCTTTGACTACTGATCAGGTTACCAATTTTGTTGTGAAAGTAAGAATTGATCCCAGTTCATATATTGAGTTAATTAAAGAGAAAAAAGGTTTTCCTTTCCGTCCGGGAATGTCTGCCTCGGTAGAAATATTCACCAATACTCAGGAAGATGTATTGAGCATTCCGATCCAATCGGTAACTACCCGGGAAGATAAAGACGAAAAACGTAAAAATCGCCAGAAAAAAGGTCCGAAGGAAAACGATGATGAAGAGAATGATGAAAACCTTAAAGAAGTGGTTTTTATATGCCGTGGAGATTCGGCAATTATGGTTGAGGTCAAAACCGGTATTCAAGATGATTCGTATATACAGGTAATCAATGGGGTGCAGGAAGGAGATGAAGTAATTACAGGTCCTTATAATGCCATTTCCAGAAAACTAAAGGACGGAAAGCTGGTACGAAAAGTAGACGAAGATGAGCTGTACGGCCGTAAAAAGAGCTAATTAATCATAAGCTAATACCCCCATAAAAGCCATTCTGAGTTCGAAAGAAAGTTCAGAATGGCTTTTGTCGTTTTCAGATAATAAAAGCTTTAATGAATCAGACAAAAGGAGAAATTCAATTATTGAAGCTTAAGATTTATTTTTAAATTTAGCGCCTATTTATCACCACCAATAAAATTCAAAAATCATCGAAGCAAATCAGTCATCGGCTTTACTCATTTTTATAAAAAATGCTGAACTAGGAAAAGTAAAAACCCGATTAGCCAGTACGCTTGGCGACGAAAAAGCACTGAAAATTTATCTTTCTCTACTCAGCCATACCCGTCAGATTGCATGCGAGATTAAGTCAAAAAGAATGCTTTTTTATAGTGACTTTGTAGCAGAGCATGATGAATGGTCCAAAGATGATTTTGAGAAATTGGTTCAGCAGGGAGATGATCTCGGGGCGAGAATAAAACAGGCTTTTGAGTTGGCTTTTCAAAAACATTCCAAGGTTGTAATTATTGGTAGTGATTGTGCTTCCTTAACTGTTGAAATAGTTGAAGAAGCCTTCAAGGCGCTGGAAGCATTTCCATTCGTCGTTGGCCCCGCTATGGACGGCGGTTATTATCTTTTGGGAATGGATCGCTTTGAATCTTCTCTTTTTGAAAACATTGAATGGAGTACGGATCAGGTTTTTGATCAAACCTTAAAAGCTATAAAAAAGCTCAATAAATCCTGTTATTTGCTTCCGGAGCTTTCGGATATCGATTATGAAGAAGACTGGAACGAATACGGTTGGCAATTATAAAACCAAATTATGACCTGCGCTCAATCTGCCGAAGCAACCAGTCTCGTTCGGAGAAGATTTTTGCCGCCTTCACTTCTTCGATCAATCTCTTTTTCTCCAATTCGTTTTTATAAGGGATAGCCACTAAACGTCTTACAAATTGAACCATATTTTCAAAATTTTCCTTTCGATAACCAAGATCGCTTCGCCTTTGTAAATATACTCTGAAACTCTCCAGCAAATAATCCAGTGCATCCAGTTCCTGAAGTTCATAATAAATCTTGATCTGCAACGATTTGACTGCCAGTAAAATGAACGTGAGTTTGGTATCAATCTGCGCCAGCAACTGCATGCTTTCTTTTAGACGCCCCTGCTCGTAATGTAATAAGCCGAGACTATAATAATACAGCGGTTTCCGAAAAGCGGGTTTTAGATATTCCCGGTTAGATTCAACAAATCGCTCCGCCCATTCATATTCCTTAAGCTTGGAAGCCAGACGCACAATATTGCTAAAAGTGCTTTCGGGAAGTATTTTATCCTCTAAAAGATATCCCTCCAGGAAACTCAAGCGATACAACTCAAAAGCTTCCCGGATGAAATATTCGTCTCCGGTATTAAGTTTTCGAATGCAATAATTGATTGCCAATAGAATGATATCTCTTTTTTCGGCAGGTGTAAAAGCTTTGGAATAATGCCCTATTGCCCGCCGAAGATTCGTAAACCATTCTTCACTTTCCGTTTCGGTTATCGCCCGAAAACAATAGTAATAAATGGCAATGGCCGGGCTTTCCAGCAAATGCGGACTCGCTTTTACTTTCTCCAGAACATCCTCTAGAAAATAAATTTCGTAAAGCTCTTCATTAATTGTCTTTCGGGATATGGACAGACAGGCATTACGCAGTTTACTCGCAATATAGTATTCATCCAGTTGATCATTCACAGTTTGTAAATTCGTTCTCGATTGGCGATTGTGGCTGGCAATATAATCGTAGTATTCATATTCTGTATCCAGTTTTTGATGTAACCATTCAATATTCCGGACAGGTGTTTTTGTTAATTGTGCTCTGGTACTTTCTATAGTAGATTCGAAACGGCTTGGTATCTGTTTATTTCGATAAGCTCGCGCCAAAAGGCTCTTTTGTTGGATTTCATCTTTCTTTAATTCCTCTTGTATCAAAAATTGCTCGACCATTTTAAACAAGCGACTCGTCAGTAGATGCCACTTTTGTAAATTGAAAGCTTGTTTTCCGAAAACATATTTAAACCCATCTTTTTTGTCCAAAATTCCTCTTTTTAATCGCCAGTATTCGAATAAGAGATGGATGTCTGGCCTTTGGTTCACGAGAGGATTTTTCAAAAATTGTTTGAAAGTTGATAATTCCCTGGCCGAAAAGCTTTTTAAAATCAAGTGCAATTTAGTCATAAGTGCTATAATTTACACTATAAAATCCTGATAATCAATTTTTTATAATAAAATATACACTATAAATACAAAAAATTGTTCTTTTTAAAAGCATTTAATTTATAGAACTTGAGACAAGAAAATTTAAAAGTTGTTAAATCCCATTGAAATGAAATTACAATTCGCAAAAAACAGGAAGTGTATAGCTATGAAAAAAGGTATTCTCCTCCTTTTATTCTTTGTTTCTGCGCTGGCCAATGCACAAATTGGAACGATTAAGAGCTTGATGTACAGTGCTCCAAATCGATACGAGATTGCTGATATGGATAATGATGGCGACCTGGATGTTGTTTGCGGCAATATTGATCCTAGTCGTCGGCTTTATTGGTATGAAAATGTTTCTCCATCGGTTGAAGATTGGGTCATACATATAATAGAAGTGCCGGATAACTTTACATCCTACGGATTTACATCCTACGGAGACATCAAAGTAGCAGACTTTAATGGAGACGGTTGGCAGGATATTTTTCAGCTCGGTTCTTATACCTTCCTCAATAATGGCAATCCTCAAAATCTAAGTTTCACTCCAGTGGAAATTACGGATATTAACCCCGGCTCCTCTGGAATCACTGGTGATATTGACAATGATGGCGATATTGATCTCTTTCGCTGGACCCACTCTACAGGGCCCAATAATTTCATCTATAGGAACATTGATCAGGATGGGACTTTCGGTCCTGCAGAAACGATTAACTTACCACCGCCTTTTACCGAAGCCGGGATTGTCGATGCTCATTTTTTTGACCTGGATCAGGATAATGATCTGGATATTATCGCATCGATTAGTACCCTTAATCAGCCGAACGCTTTCGTATACTGGTATGAAAATACTGATGGACAAGGAACTTTCGAAATTGCCGAGATTATCTATGAGCAAAGTTATGCAGAAGCAGGTGCCTCATACCTGGCTGTAGGCCATTTTAATAATGACAATCTTCCTGATATTGTTTCCGCTAATAAGTCCGGCATCTATTTGCATAGTCAAAATGCAACAGGCTGGACAACTACTTTGGTGGATGCAGATTATTATAGTTATCCGATCGAGGCTTATGATTTTGATAATGATGGAGATTTGGACATTGTTGAAGGTCGAAATGTCGATCAAAAACCAAACTGGTTTAGGAATACGGACAATAGTGGTGTTTTTGCCAAAGCCCCTTTGCTGGCTCCGGGAACATCTTTTTCGTATGGCAAAATAAAGCTTGAATCCGCCAGTGATTTTGACAATGATGGTGACGCCGATTTAATTGGAATTATTCCAGATGTCTCTGATTATGATGGCCTTTTCTTTTTTGAAAATGATTTGAACAACTCAGGATTTTTTCGTTTTCCTGTAAAATTATCCGATAACATCGATGGCTATCTCACTCCTCTATCTTTTGATATTGAACAGGATGGTGATCAGGATGTAATTGTATTATCCGAGATAGACCGGGAAGTTTATCTTCTGGAAAACATTAATAATAATGAGGTAGCTTACCAGCAAAGACTTTTCCCAGACGAACAAATCACTTCTATTGCTCATAAAGATCTGGATTTAGACGGGGATGAAGATTTGCTGGCTATTAACGAAGATGGAGAACTGATTTGGTACGAAAATCTATCTAATGGTGTTATTCAATTTTCTGAAAAGAAGGTTCTGGGATTTGATAATTATTCATTCGGCGATATTATCGCAAGTGATATAGATGAAGATGGAGATATTGACATTAGCACTATTTCCAGTGCTAATCGGGAATTATCAATCTATGAGCATATCACGCTGGATAACTTTGCAAATCATGTCATTGAATCGGATTCCATTTCAGGCATTTCAGGGATAGCAGATATCGATCAAGATGGTTTGAAAGATATTCTCATTACCAAAGTAGCAGATGATTTATACTACGATATTGCTTATTTCACACAGAATAGTATTCATGACTATTCTTACATTCCTTTTGAGATTCCTGCAAGCACCAAGCACGTTGTTCTTGAAGATATCGATAACGATCTAGATCCGGATATAATCATTCGAGGGTTCGGCTTAGTAGATGAAATCATAATCTACTTTAATGAAAATGGCCTTTTCGATCAATATGCAATTCAAACCTCTAGTTTTTTTGATCTAAATTATGACCTGGTTATTTTTGATCTGGATAATGATGGTAAAAAGGATATTTACGATGGAACGAATTGGTACAAGCAATTACCAGAATCCAGTTTTAGTGCAGGCCTTTCTGCTGGACATCATGGTTCTGGTGATTTTCTGATTAGTGATTTGAATGGAGACCAGTTCGGTGATTTTATTTTCTCCATATCTAAGCTCGATCCTCTTTTATATGCAGACAATCAGATTGGCAATGCTTCGATTATCACTGGTCAGGTATTTTGGGATATGGATATGGACTGTATCCAGGATACAAATATTGATACGATCAGCTTTCCGGATTTAGTCATTGAATTCGAGAGAGATGGAAGTACCTATTATACCAATTCCAATACTGCGGGATACTACGCGATCGTACTCCCGGAAGGAGGTGATTACACTGCCCGGATCAATCTACCCAGTGCATACTGGCGATCTTGTATCGCAGATTCTTTAATCAATGTTCCCGAAGATACTTCCCTGGTTTTAAATTTCCCGATCCTCGCCGAGACGGAATGCCCGCTTATGGTCATCAACATGCGTTCCAGTCAACTTAGACCCTGTATCGATGGAAACCTTAACATTGGATATTCCAATCAAGGAACTATTGATGCTGAAAATGTAGAAGTTGAAATTATAATGGATCCCAATGTAATGGTCGACTCTGCCAGTATCCCTTTCGTCAGTACCGATACATCTCTCTTGTTTGATATTGGAACAGTTGGCACATTAGAATCCGGAAATATGGTTTTGTATGTCACGCCGGATTGTGATACGCTGGAAGTCGGCGATCCCGTTTGCTTTTCCGCTTATATCCGTCCGGATTCCCTGTGCTTGCCTTTGGACAATCTCTGGGACGGTTCAACGATTGCAGTCAGCGGTGAGTGTATTGAAGATAGTATTCATTTCGAATTACAAAACATTGGTCAGGGTTCGATGGATATTCCCAGACAGTTTAGAGTCGAAATCGTTAATGATGACATTGTCCTGCTCATGCAGGTGGATACGTTCCAACTCGATCCGGAAGAGACGAAAACTGTTAGTATTGAAGCGGAAATGGATGCGGTGAGGCTAGAAGCCGAACAAGATGAAAATCACCCCTATCTGAACACGGCCAGTACGACCGTATCAGAGTGTGCTGATTTCGATGTCATTTTGAATTTAATACCAGATGAAGATGCCAACCCTTTCTTTGTAAGCCATTGTCGAGAAATCACCGGATCATTTGATCCCAATTTGAAAGAAGCTGTCCCTATTGGATATGGCCCACAAAATTTAATTGACCGGTCCTGGGAACTTGAATATACCATCCATTTTCAAAACACAGGAAACGATACCGCATTCAATGTTGTAATCATTGATCCTATTTCCGAATATCTTGATCTTTCCAGTCTAAGAATCGGTGCCGCAAGCCATCCTTTTAACTGGGAACTGAATATAGAAAAGGAATTGATTTTTAATTTCGAGGATATTCTTTTACCAGATAGCACTACCAACCTCATAAAATCACAGGGCTATGTACAGTTTTTTATAAGTCCGGTTGATTCGGTAATCTTTGGTACAAGCATTCAAAACCGGGCAGCGATTTATTTTGATTTCAATGAACCTATTATCACCGATCCGGTTGTCCGTACCATCCGTACTCCTGTAATCGCCAGTAGTGAGCATTTTGATATCTGTGCAGAAGATTTTTTTGGAGATGTACAAATCTTTCGTGATACCCTGATCATAGATTCAATGCTTACTACCGAAGGCTTGTTCCTGGATTTTCATCATATCCATGCCGAGGAAACAACACTGACAGAGATTGATACCATGATTCCTTATGGCACTGTTTTCAATGACTTAGAAATCGTTCAGGATACGATTATTACCGTTTCTGAATTATCCCTTAATGGTTGTGATAGCCTTATCAATTATATTGTTTCTATCATTACCTCTACAAAAGAATGGGAAGAAAAATATGGAGTAAAGATAGCCCCCATCCCAACCAGGGATAATTTGAATATTTCCTGGAAAAGCACTCCTATGAAGATTAGCCTTATTAATACGAATGGTCAGACGCTTTTGGAAAAAATACCCGGTCAAAACGCCCAAAGCTGTGTAATTGATTTAGGGGCTTTTACCTCAGGTGTTTATAATTTAAAAATTAGTTTTCGAGAAGGTGAAATTAATAAATATGTAATTAAACTTTAACCGGGCCGGACGGGAAGTTAAACGATGCTTTAACTTTCTGTTCTCCGGGTATTTACCTCCCGGCTTGTTGTTTGACGTAAGCTTTCAAATCTTCCATTTGCTGATCGCTCATTTTTTCTTTGGTATACTGTGGCATATAAGCGCGTTTTCCGGGTAGCGGAGAGGTACCATAACGCGCTACTTGATAAACAGAATAGCGGGTATAGCGATTAAAATGTTTTTCGAGATGTTTGAACGTAGCCGTTGCATTATCCAGATTAAAAGCGGAATAAATTTCCTGCTCATGACAATGTAAGCAACTCAATTCGTAAATCAGCTTTCCATTTTCCGGATCTCCGGTATAAGCATAACCAGTCTTTCGATCTTCGGGTGGCTTTACAAAATGTGCCGGTGCGCCTTCGAGATATTTTGATTGAATCATACGGATGGCTTCTTCATTTTTTGTCGCTCCTTTCTCCATCTGATTCACTTTTTTCAAATCACTTTCCGAAAATCCAAGATCACTCATTTTGTATTCCAGCGTCCAAAGATATTGCAAAACCGATTCCAGCTCCCAATCTTTCAATTTTCGTCCTTGCGAACATTCAATTGCACAAAGTTGAATTGCTTCCCGCAAATCGTTTCTGGTAGCATGTACCAAATCGCCATATTTTTTTTCATAATCATCATTATAAAAACTGGTGCGATTAACCGCTCCAAACAAGGTAGTACCTTGTAGAAAAGGCAAACCATTTTGGCTAACGTATTCCAGACGTGCCTGCGGATCGGTATTGAGTAAATGAGGATCTTCTTTTTCAATATTATGGCAAGAAGTACAAACAAAATGATTACTCTGTTTCGACGTTTTCCCTCCTTTGGGTTTACTGGTTATCCCGTATTTGACAAGCTGTTCTCCCCTCTCCGCATTTGCTCCCTCGATCGTTTTATCCGGCATATGATTAGGGTTTTCCGCTCCAAAAGAGCGAAGCACCTCCCAAACCGGAGTTTCACTGTTTATTGTCGTTTTTTCATCATCAATATTCACCAATCCAAATAAAACAACCAACATGATGATTGATAAGAAGTAATACGAAGTTTTCATTTTTCAATTTTAACATAAAAAAATACTATCCCATCTTTTTTATCCACTTCTCTAATTTTCCCTTTTCTACAAATTAAACGTCCTTGAAATTGTAAAACCCAATCTAAACTCTCCTTCCGACCAATCGGATTGGGTATTTGGAATATAATCGGTTTCCATAATCCCGGTGGCATTCGTAAAGTTCACCTGAAAAACGTGTCCGCCTGTATCGATTTCCAAACCGATTCCCAAAGCCGGATAGTATCCATTATCGCTTGTTCGCAATTCGGAAAAAGGAAAAGTACCATCTACAATCAGGCCCAATACTTTAGTGATTTGTAAACGGGTAGCAAAACCAAGGCTGAACAAGCCATTATCATCATTAAAATTAACAACATTGCGATGTGTATAAGAAGGAATGACTTGCAGGGAGAAATTATCGGAAAACTTCCGTGCGATTAATACCTGTCCCGTATAAATAAACCGGTGTGAAAAGCTCTCAAAAAAATTCAATACCTCGGGATTATCACTTTGGGGCATGGTCGAAGCAGAAGCCACTCCCAGCAGGGTAAAGGTAAAGGGCATTGAGCCGTCTTCTTTTTGGGCGAGTACTTTATATTTGAGAATTCCGTTGACCAAGCGTTTAAGAGGTCCTGATCCTTTAGTTCGATTCAATCCGATCGTCAAATCATTAGTGACGCCATATTCTGCTCCAATCAGTATATCGGTTGCATTTTCGAGCCCGTAAAAAGAGGGCCAGCCTCCGGAGGTTCCAAACATATCACCGAATCTATGTCCAATCCGGATGTCCAGTTTCCCGCTTCTCAGCGTTTCCACCGAATGCGTATTAATTACTCTGGTATCTTTAAAGGTCTCAAAAGTTTCTTGTGCTGAAATCGTGAAACAAAAAACAAGCAAAGTCAGGGCAAGTAAATATGCTTTCATAAAAGGTAGTTTTACATTTTTTATAGGTAAGACGCCATTAGTTTTCAGGATATCCGGAGTCTACCCAGCATTTAAAAATTTCGAATTGTTCAGCGGTCAAATCCTTGGGGCCGGGATTAGTATCCCAATCCGGAGGCATGCCATTGGAAGGATCATCCACCAGTACAATCACTCGATCTCTCAATCCATTAGGTGCACTATTCGCAAACGGTAATAAACCTTCGTAGGTTTCAAATATCCCCGGCACACCTGCACCAGCTACATGACATCCGGCTATTGCACAGGTGGCATCTACAATTGCTTTGACATCTCCCTCGTAAGTAGCATTATAATTCACACATTCTTCACCGACCATCGGTTCGGCTAACTGATCGGAAGTACAAGAAACCGTATATATAGAAAAGAAGGTCAACAGCATTAAGAATGGTAAAATCAGAACTTTTTTCATAATAAAACATTAAACTGATACGAACATTAAAATGTTAATAATAGAAGTATTGGTTTCGTTGGGCAAAGATAGAAGCTAAAATTAAAGAATGTTGTAATTAGGATTACAAATTTTATGATACTTCAATATATACGTTGAAATCATAAAAACGGTTTAATTTGCCTTTTGAAACCTGTATAAAAATTATCCTTCGTGTCGTAAATACGCGAAAATATATGCTGAATTGATTTAATCTTATTTAAGCGGCCTTAAAGCGAAATCATTTATTTGTAGACGTCTTATTTATTTTTTGCCTCAGTACTTTTCCGGGTATGAAATTTGAACCGCGCTTCGCCCTGAAAATCAGGCATTTACTTTAAGGCTATTTCGAAAAGTTTAGATCAATTCACCAGGCTTTTTTGCAATTGACAACAAATATAATCTACTGCTTAGGCTAGACCAGGTTGTTTGTTTTGTCATAAAAAAAGCGGTAATTTTGAATATTAATTTATTTCATCAAAATATACAGATATGTATCCAGCAGAACTAGTTGCTCCGATGAGTCAGGAATTAAATAACATGGGGGTTCAGTCCCTTACGACTCCGGAAGAAGTGATCAATGCTTTAGATAATATGGAAGGTACTTCATTATTAGTGGTAAACTCTGTTTGCGGTTGTGCGGCAGCGAATGCAAGGCCAGGCGTAAGACAGGCACTAGAGAATGGTAAAACACCTTCGAATTTATATACCGTTTTTGCGGGAGTAGACCGGGAAGCTACAGAAAAGGCAAGGGAATTTTTGCTCCCTTATCCTCCATCCTCTCCTTCTATCGCCTTGTTTAAGGACGGTAAGTTGGTACACTTCTTAGAAAGACATCATATCGAAGGCCGTTCAGCAGAAATCATTTCCGCAAATTTAAAAATGGCTTTTGATCATTTTTGTTAAAGTAAAAAAACATGAATCATCCCGGATTTTGCTTAAGATTCACCGTGAAATGGAATATTCTAGCCCTATTTATTACTTTAGTAGGTATTAGGGTTCAGGTATTAGACGGTCCCGGAAAACCTAAGACCCAATACCAAAAACCTGATCCCTCTTCCATAGAGTTCAAAAGCTTTTAATATTCTATCACTTCCTCTTAAAATGCTAAATTCTGGATGATTCATGTTATATCATTTTTATTCTACAATTAGTTTTTCCGTTTGAAGAGATCGTTTTTGGCTATCTAGTATTTCCAGTATATAGACTCCTTTATTGAGTTTATCAACACTATAAGTTGTTTTTTTCTCGAATTCGAAAGCCGCAATTTGCTGGCCATAAACATTATAAAGCCTCGCCATATACTGTTCCTCTTTTTTACTTTCTATTGTTAGTATATTACTAACGGGATTCGGATAAACTGCCAATTGTTTTTCTGCAAGGAAAGGATTGAATCGAACAGCACTACTCAACCATGAATTATAAGATGTAGCGAATTGATCATTATTAACCCCTTCAACGATACACTTGGCAATGTTAATCAGGTTGACACATTTATGATTGGGATTATTGCTGCGATCCATATTTGCAATTGGTTGATACTTTGATTTTGCATTTGGATAATCCTCATAAAACAAGTCTTCATAAGCTGACTTTGATTGTTGATGCACTTGTAAAATCACACCGCCATCTATCACTTCACAATTTACCTGAGGATCAATGGAGGTCGGATACTGTGGCGTACCCGGATAGGTTCCAGGTGTAATGACCGCACAGGAAGGAGTAGTAAGAATGTCCGTTATAAAATCGGTATCATCAACCGCCAGGTTATTCTGAGTAATACATCCATTATTTTTGATACTATATGAATAATGTCCCAGGGATAAGCCACCCCAATAATTACCTCTGGCCAGAATCGTATTTCCAGGGAAGCTTGCATCCGTGTAACAAATATCAAAAACTTCGGTATTGCCATTAAAGCGATTAGGAAACAGCACATCAGAGTTACACTCCATCTGATGAACAATCGCATCAATATCCAGAACAATATTATCTCCCTCTACCCCAACATCATTATTAATGATACTCGCACAGCCACAACGACCTACGGAAAGCAAATACTCTGCGGTAGGATTATTGATAAAATGAACGCCTTTGGCATTATTGGAAATCGTCCCGCCATAATTAACAAAGACATTGGAACGCTCTGCTTCCACACCAATATCACATTGATCAATCAGGGTATTGTGTGTCAGATAAGCGAAATTAACATCCTGCAAGTGGCAGCCTATACCAAATTTAAATTGATGGAGAATAACGTTTTCATAAATATCTGCCACATCGACTTGGGCTATGCGCAAGGAGTAATCTATTTGCTCTATAAATGTATTAGCCTCCAGACGAACATTATCCATATTTTTAATCTCGACTCCGGCAACGCAATATTGAACCGTATTATCCGCAATGACGGGGCTCATGGTATTCCCGGTTAAGATAAGGGCTTTCTCCAATTCATTGAATACATTAAACTGTGCATTAAAGGAAATCAGGTTCGTTCCTTCAAAGCCGGTATTGAGGCTGCTGCCATTGGGAGTGAAGGTTGTAGCACTAAAAAGGACATCGGCATTAGTGGCGCTGAGTTTGGCTTTGGTTTTATATTCTACGCGCCCGTCGGTCAGGCTCAGCAGGCGATTGGAGAGGTGGAGGGTGGTGTTATCCTCTATAGTCAGGAAACGTACACCTTTATCCCCGGCTTCTCTTCCCAATACAAAATTGCTATTAACACCCATATCAATACTATGTGTATCAAAAAATCTGGCAAAGCCATTACCGGAAAATGTAAAATCCACATTATCATCCGTTTTCAAAGTCCCTTTCATAATGATAACTGCATCGGAGCCATTTAATCTGATTTTATTCCCTTTTAGCCATAAAGTTCCACCAGGCTCTACTACTATACAAGCACGATCTTCCAAAAGCATTTCCGCACCTTCTTCTATCACCAGTGTCGAGTGATTTTTTACTAAAATCCGGCTGTCTTCCAGCAAGTGAACTTTCGCACCGGACTGGATGGTGAGTACGCTGGGGTTAGTAAAATCATTTGTCAGAGGATTATTCGTTGCACGATGCGCTGTTTTGCTTAGATCAACTGTGATTTGTTTATGCGGTGCAAGCACCAGGTCATATGCATTATCTTTTGTAATATCGGGTAGCAGAATATTGCCTGTCCATCGGACATGCTCGTCTATAGCCGTCTGTTTATAAGAGATTTCTACTTGAGCTTGTGCACCTGTTGATAAAATTCGAACTTTTAAGCCATTGAGTATATGTGCTGCTACTTCTTGAGTCGTCTCATTATAATTTGGATAATTTATGACTGTAGGATTTGCTCCCATACTTAATTCATCTCCAGCCTGAAAAGCAGTTGAACTACCGGGAAAAGCTCCATTTACGCCCCAAGCTCTATAGGTATGGTGATAGGTTCCACCTCCAAATTGCTCTCTTAATATAACATCTCCTTCATTCCGCTCATTTACTAGGCCCGGAGCATTTGCATTATCACTATAGTCAATTCCAGGATTTGTCTGAGGATCAATATCCGTCCTGAATTGAAACCATGGATTCGTCCCTCCTATTGGATTCGGTTCCAAGTATTCGTAAGGATACATAATGGCATTATACATGTTTGTACTTGGTACCTCATTTAAGTTTCGATTCATATCCCAATTCCCAAATGGGTTAATCATATAAATATTACCTCCACTACCAAAAACTCCAGTCTCTTGACAGGGATCAAGGTCGTCGTCATCATACATATCTTCGACATACATATAAATGCCCGCATTATTATCGGTAATGACATGTTCCGGGTCGTTATTACCAAACTCATTCAAATCAGTTCCTGTATTGGGGTGTATATCAAAAGAGTGTTGCTTCGTATGATTTTCTATCCATAAATATTGTCGATCTGTTCCTTCCGGAAAAGGTAAAGGTACCCGAATAGCATCTCCGCTAGCCACAAAATCTCTAATTGTATAAACATAGGTCCCATCCGTATTATTGGGCCCCAAGGGATCGGTATAACCTAAATGCCATCTTTCCCAAGCTGCCATCATGTTATGAAATATTGGTATATTGGAAGAAGCCAGTCCGGTCCCCGTATAAGCGAGTGGAAAATGCGATCCCGAAACGCCGTTTGAACCACAATTATGAGGTGCAAAATATATGCTATGACCAAACTCGTGCTGAAATAGTTCTCTTAGTTTTTCTATGCGAAGGCCACCAGTTGCGGCCAAAAAACCATCACTAAAATCAACTCCGTTAATTAATGTCGAGGGAGAAGTGACACTAGGGGAAAAATAGCCCCCTTTGGATCCTACCCAGTTTTCATCCATGCCCGGTATTGGTTGATTCGACCAATGCGGGCTATAACGCCAAATATAAGCGACAACATCTATAATATCATCTGGATTAGAATTGATATTGGATACAGCATAATGAGGACTATTTTCTCTTTGATCGAATTGCAGAAAATAATCGCGCGCTGCCTGCGCACCGACTTCATCTTCCCAAATCTGCATCATCGTTTCTGCCACACGGCGATTGGCTTGTCCCCAATTGCTCAAATCTTGTGGAGAGATTACTACCTGTTGAGGTAGTCCGGAGGGATTTGTAAATACCGATCCCACCAATTTAAAGGATCGATTGGGTTGAGACATCAGAAAAAACAGGTTCGAAATATTAGTGGAGGGGTCAAGGATTCCAGAATTAAGTAAACCTGGATCAGTATACATAAAGTCATCCATTGTGGTAATACCGGTTATTGGATCGTAATCAATAAAATCCGGCAACTCAAAAGAAGTGCTAATTTGATCATGAATCCTCCAATGATCTAAAGGGGGTTGAGCGCTGTTTGCCTCCTCCCCTTCAAAGCCTTCAAAGCCGGCAAAAACGACCAATACCCGAAGTGTACCATCTGGTGTATGGCTGCGCCCATTATGGCTACAGATAGTGGTACCCAAGGGGGGATTCGGTTCGCTCTCTTCAAAGTAACAAACAAAACCTTCTTGTGCCTGAATCGGTATACAGAAAATAAGAAAAAGGAATAAAAAAAATCCCGGAAATTGTTTTGAATTCATAGTTTACGTTTTTAAAATTAAAAAATAGTAATACAGGGAATACTTCTTACAAATGAGTATCCCAAAAATTGTTTTAAAAAATATACTCTCTAAATATTGGTTCTACTGTTTTACAAAAGGCAGTGTAATACGATTTTCAGGAGTTTGCAATTCTATCCAGTAATAACCCGATGGATAATCTGTCAATGGGTAATTTACCTGTCGTATATTATCTACTGATTCATTTTGTAATAACTGACCGAGGCTATTGAAAATGTTTATCTGACCAGTAAAAGATATCGATAAACTTATAGTCAGCTCCCCTTCTACCGGATTCGGATATAATTTTATATCTGTAATTTTTCCCGCTATCTCTTCCGTATTCGTAAACAATCCTTCCTCATTCAACTTTACTAACCATAATTGTTCGCTATATCTGTTCCCTCCCACTAATACATAACCATCTTCTACTTCTACTATACCTCCAATATGCGTCAAGGGTAAATAACTACTTCCATATATACCTCCCCATTCATAATCTCCTTCTTTATCACGCTTAATAATATATACATTAGTAGTCTGGAAATGTCCC
>JANQLV010000025.1 GCA_028280415.1 Saprospiraceae bacterium
CCAGCCGCATTCACAATCCACTGGTGGATCTATTTCCCAATCTTCGCACTCTACTACATCTTCTTCCGTATAGCCTGCACATTCTGCAAAGCACATATTTGGAAACGGACAAATAATGCCTTCCGCCGTCAAGACACATACCGATTCGCCTTCCAGATCGCAATCACAATCTTCTCCAGGATACTCGTATTCCGGACAGTCCACGAGGGCATCCTCGCCGTAACCATCACATTCCGCAAAACAGGCACTTGGATATGGAATCGTATCGCCTTCAACGGTCACTACACATACCGGATCAAACTCAAAATCGCAATCACAATCGTCCTCTGGATATTCGATCTCCGGACAGTCTACGAGGGCATCCTCGCCGTAACCATCACATTCCGCAAAACAGGCACTTGGATATGGAATCGTATCACCATCAACGGTCACTACACATACCGGATCAAACTCGAAATCGCAATCACAACCTCCTCCGGGAAATTCTCCATCGCAGGATTCAAATTCGGTAAAGCCAGCGCATTCCGCCAGGCAAGCATTCGGAAAAGAAACAATTTCACCATCATCCGTCACAATACAAACCGGGTCAAATTCAAAATCACAGTCGCAGTCAATCTCAGCGTTTACATTTGCCAGTCCCAGTAATAAGAACCCGCAAAAACAAAATAGTTTTAATAGTTTTTCTTTCATCAGGATTTTTTTTGAATTAGTTAATAAAACACATTTTAGTTCTCTAAAAGCAAATGTATCCTCAAGTTTTGTCCCTCACAAATACAAAAAAAAACAGTCCTCAACTCAAATAGGCATTTATCAGGATTATTTACACAAAACAAAATCAACATCTAATTCACAACTGATTGATTATCAATTTTTTAATCAATAAAAACATTGAAAACATTTAAAGGCATTTCTCAAGAAAAACAAAACATTTTCAAGCTTAAAAAGCACAAAAAAGTAAAGTATTTAACATTTATTGGAAAGCGGCCCAAGGACCATAAATGAAAAAAGCTGTACAGAATTTAATCTGCACAGCTTCTCTTTAACTATCCTATAATATCACTTAGCGATGCAACACTTTCCTGGTCGCTATTCCATTATTAGTATGAATTTTTATGAAGTATATCCCTGGATTCAAATTGACAAAACTCAATTTTTTAACAGGGTTAATATCATCCTCATAGCTTTTCGTGAGTTGATTTTGTCCGATTGTACTAAATACTCCTACTCTATCGATTTGGTAATCCGATTTGATATATAGTTCGTCCAGAACCGGATTCGGAAAGACTTCGAAATGTTGCGGATCTATGAGGTTTTCATTACTTAATGGATTATCTATGATAGTCACATTAGCCGTATCCCCAACAATGGGCAAAGGGCTAAAGTCTTCTGAGCCCAGGAGGAAAATATTTGCGAGTTCAAATTCAGATTGCACCTCGTCATCCTGCATTCCCACCACATCATCCTCAATAACGATAAAGAACTCCCCCAAGGTGCCAAATGCATTCTCAATAGCACCATCGTTTAAGGTGGATAAGGCAACATCCAGTTGTCCTTCAATCGGGTCAAATTGTTGTAGAAATAAACTGGGAAACTCCCAGTCACTTTCATCAGGAAATGCGGGCATAAAAGCCATGAACTGAACGATATCTGGGTTTACCTTTATACTAAAAGCTATCCCGGTTAAAGACTCTACCGGTATATCCGGAGTTCCCAGATTAAGATTTAGGCCCAAAATAAAACCCTGGGGAAAGGGATCAATAATCGCTGAATTATCAAAGAACAATTGAGGATCGCTCCCCGCTTCTCCTATCGTTGATTCATCATCTGTAACAATGCCATGCTCCAGAAAGTAATTATCGTTTATGGCATCAAAATCATCTATTCCAACAAAACCATCTCCATTACAATCTGCAAAAGCATAATCAATTGCAGTTCCCGGAAAATTCAGCCCCCAAAAAGAAGAAACTGTTTTTTCCTCCCATTCGATCCCCATCTGATCAAAGGATCTGGGAGGACCGATTTCCTCTACGACGCTCCCCAGATACAGCCAATCCACAGCATTTACGACACCATTGTTATTGACATCCCCTGGCCAAACCTGTGCCCTCAAAGGGACAGTGCCGATGTGAATCAATAGTAATAAGGCAAGTACTTTTTGATAAAATGACATAATCGTTTTATTAAAGAAACTGTTTAATTGTTTGGTAATTGCTCTTTTGATTATAGCAATTTTCTTTCATTTTTGTATATCCTGGCCTGCCTAGCCGTGTTGGAAGTAAATTCGAATTACGAGATGTCTATACTATAAAAGTAAGTCGCTTTTTGCCAATCCTCAACAACTTTTTTGATCAATTATCAAAAAAAATAGTCTATTTTTATATTAAAAATCGCTATCTATTTCTACATAAAAAACTAACTATCAACTATTTATAATATAAATTCACCTTGATAAAAGACTTTATTTATCAATAAAAAATGGACACAAATACCCGTTTTTTCATGAAACCCAGAATGATTTTTGAAAAATAGAATACAAAACTAAAGAATGTATAACAGCAAATTGATTGAACTTCTGAGTACTTTTTCAACCTCGGAACTACGAGAATTTAAAGATTTTGTCAGTTCTCCCTTCTTTAACAAGAACGAAGAACTCGTCCTTTTCTATCATTATTTGAAAAAAATAGCGCCTGATTTTCCTGTAAAAAAGGTTAGAAGAGAGGCTGTCTATGCGGCCCTTTTCAAAGGCAAAAAGTACGATGAAAAACATTTGAATTATTTGATGAGTTTTTTGCTCAAATTAGCAGAACAGTACATTGGATTTTCCAAATACAGAACACAGGGTATCCTTCCAGAGTATCACATCCTTTCTTCTTGTCTCGACCGCCAGTTAAACAAACACTATCAAAACATTTTCCAGAAAGCGAGAAAAAAACTGGATGCCAATCCCCTGAGAGGTACAGAGCATTATTATCAAAACTATCTACTCTATCAGGTTGAGGATCAACAGTTTGGCCTGCAAAAAGTACGTCGCTACGATGCAAATATTCAGAAAGCCGCAAACCAGTTGGATTTGTTTTATTTAAACCAAAAGCTGAAATATGCCTGCGAAATGCTCGACCGGGAAAAGACCCTCTCCGTCAATTATCAGCAATCGATGTTAAAGGAGATTGCCTTATATCTTGAAAGTCTGGATATGGAAAGTAGTCCGGCGATTGCTATTTATTATCATATTTATCTAACCTTAACCGAAGAAAATGGTGATCCCTATTTTGAAAGGCTCAAAGCCTTGTTAAACAAGTACACGTACAGATTTTCACAATTTGAAGTGAAAGAGATGTATTTGCTTGCGCTTAACTTTTGTATTAGAAAAGTTCGGGAAAAAGACGATCGATATGTACTGGAAGCTTTTACCTTGTTTAAAAATGGAATTGAAAATAAATCGCTTTACGAAAACAACTTGCTTTCACCCTGGACCTTCAAGAATACCATCAAACTGGGCCTGCGCCTGAAGCAATTTGACTGGACGGAAAATTTTATTAAAAACTATAAAGACGATCTCGATGAAGAAACCAGAGATAATGCGCTGAATTACAATCTTGCCGATTTGTATTATTATAAAAAAGACTTTGAAAAAGCACAGAATTTGCTACAGCGAGTCGAGTTTTCCGATGTATTCTATGCCTTGAGTTCCAAGGTGATGCTTTTGAAAATCTATTTTGAAAAAAAGGAGGATGAGGCTTTATACAATTTATTGAATTCTTTCAAAGTATACCTGAGGCGGAACAAGCTCATTTCGAATAATGTCAAAAAAACGTATATGAACTTCATTTCCCTACTCAATCAAATTTCCAAAAATCAGCCTTTACAAAAGGAGGCCATTCAACAGAAAATCATCAATACGGAATTATTGACAGATCGAAAATGGTTATTGGAAATTATAGCCTAACGCACCAAAGGTTTGTCATTTTCAAAATCGTAAAGCGTCAGACGTCTCAAATCATAATAAGCCGTCCAGAAGGCACGCAAAGCAGAATAGTAGGCCCGTCTTCCAGCATCCTGTTCCCGAAGCGCAAGATTGAGTTCTACGATCTCAATTTTTCCAATCAAATATCTTTTACGGGTAATGTCCAAACGCTTTTCAGAAACATCGTAGGCGCGTTTAGCCAGCTCTACCTGATTTCTCAACAGATCAAACTGCTGCACCTTGATACTAATCTCTCTTTCAAAATTAATGCGATCCTGAGATACATTCATTAGCTCCAGTTCCCTGTCGGACTTGGCAATTTCACGACGAGCCTTCGCCTTCCCCCAATCTGCAATTGGAATATTCAAACCGATAGAAAACTGCTGTTGATCCAACGGGTCGACATAAGCATCCCCGAGGTTAACCGCTGTTTGCGATAAACCAAAACGTCCAGTTACGTCAACCTGTAAACCACTTTCGGCCCTTGCACGGCTCACATCACGATCTGCTTCCCTCAAGCGCCGTTCAAAAGCGATAGACTCACTTCTGTATTTCTTAGCATACTGTAAAGCCAACTGCTCATCAATTAAAAAATCGGGAATATCAATTGGAGGTCTCAATTCGAAAGAGACCGCTTTTTCAATACCGAGGAAATTACGAAGATTCTCCGTATTGGTTTGTAGATTGAGTCTGGCTTGCGCTAAATCTGCATCTGCATTCATTGCACTTAATTCAATTTGCAATAACTCCGTTTCAGCAATCCTCCCCACCTCAAATCTGCCTTTAGAAATAGCGAAAAGTGTATCTGCATCTTGTTTGTTTTTGATCAATGCTTCGACGTTTAGCTGAGAGATCAAAACATCAAAAAACAGATTGGTAGATTGAAAAGCAACGGTTTCTCTTTCTTCCACATATTCTCTATTTGCTTCTTCAAAGCGCAGGGGCTGTATTTCTCTGTCCCATTTTAGTTGATTAAAACCGAATATTGGCTGATTGAAACCGATAACGATCGGAGTAGAGAGATAGGAAGTAGACTGATCATTTACAGCAGTCTTAAACAGGTCCAGGCGATCCAGGCCGGTAAAAGCAAATATACTCCCGCCGGTCAGGGCAATCTCCTGTCCCAGAGAAATGCCAAAAGAATTTTCCATGAGTGATCTGGGGACGAAAGCCTGTGTACCGTCCGGTCGTATAATCGACTGAATAGACCTGTTGAAATTAGGCAGGGTGGCTCGTAATTCGATTTGCGGTTTGTAATTACTTAAAAACGACTGATAAGCCCAGTAGCGATTACTCAGCCTCGTCTTTGAAATCTGGACATCAGGAGCATCGTTTTGCGCCATCCCAATTATTTCTTTTAAGTCCATCTTCAACACCTCATTCTGCCCGAACACCGGCATTGTAAGGATTAGCAAAAAGAAAATCTGAAGGCTTTGTTTCATATGCTTTGTTGTGTGGTTAGTTTATGTGGTTTAGCAAAACTATATTTTCTAATCTGTTCTCAGGGCTTTAATCGGATCCATTTTAGCTGCTTGTTCGGCGGGAAACAAGCCAAAGATCAATCCTACTGAAGCAGAAACTACAAAAGAGACAACTACCGACCAGGTGGAGACCTCAGCTGGTATTTCAAAATAGTTTTCAATTATGTACGCTGTAGAAACACCGAGGATAACACCTACCAAACCACCTATCATACTTATAAAAATAGCTTCGAAAAGAAATTGCAGAATGATATCTTTACGCATGGCCCCCAGCGAACGCCGAACGCCAATCTCTTTAATTCTTTCGAGTACCGTGGCAAGCATAATGTTCATAATGCCAATCCCACCCACTAAAAGAGAAATTCCGGCAATAAAAGCCAAAACCAGATTAAGGCGATCTTTGGTTGCCTGTTCCTGCTGTAGTTCCAGTTCCGGAACTTTCACTTCATAATCGATGATTCCCTGATGCCTGCGCTTTAGAATACGCGCTACCACCTGAGCGGTTGCTTTCATGTTTTCGGAACTCTCCACTCTGATTACCAATTTATCAAGTTGATGATAATTCTCAGTTTTATCCACCTCATCATCCCAATCTCCCCGTTTAATATCTTTTTTATTAACCAGCGCTCTGTTTTTAAATCGAATCAAAGCAGTAGTAATCGGAATATACACATCCGAATTATAATCCCGAATCCCAAGGTTTTCCAGGCTCTCCGAACTAGCGACTCTTTTTTCCAATACACCAATGATCGTTAACCAGGCATTGCCACATTTAATTTTTTTACCGATGGGATCTTCCTGGGAAAAGAATTTCGACTGGATGTTTTTTCCAATAATGCAAACCGGCTTACCGATTTCCAGATGTTTGTCATGAAAAAACTTGCCTTTGAAGAGTTTAAGATTATTAAGTTCAAAAAAGGTATTGGTCACCCCTATACATTTAGCCTTTTCAAGCTTTCCGGATTGGATAATATTGGTTGACAATACAATTTCCGGACTAATCTTGTCAATGGTCGGCAATAAACGATCCAATACGAGGGCGTCTTCCATGCTCAGCCCCGGCGACCAGGGACGCAAATCTTTCTGTTTGGTACCGCTATTATTTGTGGAAGCAGCCTCATTTTCTTCCTCCGTCAAAATCTTTGATTGAATAACAATATTGTTCGTTCCGATGAGCTTCATCTGCTCGAGGATGGCCTGCTTGGCACCGGTTCCGATGGCCAGCATAGCTATTACCGCTCCCACTCCGAAGATAATTCCCAATGCAGTTAAGAAAGCTCGAAGTTTATTGGAGAACACGCCCTCCATGGCGAGTATGAAATTGAATATTATACGTTGCAACTGTTTCCGATTTTGTTGGTGTTAAGGGAGTAAAAGTTTCGGTTAAAAAAGAGTTTTTAGTTAAATATAACAATTCCTCCTGCCCGGGATTCTCCCGAAATTTCTTCATCTTTCACCTTTTTACGACGCTCTTCCATAGCTGCTTCTCTGGCTTTGCGTTCCTCAGCCAACCTTTTTTCAATATCGGCTTTGATTTGCGGATCGAGTGGCATGAATGACAATTTATCCCCATTTTCAGGCTCAATGAGTAATATCTCATCGTTTTCACTAAGCCCGTGAGCGATGATCACTTCATCATTATTAGTAGGTCCGGGAACTACTTCTTTTCGTACTGTTTTTCCATTTTGATTCAAATAAACATAGGAGAGACTATCACTGTAAAGACCTTCCATTGGAATGGATAAAACATCCCGATAGGTATTTACCAAAATTTCATTACCGGTAGTCATTGCAGGACGTAGAATTGAATCCACCTCATTTACTTGTACAATGACCTCAAAAACTTTAGAATCATAATTTCTTAACTGCTCACCAATATTTGCAATTTTTATAACTTGTCCGCTGTAGTTCTTATCGGGAAAAGCATCCACTTTTATCTTTACTTCCTGCCCTTTCTGGACCTTGCTGATATCCACTTCATTTACATAGGTTTTAGAGATCATATCAGTTAAATCCGGTAATTCAGCCACGGTAGGGTTCCAGGAACTGATCTGAGAGCCCGGCCCGATCTTGCCATTCCAGCTACGTGCATAAATAAGCATTCCATCTTTAGGCGCCCGGATCGTAAACTCCCCGGCAAGCTTTTGCAATGTAGATAAACGAAGTTGGGTTTGGCGCAATGAAGCGCCGATTTCGGATATTTTTGCATCCGACTTTTCTTTTGTCAATTCCAATTTAGCTAATAACTGATTATAATCTCGCTCCGTACGCTCCAAATCAATCTCCGCCTGCCGGATTACAGATTTAGCTTCGTATTTACTTTGCTCCACCTGTAGCTTCTTTTCCTGCATAGAAAACTTCAAATTGATCAATTGATCCCTGATGCCCCGCATTTCTATTGCCGTATCAATTTCTGCCTGTGCCAACTGGGTTTCAATTTTCTCTACCTCAGCCATGGCATCCTTCATTTTGGTCTCCAGCTCGGTTTTATCTAGAGAAGCCACGTAATCCCCTTCTTTAACCAAGGTCCCTTCGGGGATAAGATCGGTGATATTGGTTTGATAAATCTGAGCGGTTCGCATTCCCTGCGGCCCCTTTATTTCCTGGGAGCGTTTGGCTTTCAGTTCACCTGTAGCCGTCACATGGACAAGAAACTCCCCTTTTTTGACCTGTGTTACAAGATTTTGTTTCTGAGGATTTTCTTCTTGCTGGCTAAAATAAAAGTAACCGGCACCGAGTAGAAGAATCAGTATAATGGGCAATACAACTTTTAAGGAGGACATATTTTTCGTGCTTTATTTACCAGTTTAAACTAAAAATTTAAATTAAAAACAAGTTACGTAATGAATATCAGGATCAAACCACATTAACGGTTCGTTAACAACATAACGCCTAAAGGAAGCATGGTTACATCGTCCTTTTAATTTTAACTTGTTTGCAGTCTGTGAGTGGTAAATATATCTACAATTTAAAAATCAAACCCTTAACTAAGCCTGTGCTTTAGGGGTATTGAAATTCATTGTAGGAAAAGGAGGTACTTCCGGTTCATCGATTGAACCAAATTGTGCTTCAAATTTTTTTACATTATCTGCCAATGCTTTCATCAACCTCTTGGCATGCATCGGTGTGAGTACAATACGCGATTTAACTTTAGCCTTGGGTACATTAGGCATCAGACGTATAAAATCTACTACGAACTCAGAATGAGAATGAGAAATAATTGCCAAATTAGAATAAATGCCATCTGCAATTTCTTCAGGGAGTTCGATATTCAGTTGCTTTTGATTTTTCTTATCTTCTGCCATGCTATAGTATTTGTAAAATGGAACTAATTAAATGTAATATTTTGTTCGTTTACTGTAGTTCTACAATCGTCATCAGATATTTTCCTTTGACCATTGAATCACAAATATACAAACGATCTGATAAGAATTAAGTTTATAGAGCAATCTTGAACGCAATTTAAACATTTTTTCAATATCTGTACCTAACCATTAAACAAAGATGAAAGAGTATTTCGATGCCAACCGTACGCTTTGGGATGCCAAGGTAGAATATCATAAAAACTCCAAAATGTATGATCTCGAAGCTTTTAAAGCGGGAAAGAATATGCTCAACAGCATTGAACTGGAGGCTCTGGGCAAGGAGGTAAAAGGAAAAAGACTGCTTCATTTGCAATGTCATTTCGGACAGGACAGTATGTGTTGGGCTCGTATGGGCGCTCAAGTCACCGGTGTAGATATGTCTCCCAAGTCGCTGGAACTGGCCCGCAATCTAAATGCAGAACTTGACCTTGGGGTAAACTTTGTGGAATCCAATGTGCTGGAATTAAAAGATCATCTTGAAGGAGAATACGATATTGTTTTCACTTCTTATGGTACATACGGATGGCTTCCCGATTTGAATCAATGGGCTTCAGTCATTAGTCATTTTCTCAAACCCGGAGGTATTTTCTATATCGCAGATTTCCACCCTGTGCTCTATATGTATGACTTTCCCAGCCAGCAACTTTTATATAATTATTTCAATAGTGGCAATCCCTACGAAGAGGTTTCAGAAGGGACTTATGCCGACCGGGACGCTCCAATCCAAAAAAAGGAATATTTCTGGTGTCATGGGCTTTCAGAAGTAATGAGCCCTTTGCTTCGTCATAACTTGAGGTTATTAGAGTTTAAGGAATTTCCCTATTCCCCTTATGACTGTTTTGAAAATATGACGGAAATGGAGCCCGGAAAGTACGTTTTCAAGGCTGAGATCAGTTTACCCCATGTTTTTTCATTGAAGATGCGAAAAGATGGCTAGCCCGGAAAGTTGGATAGGAGCAGCAAATAAACGAGGAAAATGTTTAATATTTTGCTTATTGGGCCCTATTTCTGTTGGATGTTTGACATTCCTTATGCATACCCTTTGACATAATTCAAAAATTCGATATAGAAATACAGGGTAAAAAATAATAATGCTTATTTTAATGTGAATAGTCAAAAACTCACTAACTAGCGCTTTAGCTATTAAATAAAACCTGATAGCATTATGAAAAACCCTGTATATTATTGCCTAATAGTTCTTAGTTTTTTTATAGTTCTTACCGGCCAATCACAAGTAGTCATCAATGAATTCTCCGCTGCCAACCTCGATCAGTTTTTCGATAATTACGGTGATGATGGTGACTGGATAGAGTTGTATAATGGTGGCATTAGCAGTATTGATTTATCCGGTTATTATCTAAGTGATAAAATCGATAATCCTACCAAGTTTGAAATTCCCAATGGTGTAAGTATTGAGCCCGGAGATTATCTGCTGGTATGGGCTTCGGATCGGGACGAATATGCAAATGGCGTTTTGCATACCAATTTTAAAATTACTCAAACCAGAAATAGTGAGGGAGTCGTTCTTACCAACCCTTCCGGTTCGATCATTGACTTTCATGACATTGAGCAACCCAATCAGCTGGGACATAGCTGGGCGAGAATCAGTGATGGTGGTGCAACCTGGGGTGTCAGCCTAAATCCCAGTCCGGGTGCGGCAAACACCAATGTCAGTAATACCTATGCGGATAAGCCGGCCATTGCACCCGCTGCCGGATTTTATACAGGTAGTGTAGAAATAAGTATTGCAGCCGAAGGCTCGGATGTAAGTATTTATTATACCATCGACGGCACTGTTCCTAATGAAAATGCAACACTTTATACCGGTCCTTTTACCTTGTCCAATACGGCGGTAGTTAAAGCAATAACCATTAGCGACAATCCGCAAACACCAGCCAGTTTTGTGGACTTTCATACTTATCTCATCAATGAAGTTCATAGTATTCCGGTAGTTTCCGTTACCGGTAATCAGCTTTTTGAATTGGTGAGTGGCTCTTTTATTGAACCGATAGGGACTTTCGAGTTGTTTGATGCAAGTGGAGATCGCGTGGCGGACGCTTCCGGAGAATTCAACAAACATGGAAATGATTCCTGGGCCTATGACCAAAGAGGAATTGACTATATTACCAGGGATCAATTTGGTGATGATCATGCTGTGAAGCATGCTATTTTTAATCCGGAAATAACGGATCGGGATCAGTTCCAGCGGCTCATTCTAAAAGCCGCGGCTAATGACAACTACCCTTTTGAGTCGGGTGGTGCACACATCCGGGATGCCTATGTACACACACTTTCTCAGTTAGCTAATCTAGAGTTGGACGAACGTACTAACGAACCTTGTATACTTTATATAAACGGGGAATACTGGGGCGTATATGAAATCCGCGAAAAAGTGGATGATCCGGATTATACCAAATATTACTACGATCAGGGCAGACGATGGATCGATTTTATTAAAACCTGGGGATTTACCTGGGAAGAATACGGGAGTTTTGCGGATTGGTACGAACTGACCAACTATATCAATAGTAATGATATGACGAATCCGGCAAATTACGCTTATGTCGAAGAGCGTTTGAACTTCCTCAGCTTGATAGATTATATCATTATACATTCTCATAATGTATCGAGTGACTGGTTGAATTATAATACAGGATGGTGGCGCGGAAGGAAACCAGACGGAGCGGCACAAAAATGGCGCTATATATTATGGGATGAAGATGCAACCTTTGGTCATTATATCAATTATACCGGGATACCCGATCAAAGTTCTACGGCTGATCCCTGCAATCCCGAAGAGATAGACCCTTTTACCGATTTTGAAGGGCATCTCGAAATTTTTGCTAAGCTCTCCGAAAATCCTGAGTTTTTTGCATTGTATATTAACCGATACGCCGACCTTAATAATACTTATTTCACCTGTGAGTTTATGCTAGGGCTTTTGGATGACATGATTGCCCGGATAGAACCAGAAATGCAAAGGCATATTAATCGCTGGGGTGGAAGCATGAATGGATGGCAGAATAATGTTCAGGAGTTGAGAGCATTCATCGAAACCCGTTGTACCATTATTTCAGACGGGATCGTAGATTGCTATGAAAATGAAGGAATCACCGGTCCTTTTGATATTGAGATTAATGTAGAACCTCCAGCTTCGGGAAAGGTAAGAGCGAATACAATTGTCGGTTTGAATTATCCCTGGAATGCACAGTATTTCGGTGGAGTGGATTTTAACCTTGAAGCAATTCCGGAAGATGGATATGAGTTTTCATACTGGGAAGTAGCCAATCATACCTTTGGCCCGGATCAATTCACAGAAGCTATCTCCATGAGCCTCGAAACAGATGATGTCATTACTGCCTGGTTTCAGCCTTCTGTTCCCTGCGGGATTCCCTATGCCTTCGAGATTGATAGTACTCTGACAAGTATTGCACTTAACTGGCAAGGGCCGGTCAACTCGATTAGTTATGAAGTACATTATCGCAAATCGGGGACGATCGACTGGGAAATTTTCAATACCATCGATCCGGAACTTACTGTCGGAGGACTGGAAGATTGTACGGATTACGAATTTGAGATTCGTTCGATTTGTTCGGCAAACCTGAGTAGTTTTGAATATTTTGTTGCTCAAACGGCTTGCATAGTTTCCACAAATAGTCCGGAAGACATTTTTGGATCAGTAGCCGTATATCCAAATCCTTTTACCGAACAGCTAAATATAGAAGTAGAACTCCGCGAGAGCAAGGATATCAGTATTCAGGTATTAGACCTTACTGGCCAGCTTATCTGGAATCAGGAATTTGAGCAAAGCCCGGCGGGTATACAAGTTTTCAATCCTGAATTGCCTCATTCATTAACTGCCGGAATGTATTTGATCTCCGTTGAAACCGATCAAAGTAAAGTCATTCGAAAGGTAGTCAAGACCAATAATTAGTCAGTCAATAGCAATAAAAATTGAAAACGTTCCGAATTGGTATTGGGGGTAGTAGGTCTTAGGTTTTCCGGGATCGCCTAAAACCTACTACCCAATACCACCTTTTAAAACAATAAATAAAACTATAATCCTCAAGTTCACGGTGCATCTTAAGCAAAGTTCGGGATAGCTCCTATTGAAACTATAAGAAAACACTTTTTAGAAAAATGCCAGCCTATCAATTGAGTTTCCGTGACCATAAAATAGATCATAAATAGAATTCCCAAATGTTAAAAGCAGACTTTAGTCTTTGTTTTTTGGCATTTAAGCCGTAAAAAAGTTAACAAAATGTTAAATTATTGGTTTTTTTCATAAAACATCCCCTAAATTTGTGGTGAAAAATCGGCAAGTCATTATTTTTGCGGCCGTTTTGGAAACGTGAACATTATTACAGTTAAAAAATAAAATCTGCTTAATTGGTAGTAATCCCATAGAAGCAGATCAGATTTTAAAGCAACCAAAACCTGATCTTACCCATGAACAATTTTAAATTATCGCTGCTTTTAGTGGCAGCTTTTATGACATTGTCAAAATGTCATTTCCCACCGCCTAGTGATCCACCTTTAACTACTTCTGTCGAGAGTCTGAATAATGAGCTTCCTGCTACTGCTGTATCTTTTAATTTTAATGGTAACGGAAAAGGCAAGAATGATAAGCCATTAAATAACGTATACACGGAGGCTTCCCTGGAAAACTTCAAGTTTCCGGAAATCAACAGAGAAATCGCCAATGGACTGAGAAAGCAGCTTAAAGTTTTAAAATATCAAAAGAAGAAAGGACTGCCTTCTTTTAATAATGTGGATATCAATAATGCAAAACTCGAAAAAACAATCCGGGAGCTTTTAAGTCAGGAAGGAAAGAAAATTCCACAAGTAGATAAATCTCTTTCTGCTTATCAGATCAAGGGAGAAGATGGAAAAGGCAATGTATTCTTTACCGGTTATTTTACGCCTGTCTTACAAGTGAGTAAAACGCCAACGGAACGCTTTAAATATCCTCTTTTTGCCAAACCAAAGAGTAATTCCGGTCGTTATCCTACCCGTGCTCAAATCGATGGTGAAAAAGTATTAAAAGGTAAAGGACTGGAACTAGCTTATGCCGAGAGTCTGGTAGATATCTACTTTATGCAGGTACAGGGTAGCGGGATTGTACAATATCAGGATGGAAGCAGGGAATTATTTGCTTATGCAGGCAGTAACCGTCATTCATATAGAAGTATTGGGAAGTATATGATCCGAAAAGGTTATACTACTCCCGAAAAAGTTTCTTTAACCTGGATAAAGCGCTATCTGCACAAGCATCCGGAGTTGATCGAGGAAGTATTATTCGTTAATAGCTCTTATATCTTTTTCGAGCGGGCTAAGTATCAGAAAACTCCAAAAGGGGCAGGGCTGGTATCCCTGACAACGGATTATTCCATAGCTGTGGATCCTAACTATATTCCTCTAGGTAGCTGTTTATTAGCAAAAGTACCGATCATTAAAAACAATCGGGTTATCCGTCACGAGTACCGGGTATTGATTGCTCAGGACAAGGGAGGTGCGATTAAAGGGCCCGGTCATATTGACCTATATTCCGGAGTTGGTACCGAGGGGCGAAAAAAAGCAAGTGCATTGCACCACTATGGCAAACTATGGCTTTTACTTCCTAAAGATGCTAAGCAATCTGAGATCAAAGAAGGAATAGCGAGTCTATAAACTTAAACATTAATAGTATCAAATTGGAAAAGGCTTGATTTGTGACATTCAATCAAGCCTTTTTCATATGCACTCGTTTGGTACTCAAATTTTAACAAAAATAAATTTTGATTATACAATAAAATTAATTTATATTTGTGTTTATACCATGGATACATTGAGGCTCTAGATACTAAGAGAAAACAACAAAACTTACCGAGAGAACGTAATCACATTTTTAAAATTTAGAAGTTCCGTCAAGTATACGAATACTATCGCATTTTGACCGGCTATGATTTGATTTTTCAAACCGAATGAAGATGCCAAAACCTGTGTAATCAGTGTTTTTGTGATCATTAGTTGAGGCAATAGTGGTCCCTAATCCTTTAAAAAGGGATATTGACACATTATCGTATTCAACAGATAGTTTTGATCATTTTCCTGTGATGAAAATGAAGATTCAATCATCTAAATTAACACACAATCGATCCTATGAAGCACATCAACAAACCACTAGGGGTTAATTTCAATGTCATTGAGCAAGCTAATCCGAATCGAAACCGAAAAGCACTCATGGAAGGCGTAAATATTATCATCCTGATCGCCTTGGGTTGTGCAGGCTTATTTCTTTACTACAATATTTTGTCTCCAAAAAAAACGCATGTTCCGCATTCGGGAATCACAGCTAATACAAATATTGTTGCTGATGAACAGGAACATCATTCAGTACCGGAGACCAAAGTTGAACATTCTCAGTTGCTTATTGAAGGTCATCGGGAAGCAGGTGAGTTAATTACCTTTACAATCGATAATTACGATAAAAAAGCCAGTTATATCATTGACTTCGGAAATGGAACCCGCAAAGAGGTCAAGAATAAAAAAATCACCTATTCTTATAATAGAAGTGGTAATTATGAGGTCAAATTGAGTGTTGGTTACAAAAATGAAGCTCCGGTAGAATTTTCCAAAAAAATATACATCGACGAATCTATCGAAGTCTCTGAATCAGCTTATGAAGAGCAATGATTAACTTTTGGCTTCATTTTTATTTGTTTGATTCCGGCAAGTGATTGTACTGTACACTAATAAGCTTTTACAACAAAGCTTATCAGGCATGATCCATAGATTCCACTACATATAAATACGTTAAGGGGCAACAAAAATTAGGCATTCCTGTTTCTTTTTTGTATTATAGATATTTTAGGAGCTGCACTTCAATCATTATGAAGCAATTTAAGCATATATTGGAAAAGTCTGCGTTTGGAGTCTGTACCTATTTGGGTACTAAAATGGGCATAGCAACGGCGAGAGTACGGGTGTATTTCATTTATCTTTCCTTTGCAGCGATGGGTTCGCCAATAATATTTTATTTGTTTATTGCTTTTTGGTTGAATGTAAAAGCTTATATTAAACAAAGGCGCAGAACATTATGGGAGTAATTTCTATTGTTCAAATGCGTACTGAATAATGTTTGCCCCCATTTTTAGAGCTTGCTGCCTTATTTCTTCGGGGTCCTTATGCACATCTCTGTCTTCCCAACCATCCCCCAAATCACTTTCATAAGAATAAAAAACAACGAGGCGCCCCTCCCATAAAATTCCAAAACCTTGTGGAGGTTTATCATCGTGTTTATGGACTTTCGGTAATCCGTTTTTAAAGGTGAATTTTTGTTTATAAATTTCATGTTCCCAGGGAAGCTCTACCATTTGTTGTTCCGGGAAAACTTTCTTTAATGCAATTCGAACATAGGGATCCATTCCATAATTGTCATCAATATGCAAAAAACCGCCTCCAATCAAATAGTTACGCAGGTTTTCAGCTTCTGCATCGGAAAAAATAACATTACCATGCCCGGTCATATGCAGGAAGGGATAATTGAATAATTCCGCACTACCAACTTCTACCGTTGCGTAATCCGGATCGAGGTTAGTCCCTAGTTCACGATTACAAAATCTGGACAAATTAGGAAGTGCCGTAGGATTCGCATACCAGTCCCCTCCCCCATTGTATTTCAATAAAGCCAGTTTTAAAGCAGCGGGTGATTCCGCATTTTTAAAAGAAGTGATACAAAATACCAGTAGTAGCAGCAATAAGTTCTTATACATAAAAATTCAATTTGTGAAATCCAGGGGTTTATCAGGTTTTGGATTTCCCCGAAAAGCTTATCCTATGTTTTAACGAAGATCGGAAAAAATTGTTATACGTTATTTTGCCCATGCTTTTCCAAACCAAAACAACGAATACGAATAAAGAAAATAAGGCTTACTGTTTTACAATCTTCTTAATGAAAACGCCTGTATCCGTACGGAGTTTAAGCATATAAGTTCCGTCCGAATGGGCTAGTATTCTTTCTTCTCTACCTTAATATTTCGATTTACTTTTTTAAGCGCATCAATAAAACCTTTAGCATCAACAGGTTGCAAACTCAGTTTTTTTCCGGATTCCAGATAAATATCCAGATTTTCTATTCTCTTTCGGCTTCCAACATTCCTTTTTTTACGAATGCTTGCTTTTTCAATTTTCAAGATGTCAAGTATTTGTACAAAGGGCCCAACTTTGGACTTCAACCGAGTTCCTTCTATAATGCATTTTACATCCAGCATCCCCCAAAGAATAATTGCACAAAGCAAGGCAAGGATAGCTAAAAAATAAGTGGGGACATTATATCCCATGTTCAACACCAAGAGCTGAGATACTATAATCAGTCCAACAAATGAAAAAGCAACAACAGGATTGGTTGTTTGCTTGAAAACCTGTGCCATTGATCAATTTTTATTATACCTACAAATGAACCGGTAAGATAAGGGATTTAAGAATAAAACGCTGACTTGTATGAAATATACAAATGATTACAGGCCAGCACCTATTTTATAAGACTGGCCCGTAATTGTTGATTGGCTTTATTTAGTTATAAACAAAAAACAAATTTTTATCTGGTCTCCCTATTACCACTGATACTTGACCAATTTTCTAAGGATGAAAACATCGTCAATTTTAATTTTTAAAGTATATACTCCATCCGAGAATGCACCAATATTTATGCTTTGCGTTTGGCTGGAAATACCATTCAGGATTTGAGTTTGCATTAATCTACCGGTCATATCATATATTTCCAGTTCAATATCCGCAGATTCCGGAAGTTCAAATTTCAACTGCAAAAGTCCAGAAGTGGGATTTGGAAAAATTTCGACCGATTCATTTAGTTCCGGTTGAGCAACAGAAACGAGATTATCGATCACAATATCCGTACTGCTAACCGTACAACCATTAGAATCCGTAACGAATACTTCATAAGTGCCCATCGGTAAACCACTCGGGTCCTCTTCGGTAGAAACAATTTCTCCAGCCTCATTACGCCAGATGTATGAATAAGGAGGAATTCCATCTGCTATTGTAATTTCCACCGAACCATTCATCATGGATTCGGTTTCATCATTAATCTCGTCAATTATCACGGAAATCATGATTGGTTCTTCAATCACGAAATCAGATGTAATTGTACAACCATTGGCATCTGTAACCGTAACATTATAAGTACCCGCACATAAATCATCCAGTAAACCCTCAACATTATAGGGTGCAGTACCGCCGGTGGTTATAATTTCGGCTGAGCCATCACATGCTCCAAAACAGATTAGATCTACAGTAGAAATAGTATTCATCAAGGCTGCGGGTTCCTCTACATTCAGGGTAATCACATTCGTACATCCTGCATTATCAGTAATAGAAACCTGATATGATTCTGCACACAAGTCTGTCTGGTCCTCCTGAGAAGGCAGTCCATTCGACCATTCGAAGCTATAGGGTTGTTCCCCTCCATTAATGTTTAAATCAATACTCCCATCACAGATTCCAAAGCAGTTAGTATTGGTAATATCAGCCGTTGCTACCGGAAAAGAAGTATTCATGATCTCGGTATTAGCGGTCACTATACAGCCATTCGCATCAGTAATATTCACAGTATAGGCCCCCGGACAAATATCAACTAGGTCTTCAGTATTGGCAATCATATTTCCAAAAGCATCATACCATTCGAAACTTAGCGGTGCGACACCATTCACTACAGTAAGATCAATGCTATCCTGGCAAGGGAAATTACAGGAAGAGGAAGCCGAAAGCTCAAAGCTCGGCAACATTTCCAAAGGCTCTTCAATAAGGAAGGATTCTACAAGGGTACAACCATTCGCATCGGTGATCGTAAGCTCATACATTCCGGCACAAAGACCAGTTAAATCTTCGGATGTAGAGCCTTCGTTCCAGGCAAAAGAAAAAGGCGTTACTCCGCCAGCGGGAGCAATCATAATCAGCCCATCACAAATTTGCGGACAAGTAGCATCCATAATATCACTATCCAGCGCTAATAAATCCGGTTCTTCTATTACAAAACTCGCCATCACCATTTCTTCCTGACTATCCGTGATTACTACTTCGTATGTACCGGGACACAAACCACTCAAATCTTCTGTATCTGCCGTAAAGCCATCCGGTCCGGTCCAGGCAAAGGTAAAATCTGGTGTTCCTCCATCCACTTCCAGGTCTATACTTCCATTACAGTCACCATGACAGAGCACATTGGCGGATTCTCCCCGAACGGATAAGAGGATTGGAGTAATATTTAATCTTACAACCGGTACGAGGTTGTTAAAAGCATTGGTTTGGAAAGGAATATCAGAAAGTGCAGCTCCTATACCTATTAATGAGCCATATCGCGGAGCCTCATCAATCAAAGAACGGGCAACCATAGCACCATAATCAATTTCACCAGCCGTCATTTCAAAATTGACCTGATCAAAAGTTTCATACTCTACCATTACAACATAATCTCCATTGGATTCCAATGTTATTGGTCCGGGCAGGCCCGTTGCAAATTCACTCAATGGAAGAGTAATTGGATCAAATACCCCTTCCGTGCCCTGGATTTCATAAACTGCAAAGCCCACTCTTACTCTTTCAGGTACATCCATATTACCATCCATATTGAGGTCTTCCCAGTGATAAAGGTAGACTACAATTAAACGATTAGTAAGATCAGCCGCATTACCAATCATAAAAGTAACAGAGGAAGCTGCCCAATCATCACCATTAACGATGCGGTAATAATTTCCATAAGCCCAGCTATGCGGCTCAAAATCATCCCAGTTACCATCAGCTGGCCTTACACCGAAAGCAGGTCCCTGATCTTTGGCAAAAATAGTGTCCGAGGTCATAAATGAATAGGTCCGAACATTATCAGAAGGATCTGCATCCGGATTGTCGGAGCTAATTAAGTAGGTAGCATTATAAGTTGTCGGGTTCAAAGCATCAGGGGTGTAATAACCCGGAAAAGGCTGGCCAGCAAGTGCACTGTTTGCAGGCATTGTTCCTAAAGGATTATCGTCCGAAAAAACGATATCATTCGTCGCATCCTCTCTAATGGTCACATTAAGATTGACATTCTCTTGTTCTGAGGCTCCCAGATTAAACACATCCGCTAAATGGCTGAAAGGTTCTACCTGGCTCAATGGCGTTATCGTATTGGGTGCAATCGCATAAGCTATTTCATCAATTGCCAGATTAAAAGATTCCGCTTCTACCAATTGCACATCATCAATAATCCAGTAATAATAATTTGCTTCATAGCGAAACTTCACTTTAAAAGTAGAGGAATTCAAATCTGCTCCCGGCAAAAAAACCTTCACGAATTCATTCTCGTGCGGACTATTAACATTAAAATCCTCATTGATTAAAATATCATTCCAGGTATTACCATCATCATTACTATACGAAACATAATAAAGGCTGGTAAACTGCCTGGTAGCCTGGTGGAATCTCAAAGAAACGCCTTGGATCTCTGGTCCTGTCAGACTAGCTAAATCAATTGTCGGCGAAATTAGTTCTCCTATGTGCATAGCGGGACAATCACCAGCACCAAGGTTGTTTTCATCACCATTATTATCATAAAAATCAGAATCAAAAGCCATTGCACCATTAGAAGCGGTAGGTGCAGTACTGATTCCTCCTCCAGCGGAAAAAGCACCATTAGTAGCCGTACCATCAGGACTCCAGCGCCACAAATCAAAGCCGGGACAGGCATTTTCATCATTGACAATGGTCCATCCGTTTAAACCTCCATCAAAGTCGCCTTCTCCCGGGTTATTTCCCCAGAGTATTGAATCCGTCAATAAGGTTTCAGGCAAGAAATGGTTTTGCTCTTCAGTAGCACCAGAATGTGTCGAAAGCACATCTTTATTAATAATCAGTTGAGCATGAAGTGATGAAGAAAAAAGAAAATTAAGAAAAATGAACGCAGCGGTTGCTGCAATCTTGGGTAAAAGATTCATAGCTTATTGTTTTAGTTATCAAATTGATTTGCAAATTAATAAAAAGAATACAGAGTAAAGAAGAGTACTATATATTTTTTAGCAATAAAAAATTTCCTATTTTAAATATTTACCAAATTAAAAATTGTACAGCTCAGTAGCCCGGCTGTTTCTGTACGCAAACGGCTTTCACCCAGACTAATCCCTCTAAAACCATTTTCTTTGGCTATAGCAATTTCTTCTGGGGTAAAATCTCCTTCCGGTCCAATCAATATCAAACAGCTTTCCCCTTTTTTGCAAACATTTTTCAGGTGCAAAAGCTGATCATCATTACAATAAGCAATAAACTTTTGTTTTTCGGGATGATCTTCCTGGATAAAGGTTTTAAAATCAACCAGTTCATGCAAAACCGGTAAATAAGCTTTCAAAGACTGTTTCATTGCCGAAAGCAGAATCTTTTGCAACCTATCTTCCCGAATACGCTTCCGCTCGCTACGAGTACACAGAATAGGAACTATTTCATCGATGCCAATCTCCGTCGCTTTTTCGAGAAACCACTCCAGTCGATCAATATTTTTAGTCGGTGCAATGGCTATTTTCAAATCAGGATTATGTTTTAATTGCTCTTTTTTTGATAAAATCCTAACCAAACAAGATTTCCTGGAGATTTCAATAATCTCTCCTTTGTAAAAAAATCCCTGACCATCTACCAAATCCAGACTATCCCCTACTCGCTTTCGCAATACCTGTACACAATGCCGGGCTTCTTCAATATTTAGTTGCGCAATGTTATCGTTTATGTCAGAGATGTGGAAGAGGTGCATGGGTTTCGTAATTCGTAATTCGATGCTCGATGCTCGATGCTCGATGCTCGATGCTCGAGGTTAAGATATTTTGATAAACTTATTAAGGCTCTTTACGATCTGTTTTTTCAATGGATGTAATAAACTTGTTTAACATTCTTCCAAGATGATCAATTTTATCCGATAATTCCTCGTATAATTTTTCATTTTGTAAAGAATTAGTATCATATAAAGTTTCAAGATGGTCCTGAGTTTCCATATTGGATGCCAGTGCGAATATAAGAAATCGTATAAACTCTTTTTTATATCGACTTCTCCCAAAACCTTCAACGATATTTGATCTTGTAGATTTACTGGAACGTCGTATCTGAGCACCCGTTTCAAATTTTTCAAAACCCGGGAGATCATCAAATGTCATTTTATGAATTTTAACTGAAATCTCTTTGGCGACCTGCCAAACTCTATAGTTTTTGTAATACATAATGCTGGAATATCTACATGCTTTATTTATAAAGACTCCAGAGCTAAGGAATTCCATAAATATTCTTGCTAGAAATGAAAGATTCGTATAGATACATTGAAGGATTTAAACGTCATTGCAAATTCGAAAATCGAATAGCGAATGATGATCATCGAAAGCACTTTGATTTTTCCCCTATTAAAGCTTACTTTTGCAAACGATTTGAAACAAGAATATATCAGACATTGTTAGGAAATGTATTGAGCTATCAAAAGGAAGATTAGAAGCATCTGATATTAACAAAAAACCTTAATTCTGAACATGGGTATCATAATTATGATAGGACAGCTCATTTTGAGCTTATCAATATTGATCGTTTTACACGAAATGGGGCACTTTTTCCCGGCGCGCTGGTTTAATACCAGAGTAGAAAAGTTTTATTTGTTTTTCAATCCTGGATTTGAGTTATTCAAAAAACAAATTGGAGAGACGGAATACGGGATTGGCTGGCTGCCTTTGGGGGGATACGTTAAAATTGCGGGAATGATTGATGAAAGTATGGATAAAGAGCAGATGAAACAACCGCCACAGCCCTGGGAGTTTCGATCCAAACCGGCCTGGCAAAGATTAATAATAATGTTGGGAGGGGTAACGGTAAATTTCATCCTCGGTTTTTTACTCTTCGGTATGGTTCTCTTTGTCTGGGGCAAAAAGTACCTGCCGGCCGAAAATGCCCGTTATGGGATTTATGCAGACTCAATAGGCCAAGAGCTTGGATTGAGAACGGGAGATAAAATTCTTTCAGTTGGAGAAATACCTTTTGACCGATTCAGCCAGGGAACCGTCATGCGGGAAATCGTTATTAACCAGGCCAATAAGATCACGGTAATGCGAAATGGAACAGAACAGGATTTAGCCATCACTCAGGATCATGTCGCTACCCTAACCAAAAGAGATAATAAAAGAGCTGTTTTGTTTATCCCCAGGGTCCCTTTTGTCATTAATGAAGTAATTTCCAAGGGTTCTGCAATCGCTAAAAAAGCCGGTATCGAAGTAGGCGACTCGATTATAGGTTTCAATGGTCAGCCAATACAATTTTATGATCAGTATTACGAGGCTGTAAAAGGTAAAAAGAATGAAGGCATCAGCCTTAGTATTGTCAGGGATGGCAAACAGCTAGAAAAGACGCTCAAACTAGATGAAAACGGAAAAATGGGCGTCAGGGCCATGCCTATGGAGTATTTCTTCAAAATGGAAAGGCAAGAATATTCTTTTGGAGAAGCCTTACCCGGCGGCTTTGTAGAAGGTTATACACTCTTATCGGATCAAATCAAAGCATTCGGAAGTATGTTTGCCGGACGAATAAAAGTATCGGAAAGCCTTGGTGGTTTTGGAACGATAGCAAGCATGTTTGGAAGAACCTGGGTTTGGGAGAATTTCTGGAGAATGACCGCAATGCTCTCTCTGATTCTGGCATTCATGAACTTGCTCCCTATACCTGCTCTTGATGGTGGTTATGTAATGTTTTTGATTTATGAAGTGATCAGTGGTCGTAAACCCGGAGATAAATTTATGGAGTATGCTACTATCTTTGGTTTCATCCTGGTACTGGGTTTACTCCTTTATGCTAATGGGCTGGAAATAATTGAAGCTGTAAAAGACTGGTTTTAGATGAATTACTTTGAATTTTTTGAGCTACCGATCCGCTTTGACTTGGATGCCGACAGATTGCGCAGTATATTTTTAAAAAACAGCAAGCGCTTTCATCCGGATTTTTACACGCTGGAAAGCGAGGAAAAGCAACAGGAAGTTTTGGAAATGTCAACGCTCAATAATGAAGCATACAAGGTACTCTCTGATTTTGACCAAAGGATGAAATATATTCTGGAATTGAAAGGCGTACTGGCGGAAGAGGGCAAAAACCAGATTCCCCAGGATTTTCTGATGGAAATGATGGATATCAATGAAATCATCATGGAAATGGAATTTGATTTCAATCGAGCCACTTATGACAATACTATTAAGAAACTTGAAGCAATTGAAGCAGAGTGTTTTCAAAGTGTTGAATCAAGTATCAAAAATTATGATGACGGCCAAGAGGAAGAGAATGTATTAAAAAAAATCAAAGACTACTATTTAAAAAAGCGCTACTTGTTGCGGATTCGAGAAAATTTGAATAAATTTGCCTCGCTTTGAAAGTAATCTACCTTACTATATGCCGGTGTGGCGGAATTGGTAGACGCGCTGGATTCAAAATCCAGTTCCCGCAAGGGAGTGGGGGTTCGATTCCCCCCGCCGGTACACATTGATAATCAGACCATTAGCTCAAGTCTTTGACTTGGGCTTTTTTGTTTTAAGAACCTTTGGGTACAACCAATGAAGTTTTTCTACTTTATTAGTTCTTTTATTTAAACCTCTCCCCTCTCATAAAAGGTATTCACAAAACTCATAATTTTATCTATTACTCGTTCCACTATCGTTTTCCGTTGTAGGAGCTTAGGTTTTACTTCCAGAGCATATACTGCCGTATTTCTAAGCGGTTTTCGTCCTGTAAGCAGGTAAGTATTAATTCTTTTAAAGAAACTTGTCTTGGATTAGATTTTCTTCCTTACAAAGTCCTTTCAGGGCTTTTAATTTTTCCTGTTCCAGAAATCAGAGAACTCATCAGGAATATCATCTACATCTTCAATAAGCTCCTTCTTGCTTCTAAGCTGTGCCTCTCCACCCAATAAATCAATAATGATTTTACGCTGAGGAAATAGAAGCAGGAAGTACATTAGTGAAGACACAAGAGGAAAGAACCGAAATGGAGAATGACAGGGCAGAAACAGAAGATTAATTAATATTCCATAAGAAGTCAAGACCATCTACTCCATTCTTAAACCAGTTATGAAACTCATAATTGTATATCTTTATGTTGTTTCAGCTGAATAAAGTGCAGACTTCTTTTGCGCAGGGCTTATCTTTTATACATTCAGTATAAAGAAGAAGAAACACAGTATACCTCCAGAACTTATCTCATTAAATCGACTAATTTAATTTATTCTCAAAATTCTTTTTTGCTAACAGCTCATATATTTCGACTAATTCATATTCAATAGCCAATAATTTTTCTGCGTTTTCATTCACTATCCCCCAATGATTCTTGTTTCTTACCAATGCAATAGGAAAATCTATATTATTTTTGAAATTAGCAGGAAATGTAAATTCATCATATTTTTCAGAATATAACTTTCTATTTTGATGGTCCCAAATTTGCCATTGATTATCCTTTTCAAGGGCTATAAAGTTTTTATCATAAAGTGTTTTCCTATATTCAACAGGTAACAAAATATCCCCATTGACATGAGCCATTCCCCACTTTTTATTTTCATACACAAGAAATTGATCCATATATATCCTTCCTAAACCTGTATATTTAAAGTCAATTAGAATTTCTCCGTTTTTATTAATTAAGGCAGCTTTGCCGTCTTTTCTTACGATAGCCTGATTATTCCGAAAGGTAGAACAGAATTCATAGATACAAGGAATTATTTCTTTACCAGTTGTATCTATAAAACCAAATTTATCATCCAGACGAACTTTGGAAAGTCCTTCGTAAAACTCATCAATTACAATATATTTAAAATCAGTTAATCGATCGACTTTACTATCGAACAAAGCATATTGCGTATCTTTTTCAATAATTATAAAGTTGTTTTCTAAAAACTTAATGCTTTGATATTCGGCGGGTAATATTATTTGTCCCAGGCTATCTGCCAATCCATATTGATTATATACTTCTCTCGTATCAACACCATCCTCATGGTCAGTTACTATGTATGATTGCTTTGTAATTCTATAATAGTCTTGGATAGGTTGTATAGAATAGTATAGAGCAGGAAGTAATACCTGGCCTTTTGAGTCAATGATACCTAGATTATATTCTCCAAGGTATTGAGTGGCGAGTCCATAAATAAAACTTTCATTACTATTAAATTTCAGGTATTCATACTCAAAGGGTAAGATGACTTCATTTTGTTTATTAATAACTCCTAATTTTTCGTTCATACCAACAATCGCATATGGCCCATTAAATTTTTGAGCAAAATGATACTCAGGATTAATCACCACATTTTCTAAAGAATCCTTGTACCCCCACAAGCCATTTTCTGTAAAAGGAATAATAGACTTTTGTCCTATTGCAAAAAACGTAAAATATAGACCAATGAATGAGATTATTACTTCTTTCATGGGTGGTGCACTTAATGTAAGGTTATCGAATTTTCTACTGCCTCTCTAAATTATCAGAAAAAATATTTTAGTGCAGCAATGTGATTTCCCCATTCCTTTGAAAAAGAAAGGCTTTTTTCTCATATAGACTTATTCTTTATTCTTGCCCTTTCTTTAGCAAAAATTTTTCAACAAAAAAAATATATTCTTTTTCCAGTTACTCCTTTTACTGATACTTAGCCTAATATTAATTGCACCGCTAATCTACATATTTTAAGATGGTAATTTTACTATGAATTATTCAATTCGAATGATTTTCCGGGCATAGATTTCTTTAGAAGATTTTATAATGCAATAATAAATACCTGGATCAAGATTTAAATTGTCCAATGAATAATCATGGCTACCTTCCTGGTGACGCTTATCCTTGAAAATTGATTTAATTAGTCTACCGTTTTGATCATAAAGAAGTAAGCTTAGACTTTTAGCTCGTTTAATGGTATAATGGATGGAAATTTGATTCTTGAAAGGATTTGGAAAAATATCAATAGTAATTTCTTCTGTTTTTTTAAAGGGGGATTCAACAGGTAAGATATTACCTTGCTCATTATAGACAGTTATACCAAATATAGGATGTGCTATCCAAAAATCTCCGTTAGCTGGGTTTTGACTGATATCAGATACAGTAATATCAGATAAAATATTTGAATTTTTTACATTTAGTGTATCCCATAAATCAGGGCCATTCCTTTTATAAATTTGTGGCAATAAACCTCTATCCGCAATCCAAAGTAAATTGTTATTGTCGATCAGTGTAGAGGGAAGTGATTGATTTGGAGAATTAAATTCCAAAGTTCTATCTACAATAAAAGATTCTCCATCGAAGAAGATTAATCTACGTTCAGATGTATTTACCAAAGTAAACCAAAGATTATTGTTTTGGTCAACAACCAATGAAGTAATGATTGCAGATGGCATATCAATAAGGGTATCGAATGACACCTGATTAATTCCAGAGTTATCTTTTTTATATAATCTAGATATGTTCGTAATCCATAAATCATTATTTGAACCCAGAGCAAGAAACCCTAAATCGTCCCATTCAACTTCATCGTAGATTTGGGAGTTCACCCATTCCGTACCGGTAAATTCATAAACCCCCTCCCTCATAGCTAAAATTGGTGTTCCATCATATGATACAACAAAACTCCTGACCATTTCAGTTATATTAGGTAGTGCGGGAATGCTAAACACAGACCAATTAACATCATCATAAAAAAGTGTAAAAAATTCATACGCTTCATTTCTAAAGACGATCCACTTATGGTCGTTTTGATCTACATGAAGATAGAGAATTGCCTCACTCTCCGGTATTAATGTTTCTGTATCAAATACTTCCCAATTATTATCCTTAAATTTTAGAATTTGCCCCCAACGATTTCTAATCCACGCTGTACCATTTGTTTCAAATTCGATTTGATCGGTTACATCATTTGCCAACGGACAGTTAGATATATCAATTTTACTCCAATCAAAATCAGAAAATTTACTTAATCCTTCATTATATGAACAGGTGAGAATGTCATTATTATTATCTATAAAAATATTTCCAAGATAGGTTATTTCAGTTGTATTATCAGGACTGTAAAAATTCCATTGGTCATTAATGTAATTTGCAATTCCATCACTATAAGTAGCAATCCATACGTTCCCAGCCTGATCCAAGTCCATTCCTCTAATATCATTAGCAGTAGTAATTTCTTCCAGCACGTTCCAATTGGTTTGATCGAATACAGCTACATATTTATCCATAGCAATCCATATTTTATCATCTTCATCAACTAAAACTCTTTCAACATCGTTTTCGGGAATATCAGAATTGTCGGTCGTATATTTGGTTAAAGTATTATTAGCAAACTTAATTAATCCAATATTACCTGGCGACCCACTTGCCATCCATGCAGTTCCCTCCGAATCAAATTCAATATTATTGATTCTAATAATATCATAATTAGTACTACTATTATAAACTTCAATAACACCATCGGATAGTATAAAAAATCCATCCCAATAAGTCCCCCCCCATATCCTTCCTTGCTGATCCACAGATACAGTAGTAATGATATCTGCTGGGATCGAAGAATTGGAAGTGTTGTAAACTAAAGACAATGAATCGCTTATCATAGCCAGTCCTTCATGCGTTGCCAACCATAACCTGCCATCATTATCGAATGCCAAATCATAAATCTGATTACTGGGCATTTCTGTATTAAGTCTATTTAAATGAGTAATATTATTGTTATTACTATTGATTTTTCTTAAACCTGTGAACGTAGAAACCCAATAAATACTATCATTTTCTTGAATTACATTGGTCACTCTACCACCTGCATAAAAATAGCCCATATCTTGACTATAGGCATACGTACATAAAAGTCCAAAAACAGCTAGAAAAATGTGCTTTAACTTCATAATAAATGCTTTATATTAATTTGTTTAAAAAATATATTAAATCATAAATATAGGCAATATTGTTCTAATAAAAGGTAGATTTTTTTCCCTTGAGACAAAAGAATGGAAAAAGTTTTAAAATTGTGCTTATCTAAGCAAATTATTAAACCCGAAGAAAGATTCTATCGTTTTGGCGGCTACTGTTTCTACGTGGAATAATAAATGTGGGAGTGGTTTGATCCCCTGCCTGTCAGCGGGTCGCCACAAAGAAGAGAGACCACCTTGCTGGTTAAAAGAAAAGGAAGAAGCATTACCTTCATTCTAATAGTTTATAATATTTTAATGATAACAATAAGCTGTCTCTCAAGATGTTCCAGACCATTACAATCATACTAGTTGATCATTCTCAACTCTTACCGGGTCTTCTTTGGAGTCGATTAATTTTTCTAACGAGCAATAAGTTTAACAGAGTATATTTTTGAATCTATATTTTTAATATCATCATTATTGCCCGGTAACATTGCAAACTAATTGTAGCAAATGAAACATAGAACTACAATTCTATTTCAACACCGACATACACACTTTAATAACATCATTCATGGTAGCTTTACCTACTTTTGATTTTACAGCAACCCTCAATCCAGAAATGTTATTATACAAAAATCTGGCAAGTGCTTTAGCAGAATGAGCTTTAGAGATTTGCCCTTTTTCCTGCCCTTTTAAAATAGCTGCCTCAAAAGCAGTTTCAACGTTTCTTTCATGATCACTTACAATTTTTGCAATTTGTTGATCATGTGGACCTAGTTCCACAGAAGAGTTTACCATAAGGCATCCTTTGGGGACCTTAGCTCTAAGGTCCTGATCTACAACCATCTTGAAGATTTGTTCAATCGTTTCCGGTAGATTATCCGATTGCTTTACCATCTTGATCATTGCATTTACATTGCGTTTTTTATACCGGTCCAGCGCACGTAGATAAAGCGTTCTTTTGTCTCCATATGTTGAGTAGAGGCTGGAACGGCTCAAACCTAATCTGTTAACCAGGTCATTTGCAGAAGTTGCAGTATAGCCTTTTTCCCAGAATAATTCTACTGCTTTATCTAATACTTCTATCTCATCGAATTCTCTTGTTCTTGCCATTTTACTTTAATTTTATTTTACAAATATACATAAAAAGAATGATTGTTCCAATATTATTTTCGCACTAGTTCTTTTGCTTTTACCCAACTTTTTGCCCAGGAATAAGCTTCTTTTGAGCTTGCCCATTTAATAGCATTTACGATCAATGTTCTGTAATTTTTATCTTCGTAAACCTGGGGACCATGACCAGGTTGTAAATAAGCAATGGGAGATTTTCCTGAAGCTCTTACCCATACAATCAAATTACTTCCTTCAGGATGCTCTTTAAAACCAACACCACCATTTGCAAAGTTCTTACTTACAAAATTGAAATCACTTTTTAATAAAGGAACAACTTCATCTTCTAAAACAGGATATAGATATACTTCATCTCGTAATTTAAACTCCGTACCAAAACCTTCAACAATTGGATGACTGGTATCTAAAACTGAGATGGTTTGAGGTACATAAAAGCGATAACCTGAACCTGGATAGTTCCTCCCACCTACTTCACCCGGTGTAAATTGGAATTTTCCCCCAATTAGTTCAGCGTATTCTTTCCAGGTGGGCCAGCTTCCAATGGCATGGTGTATAAATACCATTCCTTTTCCTCTTTCTACTAAATCCATAAAATTCTTTTTAAATTCAGCTGGTGGTTCAGTATACTTGAAAGGTTGTTCTGCCTGGCCCGTAAAAACAACACCAGGCATATCGTAAAACACAATGACATCATATTGATCCGCTTGTTCTGGCTCAAAGGCAGCCAAAGCCTTAGGGTGTTTTACATGTTTCCAATTGATCGTAATTTCTTTGTCCCATGTCTTTAAGCCATCAATCATACTAAAGAAAGGGATCTCTTGAAAGGCATGACCTTTTGTAACTAATAAAGCATTTATTGTATTTTCCATTTTATGATTATTCAAATTGATTTTAATAATGACTATTGGCTTGAGGAGAATGGCCTTTATAATAATGACCATTCCCCAATCACCCATTTTAATAAATTAGCGATAAGTATTTATTAGATCTTTATGGAACAACCAATAGCTTTTGTCTTTCTTACCGGAGGTTCTTTTCCATTCAATAAAGCATCAACAACCAATTCTACAAACTTCTTACTTGCAGTAGCAGCATCACGAATATTATTGTCGATAGCTCCAATGTATTCGACTCGATTACCCCTTTCTGTTTTTTGTAAAACAAACACATGAGGGGTCTTTGTCGCTCCATACTGAGGATAGATTTTTTGTCCATCATCAAGTAGATAAGGAAAAGTAAAACCTTTGCTTTTTGCTCTTATCTTCATATTGGCATAACTATCATCCGGATAGTGCGTCGGATTATTCGGATTAATGGCAATCACCGGATAACCTTTGCTTTTATACTTTTTATCTAAAGCGATCAGGCGATCTTCATAAGCAACCGAATATGGGCAATGATTACATGTAAAAGTGATGATGAAACCTTTAGCATCCGAAAAATCACTCAGGGAGACCATCTTTCCATCGACATTCAGTAAAGAAAAATCAGTTGCTAAATCTCCAATAACATACCCCGAATCAATATATCCTATTGGTATATTGTTTGATGCTTTGACTACATTTTGGCTACTTGCAATTCTTACTTTTGGGCTATCCTTGATATCATAGCCTTCCAGTACTTTACCATTTGCTCCCAAAAACCATGTTCCGAAAAATCACCGAGGGATAACTCTCCATCAAAAACATAAGTTTCTTTGCTCGTTAAAATAAGTGAAGTATTGGGATCATGGTATGAAAAGTCATACGTAACATTTCCAAGGCTGTAGAAGGCTTGTTTACCTCCCAAAGTTTCAATCATATCTGCTACTAATTGATTAGCATTTTGTGCAGAAGAAAAAGTCATCGCAAAAAGCACGACTGCAAAAATTGACAATAAATTTTTCATTTTTTGATTTTTTTATAGTTTAAAAATTATTACTTGTAAATAACGGAACAATCGTTCCAATACTAATGAAAAAATATGCCCTATTCAGGCTAAATAAGATTTTAAAAAGAAAGACTCTCTTTTGAGCTTCTGTTAATTATAGAACAAAGATATAACAAAGGAACGAACATTCCAAAATAATTTCACTTTTTTATAATAAATATTTTATAAGCACCTCTAGCTGCGCTTTTGCATTAATTGGTCAAGCCAGATATATGGAAATACAAAACTGGAAAATATATACAAGCTTCAGAGAAATATATACATCAGTCGAGTAGATGTGCTCTAATTTTGTCCTATCATTCTTTCTTTAAGCAAATTTCTGAACAAGATAATGGCAAGTCCAATCGCTTGTCAAATTCGGAGATGGAACAAAAACTTCAATAACTGCTTCCAAAAAAATAGAACGATTAAAAATACAAATCATGAAAAAATTAGAAAATAAGGTCGCTATCATTACCGGCGCAAGCGGGGGCTTAGGAAAAGCAACAGCTATTGCATATGCCAAAGCAGGAGCTCATGTAGTCATCTGTGCCAGAAGATTGGAAAAACTCGAAGAAGTGGCAAAAGTATGTGAAGAATATGGTGTCAGGGCATTGCCGGTAAAGTGTGATGTGATGATACGCAAAGATTTAGAAAACCTGATTGCCCAAGCCATTGAAGGATTTGGCAAGGTGGATATTTTGGTTAATAATGCCATTTCAACTACTCAGGGCGTTTCCATTATGGATCATACCGAAGAAATTTGGAACAATACCGTAACCAGTGGATTCGAAGCGGTATGGCATCTCATGCGCCTTTGTTATCCACACATGAAAGAAAATGGTGGAAGAATCATCAACATATCCTCAGGCGCTGCACTTATCGGTGCACCTAACTTTGGGGTATATGCAGGGGTAAAAGCAGGTGTACATGCCATAACGATGGTAGCGGCAAGAGAATGGGGAGCCCATCAGATCACCTGTAATAGTATCGTACCTATTTTTTACAGCGACTTGTCCAATAAGCTATTTGATAAATTCGGAGAGCATGTGGTAAAAGACATTGTTCCATTGGGATATATCGGAGATGTTGACAAAGACATCGCTCCTGTGATGGTATTCATGGCTTCCGATGATTCGAGATACATCACAGGTCAGTTGATTAAAGTAGATGGTGGAGGGGATATTCATTTTTAACAAAAAATCAAAATACACAATTTATCCAAATGCAGTTTTTATCAAAAATATACCTGACTATATTGCTCCTTTGGGCAATCGGAATGCTGATTTGGGGGCTAGCCGGCTTCTTTGAATATTTTACTGGAATCGTTCCTTTCATAGGTTTGCAAAACGCAGCTTATCCAAGTGGTGTACAGTTTGTTCACTGGTTGCTAATTAGCTTATCAGGAGGTGTATTTTTGTTTGGATACCTTTCAAAATGGAAATGGACACCTTTGGCAATGATACTCCTGTTCTCCAATTTGGCAGTATTGTGTACGATTCAAACATTCGATTTTATGTCAGAGCAATGGGGATATTCACAATATTTCACAGAAGTAGTAATGTATATTGTTAATTCTTTGTTTTTATTGTTCTCCCCTGTCTCTAAATCTCATTTTGGCTTTAATCAATAAAAAATGAAAAACGTAATTATCGCTGGTGCATCAGGTATGATTGGTAGTTTGGTTTTAGAGCACTGTCTGTCCTCCTCAGAAATTGTACAAGTAACCTCATTAGTTCGTAGAAAAACGAAAAACAAACATTCTAAATTAAAGGAAGTTCTTATCAACAATTTTACGGACTACTCGGAACAAACTGATTTATTTAAAAATATTGATGCCGCTTTCTTTTGTATCGGAGTTTATACAGGACAGGTATCCGATGACCAATTCAAAGAAATCACCGTCGACTATGCCATTGCATTTGCGGAAGTATTAAAAGCCAATAGTCCAAAAGCCAGGCTGTGTTTTTTAAGTGGTGCAGGTGCTGATCGTAGTGAGAAAAGCAGAGCGTCTTTTGCCCGGTATAAAGGCATGGCTGAAAATCAAATTGCTGAATTAGGTTTAAGCTTTCACACATTCAGACCCGGATACATCTATCCGGTAACACCTCGAAAAGAACCTAATATAATGTATAGAATTATGCGTTTACTTTATCCCTTAATCCGGTTAGGGGGAAGTAATAGCAGCATAAAATCGACTGAATTGGCAATAGCTATGTTTAATGTCGGGCTCCACGGTGCAAAAAGCGAAATACTGGAAAACAAAGCCATTCTGGAATATGTATAGATTGCTTTAGTTAGCCCTTCCTTAATCAAAACAAATAAAAAAGGAATGTTAGTTACTAAGAATATTTCACCATTAAAAATCATATTGTGGACCTGGCAACATATGCTTAGGTTGCTGATTTTGGTAAGCATCTTTGCCTTTTTGTATGCCAAAAATTATATGCCCATTTCCCTTCCCTGGTTGCCCGTTTCTGTCATTGGTACTGCGGTTGCATTCTATGTCGGGTTTAAAAATAATAGTGCCTATGACCGCATGTGGGAAGCCCGAAAAATCTGGGGCGGAATTGTTAACGATAGCCGTACCTGGGGCATGATGGTGGATGGGTATGTTTCTGACCTTTTTAAAAAATCTAAAGCAAGCGAGAAAGAAATTCATCAAATAAAAGAACGCTTAATATACCGCCACATAGCATGGTTATATGCACATCGGAGTCAACTGTTGGCAGCTACGCCCTGGGAACATATCAGCCAGGGAGGGCATGTTGCCAGGACGACCAAATACTATCAGAAAAAATTTGGAGTAGGTCTGGTAGATGATGAAGTCACCAGAACGGAACTAAAGTTGTTTTTACCCGAATCTGAACATGACCGGCTGATAGATCATGCCAATACTGCCACGCAAATCATAAACGAGCAATCCAGAGATTTAAGAGCACTCCGGAAAGCAGATTTTATTGATGATTTCCGGCATATGGAAATGGGGAATGTGTTAAAAAGTTTTTATACCCTCCAGGGGAAAAATGAACGCATCAAGAAATTTCCTCTCCCCCGCCAGTACGCCAATATGAGTCGGATTTTCGTTGGGGTTTTCGTTTTTCTATTGCCATTTACCATGATTCCGGAGTTGATGAAATTAGGAGATTGGGGCTTTTGGTTGTCCATTCCCATTACCGCCTTAATCGGTTGGGTTTACGTAATGATGGAAGTGATCGGTGACTATTCCGAAAACCCTTTTCAGGGAATGCCCAATGATATTCCGATGCTTTCATTATGTAGAGTTATTGAAATCGATTTAAGAGAGATGCTTGGTGAAAAAGAATTACCTTCTTCAATAGCAGCCAAAAACGGAGTTTTGATGTGATAATAAAAATAATCGGCCTCCGTTTGACTGATTCTTTTTTAAATCTGGAAAATATATACAAGGTTCAGAAAAATATATACAGCCTTGTTTTTGATACGATTTATTTTTGCAACATAACTACTTAAATAAATAAATATCATGCAAATTTTAAAAATTCAATTTCTCTTTGTACTCATCCTTGCAGCACTGACATTTAACAGCTGCAAGGATGACGATGATCTATGTGTTCCTGATACCTCTCTTGAAATAGCGACTTCAAGTGTTTCGACAAATGCAGGTTCCACCACTTATTTTGTTTATTCTGATATAGTTATTAATGCTTCACAGGAGAAAGTTTGGGCCGTCCTGACGGATTGGAATAATATGCAAAATTGGAGCACCTCTTTTATTGGTCTTACAGGAGATATCCGGGATGGAGGACAGGTCACTGCCCGCTTTATTTTAAACGGGACCACTTTTGAATTTCCTCATACCCTGCATTATGTAAATGGTGTTGAATTTGGTTGGTCCGACCCTTTGCTTTTTGCTCCTGAAATCAAAGACAATCATTTGTACAAGGTGGAAGCCCTTTCGGATTGCCAAACCAGATTCATCCAGACTGATGATTTCACAGGTGAGAATCCAATGTTTCCACTTCCCGATTTAGCTGCTCAAACAGAAACCGCTTACATTCAATTTAATTCAGAGTTAAAAGCAGAAGTCGAAAAGTAAAGGCTTTTAAGCAAGCAATTTTATATCATCCTTTTATTCACAAAAAAGAAATTCAAAATCATGGCTATCACTAATAATGAAAATGTCAAGGTGGCAAAAATAAGTGCATCACATCGAACTATTTATACCGATATTCTCATTGATGCTAGTCCGGAACAGGTTTGGTCAGTTTTGACTGATACCGCTTCTTATAAAAACTGGGCTGCTTTCCTGATAGATATTCAAGGCGAAATCAAGGATGGAAATAAAATTATCACTGTTTTTCAAACCAATCCTAAAAAAGAGAAATTGACGACTATTGAACACAACATTTCAGTAACTAATGGCGAAGAATTTTATTGGGCAGAAAAAGGCCCCGGAGGTATCAAAGACAATCATCACTTTAAAGTAGAATCAACCGGCGATAATAAAACCCGGTTTATTCAATCTGATGAAATCAAGAGTGGGATCACCTGGTTAGCAGGTGGCAATTTATCAAAAATGTATGCCGAAGGCTATCAGGCATTTAATCGCAATTTAAAGGCAGAGGTAGAGCGAAGATTTAATAAGTAATGGATTATAAAAACTAAACTCAATGAATTTTAATTTAAAAAATGTTCCTTCTCAAAAGGGACGCATAGCCATCGTAACCGGTGCCAATAACGGTATCGGTTTTGAGACAAGCCTGGCAATGGCAAACTATGGTTTCAAAGTCATCATGGCCTGCCGAAATTTAACAAAAGCTGAAAAAGCCAAGTCTGAAATTTTACAAAAATCGCCTAATGCCGATTTAGATATACTCCAGCTGGATTTGAGCGATTTGGAAAGTGTAAGGACCTTTGCCAAAAATTTCAAAAACAAATACGCTCAACTGGATGTACTCATCAACAATGCAGGTGTCTTGATATACTCCGGCAAAAAGAACAAGGCAGGGGTAGAATTACAATTTGCTACAAATCATTTGGGGCATTTTTTATTGACTGGTTTATTGCTTGAGCAAATGCCCGATAGTTCCGACTCCCGTATCGTAGCTCTGAGTAGCCTGGCACACAAGGAGGCAAAAATTCATTTCGATGATTTGAATTGTGAAACAACGGATGATAATGGAGCTGCCTATGGTCAGTCAAAACTGGCTAACCTGATGTTTGCCGATGAATTGAACCGCCGGTTAAAAAAGGCAAATAAAAAAATCGTTGCACTTGCCGTACATCCAGGTGGTTCGGATTCGGGGCTCTTTGACGAAATGTCTAAAATAACCTATTATACCTTTAAAATTTTATCTCCATTTATTTTACATTCTAATGCTTCTGCTGCCAAGCCTTCCCTTTTTGCTGCTTTAAGCCCGGGAGTCAAAGGAGGTGAATATTTTGGACCGCAAGGCTTCAGGGAGTTCAGGGGAAGAGTAGGTATAGCCAAACGCAGTGACTATTCCAAACGGGAAGATATTGCAACAAGACTTTGGCAATTGTCCGAGAAAATGACGGATCAGTCCTTTCTATCATAAGGACATTTTAAAATTAGAGATTTTACGGAAAAGAACTTTTTTATTAAATTATCATGGCAGTTCTAACATCTAATTGGATGATAGCAGGGGTGGTTTTGATTGCCATACTGCTATTTTTCTATTTCTTTGGTCGAAAATCGGTTCATACTGAGTTGGTCATCGAAGCAAGTCCAGAACAAATATGGGAAGTTTTAATGGATGAAGAGGCCTATAAAGAATGGAATCAGGTTCTTATCCCCATAACTGGCAGAATTGAACAAGGGAATAAACTAACTTATGCTTTGATTCAACCAGAGGGTAAATCTATTGAGATTGGAATGAAAGTGATAGAATTAATTCCATTCAAACTATTGAATCAATATGGAGGCGTTCCCGGGATATTCACCTTTGATCATCGATATATACTGGAGCCTGTGGAAAAGAATACCAGAGTGATCATACATGAAGATTTTAGAGGAATAGCTGTACTATTTTGGGATGCCGGTTGGCTCGAACAAGCTTATGCCGATTCGAATAAATCTCTCCGTCAACAAGTCCTTGAATTAATTCACGACGAAAATTGGGGCGAGTAATATTGCCACAAGACTGTGACCATTATGCAAAAAATAACTAGTCAATCATTCTTGCCATAGGGTATATTTAAAAAAAATAGTATGTTTACTCCTGATAATTCTAAACGAATGAACGAGATATTTCATATAAAAACCATTTCGGAAATGCATGATGTCTTCGGACTACCAAAGCCTAAACATCCATTGGTTTCAATTATTCAATTTAAGAACGCCCAAATCAAGCCGGAATATCATCACATTCGTTGCTCCTTTGGTATGTACTGTATTGCCCAGAAGAATGAAACCGACGGCAGCATGGGATATGGTCGTAATTCTTATGATTTTCAGGAAGGTTCTATGTTATTTATAAAGCCTGGTCAAGTATTGAGTTATGATGGTCATCAATCTTCCGCAGAAGACCCTGGCTGGGCCTTATTGTTTCATCCCGACCTTATCAGAAAATCTGAGTTAGGTAAAACGATTGAGAATTATTCGTTTTTCTCCTATGATATAACAGAAGCTTTACATCTTTCTGATGAAGAAAAACAGTCGCTTGATGAACTGGTAGTAAAAATTGAAAAAGAATACCAACAGAACATTGATCGCCACAGTCAAAAATTAATTATCTCAAATATTGAATTATTGCTGGATTACTGTACCCGCTACTATGACCGTCAATTTTATACCCGCAGCAATCTCAACAAAGATGTTTTAGCAAAATTTGAGAATTTGCTACGACATTATTATTCGGACAAAAACCAGTTTACTAAGGGAATTCCTTCCGTAAATTATTGCGGGAAGGAGTTAAATATGTCTCCCAAATATTTGAGTGATTTATTGAAAAAGGAAACAGGTAGAAATGCAAAGACGCATATTGATGATTTTTTGATCAACAAAGCCAAAAATCATTTATTGCGTTCTACTGAACCTGTGAGTGAAATTGCTTATACCCTGGGCTTTGAGTATTCCCAACATTTTTCTAAAATATTTAAAGCAAAGACGGGAATGAGTCCAAGTGAATATCGAAATTTGAATTGATTGTAATAGACACAACTAATCCCTCGGGAAGTTCATGCAGTTGGGCCTCAAGGATTTATTTTAAAATTAGCTCTTTTCATCTTGCTTATACATTTTTGAATGGATAATTAATAAGTAGTAGTCATATCGCTATCTACACAGATAATAAAATCAGCAGCCCCAATATTTTCCTTTTCCAGTTTATATATATTTTTTTGTGATACAGCTGATATGGTCGCATAATCCAGATCCTTTTTTTCTCTTTTTAAATACCATAAAATTCCTTCGTAATAATCAGAATGATAAGAACCATTATAGTGAATAAACAAATGGTCGCTTTTATAATTTTTTAAAATAAAATGGGCCATAGTCGCATCCTTTATAGCCTGTGCCTTGACTAATTCCGGGCTTCCATGATCTCCCATCATGGTCAATATGTTTTTGTACCGGGGTAGTTCGCTATCAAAAGGAATCGGCAGGGGGGCCATCCATTGCTTTTCTTTATTCGAAAGTGAATCCAGTGTTTGAAATCCATTTCGAAAAACCAGTCGAGCGTATCTTCTTGGAATATTTGTAGCGATAAAAGGAAGTTTGTTTTCTTTTGCAAAATCTACAATGGGAGCATAATCCGTTTTATAATTAGGCCATAATCTAGCGGTAGTATCTAATTCTTCGTAGGTTATTTTGTCACTCAAATAATCATCTAGCTGTGTCTGATTGTCCGCTTCTATCATTTCTGCCCCCAAAATAAGCGATCTTAAAGAATGAAGCTCTGAAGTTAGCTCGTACTGTAGCCAGTGTGCGATTGGGTTATTATGAATTTCGCCAAAAAGTATGATATCTTTTTTTGCCAGCTTCTTAATCATTTTTTTATAGCTGACCTTCTTGCCTTTTGAATTATAAATAACGTATGCTCTTTTTTGCCCGTAGGTAATTGTAGCTGTTATCGACAACAGGAATAGCAAAATAGTTTTTGACATAAACGCATATATTTTTGATTTTTCAAATTGCCCCTGGAGTTTTATTTTAAGAAAAATTTAATCTTTATATTCTGATTCTATTAAATCCGTTCCTTCCAAACTGGCTTTCCGGAGCAAAGATAATAATTCACCCAATTCAAAAGTGGAGAACAGCAATTGTAATTAATAAGATTGAAAAATACAGCTTCCTTTTATCGCTTTTTAAATTTCCTTACCAAGGCCATAATCACGCTGAAAGGTCAGATTTGCTAATAAACTTTTGGGATTTTTTCCCTATCCAATAACATAAACCGATCATGGCAAGACTGATTATTGCAGTGGCGGGTCGGGCTATGAAAATGTATAGTACCAAAACTGTATTTAATACTATAAATATCCAAACGGCCACTTTTTGTAAAGGGCTAAGCTGAAAAGCATTGGATTTTTTCTGTAAGCCGAGGTTTCCAGCAACGGTTAATAAAGAAAAAATAGTCAACGTAAATCCGGTATAGGTAAGGATCGTTTCGAAGGTAAAACTCAGGAGCAATACAATCGCCAATACCGCTTGAATACAGATGGCATTCACCGGTGCTCCCTTCGCATTTTCTTTGGAAAGTTTTCCGGGAAATGTATAATCTTCTGCCATTACTTTAAATACCCTCGAACCGGCCAGTATTAAAGCACTGGTCGAGGAAATCAGAGCCAGTAGTATCATCGCATTGATGAGCAGGGTACCGGATTTACCCCAGATAGCCTCCCCTACCTGATGGGCGACATCGATCTTTCCCACCAGTTGATTTACCGGAGTAGTATATAAAAAGGTCAGGTTGAGACCAAGGTATAAGATAGTTACAATGGCCGTTCCAATCAGTAGAGATTTCCCCACATTGACCTGGGCTTCCTTTACTTCTTCCAGGACATAACAACTGGCATTCCATCCCGAATAGGCAAAACTCGTGAATAAAAATGCCAGGGCTATTCCCGTATATGAAATTTCCGTAACAGGCATGTCTACAGAAAAAATGTTTTCCGGCGCATTTGTACTAAACAGCGCTGACAACATAAAGAGTAACATTAAAGTGATCTTGACAATAGTTATCCCGGAGTGAAACGTTCCTCCTTCCAGGGGTTTGGATAGATGTAAAAAGCTGAATATCAAAATTAATACTACTCCTGACAAGGGAGTGACTACAGGTATATAATGTTGAAAATAATGCCCAAAAGCAGAAGCCGTCAAAGCCAGGGGAGCTGTAAATCCGACAAATAGAGAAATCACCCCTGCTGCAAAGCCCAGTGGTGCTCCATAGAGCCGGCTTATGAAATGAAACTCTCCGCCAGAACGCGGGAAATGCCTGGCGATCCGACCGTAAGCGATTGCGCCGCAGTAGGCATTTAGCCCTCCTAATAGCCAAATCAACAGGATAATGAAGGGTTGCCGAACTTCCTCCAGCTGAATTCCCAGAGTTGTAAAGACACCTGCGCCAATCATATTGCCAATGACCAGGGTGATTGCTATACGCAGGTTAAAAAGCTTCATTCGATATTCGTTGTTCGTTGCTCGGTATTCGTTGTCCGAGATTCGTTTGTTTAAAACGGGAAATACTGTTTATTGGTTTCTGCCTGTAATCCGTAAACCGGAGCACCATTCTTTTACAAACTTAGAGCTCCGTATCCACTCTGAGAATAATAAATAATTGGGCAGAAATATTTTCATAATCCGGTACTTTAAGATAATCTTTTATAATTGCTGGTGAAACCCGGTATTAGCGATAAATAGTTTTCCTCCAGTCTCAAAAACAGCTTTGGATGGTTTAGGTTAAATACATTTAAAAATTTAATTCGCAGTAAGCCCAATTCTAAAGTTTTCCTTTTATAAAGGATACGAACTAATTTGAAATTAATGAACAAAAATGTTTTACTTCATAAAAGTATTCAATAAGTCAAAGAGGTAATACACAGAAAAGAGAATCAGGGCCAGCAATCCGATGTAAGCTAAAACCAAAAGCGTTTTAGAAGGTCGATGACTTATGGGTACTGCTTCGCTTTGAATAGCCCGCAAGTTTAAAAATCCGATGATCGGGCTTAATAAAAAGGCCATTATCGTTGCTATTTCCAAAAGTTGAATCATGCTCGTTCTGGAAAAATAAAACAAGGAAAAGCCTCCAATTCCGAGGGCGATGAGTGTCCCTTGATAAGTCCTTTTTAAAAAAATATTTTGCTCCCTGTTCTTATTAATCTCCGGATACCTGAGTACGCGTATTCCCCGGGCAAAGCATCTGGGGAAAGCATCCAGGATGCTGATCAATGTCCCATAGATTGTTCCGAAAGCAGCAATAGCAATAACATCATAGGACCATGCTCCGAGGTTCGTCGTGAATACCTTTAAAAGTTTATTAGAAAACTGAGTAGCATTGCCTTCTAATATAATCCCCGTGCCATATACTGTAAACGCACCAATCGTCAAAAACATTAAAGCTAATACCGTCGTAAACACATAGCCTAAATTAAAGTCAAAAAGACTTTCGCGCAGTTGGGGATGATAATTGGTTGTCTTTATTTTTTCTACGGTCCAGACGCTATTCATCGTGGAGGCCTCCATCCCCGCAGGCATCCATCCAAGCAAACTGACCAATAAAGCCAAACCGGCACCTTCAAAAATGGGTTTTACCTGAAAATCATCCATCGGCTGAACAGGTCCTTTAATCAAGACCGCTATAAAAGCAATAAGTACAGTGATCAATAAAACCAAAGAAATGAGCTTGATCAAAATATCCAGTCCCCGGTAACCTCCTAATAATAAAAGAGCAACTGAAATGGCTAAAATGATCCCTGCCAGGATCGGTGCAGACACAAGTTTCACCCCAAACATAGTCGATAACAAACCGGCACTTACTGCGCTGATCGCTCCGGTAACGGCAAACATGCTTAAAAAGATTACTACTAAAAAGAGGATCACCGCCCAGTTTCCCTGATCTCTATACCCTTTCAAAAGACTATGCCCGGTCGCATTGGCATAGCGAGGCCCGAATTCGTAAAAAGGATACTTAAAAATCAATGCTGCCAGGATAATCCAGATATAAACCATCCCATGATGTGCCCCTGCTCTGGTAGAAAGTACCAAATGAGAAGTTCCAATGGCCGAGCCAGCGAAAAGCAAGCCGGGACCAATACTGCGAATCAGATTGCGAAATGGTGTATTTGATGCCTGCGCCATTTACTTCTTATTGCTCCATATAGTCATACGTTGCCGGAGGTCCGGCCATGAGATTCCTGGCACTGGCTTTGAGTTCCAGATGTAAAGGATGCGCCTGATAAATTGCGTAATCAGCAGAATCCCTGAAAGACATTTTCATTAACAGCGCATAAGAAGATAGAGCCCTTTGGTCTCCGGTATCTTCGAAGGTACCAACTTCGAGCTGGTGTACCTCCGGAATCGCTTTTAGTTTGTGAATTGCATTAATCAGTATTTTTTGATCGGCTTCCGGTTTTAGATCAAAAAACACCAGATGCGTAAAAGGGGCGGCTTGATCCTCTTCCATTTTCATTAGCTTTTCCTGACTTTTGGCCAAGGCGGCTTCGACCAGTTCCAGTTCATCTCTTGTTTTTTCCAGTTCCATTTGCAATTCAGAAGAAGAACAAGCGATCAAAAAAACGAAACTTGTTAAGATGAAAATATTTTTCATTTATTGTTTTTATTAGAAATCCATTGAATTAGCTCGCCGAGCCCGGCGGGCTGCTGCGTATTGTTTTCTTGCTTAAAAGTAAGTAAAGTGATATAAAAATCCGCATTCAATTGATTGCTTTCTTTCAATGAGGTACAATCCAGAAATGCTTTTAAATAATCAAAAATCAATCCCTCGAACCGGGATAAATCTCCCCACCTTTTCAATTTTCGACGTACAGAGGATTGTAAATTGTAGACCAAATCCGTATTGCCCAGTTCCAGATGATAAACCAATTGCAAAATATTGGCAAAGCGCTGGATATCCTTGCGATGCTCATTTTTAGTATCGTTTAATATTTTATTGAGCCAGGTCAGTGCCTTCTCAAAATCTCTGTTAAAGAAAAACAGGAGGGAAATATTATAATTGAAAGCGGTGATCCGGGCCCGGTTGATTTTGTATTCATATTTCTCCAAACCCTTTTCTATGGATTGAATGGTTTCATCAATATTTTTATAAGTTTCAGTATTCAAACGATAAAGTAATTCGTAAAAAACGGCATTTTGGAAAGTTTCTACTTCTTCTTTAAAACCAGTACTCGGAATTGATTTCAGTTCCTCCAGATAGACCGGAAATTCATCATATTTTCCCAGAATATGGCAACTGGAAAGATAATTGGCTAAATAGATTTTATAAACTCGCGGACGCTCCCGAATCATATACCTGTATTCATTCCAAACGGAAATGGCCTTTTTTAAATGTTCATTATAAAGCAGCTGATTTCCGTCGATTCTGTATTCCAATGCTTTTAAATAATAATGAATATAACAAGTTGTAAAAGAGTTTTTATAGCGATCAACAGATTCCAATAACCGAACCTGACTTGTTTTTTCTTTGAGAAGGTTTAGATTATTATGAAACTTTCGATAATTAAAAGTCATAAAGTAATAGTTATCCAAAGCCTCGTACTCTTCTTCCAGTAATCTGAAATGCCTGGCAATCTCTTCCGTAATTTCTTCCAATCGCTCTTTTGTCTTTTTCGTTTCCCATTCAGCAACAAAACTTAGTTCCTTTCGGCAAGCTCTGACAACGGAAAGGTGATCGTGATATTTGATGGCAATCTTTTTGGTCTTTTGCAAGCGCTCCCAAAGCTGCTGATTGAGGCCACGGCGTTCCAGTATATCAATTTCGATCCATAAATTAGCCAATTGAATTTTGACATTTTTTTCGGCCTCGTAGATTCGCAAACTTTTCAGGATGAGGTTGTACAGATAGTTTTTAGTAACGTGTATATTTTTTACAAAATCCGCTTTCATAAAATGATCAAGAATTACTTGCTCATCATACCGCTTCAAACCATCCATAAAATCAAATAACTTTAAATAATTTTTTTCTCCCTGTTGTAAAGTGCAGAATAATTTAAAATAACGTTTTTCATTTTTAGATAAAGATTTTATCAAATCAAATAAATGACTGGAAGTAGACATAGGATTTTATCAGCTAGTTTTCGTATAATACTGATTATCAGTTAGTTTTTCATCAGATTAAAAATAAAATCAGCATTGGGAAGCTAAAATTATGATTTTTTGGTTTTGCAATAGCTAAGGACATTGACCATCTTTGAATTGTAATTATTAAACTACTCAAAAATCCGGAAATGAATAAACAAAAGCAGATTGATTTTTTAAAAAAGGTATTCGAACTACCGGCAAGCATGACTGATAAAATCAGAGAGCTTCCGGACAGGGTTACGGAAACGGAAAAGATCGCTGAATCCAAATACGAACTTTTCTGTGACTGGAGCGGAAAAATAACAGAAGCCAAAATACCTGATGATCATGATCTGTTTTTCAATAAAAAACAATTGCCAACTGATTACCGGCTGGTTTCTAACGCAGAAGGGAAGATCAGTAAAATCCTGATGACTTATCCGAGCTACGAAAGAGGCCAAACCATGTATAAAGATTATCTGTCAGATTTATTAAAAGCACTTCCTGATACAGATTTCTATATTTTCAGTGAGGCCATTAAAAATGAAAAAGACATCTCTGTTAAGACCCTGGACCTCAACAAGCCTTTGGATTTGATGGCTTTTGATCTTTATTTCCTCAAAGTCAATGCTCCTAATCCCAAAAGGAAAATCCATTTTCTACATGCCAATTATCTGGCTAATATAAGTTTTTGGGTGGAAGATCCCTTTGTGATTCGGAGTATAAAAGATAAGTCCGGTAATACCCAATCAATTTATTTAGTCGAGCCCTATCATTTTATGAGGGCAGGAGATGAAGAGATTGCTGATATCATTGACAAATTACCTGAATATGATAATGTCAAGTTAAATCAAATTCGCGCAGGATTGTATTTTCAGGGAGGCAATATGCTGGTAGGTGATAAGTTCGTTTTCCTGGGCAAGGATTATGTACATTGTACCAGCAATTATCTAAAAATATGTCGTCCTGACTGGAATAAAGATCAGTATTTGTGCAACAGCACTCAAAAAGATGCTACTGAAATAGAATACCTCTATCAGTATGCGCTGGATTGTGAGAGACAGGCCATCATTCTTGGCAGCGAGGAAATGTATAAACCATCCCTTAATCATATTGAAATCGACAATGCACTCCACGTATTTCATTATGGTAGTGGCAGGTTTCAGCCTTTTTATCATATTGATCTTTTCATTACACTGGTTGGCCGATTGACTGATGATGGCCCTTATCATATTTTGGTCGCTCAACCTTATAATGTTTCCGACAGGAGTTATCCCGCTCTCAATAAAGTTTATTTCGATCCATTACGGGATAGATTGGATGAGATTGCGATACAAATAGAAAATATAGTTCTAAACGGAAAGGCAAACTACTTCAAAGTCGTCAGGAACCCTCTGCCAGTTACCAGAATTCGCAATACGGATAATGATTATCTCTGGCGTCCATTGAGCTATAACAACTGTCTCGTTGAAAATACAAAAGATAAAAAAGTAGTCTACATGCCTACTTACGGTACCGGGCTAAAAAAAGAACTGGACGAAGGAATAACCAATATAAAATGGCTCGAACCTTTCGATGAATGGATGGCCTGGATATGGGAAGAGCAATTATGTTTTAAGGTCAAACGCTTAAGAAATTATATGCCGCTGATGGTGAATGGCGGAGCAGTAAACTGTATTACCAAATTTTTGGAAAGGCAAAACGATCAAGCTCCCTCAGAAAAACTTCCAACCTGAATTTTACTAACCCTTCAATACTTTATTATGAATAAAATAGAATATTATTACGAACTAAATGATCCCGGAGATGTCAAATTTACAGTTACCACAAAAAGAATACTAGTAGCTGGCGGTGGTAGACCTATCCAAAAAATAGTCAATGGTAACACCCAGGCCTATACCAGCGCTATCCCTCACAATTATGGAACAAATTATTGTCAGCTCGAATCCCGCTTAATTTCAGTAGGTAGTACAAGACGTACCTTCATACTTACCGAAATGGATCAGGCAGCATTTAATGCTTTAGGATTACAAAGTAAAACGACTATTGAATTTGGAAGTGATATCGCGCTTAGCGAAATAAAAATGAATCTGACAAATATCACCTCCGACTTGAGTGGTACAAGGCCAAGACCAGAAGGTGCTTATCTTTTTTACATAGGTACTTCCGATGATCGGATATTCCTCGATGGTACTTATAATCGTTCGGATTTCGAAGTCGATAATACGACTGGTCCGGTAATGATTGCTCCGGATTCCGGAAATTTCAAGAAGTTCGTAGTCTACTTCAATAATTCCTAGAACTTGTTCAAACTTTATCTGCGATGTCGAAGAAGCCGTATTTTTTGTTCAATCAAGAATTTTTTATTTCGGAATAGCCTTAGAGTTATTGCAGAAGAAAAATTACAGACTAAGCGGAAAAAACATTTTCACAGACTAGTCAAATGATTTTCTGATAGCTTCTCAAATCGAAAAATTATTACCAGAGCGCCGAAAAGCACATCTAAGTAAGCGCTCTATTTCTTTCAAAATTTAATCATCACCCCACTCTACCAGGCGCGCATGGTACGGGGATACTCTATCCGGTTGGCAGCTTCCAACCAGGCTGGAATCCTATTCATTCATCCGTTCGAATGCTTCTGCGGAAGCTTACGAGCACAAACTCTTGCGCTATGGTAGATATAATAGCTTTACTACTCGGAATCATAATCGAAGAAGATTTCATCGGTTAATTTATTGGATATGAGGTCTCAGGTTTTAAATGTAGGATACAAAGTCATCCACAAACCTGAAGCCTCATTTTAATTGTTCGACCTTTTGTAAAAGCCATTCCCGGGCACGAATATCTCCATCTGATAACAATGCTTTTTCCATCCCCTCCATTTTCACAGCCGAAAAATCCGGATGACTGGCCAGTTTGTACAGCTTCCGGACAAATTGTACAAATCGTTTAATTGATTGTAAACGTTTTCTGGAAAAATTTTGATCCCGGCTGATTTGCTTTTCAAAAGCCAGACTAAAATCAATCAACTGATAATCCTTATTTTTGTTTTCCACAAAATGATCAAAACGCATCTGGATCAGCAATACCTTGGCACGAATAGAAAAAGAATTGAGCCCGCTCCGCCATTGGGATAATTTAATTTCAAGTGCTTTCCAATCTTCAGGGCGCCGAATGTGATAAGCGAAATAAGCATCCGCCCAGTTCAAGGCATCTTCCTGTTCGTTTTCCTGTAAATAAATCGCATATTGTTTTTTAAAATACTCCGCAAATTCAACATCTTTCAGATTATAGGCAATGGTTACGATATTGGCAAAAGTGGTCGCAGTCATCCGGGAATTGTGAATGAGCAGATTATTCTCCAATCCGAGTTTATACAAATCAAGTGCTTGTTTTAAACTTTGATGCTTGCCCTTCACCCACATCCTGGCCGCTTCATTGATCAATAGCAAGAGGATAATTTTTCGATCTTCAAAATCAATCCTTGGAAGCTTTCGAATAAACCTCGCTTTTCTGGATTGAAAGCTTTGCTTTTCATCAAAGAATTCCAGATAAATTTCAACTGCTTCGGGCAGCTCCATACCATTGAAATATTCAATAAATGCTTCATGTTTTATTTCCTCACCGGCGGTTCTTATAATGCGGTAACGCTCTTGCTGTTCCGATAAAAAACGCACTTTCTCCAGCGCATAATATTTATCCAGATAGTTCACTGCTGCATTAAAATAATCCGAGTTGACCTTTTGTTTTTCCAATGCGCTGATATTGCGGTAGATTTTTTTATTCAGCAAATTCAACCAGTAATAATCTTCACTACTTAATACTGCTTTCCGTTTTTTCTCGTTGATCAGTGCATCTGTTTTTTTAAAAAACCAATCTTTTTGTTGTCGCTCCAGATATTCTTCGGCTAAAAAAAATTGAGCAATCGATTGCTCTTTGCGAAGCCTTTGATGTTTAAGGAAATCTTCAATTTGCAAAGATAATTCCGACAACTGATTGTTGATCAGAGAAGCATTATAAGAATTTCCGGGATAGAGCTTTTTAAAAATGATTTCCTTGCTTAGCAACTGTTTTCTCAGAGTGGCTTTTCGTAGAATTTTCAAAAGCAGGATTAGTTTTCGATTAACATTGCACCAGGGGGAACGCAACCATTTTTCAAAATCATCCAGCTCTTTTTCATCGAGCAGCCGAAACAGTCGATACAATTTACTTTTTTGAAAAGCATTCATTTTTTCATGACAATTTTTTGTATAAAAAGCTGATAATCAATTTTTTCAACCTAAAATATAAAATTAATCAAGTGATTACAATATTATTTTGTCTTTTATGAACGGAATCCAAAATTTTAGTTTTGAAAACATAACAAAAGCGATCATCTCTAACCCTTCACAAGACTCATAAAACTACTCCATAAAACAAAACCATACTTTAGGATGAAAAAAATTTCGGCTTTACTAACTCTTGCTTTTTTAGCATTTACACTCTTTGGGCAACCCATCGAAGAGGTAGAAAGGAAGATTATCGAACTAGAGAAAAACAATAAAAAACTGAATGAGGAAAACAAAGATTTTCAAAAACAGATCGAAGATTTAAAAAAGAAAAAAAACAGGCAGGAAGAGTTCAAAGTTTCTATCGGCGCAAGCTTTGATTTTAATCAGGGAATCTCAGCTACCGATTTGTACTATGACCTTTCTTTTCAGGATTATCACATCTGGCGAACGGATATTGAAAAAAAAGAAAACAGAAGATGGGGGCTTGATTTTAAACTCTACCAGTCCTTGTTATTTTCAACACCGGCGGATTCAAATAACATTTCTTCTTTCTCTAATGTAAAAATGCAGAACCTGCCACCCGACTCTCTTTTAATAGGGGATTTTAGTTTTGACCGGGTTGAAAAAAGAAAGTATACAGATTTTGGATTAATCATACGACCAACCTTCAGGTTTAAATCGAGTAAAACCTTTTTTGCTTTTGCACATACCGAAGTACTCTTTCGAAGAACAAACGAAGAGGTACAATTTAAAAATATTGATACCCTGGCGACCCGAAAGGTTCATAAGGATAGTCCGCTAAGTTTTAAGAGTGGACTTCCCGGCAATCGAAATGAAAGTTACACAGATGCATTTTTATTTTTTGGGCTCGGTATTAATGCCAATATCAATGTCATCGATTCGGTTTATTTCAGGATCAAGCCAAGTATGGGAATAAGCAGTGTGATCAAGGATTCCAGAATTAGTAATGCCGCGGTCGGAAAAATCCGGGCCTATTACTTTATTGATATAGAAATCATTGAGCGAAAATCAGGCGTAAAACTGGGGATCTATGTTCGGGATAATCACCTTACCAGCAATCAGGGATTACTCGACGAACCTCGTTTTGCCCTGTTCCTGTCCAAGCAATTTTCCCTGAACAAGCTCGCCGATTTTTTAAATTCCAATTAATTAAGTCATTTAATGTTTAATAAAATGAAAAAATCTAGTATACTGATTATCCTATTTATTTTCGGGATCAATTTTTTATCCGCTCAGCCTCCCGGAGATAAAAAGCTGATCAGAGGATACAATTTTCAAATTGAAAATGATCTTCTTCCGGGACTGGTCGGATTGAAGAACAGAGATAAGGATTACTCCGGTGGATTCAAATTTGAATTGTATACCGATTACTTAAATTATGGGACGATCCCATTTATTAAAAATTTGGGAGAGCGACGTGGAAATGGTACCGAGTATTTAAACTTCAATTCGATCTATGCCCAGGGTATGGGGTTCACCCCTGATCGGGATGCCTTTGGTACAAGCCAAATTGTAAATGATCAAAGGCCCTATGCTTCTGTACTTGGTTTTGGAAAAAGAAGAATTGCCTATTTCGACTCTGCACAATTGTCTATTGAGACCGATTTATTCATAGGGAAAGTAGGCTTAAAAGGTCCGGGAAATGTGCAAAACTTTATCCACGAATATATTAGCGATAGTGATCCCGTATTGGGCTGGTCCAATCAAATCGGAAACGGAGGCAGATGGGTCTACAGCTATCGCTTAAGAGCTAATTTGAATCTAAGTCAATACTTTATAGATAGCAGTTCTGTTTATTTCTATGCTGAGCCCCATGTAACGATAGGGAATTTATTCAGAAATGCCGGGATAGGTTTTTCTTTAAGTGATCGCTCTCCATTATCCAAAGGTTTGATCACCGCCATGGGAAGTAATAATATTGAAATGCTCGAAGACAATGGCGGGCTCGATTATGATGGTTGCTTCTGGTGTCATTTCAATTGGGAACTGTACGCAAAGTATCAATACGTAGGACATAATACTCTTTTGATGGGCCTGCCTTTTCAGGACAACAGTGTTTATACCATCAGCGATGAAGATATCGAAAGAAATGTCTTTGATTTTGGTGCCAAAATACTCTTCAACTATTTCCCGGAATCCAGCAATATCAGATCAAAGAGTATGCACAGTACCTTTTTCATTGAGTTTATTTACCGGACCAAAGAGTTCTCCTTTCATGAACCCCATATGTACGGAAATTTAGGCGTAACGGTTTTCTTTCTCGGAGACGGACATTTTTTACAATAATGAAAAAAAATATACTCATCGGATTGTATTGTCTTATTTTGATTGCCTGTGCATCAGATCAAAAAGACAGTAGGCAAGACACTTCCAACGAATTTGCACCAATCATCATTCAAACAGAAAGGGACACCACAGTCCCTTCTATACCGTTCGAAAATTATAAAGGACTGGATAATAAAAACAATGTAAATAAATACGGTTTTGTTTCTTTCGAAGAATTTAAGGCCTCCTTTAGCAGTCTGATTATTAATAATGAAATGTTTTATCTGGCAGAAGGAGATCTTTTCCTAACCGAAGAGGATTTAACGAATCATTATTACAGGCTAATTGATGAATTTCATTTCCCCGCAATGTTTAAAAAACCTTCTATTGTAATATACCATAGAAAAAGAGGCGATGTCAAAATTTCCGATCCTTTAAATATCAATTTTGCTATTGTAAAAGAATCATTCAATGATCGGGAATATCTGCAAATTCAATCTTCTGTCAAGCAGGCTATTAGCGATTGGGAGAAGGTATGTAATGTCGATTTCCATTATAGGGAAGAGCTGGATACAAAAGTCAGACTGGATATCACTCCCAGGGAATTATCATTTATCATTCAAAAACCGGATTACAATTTCAAAGCAATTGCCAAAGCACCTTTCCCGAATCACAAAAGAAAGATAAGGCAATTATTAATTAGTTCGGATTTTTTTAATAATCCTCATTATTCCATGGACGGTATCATAAGGCATGAGCTGGGACATGTCTTGGGTTTTTTGCACGAGCATTCAAGAGATGAAGCATCAACTGATTGCCCTTTAAGTGTTTACCGAACGTACCGGGAATTATCAATATATGATCCAATCTCTGTAATGCATTTCTTTTGCAAAGACGGTACTGGTACAAGAGAGCTGGAAATCTCCCGGAGGGATAGTATCGGTGCCAGGTGTGTTTACCCTTTTGTTGGGGACAACAACAATTGCAGTAAAAATTTAATCGATTATGAAGTCGATTAATCATTAAAAAATAAGCTTCATGAAAAATCAATACTTTACTATCTTTTTATTCTCTGTAATTTTTGTTAGCTGTTCATTATTAAGAAGCGGAGAAGGTGATGAATATAAAAGAATAAAACCCTTTAAGATATCGACTAAAAAGAGCAGGAAGTTCTCAGATTTAAGGAGAAGTGAAAAAGAATTGAAGCCAAAGGTATTAGAGGTTGATGAAAAGAAAATACGAAAAATCATAGAAAACCCCCATCAGAAACTCAGTATTCAAGTTCCCATCAAAAAATGGAAAAAACTTAATTTAGAACTAAAAAGAACAGATAGTTTTACAACTGGATTTAAAATTGATTTTAGCTCAAATTTCAAATCAGAAGAAGAAGAACAAGGCATATACTATCAGGGAAAAATAAAAGATGACAAAAATTCATTTGTTAGTGTTTGTTTTTTCAATAACGAAATAATTGGTTTCATTAATTCAGATAAATATAATCTTGTAATTGGCAAATTAAAGGGACAAAATTGGAAAAACGAACATATAATCTTTAATGACCATTTTGTTTTTGACAAGAATCCATTAAAATGTAGTACCTCGGGTGAAAGTTTTAGCTACACTAAAGAGTCTCTTGAATTCCGGGCATTGCCAGCTATGACAAATAATGACATTGAGTTTTCTATAGAGGTAGATTTTGACGTTTTCACTGCCTTTGGGAATGAACAGAATACTTTAAACTATATCACAGCCTTATTAAATCAGGTACATGTGATATTTCAAAATGAAGGAATTAATTCTTCAGTATCAGAGTTAAAAATATGGAACAGCCCAAGTCCTTATTCTGGTAATACAAGCGAAGAATATTTAAAGTCTTTTCAGGATAAGTCCACTTCGCATAGAGGTGATTTGGTTCAATTACTTACACTCCGGAATTTTGGAGGAATTGCTGCTGGATTTGATGGCATTTGCAACTGCCATCCCGATAAGAGGAAAAGTGTAAGTGGCATTTTACCTTATTTTCAAAATGTTCCTATTTACTCATTCTCCGTAAATATTATAGCACATGAGTTTGGACATCTTATGGGCTCCAGGCACACACATGCATGTGTATGGAACGGAAATAACACTGCAATTGATGGATGTGCCGGGAGAACAGAAGGAAATTGTATAATCCCTCCGCATCCTGTCGGAGGAGGCACTATTATGTCTTATTGTCACAATAGCCCGGTTGGAATAAATTTCAATTTAGGCTTTGGTCAACAACCTGGGAATGTTATACGGAGTAATATATCAAGAGCTGATTGTACAAATCGTTGTATTTCAACAGGCATAATAACTGCATTTGAATCGAGAGGTATTTATTATAGCCCTGATGGATTTAATTTGGGAGGGGGAGGAAACACAGGTGGTTCTATTTATCCGGGAAGGTATAAGGTGATCGAAATGGTACCTTTTAAAAATGGAATCGTTACAGCTTTTGATAATAATGTAATTTATTACAATAAAGATGGAACCAATCCTGGTTCAGGTGAAATCGTATATAATGGAAATCAAAAAGTTAGAGCCATGATCCCATTCAAAAATGGAATTGTCACAGCATTTGAATCGGGTGGAATTTATTACAGCCCTGATGGATTTAATTTGGGAGGAGGAGGAAACACAGGTGGTTCTATTTATCCGGGAAGGTATAAGGTGATCAAAATGGTACCTTTTAAAAATGGAATCATTACAGCTTTTGATAATAATGTAATTTATTATAATGAAGATGGAACCAATCCTGGTTCAGGTGAAATCGTATATAATGGAAATCAAAAAGTTAGAGCTATGATCCCATTCAAAAATGGAATTGTCACAGCATTTGAATCAGGTGGAATTTATTACAGCCCTGATGGATTTAATTTGGGAGGAGGAGGAAACACAGGTGGTTCTATTTATCCGGGAAGGTATAAGGTGATCGAAATGATACCTTTTAGAAATGGAATCGTTACAGCTTTTGATAATAATGTAATTTACTACAATGAAGACGGAACCAATCCTGGTTCAGGCCACATTCTTTATAGTCAAGGCCAAAGGGTAAGGTCTATGATTCCTTTTTGAATACTGTCATCTATCAAACTAAAATATGTTATAAGAGGAGAAAATTGCTACCAAAAATTGCAATAATAATATAATCGATTATGAAGTCGATTAAGCATTTTTAGCAAAGTCGGCACTATAAGTTTTATGTGTTGTTGTTTGTGTTGAGACCGAAATCTGTCACTGTAATTAAGCAGAAATATTGGAGCCTTTGTTTATTTTTTAATTCAGATTATACCTCAAACCAAGATTAAAAGCAAAATACCTGAGCTTGAAATATTCGCCTGTTCCTTGCGAAAATCCCTGCTGATAAATGGCTTCTCCGAGTAAAGATGTTTTTTCAAATATTTCGTACTCCCCACCGATTCCAAAGCGCATATGATCTACAGAGAAGGCTCCGGCTCTGAATGTATCCGAAAGGCTGTACTCCCCGCTGGAATTGAAATACTCGTAAACAAATCTTTGTCTGATTGGACGAACTGCGGTGAATCCAATATTTATAAAGGGTTTAAACTTGCTTTCATTGAAAAATGACTGTCGCATAGTTACAGGAACCTGTAAATAGGAAAAATTTCCTTTCAGCTCAGCCAAAACATCAGTCGGATCATCCGGATTTCGAATTGGGAACTGATCGAATAGAGCCATGTCCTTAATTTCAAAATCAGTGTTTAACAACTCCACTCCAAGGTTCAGGCTTCGACCTCCCGGAAAGCGAATACCTCCGCCAAGTCCATAAATCGTTCCACGGTTATCAAAAGCATCAAAGAGAATCACCGCAGGATTCCAGGATGCCTGGGCCGCAATTCCATTGGGTATGAAATAATAAGCAGGCTTAACCTTCAAGTCATAATCTTCGGGAACATCCGGTTCAAGCTCTTGAACCCACTGAGGAATTTCCGGAGTCAAAGGCGGCAGGAAAAAGGGCCCTTTCTTATCCAATTGGGAAAAAGCAATTGACCAACAATCAATCTTCTCTTCCTTTTTTGTAAAAGGATTCGGAACAATTCCCAATTCATTTGGAAATAAAACAGATCGGGAAGTATTAAAAAGACCGGAACCGGGACGAAAAGTAAACAAGGAATTACTAGGTTTTCCCAAGCTCCGGCTTAAGATATAAGGTGTATAAAATGTTTCGGAATACAAAAGGCCCTGATTATAAAATGGGGACTGAAAGCCTGTGTAAGTTCTAATCTTTTCTTTGGATGCCTTTACATAATGTTCCCGATAAATCACATTAAAAATAGTATCATAATGATGAATAGTCGTTTTCTCAAATATGGTATCCGTTTTCTGATATTGTTTTATAGTACTGATTTCTGTATTTAAGAGAACCAGCTGTTTTTGTAAATCACTATACTTTTTATAAAAAAATCCTCCCAGCATTAAAAAGGGAACGAGTAGTAATGGGATTAAATACAAGAAGCTTCTTCTCTTTCTTCCCGGCAGTTCCTTTAATCTCTTTCGCATATCTTGTACAGCCAGTTCATCCGGTTCTAAATCCGGAGCTGATTCGAGGATACCCTTTATTTTTTTGTCAAAGTACTTGTCCTCCATATCGGTTTAGATTTTCATATGAATATCATGAGAACTCCGAAGTAGTTCCTTTATTTTTCTTCGCGCCTTGGCCAAATTGGACTTTGATGCGCCAATGGAGATGCCTAAACGATCTGCAATATCTGCATGAGGGAGACCTTCTACAACATACAGGTTAAATACCAATCGATATGCAGGAGGAAGCAGATGCAGAATTTTCATTAAATCATCATATTCCAAACGATCAAGCGCCTCATTATAGGCAGGCATTTCTTTTTCTATATATTTGTAGTCTTCTGTTTTATCCTGATAATATTTTCGATAATAATCAATTGATGCATTTACCAAAACTTTCCGAAGCCAGGGTCTGAATGGATAATCCGAATCATATTGTTCGATTTTAAGGAAAACCTTTAAAAAACCATCATTCAACATTTCCAAAGCAGATTCTCTGTCCCTTGCATAACGTAAACAAATAGACATGCCATAGCTGTAATAGTGCCTGTACAGACCGATCTGGCTGGATTCTTCCATACGGCGACATCCCGCTATCAATGATGTCAGCTTATTGTTTTCCGTCATTTTCCTTGTTTACTTATTGATCCATACGGTTATAGCCCGGTAGCTGGTTGCCTGAGGGTATATTTTTATGTGAATAGAGCATCTATGCGCTAGTGAAGATAAGTGTTTTCAAAATAATGGAATCAGGTTGACTGCTAGATGGATTTATTACCTTTGAAGAATGAAAGCAGCATTGTCTCAACGGGGAAGGATTCCATTTTTTTATAAAAAATCCGACAAGGAGTTTCAACTCGATCCTTACGAACGATACGAAAGCATGGTTAGCCGGCAATCGGCATTGCATCTGGCGGATGGGCTCTGGGATTCTTACCCAATGCAGGCGGTCTTGGACTTTGCAGCCCCCTTCTACCCTAGTTCTCAAGTTGCCCATATTCTGGAAATCGGTTGTGGAGTTGGCAGATGGATTGCTACACTGGCACAGACTTTTCCCAAAGCCGATTGCTGGGGGATCGATTACAGTTATCAAATGTTGAAAAGAGCACGAGAGTTTTGGGTAGATCAAACCGATATTCATATTGATCTGTCTTCAAAAGGCTTTTCCAATATTTTAAACATAAAAGGACATCGTCTTAAAAATTTGAATTTTGGCTTGGCCAAAGCCTCTGCGCTTCCCTTTAATTACGAAAGTCAGGATTTGATTATCAATAGCTTTCTGCTGGATCGCTTAGATGATCCGGCCAGGGGCCTGGCCGAAATGTACCGGGTACTTCGTCCCAAAGGAAAACTCATTTTGATCACACCACTCAATTTTAGCAAAGCAGCCCATTGGAAAGCCTATTATCCTCCGATTAAGCTTTTTCAATTACTTGGGCAAATAGGTTTTGAAGTTTTAGACTGGCAAGAGGAAATTTTAATCAATGAACCGCTTGACTTCCACGGTAATTCCGTGCGTTGGAAGTGTATAGGATTTGCCGCACAGCGCAAAGACTAGTTTTTAAAAATAAAGGCTAAGCAGTAAAATTATCTTTTTTTAATTTTTTTATAAGAAAGAATCCGATCATAAGATTGCTGAATTCTTTCTCTACTGATCTTACCTTCCTGTACCAGTGTGTAAATAATTTTTACCGCTTTCTGTGGTGCAAGCTCTTCCAGTTCCAGATTATTTCCCATCACCAATACATCAACCCCGGCAAGAATCGCTCTTTCCAGAATTGTCTCAAAGGGATACATTTTATTAACCGCCTTCATTTGCAAATCGTCCGAGAATACCAGGCCGGAAAAGCCCAGATCTTTGCGCAGGATATCATTAATTACTTTTTCGGACATCGTCGCCGGATAGAGTGAATCGATTTTATTATTCACCACATGCGCCGTCATAATTGCGACGCTCGGAGCAGTCTGACTTATGACTTTAAAGGGTTTTAGTTCTTCTTTTGACCAATAGTTGGTAATATCCGTAACGCCTTTATGCGAATCTGCTGTGGCGCTGCCATGTCCCGGAAAATGTTTGAGTGTAGAAATGATTCCCTTTTCTGCCTGTACGTTTACCACTTCCGAAGCATGTTTAATCACTACATCCGGATCGGCAGAATAACTTCTTTCGATATTGCCAATAGCCGGGCTCGCAGGATTAACATTAACATCGGCAACCGGTGCAAAATTGACATTGAAGCCCAATGAAGTCAGCGTATTAGCCGTACGTTGCGCATAATACCGGGTGCTATCAAGATTATCCAGCTCGCCCAAATACTGAGCGGACACACTTGCCGGAAAGCCATAAGCTGCTTTGAGTCGGTTTACTTTACCGCCTTCCTGATCCACCGCCACAAAAAGGGGCAGTTCCGCTTTTTCCTGTAAATCAGTAATCAGTTGCTTCACCTGTTCGGGAGACTGGATATTTCGCTCCGCTTTCTTTTTCACTACATCATAATCAAACAGAATAATGCCTCCGATATGCCCCTCCCTGATTTGTTGAATGAATGCCGGATTGATCTCGTCAATCGTAAATCCCCTAAAACCCGCCATGATCATTTGCCCGATTTGCTTTTCCAGTTCAGAATCGATTTCCGGTTTTTCCATTGCTCCTGTTTCCGGAGAATTATTACAGGCACACAGGATAAAGATCAAAAGCATAATGGCTAAATTGTATAAGGATTTCATAGGGACTTGTTTTTTCGTCAAGATAAGACAAAGAAGGGAAAGGGAAAAAAGATCCTAAAGGTTTCAAAGGCAGTAGCACCGGTAAATGCTATGCATTTTTGAAAACAGAATACTAGTTTTTGCTGTTTTATAATACGGTTAATTTTGAAAACGAAAAATCATTCCTGACGATGATACAGCTCGAAAACGATATTCAGCTTAGAGAAATAAGAGAAGAAGATCAGGCAGAGCTTTATGCTTTAATGAAAAGAATTTATCTTCCGGTTTACGAACATCTCTGGAAGGATGATGGCAGTTGGTATATTGAGCATACCTATAGTCTTAAAACGCTTCAAGAAGAACTGGCGGAGTTAAATGCTGCCTATTTTTTTGTCCATTATCAAGCTCAGGTCAGTGGTATTTTGCGAATTGTCCGGGATAAAGCCTTTGTAGATTTTCCCGATCGGCGGGCGCTCAAATTACATCGCCTGTATCTCGGGAGCGAGGCACAGGGGCGCGGAGTTGGTCAATGTCTGATGTCATGGGTAGAAGCACAAGTCAGGATTCATGGAAATGAAATCCTATGGCTCGATGTCATGGATACCCAAGAGCAAGCCCTTCATTTTTATCAGCGAAGCGGTTTCCAAAAAGGAAGTAGCGAAAAATTAGCCTTTGAGATGATCCATAAACACTACGCCGGAATGTATAAAATGTGGAAGGAAGTGTAATTGTATTTAAACGCCTCCTTATTAATTTTGACTAATCCCGTATCGCTCTTTTTCTTCTTTTCCAAGGTCCGGAATTTGTAGGGCTTCAACTTTTTGTATGAGCAAATTCGGATCGAAAGGCAGTATTAATAAAGTTTCGTCTGCATAGCCCATTGCGATATAACGACCATCGCTTGAGAAACAAACTTTATTAATTGGCCGATCATTTACTTTCAGCGTAGTAATTAATTGACCATTACTCGTCCAGATTTTCACACTTTCATCATCCGATCCGCTAATGATAAATTTTCCATCGGGTGAATACGCCGCAGTTCTGACGCCATTGGTATGTCCGGTTAGACTATTAATTAATTTCCCCTCCAGGGTCCAGATTTTCATAGTTCCCTCCAGCCCGCAGGTAAGTACATTTTTTCCATCGGGAGAAAAATAAAAATCAGCGCATGCCATATCGTGACTGGGCACAATCTTCTTCAATAGTTTAATCTCATCAGCAACTTTCCAAATAAATAAATTGCCTTCGTAATCCAGTGCCGCAATATGCCTATTATCGGAAGCCCAACGAATGGCTTTAAGGTCGGTTTTATAGCCACTCAAATAAGCGCGATCTCCGGTATTAAAATCCCATAAGCGTAAACTATAGGTATAATTTTCATTCGTATAAAAAGCCAGTTTTCCATCTGTTGAAAAATCGGCAAGACTAATACTATCGCCCCCCGTCATCCCCAGGAAGGATTGTACGCTCTTTTCGTTCAGGTCTACCGTCCAGACATCGAAACCGTTTTCATCATTGACCAAAAGATATTTTCCGTCCGAAGCACTTGTAACAATATTTTTAGCGGCCGGTATACGGGTATAAAATTGCTGTTTTCCATTTTCATCAAAATAGTAGGCCCGGTCATTTTTTATACTTACTAATCTCAGCTCATCACCAAAATCGATAGCCTGACTTAAATCACCAACACTATTCAGAAAGACACCAGCTGTCATATCAGGCATCCAGACTTTAACAGTGCGATCATTGGATACCGTAAGTAAATGAGTACTATCCGGAGAAAAATTAATCTGTCGAACGAAATCTCTATGACCACCTAAAATCCCGTGATCTATTCCGCCATATTTGCTCAGAGGGTATTTCCACAGCTGAACATTCAAATCTTCCATATTGGCCGCTAAATATTTTAAATCCGGTGAAAATTTCATATTCAGCACTTCATTGGAAAATTCTTTAATCAATTTTCTTCGCTTTAAATCATTTAGCCTATGTCCGAAGGTCACATAAACTTCATCCTTCGAAATCATTCCGATATCCGATTGGTAGGGAACATAAGTAGCATCAACTCCAGAGTAACTACTATCCGCTTCGATATCAAATACTTTGAGTAAGCTCCGGCTTCCGGCCATCAGGTATTTTCCACTTGAAGAAAAAGCAAGTTTAGGCGAACGCATCCTGTCCAAAGCCTGTTCGGAGCGCAATTCAAATTTATTATCCTCCAGTTTAAAAACTTTGACTTTTTTGTGGTAAGCCATTGCTATTTCATTGTTATCGGAAAAGACCAGATAATTCGCTCCGCTTTTTTCAACAGGTAACTGATATAAGTACTCGCCTTTCGCATTTAAAACATGAGTGTCTCCGTCATAAAAAGCAATAACGGTTTTATCACCAGCTTTTGAAATAGCCAATGCCGTAACTTCTTTATTTTTTATTTCATATTTGAAAAGAGGGATAGTATCGAGCATTGCATTTTTCAAGCGATAAGCCAGTACCCATTTGTTTAAAAGACTCTTTTCAGTTGCCAATAAAACATTCGCTTCTTCACTATAAGCCTGATCCGTATACCAGTCTGCCTCTGCAGTTAATTCAGCAATTTTTTTTCCATTAAAATCATAGAGGAATAATTGATCGCCGAACAAACTTGTTACAAAAACAGTTTGCCCTTTATCCATAAAACCTCCTGTCTTTAGTGTATTCCCTACATGATCGAAAACCCGAATATCCCGGATGTAAAAATTCTTTCGCTGCCTGCCTGCCAATTGATAATAGCTATCATAAAGTGCCAGTCTCGACTCGGGGGTATCCTCTTCTTGCCAGGCGTATTGTGCATAGCGAAAGGCTTTAGTAGCATCGTTGTTTTTGGTGAGTTCGATGATTGATTTTGCGGTAAGTGCCAGAGACTGGGCTCTGGCCTGTTCTTTTTTGATGGCTTCAATATAGCCATTTTGAGCTTTGTTGATCCACTCATCCAGTTGATGATCTACCGGTAAGTCATCGCAGACTTTAGCAGCTCTGAATTGATTAATCGCAGTCTCAAACTGCAAGGCTTCGTATGCACTTTTTCCCTTTTCGTAAAAAGACTGAAAACAATTCTGGCTAAATCCCACCAAAGGTAAAAAGCCAATCAGGGAAGTGATTAAAAGATATCTCATATAGTCGGTATTCGTTATAGGTCATGTACTGTCCGACTTTTAAAACCGGGTATCGAACAATAGGTCTAATTACATTTGTTTTTATACGTTCGGATTTTTCTTTTATCTGCATTACTCAACTGATAATTAAGCAAGCGGCTGATCGATTCGACTTTCTTTATTTTTTCTTTAACCAAAACACAATCATTCGCTTTGCTAAAGCGTCCGGCTTTATCCATTTCTACTCCAACCTGTCGGATCAATTCATTTTCAGCAGCGTCGATTTTCAGATCGGACTGGCGATTGGATGCCGCACTAACGTCCAGTTTTCGGGCAGCCTTGAATTTTGCATAAGCAGATTGATACCGCTTTGCTTTTAGATCGTCATTCCCCGACTTCATATATCCATCAAAATCTTTTTGAATATCATTTTTGCTCTTCGCCTGCTTTAATAATTGTCGGGCAGTAGTAAATAGTTCTTTGTTATAACTTACTATAGAAGTATCAATATTGGGTTCGAGAGCAAGTACCAGATTAAAGTTTTCGCTCGCCGCTTCATATTTGTCGACTTCCATATTAGCCTTTCCACTTTCCAAATTGATTTCCGCCATTTTCAGCTGAGTGACTTCAATTTTTTTTCTTGCTTCATTGGCTCTATCTCTTTGTCTTTCGGCAATTACTTTTGCATCTTCCGCTTCCTTTTGTGCTTTCTTGGCTATCTGTGACTGTTTAGCTGCTAGAAAACCCAAACCGGCAGAAATTACAAAAAGTACAAAACCTGCTACAGCTAACATCCGGGCTCTGTTTCTTTTTTTCCGTTCGGCTTTCAACTGCGTTTCGTGTTCCTTTTGTTTGCGCAATATTTCAGCGCTTTCTTCTCTGCGGCGTCGAATCTCAAATGATTGCAAGATCGGAGCAACCAGTGTATCATGGCTCAATTCATAACTTCGTCCCAGATGGGTATTTTCGGCACGCAACAAACGACTAGCCAACAATTTGGATAATAGTTCTTTCCCGATTCCGAAAGTTTCAGATTCCACCCCTTCGCTGATCCCGACCCTTCGTCCTCCAACGATCAAACCTTCTTCAAAAAACTTCCGGGCCAGTGGTCTTTCTTCTTCGCCAAGTTCGGTTATTTCCTGTTCGTAATAATTATTGAGAATGGACCTTATCCCTTTCGAACCGCCAAAGTCTGTTTCCTGAACAACAACATTTTTCTCATTTTTACGATATACTGTTCGCTCAATATTTCTACAAAGCAATTGCAATTGAAAAGACTCTATTTCGTCATTTTTATTTTTTAAATATTTAATAATCGTTTCCAGGGCATCGGGATGATAGGAAAAAGGCATCGTATCAAAACCGGAAACCTCCGAAATCGCCGGTTCGACAATTGCTTCTTTGGCCGCTTCTATTCCCAATGGTTTCAGGTGAAAGCGATTATGCAAAATGCTCGGAATTTTTTCGGACATTCCATCCATCTGGCTCATACGATCCGAGCGAATGGCAAAAATAAACTTCACTGGAATCGGGGAATGCCAATCCAGTTGCTCCTGCGTCCGATCCCGAAAAGGGATGGCTCTCAGGCTTTGCTGTATCCGTTCCGGCAAGCGATTGCTCACCATATCCGCCAACTCCTGGTTAAGCGCTTTTTGATCTTTTTTATCGTGTTCAAAAAACTCTTCAAATTGATCGAAAATCAAAATCGGTGTAAGCTCTTCTTCGCCTCTCTTGAAGTCACAGGCACGCAGATATTCCCAAAAACCGGGCTTCCCCTTGCTATGGTTTTTTAGCTTGGTTTCATTGACAAAAGGTTTTAATTCATTGATCACCGTTTCGACTGAACTGATATTGGTGCTTTGCAAACGCACTTTAATCACCTGAAAATAATCCACTTCCAGCAAGGGTTCCAGTCCGGCGTTAATCAGTGAACTTTTTCCAATACCGGATTTCGAAAAGAGGACAACAAGCGGTTTGGCCTTGATGAGGTTGTATAATTTTTTAGCTTCTCTTTTTCTACCGAAAAAGACCGTATTTTCATTTCTTTCGAATGCCCTGATTCCCGGATAGCGGCTTTTGTTTAAAGTCAGTTTACTCATTTCAAAAGCTTTTTAAAGGATTGGACAATATCAAAATATGCATCATCCACCGTGTTCCAATGAGTACTGGAAATAGCTTCATTGTTTTCGGGTAAAGCGATACGGGTCCGGAGAATGGGGTTTTCACGCCAGTCGCAGGGACGAGCAATCAATGGGCGTAAAATAATTTCTTCTTGTTTTTCCAGTTCATCTGCTTTCGCCAACCAGGTTTCACTTAAAGCTACATTTGCCAGAAAATTCGGACTGACAATAGCAAGGACTATATCCGAATTTCGAAACTGTTGTTCTATTTCACTTTCATCTGTACCCGCTACAAAACTTCCGGGATAATGAATAGTAATTTCTCCATTTTGTACCAACTGACTCAGACTGTTTTCCAGAGCATCTTTTACCGCTTCTTCCTTTTTATCGTACAGTAAAAAAACTTTTTTATTTTCCTTTGATTTTTCATCGGCTACGGGAAATACCTTCCCTTTTAATTCTCCCAGAAAATCAATAGCATTCTGATCAATAAACTGAAAATTAAAGCGCTCTTCGTAAAAAGTCCTGGTCATCATACTTAGCGGGAAGCGATCAACTTTAGGAGATAAAGTCGTATTTTCCTCTCTTAGCTGTAGTCCATCAAGCAAGAGGCGAAACTGCCAGTTTTCCAGATCAAAACCCAGAAATAAATAAGTTTTACGATCATCAAATTGCCCCAAAATTTCCTCTGGTATACGTGGATCATCTTTAACGACATTGCGAATGAATTCCAATTGATCTTCTTCCGTAAGTACGAGGGATTCGGACTCTTCAATAGAACCAAAAAGATTATAAACCAGAGGTGTTTCAGCACTTACTTTCTCAAAATCAAGCCGGGTATTGGTTTCGCGTCTGAAATTATAATAATGCGCCAATGGTTGTTTGCCATTGGCTACTAAAGCTTTTTGGATATAATCGTCCTTATTGGTATTGATAATAATATGGAAGGGTAGTTTAGCCAGCCAATCGTAAATTTCCGGAATCTTTTTAGAGTTTTGTTGAATAAAATCTTTAGCAATATCTTCCAGATCAACCCGGCGAGCACCTTTTATACTCAAAAAACGAAGTGCTATATAGGTGAGATTTTTTCGGGCTTTCTGATCGTAGTCCACTTTCTCCATATCCAAAATATCGGCAAGGGAAGCCGCAAGCTCATCGACCATTGGTGCCCGTTTTCCATCTTTTTCTACACTGGCCAGATTGGGCCCGATCATCAAGATACAACGCTCCTCCTCAAAATCTCTTTTAAGCTTTATCCATTGTAGAGTATTCATTCCTGTTTTTGGTTTACTGAGGCTGATAGTTTACATAAACTACCTGATTTTCAACCTGAAATATATAAAAAAATACGGGAGAATGAATAGTTTAGTCAGAAATTTAATAAGAGCTACAGAAGCGCCACAAGTCCTGTTTTTCTTATCCGGAGTGATGTCTTTGTTTTAAAATATTAATAACATCCTTTAACTGAAAGTCTTTAGCAGTCAGTAAAACCAAATAATGATATAATAAATCAGCGGCTTCGTTTAAAAACAGGTTCTCATTTTCATCCTTGGATTCTATGATTAACTCCACCGCTTCCTCCCCTACTTTCTGAGCAATTTTATTAATTCCTTTTTTAAAAAGTAAAGCGGTATAAGAACTGCTGACATCTGCATTTTTCCGGCTCTGAATGACTTTCTCCAATTGCAAAAGAAAATTTTCGGATTCGTTTTTTTCATTAAAACAAGTATCCTGCCCCGTATGGCAAACCGGACCTTCAGGGATCACTTTTATCAGTAAGGTATCCTGATCGCAATCCAGATCGACAGATTGTACATTTAAAAAATTACTGCTTGTTTCCCCCTTGGTCCAAATACGTTGCCGGGAGCGGCTATAGAAAGTCACTTTTTTAGTTTCAATCGTCTTTTGAAAAGCTGCTTGATCCATAAAGCCGAGCATCAGTACTTTTCCAGTGCGAATATCCTGAACAATAGCGGGAACAAGTCCCCTGGATTTATCAAAGTTAATATCTTTCAACATACGCTTTAGTAAATTTAAGTAGTTGTACGAACGGAAATATTTTTATTTTTTAGAAAGCTTTTAAGATCGGGAATCGCAATTTCATTATAATGAAAAATACTGGCGGCGAGAGCTGCATCTGCTTTTCCAATTTTAAAAACATCCCTAAAATGCTCCTTCTTTCCAGCTCCGCCAGAAGCAATAATGGGAATCGTGAGCATCGAGGAAAGCCTGGCGAGTGTTTTGTTGGCGAAACCCGATTTAGTGCCGTCATGATCCATAGAAGTAAATAATATTTCCCCGGCGCCGCGTGCTGCAACTTCCTTCGCCCAATCAAAAAGATTCAGCTCCGTAGGTACACGGCCCCCATTCAGATGAACCTTCCAGCCATTATCTGTTTTTCGGGCATCGATGGCTACAGTGATACACTGACTCCCGAAGCTCCGTGCTAATTCATCAATTAATTCAGGTTTGCGTACTGCGGCAGAATTAATCGAAACTTTATCTGCTCCACATTCCAGTAAACTACTCACATCTTCACACCTGGTAATACCTCCACCTACAGTAAAAGGGATATTAAGCCGAGCCGCTACTTGAAGTACTAAATCATGCAGCGTCTTTCGCTTTTCGTTCGTTGCGCTGATATCCAAAAAAATCAATTCATCCGCACCCTGATCACTATATATTTTTGCCTGCTCTACCGGATCACCGGCATCTCGCAGTTCTATAAAATTAACCCCTTTGACCGTTCGGCCATCCTTGATATCCAGACAGGGAATTATTCTTTTTGCAAGCATGTTTTTATTTTTTAATAGTTTAGCCAAAGCGAGTAATTAAACAAGGACATTTTACCTTAGCAAAGTTCCGAGGTTTAGTCTTCCTTCATAGATTGCTTTCCCAACCACAACGGAGGGACAATGAATCCTGGCCAGGTTTTCAATATCCTGCGGAGAAGATACTCCCCCACTCGCGATGATGTGCAAATCCGGGAACTTTCGAATGAGCCGCTCATAGAGTCCGAGAGCCGTACCCCCTAGCATACCGTCTTTGGAAACATCTGTACAGATGACATACTTTAATCCTCTGGAGCGGTGGTTCTCCAAAAAATCATAAATACTAACCTTAGTGGTTTCCAGCCAGCCGTTGATCGCCAATCGTTCCCCTTTAACATCTGCTCCGAGAATTATTTTCTCTGATCCATAGCGATCCAGCCAGGAGAAAAAAAGCGCAGGTTGCTTAACTGCTACCGTCCCAATAATAGCTTGCGCTGCACCGCATTCGAAAACTTTTTGCAGGTCCGCATCTGTTTTGATTCCACCACCAAACTCTATCTGCAATCTGGTTTGACTGGCTATTTTCTCCAGCACTTTCAGGTTTACAACCTGTCTGGCTTTCGCACCATCTAAATCGACCAGATGCAGTTTTTGAAAACCGGCGGCTTCAAACGATTTAGCCATTTCCAGGGGATTTTCACGGTATATTTTTTTCTGATTATAGTCTCCCTGAGACAAGCGTACACATTTTCCATCAATGATATCAATGGCCGGTATAATTTGAATTTGCTGCATTTTTAAAGCTTTAGAAAATTTTCAAGAATCTGCTGACCAAGGCCTCCCGATTTTTCGGGATGAAACTGTGTAGCATAAAAATTGTCTTTCTGCAAACCAGCGCTGAAAGGCAAAATATAATCACAGCTCGCAATAGTATAATCTCCTTTTTCAACAAAATAACTATGTACGAAATAGGTATATTCGCCTTCCTGTCTGGAATCAAAAAGAGCCCCTTGCACATCGTACAAACGATTCCAGCCGATATGCGGTACTTTCTCTCTTTTTATTGGTCTGAACAAGCGAACATTTTGCGGAATAAGTCCCAGGCAGGTCGTATTGTTTTCCTCCGAATGAGTACAAAGCAATTGCATCCCCAGGCAAATCCCCAGAACCGGTTGCTGCAGGTTCCGAATGACTTTATCAAGTTTTTTCTCGCGCAGATATGCCATGGTAGTTGAAGCTTCTCCGACTCCGGGAAAAATCACTTTATCAGCAGTCTGGATTAACTCAGGCTCGGCGGAAATTTGAGCCTCTATTCCCAGTCGTTGTAAAGCAAAGAGCACGGAGCGAACATTTCCCGCATTATAATCGATAATAACAATTCTTTCTTTTTTGTTAGACATTGTTTTACAATAGTTTATTTTAGCCCAATATCCCATGTATCAAATAAGTCCTTTGGTACTTGGCATTTTTACATTTCCCGGTTCACGGCGCAGAGCCATTTTAATCGCTTTTGCAAAAGCCTTAAAAATAGCTTCGATTTTATGGTGCTCATTCCTTCCTTCGACTTTAATATTGAGATTGGTTTTAGATGTATCCGAAAAGGATTTAAAAAAATGATAAAACATTTCGGTGGGCATATCTCCGATTTTCTCTCTTCGGAAACTGGCCTCCCAAACCAGCCAGGGTCGACCGCCAAAATCAATAGCAACCTGAGCCAGACAATCATCCATGGGCAATGTAAAACCATAACGTGCTATGGATATTTTGTCCTGCAGGGCCTTACTAAAAGCTTCCCCCAGTGCCAATGCTGTATCTTCAATCGTATGATGTTCATCAATATGCAAATCGCCATTGACCTTAATTTTTAAATCTACTCCGGAATGCCGGGCTATTTGTTCCAGCATGTGATCGAAAAACCCAAGGCCGGTATCTATATCGGATTGCCCCTCACCATCCAGTAAAAGATCAATAATTACATCCGTTTCGGAAGTAGTGCGTCTTATGCTGGCACTGCGATTTTCAAATTTCAGAAATTCATAAATTTCTTTCCATTCGAGACTTATCAATGAGCAAACCTGATTTAGGGTATCATCAACTTTGGCTGTTTTTTTGTCTTGTATAAGAATTCCTTTGGCTCCCAGATTAGCAGCCAGCTGTATATCGGATAAACGGTCTCCGAGTACATAAGAATTTGCCAGGTCATATTCTCCACTAAGGTATTCGGTAAGCATTGCCGTTCCGGGTTTGCGAGTGGGCGCATTTTCCCCGGGAAAAGTTTTATCGATAAAAACATTGGAAAAATTGATGCCTTCATTTTTAAAAGCCTGAATAACTTTATTGTGTACTGGCCAGAAAGTATCCTCGGGAAAACTATCCGTTCCCAATCCGTCCTGATTCGTGACCATAACCAAGTCATAATCCAGTTCCTCAACAATTTTCGACAGATACTGGAATACTCTTGGATAATATTCCAGTTTTTCAAAAGAATCTACCTGATAATCACCGGGGGGCTCCATGATCAAGGTTCCATCGCGATCAATAAAAAGTACTTTTTGCATAATTGTCAGATATTAGTAATGAGGTATGGTCTATCTAATTTCTCAGCAGTTTGAAAATTGGTCAGTGCCTCCATCAAGCGATCATTTTCTTCCGGAGTTCCTATAGTAATTCGGAGACAGCCTTCACAGTTTAACTGTCTGGAGCGATCTCTTACGATGATTCCTTTCTTCAATAAAAATTGATAAAGCACTTGAGGGTTTTTCATTCTTACCAGTAGAAAATTAGTCTGTGAAGGAAATACTTTTTGTACAAAATCGAAACCTTGCAGAAGAGCAGACAAACGACTACGCTCGGATCGAATTAGCTGAATTTGTGCTTCGACATGCTCTTTTGATGACAAGCTTTGCAATACCGCATCTTGAGTGAGTTGATTAATATTATAAGGCAATTTGATTTTGTTGAGCCAGGTGATGATCTCTTCAGAGGAAAAGGCCATCCCCAAACGCAGTCCCGCCAATCCCCAGGCTTTTGAAAAAGTTTGTAAAACGACAAGATTAGGATATTTTTCAAGCAGTGAAATGCCCGAATCGATATCTGCAAAATCAATATAGGCTTCATCCACCACTACAATCCCCGGAAATGTTTTGATTATGTTTTCAATAACATCAATCGGGATAATACTCGCAGAAGGATTATTCGGATTACAAATAAATAGCAGTTTGGCATTACGGGCAGCAAGGCCGGACAGGGCCGCTATATCGGGTTGAAAATCCGTATCCAGTGGCAAAGCATTTACTGTTACTCCAGCCATTCTGGCACAAACACCATAGACCCCATAAGTTGGTGGCAAAGTCAGAATACTATCAATTCCCGTTTCGCAAAACAGGCGGATCAACAAGTCAATGGCTTCATCACTCCCATTTCCCAAAAAGACATTTTTTACCGGCACTCCTTTGATTTTAGAAATTTCCGATTTCAGTTTTTTCTGTAAAGGGTCGGGATAACGATTTAAGGTAGTCTCAAAAGGACTTTCATTTGCATCCAGATAGACTTCCGCCTTTCCACTGAACTCATGCCTGGCCGAAGCATAAGGCCGGAAAGTACGCAAATCCTTCCTCAACAGTTTATTGACCGAAAAGGAAAAAGACTCTGCTTTGAGCTCTGGATTTTTTTCCGCAGGAACGAACTTCATTTTTTCCAATTCTTTCAATCGTAAACTAACCGCCTGCTTATGTCCTTCTAATTTTTCAGCAGCAGCCATTTCTTCCACAGCCTGTCCCAAATTTTTGAGACCTGTAGGCGTGATTTTCTGGAAAGTAATTTTTTTCACAAAGCTATCTAATGAAACGCCACTGTAAGCCCGGGCATAAGCATTTGTAGGTAAGGTATGATTCGTTCCCGAAGCATAATCTCCTGCTGACTCCGGAGTATAGTTGCCGAGAAAAACAGAACCGGCATTTTTAATTCCCAAGGCGAAAGCTTCCGCATTTTCTAAAGATATCATCAGGTGTTCCGGAGCATAAGCATTTGCAATTTTCAGTGCTTCTGTACGGTCCCTGACGACAATAGCTACACTATTATCCAATGCTTTTCTTGCAATTTCTGCACGTGGCAATAGAGCCAGTTGATCTTCTATTGCCGTTTTTACCCGTTCTATGAGAGACCTTTCAAAAGCAATTAAAACAACCTGGCTATCCGGCCCGTGTTCAGCTTGAGAAAGCAGGTCGGCTGCAACAAATTCGGGCCTGGCGGATCGATCTGCTAAAACCATTAGCTCCGAAGGGCCAGCCGGTAAATCCATTGCAATACCTTCCCGGCTCACTTGCTGTTTGGCTTCGGTAACATATTGATTTCCCGGGCCAAAAATTTTATCAACCGCGGGGATAGTTTCCGTACCGTAGGCCATCGCCGCAATAGCCTGGGCGCCACCGACCTTATAGATGTTATGGATACCCAAGCTTTGAGCCGTGTAAAGAATAACCGGGTTAATCGTTCCATCTTTTTGTGGTGGCGTACAAAGAATAAGCTCTTCACATCCGGCGAGCCGAGCCGGTATCCCAAGCATAAGTACCGTTGAGAAGAGCGGCGCTGTACCTCCGGGAACATACAAACCCACCTTCTGAATCGCCAGGCTTTTTCGCCAGCATTGTACCCCGGGCATGGTTTCGATCAGGCGTATATTTTCTTTTTGACAATTGTGAAATCTCCAGATATTCGACTTAGCTGTTTTGATTGCGGCTTTCAGTTTATCCGAAACCTGATCCACCGCTCTGCTTATTTCTTTTGCACTTACTTTGAGCGTATCCAGCTTTATTTCATCAAAGCGCTCGCCATAATCCAATAGTGCAGTATCCCCTTTTTTGCGGACATTCTCCAAAATTGTTTTTACTATATCTTCCAGGTCCTTTTGTTCGAATAGCGGACGTCGAAGTATTGCCTTTAATTCACTCTTTGATGGATTATCGTATATTTTCATTTTATTAATTTTAAAAACCAATAATTATTAGCATTGACTAAAGTATCATTTTTTCAATAGGGACCACCAGAATACCTTCGGCTCCCTTTTCTTTAAGCTGATCTATCACTTCCCAAAATTTTTGTTCATTGACTACCGAATGAATCGCGGACCATCCGGTTTGTGCTAATGGAACCACGGTAGGACTTCGCATTCCGGGAAGCAAGGCACTGATTTCTGCGATCTTTTCATTGGGAGAATTAAGGATTATATATTTACTATTCTTCGACCGGTTTACAGCTTCAATCCTAAAAATGAACTTTTGAAGTAAGGCTTTTTTGGATGCGTTTATGTTTTTGTTGGCAATCAGTACCGCTTCGGAGCGCATTACGATTTCTACTTCCTTTAAGCCATTACTAAACAGGGTACTACCCGAGCTTACGATATCGCATACGCCATCTGCCAAGCCTATGCTAGGTGCAATTTCTACAGAACCGCTTATTTTATGAATTTCAGATTCGACATTATGCTTTTTTAGATAGGAAGAAAGAATCTCGGGGTAGGACGTTGCAATTTTTTTGCTTTGGAACCAGGAGATGTCGGTATAATTCCCCGTTTTGGGAATAGCAAGGGAAAGTTTACATTTCGAAAAGCCGAGCTTTTGAGGGATATCAACTTTTCTTTGAGTTTCGAGTACCACATTATTACCAAGTATTCCAATATCTGCCGTCCCATTCTCGACATATTCCGGGATATCATCATCTCTGAGGTAAAGGATTTCCATAGGGAAATTTACTGCAGGTGCCAGTAATTTATTTTTGCCATTCTGAAAGGAAATACCACATTCTTTCAAAAGGCTTTTGGAAGCATCGCTTAGCCTGCCGGATTTTTGGATAGCGAGTTTCAGTTTTTCCATTTCTATACTTCGTTTTAAGATTAATCAAAATAAAAAAGGCTTACCATTGCAAAATGGCAAGCCTTTTTGGGAAAGTAATACCCATAGCAAAGTAATACCCATAGCATTGTCACCATTTGCAGTGTTCTACAAAAGCATGGTGGTGATGAAAATGAATATTACAAGTCATAATAGTTTTTTGTATCAAGAGAACATTAGATGTTAAAAAAGGTTCTAAAATTGAAAAAGGCCTATCGCGCAAACGATAAGCCTTTTATTTCTGTTCTTTACACCAGACTATCATCTACGCAAGAGACGTATTGAAGAATGATGGTGCTGATGTAATTGGATTAAAATCATATTGCAGTGGTCATCTATATAATTAACAGCGTAAAAATACAGTAATTCCCTGTACAAATTCAATTTTTGTAGAAGGATTTTTTCACATTCTTCAGCCCTGGCTTCAATTACGCTTATTCCGCATATCTAATCACTTATTGATCAATTATTTACAAATAAAATGTAATCTCAATTACATTTTAATCAATTCTATCCATAAAAGGATTCAATCAAAACCTATATCCCATAGCCAGGCCATAGCCCTCTTGTAAAGTAGTCAATGTAAGTCGATTATCCTTGTTTTTGTGTAAAGCAGGAATTAATATACCGGTTGCTGCTCCAACCAAGGTTCCCATAATGACATCTGTGGGGAAGTGGTTAAGGCTACGAATGCGATTATGTCCGACGAAAGTGGGAGGAATCAGGGCCAGTCCGTAGATCAGCCACTTTTTTGCACCCAATTCGGGATGAAAATCACAGTAGACCCTGGCCATAAAAAAAGAAGCCGTAGCGGTCGTACTCACATGTCCGCTAAAAAAGGAATTTCGCTTTCTCCCCAGTCTTCGATCTTCGATTGTCAATTCCTCATAGTAGGTTCCCGGACGATAACGTTCTATAAATCTCGGCCCCAAAGGACTCCAGGCATATATATTGGCAGCTATCGCCTGCGTCTCGAAATACATGAGCGAAATGCTTTTCCATTCCTTTCGGATTTTCTTGTCAAAAAAGAGAACGGCAGGCAGTGCAAAGGTGCCATATAAACCAATATCCGATAGTTCTTTCGCGTGACTCACCTTATCCAAATCCTGCCGGAGCGCATAACGATCAAACCTGTTAACATCATTTTCACTTAATTCTAAAACGATATCCAGAGGAATAGAATCCCGATCCAGTAAAGATCGCAATCCCAAATAATTCGTAATTGTTCCTCCCACTCCAATAGATGCAGCTACCCAGGTATTTACCTTATACATCGGGACATCCTTTGAATCCTGAGCCAGGAGTTTTTCCCCTGCAAGACTTAACAGGAGTAAAATCAGTATCACACTTTTTTTCATTTCAATCCGAGTTCTATTTTCCGATAATTTAACAAAGTTTATCAAATTCTGTTAACAAAGCACAATCGATACACAATAAAGCCAATTTGGGGCTATTATCAATTACTCTTATATTAGAGTATTGCAGCCTCTGAAGCTCTTTTTATTAACATTTATCAGGAATTCGAAACTATAAGACGGTTTTTTCGGTAAAAACTGCTTATGAGATTTCAAAAAACACATCACAACATAGCTATGGCGAAAAGAAAAAATTCAAGCCCAAGAAGTAAAAAAATTGATGCTTCGGACGATCAAACAATCATAAAAATCAATCCTTCTCAAAAAAGCAGAAAAGCCAAAACCGGTCCCAAGCAAGAAATCAGTAGTAAAACTGAAAAAAAATCCTCCAGCCGCAGTAGTACAAAAACCAGAGCCAGTAGCTCTCGGAAACCAACCAAAAGTACTAGCAGCCGGAAAAGCACGGTAGAAAGGACTGTCACGACCAAAAATACAGAACAAACTGGCAGTAAAACATCGACTAATACTCCACCGCCACCAACGGTTTCAGCCACCACTCCGGATAGCGTAAAAATATCTCAATCTGTAGCTATTCTAATCGATGGGAACAATATCGAGATGAGCCTGACCCAGCTAACCAATAACAAAAGTGCCGTGCTTAATTTTGATACGGTTATTCCTAAATTGCTTAATGGGAGAGGTTTGAATCGCTTGATTTATTTTCGCGAAGGGGTCAGTATTTCCCAGAAATTAGCCGATCGCTTACATACCCATTATTTTGGTTCTGTCGTTCCTTGTCATAAATCAGCTGATATTCCATTATCTATTCAAGCTACTCAACTCGCCGAAAAAGTGGATACGATCATTATCCTTTCCGGCGATTCCGATTATGTAGAGCTGGTTCGTCATGTCAAATCAAAAGGTGTACGTGTTGAAATAGCGGCTATTGAAATCACTACCGCTGCCATTCTCAAGGAAGAAGCCGATTATTACAGTCCTATTACAAAAGAAGATGCATTTATTATGAAGTAGTTTTGACATTTGTCACCCGATCCTCGCTATCTGAAAATCGAATGACAAATATCAAATACTGATCAAAATTATTTTTTCCCCAGCCCTTTAGCCGTTCGGTCCTCAGGCGCTGGCGCAGGAGTCATTTTTGGAGGATTGGTTTTAAGCAATTTCAAAACTTCCTCTACGACTCGCTCAATCTGCGGATCGCGTCCCTGAACCAGAATCGCAGGATCATCCCATACTTCGATATCCGGAGAAACACCTTCTCCTTCCCAAAACCAATGGCCATCATTATCATAAAGACGGGCTCCGGGCACCGTGATATTACCTCCATCGATCAGCCGGTGACCGGTAGCCGGGCCGACCAAAATACCCAGGGTGCGCTCTCCGACAATCGGGCCCGCTTTCAATTCCTGGAAGGCCCAGGGTAAGCCATCTCCTCCCGAGCCTGCCCAGCCATTGATCAGCATCCCCATAGGACCGGTATTCGTTTTCAGGGGTTGGGTATGATCTTTTCCGTGGCGCCAGTGCAAATTATACACAACCGGACGCTGTAATAATTCCAGAAACCGATCCGCCAACTGTCCCCCTCCATTGAAACGTTCATCAATAATGAAACCTTTTTTATCCAATTGACCGTAGTACATTCTCACCAGTTCTAATTGCCCCCGGCCAGAAGTATTAGACATATACACATATCCAAGTTGCCCACCGGATAATTCATCAACCATTTGCCGATTTTTTTCGATCCACTCCAGATACCGGAGTTGTTGCTCCTGATATTGACTCAAGGTCTTGACAATATGTTGTTTAGCATCTTCTTTTTTGCCCGTAGGACTAATACTTAAAGCGACTGTTTTTCCATTCAAACCTTCGAAAGCGGCATAGGGTTCTTTTGAAGGATCCAGTTTTACACCATTCACTGTCAGGATATAATCCCCTTCCTTAATTTCACTTCCAGGCTGATCAAAAGGAGAGCGAACTTCCGTATCCCAGGATGCCGGACGAACGATCCTTTTTATTTTGTATTTACCATTTTCCAGAGCCCAGTCAATCCCCAGAAATCCGTTTTGCATGGATTTCACTCTTTCGATATCTCCGCCTCCGGTATAAGTGTGTCCGGCAGAAAGCTCTGCTACGAGATTGGAAATAATAAAATTGACATCAGAACGCGTACGAGCATCTTCAACTAATGCCCCGTAACGTTTCCGGAGTTTCGACCAATCCAGGCCGTGCATTTTCGGATCATAGAAAAAATCCCGGTGCCGGCGCCAGGCATCATTAAATAATTGACGCCATTCCTCTTTAGGGATCAAATCCATTACCAAACCATCAGTTGGGACAGGTTTGTCAATTTTTTGCCCCGGAGCTGCTTTAATAATACCAAATTTCCTACTACTGGCTACCAGTAGTGATTTCCTGTCGGCAGTTCTGGCGGCATTATCCACTTTTTCCAAAATCGTTTTTTCCTCCTGTTCCTTTAAATCAAAAAACACAAGCGAAGCCCCTCTTTTTGCCGATCCGGTATTGGCATATCTTATATAAACAATCTTACCATCAAAGGCCATAAGTCCACCCAGATTCCCGGATTTTGGTGGTAAAATTCGAACCCTGTGTTCTATATTTTCAAAATCAATGAGTAGTTTCTCCTCCTTTTTCTCTTCTTTTTCTTTATCCGCATCTTTTTCCTCTTTCTTTTCTTTTTCCTCGTTATCCTCCTTTTCATTTTCTTCCTCTTCTTTTTTCTCTTCCTTAATCTCTACCTCGTCATTCTTGGCAGCCATTAAGTCCGCTGCGTCTTTGGTAAGACTCATATAGGCGACTTGAGTAGCATTGGGATAAACCCAAGTGCCATCCCCCATGCTCGAATAATGTGGTTGCATATTTCTATTGGAAAGGAAATAGATATATTTCCCATCCGTACTGAAATCCGGTGAAAAGTCATCATAAAAACCACTTGTTAACTGGTATTTTTTTCCGCTCTCAAGATGGTAAACAAAGACGGCTTCATTAGCATTCTCAACTCCGTGAGAGTACGTTATCCAATCCGAATAAGGAGACCAGTTAATGACGAAGCCGGTACGTCCGGGATGACTGATATTCCATTCGGTATTGGTAACTTTTTTTATTTCTTGAGACGCTACATCTAAAATCAGAATATCATTTTTCTCATCTATGAATGTAATTTTTTTACTATCCGGCGACCAATACAAATTGTAGCCGTAACCTTTTTGGCGATTGGTAATTTTTCTGGCAACTTCAGAACCATCGGACTTTTGTAAATAAATTTCAAACTCTCCGGATTGATCACTCCAAAAAGCAATATGCTTGCCATCCGGCGACCAGGCAGGTTGGCGATCAAAGGCGCCACTGGATTTCGTCATATTAAAAGTAAAGCCCTCTTTGCCCGGTACATTGAATAATTCGCCTCTTGCCTCAAAAACTATTCGTTTGCCATTGGGAGCTGCACTGGCACTGCTGATATTCTTGCTCACATTCTTCTTTCTTGGCATTTCCGTAGACAGGTCACTGACAATATTTACTTTCACCGGTTTGTATTTCTGAGTTTCCAAATCCATTAGATATAATTGCCCTCCGGTTTCAAAAACGATATCAGAAGGTCCGGCAGACATAAAGGATATATCAAAATCATCGAACTTCGTTATCTGTTTGGACTTTTTTGATTTTGTATCATAAGCCCAAATGTTCAATCGCATATTTTTTGCCTGATCGGATAAAAAATAAATCTTGTCTCCTGCCCAGGCAGGTTTCCCGTCATTAGCGTGGTTGTTCGTGATATTTTCAGCAGTATTATTTTTTAAATCATAAATTAAAATATCCGAAGCCAATCCGCCCCGATACCTTTTAAAAGGATAGTTTTCAGTAATCTTTGTGATGTAGGCAAGTTGATTACCATCGGGTGAATAGCTGGCCAATTCGCCATAAGGAATTTTGAGTTTTTCCGGAAACCCTCCTTTTTTGGAAATTTTAAAAAACTGTCGCCCCGATCGCTGACCTATTTCACGGGGAGAAGCAAAGATTAAATGTTCTCCATCCGGATGCCAGTCCACCATGCGATCAGGAAAGGAAGAGTAGGTAATTCTGGATGGCAACCCACCCGTCACCGGAACAATATAGACATCCATATTCCCCTGGTAGCTTGCAGTATAAGCAATTTGCGATCCGTCGGGAGAAAAACGGGGATAGGATTCTTCCCCGGGAGAACTTGTAATGGGTATGGCGATACCTCCATTCTTGGGGACTACCCAGATATCGCCTCCATAAACAAAAGTAATTTGCGTCTCGGAGACATCCATATACCGCATTAGTTTCGCGGAGACCTGAGCTGATAGTTGAATTGTAAACAGGAGTAAAAACAGGGAAAACAGGGTTCGTTTCATGTTATTTTTATTTTGTACCCTTCAAATATGATAAATTGAACAGAGAATGATTCATTCCAGCAAGGAAATTCTATGATTTGAAAACTATTTTTCGAAGAATTCTTTTCTTTTTGATAGAAAAAGCATCATTTATGTCCCTCCAGAACAGTCTTAAAGCTTTAGCCCGGATACTTTGTTTAATCCTAAAAGCGGCTTTTTTCATTGTAATCAGGAATGCAACTCCCGAATACATGATTGAAGCGTTAAGAGTCCAAAGCAGGTGCTGCGCCTATATTTACAAATGAAAAAGTTGATTTAGCTGGATTGAATTCATCAATGACAGTACAAATGTTTTGCTATTTTCAAAACTGGAAAATCGGCTATGTCCAAAAGAAATTGCCCGCAGTACAAATTGGTCTATCCATTCAGCAAAACAAGTAATCATTCAACTGATCCTGATTGATTTATCTAAAGGCCAAATAATATTCCCGGCAGAATCGTAAAAGATGATTTAGCTTGTTTTTGATAAAAAAACAGGCATTCATGAAGACATACTCAAACACAATACTGGTCATGATCAAGTATAAAAACCGGTATCTTTTAGCTTTGTTAAAATCAAAATTATATGCTAGTTGGCAAAAATCATTTGTTTGGAATCAATTATGTTTCCATCTATTTCCAAACTGTACACATAAGTACCCACCGCACCATATCCATGTTCGTAAAGCACTTCATTATGTCCCTCTCTAAGCACAACCGGCATACGTTTCAGTTCCTTCCCTTTCATAGTTCTTATTACTACAAATGCTTTTTGATAATTAACCGCTTCGTTAACCAAAAAGCCAATATAAGTTGCTTCGTCAAATGGATTAGGTCGATTCTGTAACAATTCAATACTTTTTGGCGCTTCTTCCACTTCTAGCTCATCCGTGCCTACAGTGATGATATTGAAAAAGGCTTCATTAGAAAAAAGGCTTTCGACCCCCACACTATCTACCGTACAAGCCGAAATCTGATACGTACCAAAAAGCTGCGGAACATAAGTTATTACTGTAGTATCTGTATCAATAATCGTCAAAAAATCATGAGAGAAATGCTGAATACCTACCCGGTATTTTCCATAATCAAAATCATCATTAATTTCGATAGTAATTACTCCACCATCGTTTTCTGCTTCTAAACCGGGCGATTTAGGACCAATGGCCGTCATTCCCGCTGCAACTCCATTGATTACTGTGTTTCTGGCCAGATAATTAAAATCGACAAAAAAGCTATCCAGGACCATATCTCCGTCAGTATCTACCCCAAGAATATCATCGATGGTATGTTGTCGATCATGATATTCCGGATCGCCAGTATTCGCATTTCCGTGTTCATTAGCCGAAGTAAAGCGAACTGCAGTAAAATCGCGTTCTGTAAAAGGCATATGATCTCCACCTCTTCCGCTACGATCCAAGGCGGACATAATGGTAATCAGCATAGGTACGGAGGCGTCCGGCATGACTTCTTCATTGTACTGCAACTTAATATAACGGGCGAGTCCTTTATGCCGGGAGTTGACACCGTTTCCCGAGAAAATTCTAACTTGTGTACTATCCACATGATTGAGGCCCGGGCAGCTTGGTGCGGAAGAGGTTTCTCCACAAAGAATTCCTCCCACGATATCATTATTAAAAACCGCTTTGACAGGAACATTATTTTCCTCTGCCCATTCTGCGAAAGCATTCGCTCCATAAAGTCCCTGCTCTTCTCCAATCGTCGCCATAAACACAATGGTGCTATTATAACTGTATTTACTCATTACTCTGGCCAACTCAATCACCAGAGCCGTTCCACTTCCATTATCTTCCATCCCGTGTGCATCGCATTCGATATCACAAGGATCGGCACAGCGGCTATCAATATGTGCTTGGATAATGATGATCGAATGATCCTCAACATCTAATCCCGGTAGTACCGCACATATATTTCGATGTTGCCCCATACCACAAATATCCTGATCAAACTGCATATAAAAAGGAATCAGGCGATTTTCATTTTCTGTACTGAAGGTCTCAAATTTTGAAAAAACCCAGCGACGAGCTGCTCCAATTCCATTCGTGGTCGAAAGAGTATCCGATCCGGTATTCCGGTTATTGAACTCGGAAAGTTCCAGCAGGTATTCTTTCATCTTTTGTGCGGATACATTAGTTCTCACGCCATTGATAATATCATCCGGATGATTTAATACGGTAGTTGCCATATAATCCGAAGGAGTGAAATTGCCCAATATGATTTGCTCAGCTTCCGCATTGGTAGGAAAGATATTGGTCTGTGCCCACAGAGCATTCATTATAAAAAGAAAAAGAAACAGGGTAGCTATTTTTTTCATAAAACAGGGTTTTGAAAATCGTTTTTCGAAAGTCAATGGAAATTAAGTTGCTTAAAATAAACAATAATGAAAAATTATAATAACTTCCCGCTTCATATCCGATAGTATTATCTTTTAAAAATATATTTAATGGAAAAAGTTGATTTACGATATCCGACAGGAAAATTTCGTTCGCCGGAGGCTTTTAATACAGAAATGTTACAGCAATTCATTGCGGATATTGAACAGTTTCCGGGGAAGGTGGTCGAGGAAGTCGGCCCGCTTACACCAGACCAGCAGCAGTGGATTTATCGCCCAGAAGGCTGGAGTATTAAACAGGTCGTTCATCATTGTGCCGATAGCCATATAAATGCTTTTATGAGATTTAAGCTAAGTCTTACGGAAGAGCGGCCAAGGATCAAACCATATCTGGAAGCGGAGTGGGCCAAACAGGTTGATTATGATCTTCCGGTTATCCATTCTATCAAAATGCTGGAAGGACTACATCATCGCTGGACAAATTTGCTAAAAAGCCTGGAGCCCGTTCAGTACGAGCGCAGCTTTTATCATCCGGAAAGTCAAAAGGAATGGAGTCTTTACAAAACCGCTGCTCTTTACTCCTGGCATTGTAAGCATCACCTGGGACATATCAAGCAAGCGAAACAGTACAAGGGAAAGTTTGAGTAAATATAAAGTGCTTATGGTGTAATCAATGCGGCTCTTCGTTTTCAATATTTAGAATAAAGCCGACTTTAAAGACATTTTCGATACTGACTTTAGGATCGTTTTTGAGCAGTTTTCGAATTCTGGAAATGAAAACATCGAAGCTGCGTCCAAGGAAATAATCTTTCTTGCCATAGATTTGTTCTACGGCTTCTTCCCTTTTGAGGATTTGGTTTTTATTAAGGCATAATAAGCGGAGGACCTCATTTTCTTTTTCGGTAACCCGGGTTGCCACGCCTTTGTAACATAATTCCTGGCGGGCGTAATCGAACAAATAATCTCCAATAGTAAATTGAGAACGAACCGGAGCACTTTTTCCCTGCCGATTACGACGCAAAATCACCTTTACCCGACAGAGTAGTTCCTGCTCATCGAAAGGCTTGGTAATAAAATCTTCCGCTCCTACCGAAAAGCCTTCCAGCTTATCTTCCTTCATAGAGCGAGCTGTTAGAAACAGAAAAGGGGTGTTTTCATCTATCTTTCTAATCTTTCGTGCCAGTTCGAAGCCATCCATTTCCGGAAGCATGACATCCAGTATACAAATGTCATAAGATTCATTTTTGAAGCTGTTAAATCCGGATACACCATCCCGGCAAAGCTTTACCTGAAAGTATTCGCCTTCTAAAAATTCCATTAATAGAAAGCCCAGATGAATATCATCCTCGACTATTAAAATTTTTCCTTTTGTTTCCATCTAACGCTTAATTTGCCGGAAGAAATAAATCAAACCGAGTTCCTTTATTGAGATCACTAAAAATATTGATCATTCCTTTGTGACGCTCAATAATCATTTTCACATAGGCCAGCCCCAGTCCAAATCCTTTTTCATTGTGGACATTTCCTTGATTAACCCGATAGTATTTTTCGAAAATATCTTTCTGATCTTTTTTCGCGATCCCGATTCCATTATCCTGAAAATGGATCAAAATCCCCTTACTATCTTTCTTTAACCTTATCTGGATAATAGGCTCATCCTGTGAGTACTTAAGTGCATTTTCCAACAGGTTCCTAAAAGCATTTCCGAGGTGAAACTTATCTCCGATAAGTCCTATCGGACCCTTTTCGATTTCAAAATTGATCAATGCCTTTTTCTCTTTGATTTGCAAATCCATACTATCAATGACATTTTGGATAAGCGTTTTTAAGCAAAGCTGTTCTCTTCGTAGTTTATATTCTCCGTTTTCCATTTTGGAAAGCTGGAGAATACTATCTACCTGCTTGGCCAGTTTTTTGCTTTCGCCACGCAGCACTTCAAGGTATTTCAGTTCTTTCGGATCATTCAATTTTTTAGACAAAAGACTACCGGCAAGCGAAATATTTGCCAAAGGGGTCCGGAATTCATGCGCCATATTATTGAAAAAATCCTTATTCATTCTTTGCATCCTGCGTTGACGCAGCATCGTATAACTGGCTAACAGAAATACGATTGTCAGAAAAGTCAGGATGATAATGGAAGAGAAGAACATAAATTTCATTTTTCCAAAAATGTATTCTTCTTTTCCGGGAAAGCTTACAATCATACGATTGCTATTGCTTTTTTGTAGTGGATTCAGGGTACAGGAATATTTTGGGCGTACACTTCCAATGGCAAATTCATAATCAGATTTTACATCTACCTCATAGTTCATTTTAATATTGTAAAAATTCAAAGCAATCCCCAGTGCTTTTTCAACCGTTGCTACCGCCACCTGTTTCTTGGTTTCAAACTGAAAGCCATTTTCAATTTCCTGAATTGGGCTACAATTAGTGTTTCCGGGTATGGCTGGCGCGTTACAGGAAGCGATTCCCTCTTCTGAACTCAATATTTCCACAGCATAACACATTGCCATATTCACTTTTTGATTGAACTGCTCTTCAATCAAATTTCTGGAATCCATCATCCATTTTATTTGAAAGGCAAATAAAACGACGAGGGCCAGAAAGGAAGCTCCGATAATGGTATTCGTCCGATTCATGATTTTAGAATTTGAATAATTTTTTAAGCCGGGCATTTTTATTCCACACGTAAATCCGGCTATGTTCACTGGAAGCAATCAGCCGTTTTTCTTTTTTATCCCAATCGAGTCCCCAAAGCAATTCTTTAGTTTTAGCTTCTGCAAGTAATGTTCCCACTTTTGAGTAGATCCTCATAGCATCACTTGCAGTTGCAATTTTCTGCCCATCTTTAGTCCAGCGTATACTTCTATATTCTGCCTTGCTACCATTGATTTCCTGTAATAATTTTCCTTCCGGAGTCCAAAATTGAAGTAATGGTTCATTAACATCATCTCCATAATCACCAATTGCTAAAAATTCGCCGGAAGGATGCCAGTCTGCGCAAAGCAATAAAACATCCTCTTTGCGGTGCTTCCAGGCTTTTATTAATTGTCCATCAAGATTATAGAGCCTTACCAGCTCACTTAAAACGACAAAAATATTCTCCGAAGGATGCCAGTCAAGTCCGGTATTGCTAAAAGTATTATCTTTTTTAATCTGCCTGACGAGCTTTCCTTCTTTTGTATAAATTGAAATAATGCCTTCATTATCCGCTATGCCCAGATAGTTGCCATCAAAATTCCAGTCCAGGCCCCTTGCTCCAGTCGGAGAGACTTCCTCTAAATAAATTACCTGATCATTGTTTAGATCAATAAGGCAGGTATGATTTATATTTCCCTGGGTGCTGACAGCCAAAAGTTCAGCATCCGGATGCCATTGGATAGCCGTTATGGTTTCGACAAGAGAAAATGCTTTGTAAAGGCGGTATTTCTTTTTGGAGTAAATTTTCAGCAAACCATTTTCGCCTCCGACCGCGATCCACTTCCCGTTGGGGCTCCAATCGGCTGCCCAGATAATTCCGGAATTTGAAGTTGCCTGACCGTAGGAAAACGATGTTATCCAAGAGCACAGAAGCAGGTAAACTATAATGTGTAAAAAATACTTTTTCATACCAAAATAAGCATCTTCGAAGAAGATAGCATTTTATACGAGCGTGAGTTGCGAAGAGACTATGCGAAACAAAAGGCTTTACCAGTACAAAAAAAAGTATATTTCTATTGAAATACCTCAGATTAACAGCTCATTAACAAGTGAATAACAAGTAAAAAACAGCTCCCGCCTCTTTCAAAACCTAACTTTGTATTGAAGTTAAAATTAATCGTATGGACAAATTGTACTTTCTATTTATACTTATCAGTATTTCTTTCCAACTTAATGGACAGCAAGTGGAAGAAGAAAATGTCAGTATAGATTACCTGAATTCTATGAATCTGACGAAAAATACTTATTCCGTACAAACACTCGAGCATCAAGCTGTTTATCGATCTGTCGATGAGGGAAAAAGCTGGGAAGCCTTCGGGAAAGGTATTCCTGCTGAAGCTATTGTCAGCGCTTTTGCGACTAACGGACTGGATGTTTATTTAACTACAGATTACCACGGCATTTTTTATTACAATAATAAAACTGAAAACTGGGATAACATCAGTACTAATTTGCCTGCTGGAATTGATATCAATGCCATCACGATCACAGGCAAGACGTTAGTAGTAGGGAGCTTTAGGAGAGGTATTTTTATTTCGAAAAACAATGGGAAAAGCTGGGAAACAGCTCAAAAAAGCCCTGATCAGACACCAATTAGGGCATTATGCAATTATGAAGACAAATTATTGGCCGGTACAGATAAAGGTATTTATGAATCAAAAGATAAAGGATTGACCTGGCAGCATAAGTATGGGAATATACAGATCAATGGATTTACCATTATGAATGATCAAATTTATGCCGCTGCTGCTAATGGCGCACTCATCAGCAAAGATCAGAGCGAAAACTGGCAATACAATTATCAGGAGTTGACTTTGCACGATATTTCTAATGATGGAAAATACGTCTATGCAATGACTTTGGGAGATGGTCTTCTGAGAACCGCTGATGAAGGAAAGTCCTGGCAAGCTATTAACGAAGGTCTGGACCCCAAGTTTTATTATACTTTTGAAGTGAAAGCTGTAGGAAATTTTGTTTTTGCCGCTCAATATTTTGGACTTTATCGCTCTGCCGATCATGGAAAAAGCTGGATGAAGCTCGATACCGGTATTGATTCTAACTATGCCTATCTCATGCTTGAGCATACTCCGCTTGGGCTTTTGACAGGAGTCAAACTAAGAAAGGTAAAACAATAGTCTTTGCCAAGGATGAAAATGGTATTAATAAAAGTAATTGTCATAATCTGAATGAATAATGAATTTGAATTGTCCCTGGGACATAGAGTAATTTTATACCGGTAGCTCAGCGGTTCTGAGTGTATTTAAAACCTTTAATAACATGAAAAATTTGATGATGCTATTGCTAGTGATGACCGTTTCAGTTTTCGCTACGCAGTTACAAGCACAAACTCAATGTACTGCTGCGCAGAAAGAAGCCTGTAAAAAAATATGCGCGGATAAGACAGCTTGCACTCCCGAACAAATAGCCGCTTGCAAAAAAATATGCGCTACTAAAAAAGGTACTGCTACTGCTGCCGTAAAGGTCAATCAATCCCCGGAAAAAGCTAATGCAAACACTACCACAAACAATGGGAACGCTAGTTTGGCAAAACTAACGGGTCTTGTAGAAATCGAGAAGAAGACGGATCAGAAAAAGGCTAGCTGTAATAAGCCTTGCACAGGAAAGAAAAAAGAGTAGAAAATGAAAATAAAAGCATCAGGTATGAGGTTTTAAAGCTTCTAAAGCCCCATACCTATGCTCTATCCGCTTTATGGGTTAACTTTCAATAATTCCACATCGAAAATTAAGGTAGAACCTCCCGGAATTGTTGGTGTATCCCGTTCTCCATAGGCCAAATCCGAAGGAATATACAACTGGTATTTAGCCCCTTCTTTCATCAACTGCAGGGCCTCGGTCCAGCCTTTTATTACCCCCGTCACCTGAAAAGAAATCGGCTTTCCTTTTTTATAGGAGCTGTCGAATACCGTCCCATCAATCAGGCGACCTTCGTAATCTACCTCTACTTTATCAGCAGCAGTAGGTGTTGCCCCCGTTCCTTCTCTGATGACTTTATACTGCAGGCCACTAGCGGTTGTGACAACCCCTTCCTTGTTCGCATTCTCTTCCAAAAAGGCTTCACCTTTTACTTTATTCTCGGCACTTTTAGCAGCAGCTTGTTTTTGAGAAGCCTGCTGTAATTGCATTTGCCATTGCATCAACACATTTTGCAAATCATTTTCAGGGATCAAAGCCCCTTCATCAGATCCACTTAATCCTTGCTCCAGACCTACCTTGAGTGCAGCCGCATTCATTAGCGGGTCGCTATCACCAGCTATATCTTTTAGTTGTTTTCCCATCATCATGCCCTGCGCATAAGAAGCAGAGTCGATGAAATTTGTTAATTCTGCCGATCCACTACCATTGTTCCCATTCGGGCTGGAACAGGACCATAGCAAAGCAAATAAGGGTAGAAGTAATACTAATTTTTTCATTACATTAAATATTATCTTGTTATCAAATTCAAAGTGGCTTTTATGCCACGAATATTATTATTTTACGATTTTTACCAACTCTACATCAAAGATCAGGGTATCCCCCGGTTTGATTTTTGCCCCCACACTGCGATTGCCATAAGCCAGATCGGAAGGAATATACAATTGATACTTGGCCCCTTCTTTCATCAATTGCAGGGCCTCGGTCCAGCCTTTTATCACTTGAGTTACACCAAAAGTCGTCGTACTGCCTCTTTTATACGAACTATCGAAGACGGTTCCATCAATTAAGCGCCCTTCATAGTGTACCTCCACTTTATCCTTCGCCGAAGGACGATCTCCGGTTCCTTCCCGTAAAATCTTGTATTGCAAGCCACTGGCTGTAGTGACAACCCCTTCCTTCTTGCCATTTTCCAAAAGAAATGTTTCTGTCAACTTTTTATTTTTAGCAGCGATACGCTCATCTTTCTCCTTTTGAATCTCCTGTAATCTATTTTGAAACGCTGTAATCAAGGCACCTTCCTGCTCTTCTGTAATTTTAGGCATATTTTTAAAGCCATCCTGCAAACCCATCATGTACATTTTTTGATCAAAAACATCACCACTGTCGGGCAGGATTTCCATTAAACGCCGGGCATTAGAAGACCCTAAAACATAAGAAACAGAGTCTTTAAAACTCGTAAAACCAAGCGGAGCCGGTTCCGTAGCATTTTGCATAGCTTGTTTGGCCTTGGGAGTGCAAGCCATAAAAAGCACCAAAAGAGCCAAAGGATATATCAAATTTTTCATAATTCAGTTATAGTTTTACAAAAACGCCGCAAAGTACGGAATTATCGAACATTAATGAAAAGAAAGCAGCAAGTGTTTGTGTATAACTTAGTTAAAAGGCCCTTTTTCGATTTAAAGCGAAACTATTTGAGGACTATCTTTACTTCTGCAAACGGTGAGGTATTAGTCTTTTACACAAAGTGTAGCCGTATCGTAATGGTACAGTTTTTGATATTAAAAAAAATAATATTTAATACTATATTATAAATCGGTTTCTACCCCAAATAAAACATTGTTTGTCTTAAAAGCCGAAGGGAATGCTAATCAGATAAACATGCGAAGCCGTGGCTCCGGGTATTGGTTATTAACCCCCACTTCATTGAAGGAGTTTACTTTTTAATGAAGTTTACTCGTGTAGATTTATGGACAGCGCAAAACAATAAAAGAGGCATCAAGAGTATAATAGGTTGTACTCTAAAAATAATCTACCAATAACCAAAGACCCAAGAAAACCTATTTTAAACAAGTCACGACTACCTGTCTAAATTTTTAGGCAGGTTTTTTTATTTTGTTGCCTGATCTGTATTACTATACAATTTTTATAAGCAATTCCTTAACTATGAAAATCTTCCTCTTGCTCGGTCTCTTTTTGTTTATCAGTTGTAAAACGACGCTTAACGTCCTGGAAAATAAAGACACTTGTCTTACGAAATGCGATGCAGCGGGTGATGAGCGTAAAAATACGGACAAAATTCATGACATCATGGGGGATGAAGACAAAATGAAGAATATGATGGCCGACTCTGGTTTGATTGTTTTTCCATTGAGAATCGGTCTGGTACAATCCGAATTTGGAGACACGGTTACTACTCAGAAGTCCATCAGGGAAACTATCAATATTTTAAATAAAGCCTTTAGAAAAGCGAATATTAATTTTAACCTGGCATACGTTGACACGATCATTTCACCACTTAATATATCGCTTTTGCAGAGCAATTATTACGAAGCTTATGATGCATTCTCGGCTCAGCATGATTTAAAAGATACTATTAGCCTGTTTTTATTCGATTATGATCCTTACCTCTGCAAAACCAGAGACAATGTGATAAGTTGTGGACGTACCGGAGGTTTTTCCTATATCCTTTCAGAGCGTACCAATAATGTGGTGTTGAGTAAATTTGACCTGAAAGATCACAAAATAGTGGTTCATGAATTCGGTCATTTCTTTGGCTTGTATCACACTTTTGAAGAATTTCAATACGGAAAAGAACTTGCTTCGGGTGAAAATTGTGCAGAAGCCGGAGATCGCATTTGCGATACGCCTGCCGACCCCGGAACTTTATACGAAGTATATGTCAATTATTCCCGCTGCGAAATGATCGGTAATCAAGATGCGGAGACAAGCGAATTTTATACCCCACTGATCAATAATTATATGTCCTATTATAAACCTTGCTATTTAAAAGAATATGCATTTACGCCAATGCAGTTAAAGGAAATCAGAGTTGCTGCAATGTCAGAACTCAGAAGCAAATTTATGGTAGGAAGGTAATACTCCGAATATTGAATATCGAAAGTCGAATATCGAACAATACTCAACATGTATAAAGAAATTGGAAGAATTTAAAATTAACTATTTGCGGGAAGCATGGGAGGCCTTATTTGCGCAGCTAAATGTGAAGGAAGAAATAGCAATTGAACTTTGGCAAGAGTTGTATGGCTATTATAGCGAATCACATCGGGCCTACCACAACCTGAATCATTTATATGATTTATTTTTAAAACTGGAAAAACAAGAGGCTCATGATCCAAGCGCTGTCAGCCTAGCTATTTGGTATCACGATATCATTTACCGGCCATTGAATAAAAAAAATGAGGAAGAAAGTGCAAAATTATGTGATGAAAAACTTTCAGCAATAGGAACAGATCAAGCGCTTCGGCAAAAAGTTTTTAAATTGATCCTCTCTACAAAAGGCCATGATACCGTTCAGTGGAGTACTAACGAAGAGCGAACAGATAATGACTTATTGCTGGATCTCGATCTTTCGATACTGGGAAGTCCCCCGGAGATTTATCAGCAGTATACCCGACAAATTCGGAAAGAATATCAGGTAGTACCGGGATTATTATACCGACAAGGTCGAAAAAAAGTACTTCGTTCTTTTTTAAACAAAGCGCATATTTTTAAAAGTCCGGCCTTCATTACATTATATGAACAGCAAGCGCGAGAGAATTTAAGCAGAGAACTAGAAGAACTAATCAACGCTTAAACTCCACGCTATATTCCGTATAGCGATTCACGGGTTTCCACTTAGGTCCTTTACTGAGCAGGCGTATCGCTTCCTCATCGCAACCATAGCCCAGTGATTCCATCAGTGTAAAATTGACCGGAGTCCCATCCTGAGCAATAAAGAATCTGAGCCTTACAACACCTTCAATATTATTCTGGATGGCTGCTTCGGGATAGTTCATCTGCTTCCGGATATGGCGCCTCAGCTTTCTAAAATTGGTTTTAGGCTGAGTATTTTTTTGTTTTTTAGCTTTGGAACGATATTCTTTCGCACTGGTAACTACTACTTCACTCAGGGTTGCTCCGGCTTCTTCCATCACAATAAGCATTTCCAGGGGGCGGTAGTCATCCAACTCAGGAATCATTATTTCTTTAGTTTGATAACCGACATATTCAATTACGATGATCCAGGGTAGCTCTGCCGCACTACTCAGTGAAAAGCGGCCATCAAAGTCAGAAGAAGCACCTTCGTTGGTGTCTTTTATATAAATGCTTGCACCAATCAGTTCTTCTTCGCCAAATTCTGCTACTATTTTACCTCTGATTGTTTTTTTGTTCCCATAATATGTAGAAGTTCTGCTAACTGCATCTCGCTTACGTTTAGTTCGTGTTTTTGGGCTCTCTTTATTTTTTTTAGCAACAACAGGTGGTACGGATTCGGCCTGCACTTTAGCAATCTGAGATTGGGACTCATCATCAGCTTCCAGTGTGTTATCTTTAGCGACTGCAGGAACCGATGCGGTAGCGAATGCTTCATTTGTATCTGCTGTTTCTTCAATTTTGCTTTCTACTATCGTCGACTCCGCCAATTCCGTTTCTTCCAGATCGCTTTCTTCCATGATCCCTGCCTCAATATTAGCCGGATCGATTCGAGGCGGAGACTTGGGTGGCGCATTTTGTTTGTCAACAGGCTCAACCTCTACATACCTCAACTCATTTTTGATTATATCTTTAGTCGAAACAATTGTGTCTGTCAGGTTTTCATCAAAAGTACTCCCTGACAAAGCATTATTTTCTGCCTCCGAATCAGTACTTTGTGCTGGTTCAGCAATTGCTATTTCTTCATCCGGATTAAACCGCAGTGTTAGTGGAACAGCAATCAAAGCAATAATAATAGCAGCCGCAGCAATTCTTGTCCAAATCAATATCCCGGAACGTTTCTTATCTTTTAATTTGCTTTTTAAAAGTCTGATATTCTCCTCATGATCACTCTCTGTAAATGAGCGATAACCTTCAAGCGCATCTGCCAGAAAAGCATCATCTTTGGATATTTTATCCAGATTCTGCTCTGCTTTCCAGTCAGTATCACCACTTATCCACCTTTTGAGTTTATCGATCATTATTAAAATTTTCTGTGTTCTACTAAAGAGCAGCTTCTCTTTTTTCGATACACATTTTCAAATTCCGTCTTCCATTTTGAATATAGGATCTAATTTTCCCAACTGCTTCGTCCTTCAATGACGCAATTTCTTTATACGTTTTTCCCTGATAATAAAACAATTGTACACATTGTTTTTGTTCAACATTTAATTGCTCCAGGCATTGGGTCAATATCTTTTCTCTTTCTAGAGACGAGTCCTCAAAGTATGGATGCACAACTTCTTCGGATTGCATAAATTCGGTCTCATAAGAAACTGTTAAATGTTTACTTCGCTTTCGCAAAATCTCAAAACATTGATTTTTAACCAGTACGTGTAGCCAGGGCCGAAAATCTTTTATTTCTTGTGTTTTTACCTTAACCAGCAATTTCTCAAAAACAGTCATAAAAGCATCCTGGGCCTCGCTCTCGTTTTTTAAAATTTTCAAGCACACCCCATAAACTAGTTCGGTATACCTCTCATACAAAGTACCTAAATAAGCCGTATCCCCACTTTTTTTGTAAAGTGAAACCAATTCCGCATCGGAACAATCATCTGTTTTTTTTCGAAAAATCCGGAGCATAGCTTATCTAGACAAATACAAATATACGCTTTTGAACGATTGAATTTTGAATGATTGAAGGCCTAAATATTTCATCCTCTTTTCATTTTTTTTCGTTGCCTTTATGCAATCCGGACATTTTTTGCATCTAATAGGTATAAACGTCAAAAAAATTGAATATGAAACCGTTCTTCTTATTGTTTTGCCTTTGCCTCGTCCATGTATCTTCCTTCGCTCAAAAAGATACAGAACCACTTATCAGAGATTGTGTTCAACCGGAGCCCCTTGTTTTAGCCAAAGTAAAGATTGGTGGGCAAATTAGGGATCTGCTCAGCGAAACACCCTTGATCGCCGTGAAAATAAAACATAAAGAAAGCGGAGAAAGTACCATCAGCGATTTGAATGGACATTTCAGCTTAACGATTCCCAATAAATTCCCCTGCACTTTAAACATCCAGTATATGAATTTACCCGCCCGGGATTTCATTATTAAAAAGGCAAGCAAAGAGCTTAACATTGTACTCCATGCAAGGTTTAATAGCGATGGAATGAAATATCAGCCTCAGTCTTAAAAGCGCTACAACTTAAAATACATCTATAAAACTTAGTAAAAATCTAATTATGAAAAAGCAGTTATTCTTCACATTTCTGTTTGCCTGTTCAGGATTAATCCTGTTTGGACAACATATCATTAGCGGCAAAGTCATTGACCAAAGCACAGGAGAAGATATCATTGGAGCCAGTGTATTGATTAAGGGAAGCCGGGTAGGAGCAACTACGGATTTCGAAGGTAAATTTACTATTAAAACCAATCTGGCCCTCCCGCTCGTCTTAGTAGTCAATCATATTGGTTATGAGAGCAAGGAGTTTAAGCTAAAAGCTTATGCAAGAAATTTAAAAATTAAAATTGCTCCGGCCCAGGTCCTTTTGGAAGAAGTTGCAGTAGCTGACAAAGCTCCTAGGCCAAGGAAAAAAAATAAAGACAGAACAAGCACCGAGCAACTTAAAATGGCTAATGAAGCTATGTTTTCCTATGATAGGGAAGTGCCTTCTCCTTCATTACATTATCGCGAGCCAGCTCCTAACTGGAATACGGAAGATTATGATTTCATCCAGGAAAATCGCTTTTTAGCAGTAGACAAAGAACCCCTCTCCACTTTTTCGATTGATGTAGATGCAGCTTCCTATGCCAATATGCGTCGCTTCATTCAGCATGGACAAATGCCTCCCAAGGATGCAGTCAGAATTGAAGAAATGGTTAATTATTTTAATTATGAATATCCTCAGCCACAAGGAGAAGCTCCTTTTGCCGTAGTAACTGAAGTTTCCGATTGTCCCTGGAATAAAAGCCACCGCTTGTTCCACATTGGTTTACAGGGTAAAAAGATTCCAACGGAAAATTTACCGGCCTCCAATCTTGTCTTTTTGATCGATGTATCCGGGAGCATGAATCAGGCAAATAAACTCCCATTATTACAATCTTCCTTTAATTTGCTGGTTGATCAATTAAGAGAGCAGGACAGAGTAGCCATCGTCGTCTATGCAGGAGCGGCAGGCGCAGTGCTTCCCTCCACTTCCGGGGCTAATAAACAAAAAATCAAAGAAGCTATCAATAAGCTAAGGGCGGGTGGATCGACCGCAGGAGCTGCCGGGATCAAACTGGCTTACCAAATCGCCGAGGAACATTTTGTAAAAAATGGAAACAACCGGGTTATTCTGGCTACAGACGGAGATTTCAATGTGGGTACCAGTAGTGATGCAGAATTGACTCGACTGATAGAGCAAAAAAGAGAAAGCGGTGTATTCCTTACCGTGATGGGATTTGGGACAGGTAATTATAAGGACAATAAAATGCAAAAACTTGCCAACAAAGGAAACGGGAACCATGCCTATATCGATAATATCAGTGAAGCCAGAAAAGTACTGGTCAATGAGTTTGGCGGCACTTTATTTACAATTGCCAAAGATGTAAAGCTTCAATTGGAATTCAATCCATCCAGAGTAGCCGGTTATCGCCTGATCGGTTATGAAAACCGAATGCTGCAAAATGAAGATTTCAATGATGATAAAAAAGATGCCGGTGAATTAGGTTCAGGACATACCGTCACTGCAATTTACGAGATCATTCCGGCCGGAGTGAAGAGTGAATTTTTAGCCAGCGTGGACGATTTGAAGTATCAGAAAAGTAAGGTCAAAAAATCCGCTTCAAAATCCGAAGAACTGCTAACCATTAAGTTGCGTTATAAGCAACCAGCCGGTAATAAAAGCAAATTGATCGAAAAACCTGTGATTGACAGGCATCTCGATCTGCAGGAAACCAGTGATAATTTTCGTTGGTCCGCGGCCGTCGCGGCCTTTGGGATGCTGATGAGAGAATCGGAGTTTAGAAAAGATGCCAGTTATGACATGGCAATTAAGTTAGCGAAAAAAGCCAAAGGCACGGATGAAAATGGCTACCGCGCCGAGCTTATCCGTATGATGCGGGATGTCCAGGCAATGCATGAACCAGTACTGGGGCGGAAGTAGTAGTGGTATAGTTATGTGGTTTTTGAAAATAATTTTGAAAACCACATAACTATTTATACTCTTTAAATATCCACCAGGTCAAAAAACTAAACAGGATGCCCCAAAGCAAAACAATTAAAAAATAATCTACAATCAACCAGTGCATAAATCCGACAGCTCCCAAAATAAACATAATAGCAAAAGACCAGACTACGGTATCTCCTTTGTTCTGAGTCGTCCAGGACTGGCTGAAAGGCATTTCTTTCAAAAGCATTTTTCCAGCCAAAGCGCAGATAAATAAAATATTAATAAATCCGATGATGATATCATCCAGCGTTTCCATTCCCCATATCGTAATGACAAAAACTGTGGAAATAATAAAAATCGGGATAACAAACCGGGCGATCATCGCCTTTACACTTCCTTTGATTAACTTTCCCGGTTGAGCTAACGGTAGGGCCTGGAAAAGCCAGGCTGCTTTAAATTTTTCAGAATATTGAAGATTCATAATTGGAACGAAGGCACTGTATATACAAATGTATATCAGAAAGAGATATTGGTGACTGGCCTGAAGTGCTTCCCAACGTTCTGCAAAAGTACCCTCGCCATATAGGGCTATAAAATAAACGAATAGTACAGGGATAAAGCCAAACATGGCATAAGTTCTCAGTTTATAATCCCGGCTTCGGGCAGTCATCAGCCAGGCTAAATCAAAGCCTGCCCGTTCCTCCCCTACTTTCGTTATCCGCTTGCGCCACCAGTTTTTCAAACTATTTTTCTCTGTCTTTTTTTCTCTGACTACTTCTGTACTCCCCTGCCCGATCCCTATCAGTTTCTGGCTAAAATCTTTGGACAGTCCTTTGATAATTATATAAAGCGAAGCAAATGGAACAAATATTCCCAAACCAGCCATTATCATATTGGGCATGGCAAAATTACCTTCTATCAGTAAGGCCCAAAGATTAGCGATCCAGGTCCCGGGCAGGAAATAACTCCAGGTATTATCCATGATATTAAACCCTTCGAGATTAGTGAAATCTATCAGATTAGGAAGGAGATAATAAATCGTCATTGTTATAATGATAAAACTGATCTGGAAGTAATTGATGATCTCTTTAAACTTCTGCTGATTCGCATATTTCAAAATCGACAGATAAAGAATGTTCACCAAAAAGATGGAGAATACTACCGATAAAAGGTTTTGGATTAAAAATAATGAGGTTCCTAAAATACCTTGATCTATTATCATAAATATTAAACCGGGTACAATGAACGGAACGAATAAACGAAGAAGGTATAAAAAAATATGAACGATTCGACTGACGGTGAGGGTACGGTCATTAACCGGGCGGGGTAATAGAATATAATTATCCCGCACATCAATCAGCACATCCGTAAAATCAGAGATCAAGGTCAGCGATAAAAGTATAATCCAGATGGTTTGATAGATCGCAATTGCACTAGTTGTATCTTCTATTACAATAAAACATACTACCATCAAGAACAACCCCATTATAAAGTAATAAACTGTCGTAATAATGTTTACATAGCTATTTTTTTTAGAATTGTTGAATCCCCTGGTAAGCATAGACGTCCGACGGCTATCCATTTTCAACTTAGCATCAAGGATGACTTTCATCTTATGGGTCTGAACACCAAGTTTTTCAAAAAGAGGGCGGAACAAAAAAACCAGCTTTAATAATAAATTATTCATAGAATATTATTGATTAAAAGCATTGAGAAAATCTTCCGCTTTATCACTGTAGTTCCGGTTGCCCGTCAGGCTGGTAAACACTTTTTCGAGGCTCTCCCCCCTTTGTTGTTTTAATGCTTCAAAGCTACCATCTGCAATGATGCTACCATTATTAATCAAAATAATACGATCTGAAACTTTTTCTACAATATCCATCATATGTGAAGAATAGAATATGGTTTTTCCTTTTTCAGATAATTTAGAAATAATCTCTTTTAGCATGATCACAGTATTCGCATCCAGTCCGGTTAAGGGTTCATCCATAAAGATTAGTTTCGGATTATGTATTAATCCGGAAATAATAAGTACTTTTTGCTTCATCCCCTTGGAAAAGGTATCCATCCGTTTATCCAGATTCCCTTCCAGTCCAAAATGCCGGAGCATATTTGTTGCTCTTTCTTTGATTATTTCCGGTTCCATATCATGTAAATTTCCAACCAGATTTAAAAAATCCATGGGAGTCAGTACATCATAGATTTCGGCTGTTTCCGGAATATAACCAACGATTCTTTTGACTGCGAGTGGATCCTTGCGTACATCAATCCCGTCAACCAGGACTTCTCCTTCAAACTCTCCGTCGAGCGCTGTCAGTATTTTCACCGTCGTAGATTTTCCCGCTCCATTGGGACCAATATATCCGATGATCTGTCCCGGTTGAATATCCAGGTCAATATTATTAAGTACTTGCTTCTTACCGAAGGACTTGGAAAGTCCACGTACCTGAATGATTGGATTCATAAATAGATTAGTTGAATATTTCCAATATCTTTAAAAGCTTACAAATTTGAAAGTCTTTTCGATAAAACCCATAAGGGAATAGTTTGTTTTTTGGGAAAATTCGACATAAGCTCAATTGGGTATATTTTTAATATCCTGTTTCGGTTTTTCAATAGCAAAATGATCCTTTTAATGTAAAAAATTATTCTAATGAACAATACTTTTTTTAATGTATCATAGTATATTCCATATCATCATTTTTGAGCTTCACTTGCCAGAAATTAGTTAAAAAGTAAGGAAATAGGGGAAGAGTGCTGAAAAATGTAATAAATATTTTCTCTGACTTAAGTCCTATAAATGAAGTAGTCTGATACCGCATATCCTCCTAATATATTCGTGCATTTTCTTTGTTTTAACCCTTAAAAGCAATTTACTCACTTTAATGATTATATATCCTGTTCTTTTATCTGAAGAAATTGATACAGCTCCTACCTGCTCCTACATGAAAGGGTTTTTCTACAAAATAAAGGATGAGGCTTCTAATAATTTGTAATAAAAATACTTGATGCTTCTGTATACTTTTGAGTATCTATTTAATCAAATAACATCCTAAAATGAAAATACTAATTACTTTCGCTTTTAGCATCCTCTGACGCATCCTTTTAAAATAGTCAAGGTAACCCTACATTAGAACGAAATATAGTGATTGAATTTAAAATTCAAACTATAAATCATATCGGATATTATCCATTTACTGGATAACAGTTCAACTTTTGTATTGATTGATTCGACATGGGCCTTTACTCATAATGACTATGCTGTTAAGGCATAGCAAAGGGATTCTACTATGCTTTCTCTGAGCTATTTCCTGCAGATCAAAGCTAATTTGGACCCAAAATCTAAAACACAACTTCATTATTATTTCATCAACAAATTATAAACAAATGAAATTTTTACAAACTAATCTTACAAGGTACTTAGTTAGTCTTTTACTATTATTATCATGGAATATGAGCGTATATGCTCAGCAAACAGAACCTCGTTTAATCGATCGTCTCCAACAGGCTTATGCAGATGAGGACATTATCATACCAGAACAAGTAGAACAATTATTATCAGAATTTGCAGTATTAGAACGTACTTTCCAGCAAAATCAATCGCGTAACAGTTTGCAATCTATGGAAATCAAAGAAGCCGTTACACTAGAAGGAGGACTTGCTGTACGATCTTTTTCAAGTCGTGCTGGCAGCACTATCAATTATCAGAAAACCCTCATGATCACGAGTGAGGAAGAGATTTTTATCGGTGGAGATATATCTGGTGGATTTGCTAAAACCTTTGAAGAAGGTAACATTGTCCTTAAGTCAAATCAAAAGATCGTCTTAGAAGGTAATCTAATCGCTGCCATGGGAGCGGATGGAGATTTACAAGATGGAGGACGTCATTCACTGGCTTATGATCCAACAGATGAGCAGGTGGAGTATTTACAAGGTAAAGATGGTGGAAATATCCTTTTGATTGCTCCTGAGATTATCATTCGAGGAACCATCATACCTGGCGATGGTGGAGCAGGAATTGCAGGAAGTGATGGTGGTGATGGTGGTTCTTTGATTACGTTTGGAACGCTTAATACTGATGATAAAATACTCACCTTTTATGGTGGTAATGGCGGCAAAGGTGGTGATAGTGGTCCCAATGAAAAAGCTGGCGATGGCGGTATTGGTGGTGGAGTATTCTTTATAAATGGTAATCCACTTGATGGCGATGATGGTGACCCTGGAGAAGATGGGGAAGAAGGAGGTGATGATACAGGGACGGCAGAATGTAGTGCTAATGTTGATGCAGTAGCTGGCGATGGCGGTGATGGCGGTGATGCAACAGAGTGTTCTCAAAAAGGTGGCAAAGGTGGCAAAGGCGGTACTGCTTTGGGTGCTAAACCTCCTTCTTATTCAGATTTATTATATATTCGATGTCGATGCAGAGGAGGAAATGCAGTAGGCGGCAATGGTGGAGATGGCGGTAATGGAGGTAGTTGTAATGATGAGATAGAAGCAGAGCGAGGCAAATCTGGTGGCGATGGCGGTGATGGCGGTGATGGTGGTTGGGCAACAGGCGGAGATGGAATAGATCCTGCTGGTGATGGCGGCTGGGCTTGGGCCGGTGATGGTGGTGATGGTGGCAAAGGTGGTAATGGCGCTAAAGGTAAAGATGCTTTTATTCAAGAATGTCCAGAAGAACAACCTAGTACGCAATTAGCAACAGCCGGTGGCGATGGTGGAGATGGTGGCGATGGCGGAGAAGGAGGAAGAGCACAAGGCGGAAATGGTGGAGACGGCTATATTGCAGCTCGTTGTTTTAATGGCGGCGATGGCGGTGATGCTTGTCCTGGAGCAGGCGGCGATGGTGGAGATGGTGGTAATGCTGGTGATGGTGGTACAGGGATCAATCAACAATGTTTAGGTATCAATATCCCTAGTGGAAATGGCGGGAACGATGGTGATGGTGGTAGTGGAGGAGATGTTGGTGGAGGTCAGGCTGGTAAAGGTGGAAATGGGGTTGCTTGGGGGGCAAATGGTGAAAATGGAAAACTTGGTCTCGAAATTAGTGGTGGAGGTAATGGGAATAATGGTAATTCATCCCCTGGTAATACTTGCGGGACGGATGATGGCACATCTGGAAAAGATGGAGACCCTGGACAAAAACCAGATCAATCAGAAATTGGACCTCCATGTCTTCAAGTTACATGTGAAGAAAATGAAGTAGAGATTGACCCATTTACAGATAATAATGATGATGAAGTAGCGGAAAGAAATCAAGCAAAGATAGATGATAGCCTACCATCTAAAGCCGAAGACTCTGTTTTAGCACTTGCTATATTCCCGAATCCTAATCGAGGAGACTTTATGCTACGCATCGATAAAGAGGAAAACGATGGTATAGTACAAATCAATATCTTCGACGCACAAGGTAGCATTATCTACCGAAGAGAAATGGATTCAGAAAGTCAAAATACATTGTGGCTGAATGTTCAACTAGAAAATGCTTTAGTATCGGGTATCTATCTACTCCAAGCACGCTTTAATAACAAAGTAGTCAATGAAAAATTTGTATTAATTAAATAGATACAAATTAGTAACAAAACAACGAATCAATAAATACATCAGTTTTTAATACATACTCTAGCAGTAGGCGGTCTACAATCGCCTACTGCTTTTTTTATAAATACTAAATATCAAAACACAGCTCTCCGACTCAAGAAAAAAAAGCAAAAAAACTTTTTACACGTCGTAATGCTAAATTTCAAAACACAAATCTCCAACACCTTCTCCAATCTAAAGCGGGATGGGACCGTCAAAATAGTGTTTGAGCGGAGCGAGTTTATTTTGACTAGATTTTTTTGGTTCATTTTTTTATCGATGAAAAAAATGAACCAACACAAAAAACAAACCACCCACCATCCTTTTTCAAAGCACAGCTCTCCGACTGGGGACTAGTCGTCGATGGCGACCAAAATAATCCGTCGTAATGCTAAATTGATGTCTATTGTTAAATTATTATTTCAAAGACAACTAGGGGGCATCCCGGACTTTAGTTAAAATCCACTGCAAAATTAAACTTTATCTCACTATTTAATGCTATATAGGGCAGGTAGGCATTAGGTATATAGGTTTTAGGTTTTGGGGAGTTCCGAAAAACCTAAGACCCAAAACCTAAAGCCTATTTTATGGAAATAATAGCTTTTAATACGCTATAGTTCTCTCTGGTGATGACTTATCTTTCTTCTATCTTTTTAACTTATCGTACAATCGTCACATCTCCTTTGTCCTGTACCCGGAGTTGTCGTCCACAACTGATCACTACAGCATCATACCACCAGACATATACTCCATTATCCATCGCTTTTCCATTAAAGCCGGCATCCCAGTAATCATACACCGATTCAAAAGTCTTTAAATGATTACCCCATCGATCAAATACATGCAGCTCAAAAGATACGACCTCCATATCTTCGGGCGGCATGATCTGCCATACATCATTCAGCCCATCATTATTCGGGCTAAACAGATTCGGGACATAGAAATACTCCTTTCTGCCATCTGCCATCAGGGATACATCAAATGATTCCTCTTTTATCTCACAGGCACTTTCAATGATGACAGTATATACACCTGGCGTATCCACATTGATAAATGATTGAGTACTTCCGGTATTCCACAGGTAATTCACTATACCCGGGTTTGCGGCCTCATTATCAATATTCAATTGTACTGCACTAAAATCACAGGGGATTTGGGGTACTTCAACCGATATTTCCAATTCGCTAATCTCTCCAACTTCTACTTCCAGACTTTCTTCACAGCCATTTGCATCCTGTACCAATATTGTAAAATCTCCTCCCGGCACTTCACTAAAGGTAGTCGAATCCTGGTAATTCAGACCATCCGCAGAGAAAATAAAGGGTGCTGTTCCTCCAGTTAGATTTTCTATGTATATACTACCATTCGATTCATTCCAGCAGGATACTTCTGTATTGACATCAAAATCAAATACCGGGTAGGCATTCACGGAAACGATCACCGTGGAATCACAACCATTTTGATCCGTAAATATATAGGTGCCCGAAAATCCGGCAGAAAGTTCATCTCCCTCATAATCCACGGTCTCACCAGCACAAACTGACAAATCCAGAAAAGTCTCCGATAAAGCTACCGGTGCCACATGAACGCTTACTGTAGAATCACAACCCGCTGCATTGGTATATACAAAATCTGTAGTACTTCCCGCTGGTAGGTTTTCTCCATTATAGGGATAATCATCTCCATCACAGGCAGAAACGTTTAGGGTATGACTACTTGCGGATAGCCCTGCTACATAAACGGTTACCATCGAATCACAACCCGCTACAGTTGCATAGTTGAAGGTGGTGGTAGAACCAATACTTAAGGCTGTGCCATTATAATCAGCCATTGTTCCTTCGCAAGCAGACAGCTCCATGTCAATATCATAGCTCGATAATTCAACTACATGGACCGTCACAACCGAATCACAGCCCAGCACATTCGTATATGTAAAGTCCTGAGTATCTCCCGGGTTCAGTGGCGTCCCGTCGTAATCAATCACTTCTCCGGGACAGGCACTCAGATTCATAGTCTCCGTACTGATAGATAAGGGTTGTACATAAACCGTAAGGGTAGAATCGCAGCCTAAGGCATTCGTATACACAAAATCAGTAGTCGTAGATGGGAACAGCTCAGTTCCATTATACATTACCGTTCCGTTTTCGCAGGCTTCCAACTGAAGGCTTTCTACACTCTCTTCCAATTCGGCTACCACCACAGTTACGGTAGAATCACAATCATGAATACTACTAAAATTAAAGGTGCTTGTAGTGCCTGCCATCAAAATGATCCCATTATAATCAATACCCGCTCCGGTACAGGCACTTAGATGCTCCGTCATTGCATAGGTTTGTAGTGTGTTTACTAATACCGTCACGATAGAATCACAGCCTTCTGAACTAGTGAAAGTGAAATCCGTACTTGTCCCGGCCTCTAAAGCCGTCCCATTATAATCTACGCTTGTTCCAATACAAGCCTGCAAGGAAATTGAGGAAGAATCCTGATCCGATTCTATCACATTCACGGTAACCACAGAATCACAACCTACTGCATTTTCGTAAATAAATTCAGTAATCGTACCGGCTTCCAGATTCTGACCATTATAATTATAGGTCCCTCCATTACAGCTTGTCACATCGAGAGCATATGCACTAGGAAAAGTCGTTTCTACTATAACATTCATCACTGAATCGCAGCCTGCTACTGAAGTATACATAAATTCCGTAACTGTCCCTCCGGATAATTCCATTCCTGCAAATTCTACTGTCTCTCCTTCACAAGCTTCCAGATTTACCGGAATATTATACACCGGATTTTCCGTTACATTTACACTCACTATCGAATCACAGCCTACTGCATTGTTAAAAGTAAAATCCATCGTCTCCCCGGGAGTTAATTCTGTTCCATTATAAAAAACAGTACTACCTGTACATGCTGAAAGTTGTAAACTAGATGAACTTGTTGCTAAGGTTTGAACGTATATCGTCACGGTAGAATCACAACCATTTATATTATTATATATAAACTCTGTCGTACTATTTGGATTCAGTTCCGTTCCATTGTACATCACCGTTCCGTTTTCACAGGCTTCCAGCACCAGCAATTCCGTACTTCCGCTCAATTCTGCTACTACTACCGTTACCGTAGAATCACAATTATCCATACTGGTATAATTAAACACGGTCGTTGAACCGGCTTCCAGTTCCGTCCCGTTATAATCCACCATTGTCCCTGTACAGGCACTCAAACTTTCTGTTTCATCATATACTGGAAGGTCTTCCACATATGCCGTAATTAAAGAATCACAGCCTACTGCATTTTGTAAAATAAACGAAGTCGTTGTCCCTCCCGAAAGATCAGTACCATTAAACATTACACTTGAACCAGTACATACATATAGCGTAGTATCCAGGCTACTCTCCTGGATTTCATTTACCATCACGGTAACGGTGGAATCACAATTATAAGCTGTTAAAAAGGTAAATTCTTCATTATCTCCAATATTTAGCTCCGTTCCATTGTACATCACCGTACTTCCTGTACAGGCTTCCAGCATCAGCGATTCCGATAGTACCGGGCAGATAAACTCCAGCAAAAACTCTATACTCGCTTCATCATCACAACCTACCAAATTCGCACTTGCCTCACTTATCACTGCAGTCATCCCATTTTCCAGGTTCAAGGTGTCTACTACTATTTCATAATCCGTGGAAAGGATATTGGCAAAGGCAAAGGAGCCTATTTGATTAGACACCAGGGTATCTACATTCATGCCGCCATTTTGAAGGATGATCGAAATACCCGGCATCAAGGTATCCGCTGCATCTATAATCCCATTTTCATTTATATCAAAATACACCGTCCCAAATACAGAACCAAAACCATCGTATAAATCCAGTGTCAGCACATCCGATACCGTCACACAGCCATCAGCACTTACCATTTCTAAATAATATTCGCCACTCTGTGTCGCCACATAATCCGGATCGTTTCCTTCCGGTGCAGGAATTGGGTTCCCCTCAAAATACCATTGCAAAAAAGAAACGCCAGTTAAAGGTGGCAGACAAATCGTATCCGGATTACAGCGTGCATGACAGCCCGAAGGTATCAAATTTACATTCGGACCAGGGACGATCTCCAGTATATTACTCTCTCCTTCGCAACCAAACTCGTTAATTGCTCTTACAAAATAGCTGCCTGCATAAATCGTGGTAATTGACGTTCCTACTTCTCCTGTATTCCAGACGTAGGTATAATTTGCATCCGGATTAAAAACCGAAAATACCGTTGGCGTATTTTCACAAACCGGGGCGGCAGGGTTAGAGTTTATAATAATGTTTTCCGGAACAGGATGTACAATCACCACAAAATTAGCCGTATTAACACAGCCCGTCGTAACATCCGTAATCTCTACTACTATTATATGCGTCCCCACTTCCAGTAAATTATCCTTTTCATCTGTATAGGATACTTCTGTACCTACCTCCCCATCCGGCCATTCGTAGGTATAATTCGGATTATCCGTAATCTGCAGATTTACATCTTCTCCGTAACAGGTTTCATAGCTATTATAATAATAGTTCGTCGGTTGGTCATGCTCATTATATTCCACCGCAGTGATCTCTCCCTGTGGTAAAGGAATTAAATCAATAATAACTTGTGGCGGAGTATAACCACAACCCAGGGCATCGTACACGGTCACTTCATAAGTTCCCGCTTCCAATACTGTGATAGATGCCGAATGAGAGCCTGTTGACCAGTCGTAAAAATCTCCACTCGGTGCGGTCAATATTACACTATCTCCGGCACATACCGTCGTCGCAGGACTTACATTGATAATTCCCGTTAAACTATTCGGTTCTACTTCCACTTCCTGACTTATACTCTCCATACATCCGTATATGTTTTCTACGGTTAAAGTCACTGTATAGGTACCCGGATTCGAATACACATGATAGCTTTGCCCAAGCTCCGAGGTATTCGCATCTCCGCTACCGGGGTCGCCAAAATCCCAGAATACTTTTGTATAATTTCCGTTAGCCTCAAAATACAAGGAAGCGCCTTCACAACTCGAAGCAGGAATCACAAAGGATGCCAAGGGTGGATCCACAACCGTCACCGTTTCCTGATGCACTGATATACATCCGCTCATATCCGTCACCGTTAAGCTAACCAGATAATTACCTCCTACTGCATAAGTATGATTTGGGTTTTGAGACATTGAGGTATTATTCGCTCCACTGGCAGGATCACCAAAATTCCACAGCCACGAATTGATACTCGTTTGCGGAATAAAGGTGGATATATCCGTAAAGGAAATCGGTTGCATTGCACATGCTCCTGCATAGACAAAATTTGCAGCCAGTGGAATCGTATCAAACTGAAAGGTACTCATCTGACAAGCCTGACCGGGAACTGTGCTTTGTATATTAGTAGTAAACGTAACCAGATTAAAACCGGCATTGGTCCAGGTATGAGAGGGGTTTTCTAAAAACGAATAGCTGATTCCTCCTCCTACTATATCAATAAATTCCCAGCTATAGCCCGGCAGGCCATTTACCGAGGTGTTTATATATTGACTTTCATTGCAATAGGCACCCTGAATTATATCAAAATCAGGATAGCCAATTGGTATACAGCCCGGCATTGGATCGCCAGGAGGTAAACTTCCACATGATAATCCTAAGGTATTGGAAAAAGCTGTACAGCCATTTATATCAGTTACCTGAACGTAATAATTGCCTTCCTCTGTGATCGTTTGTTCCGAACTATTCGTCCCAAAAGCAACACCATTGCGATACCATTGATAATCCAGTGGACCAGAACTAGTCTCCAGCGCATAGAGTACCATAGAACCTCCATTCTGACAGAAGTTCCCAAAATCTGGCGTTGAGACCGTAACTTCCGGCTGACCGTAGGTTCCGATGTAAAACGTTTCATTTTTTGTACAGCCATTATTATCCGTAACTATCACTTCATAATAACCACTTCCCAAATTCACCGTTGGAGCATTCGATAGGGTATTCCCAAATTCGTTTCTCCATTCATATGCATTGTAAACCCCAATCACTGATACAGGCGTCGTCTGACCAGGACAAACATCACTGTAGACTGGAACAGGATTAGGTTTGGGATGTACCGTAACGCTCTGCTGATCCGAAACACCACATACGGTTACCACCACATCATGAGTACCTGGAGTGTGCCAGAGTATTTCTACCTCATTTGTCTCTTCTCCACTGAGGATACTACCTGCCGTTGCTGGCAGTATCTCCCAACTGTATTTCAAATTGGAATAGGATGTAGCAGTATATACACCGATAGCTTCGTGACAAACTTCATCATCGCCACTAAGCGCAACACTATTTATATTATCCGGACCGACTGATATAGTAGCTGATTCGCAGGCTAAACCTTCCAGATTCGTTTGGCTCAGGGCCAGATTATAGGGCCCGTTCGAATTCCAGATAATGTTTACCGTTTTTCCATTAAGCGTATAATCCGTACCTCCGTCCGTAATGTACCAGGTATAATCGAAATCATTTGAACTGGAATTTGCCGTATATGTATAGGCCGTCCCCGGACAAACTTCCAGAATACCGCTAATACTATTGGGCATGGCCGTTGGAGCTACGACCTCTACAAAGACCGAAAAGTTATCCACACAATAATTCGTCGGATATTGTACATCTGCATGAACTGTAAAGGAGCCACTTCCAAAATTCCAGTTTACCTCAAAATCGCTAAGTGCAGAAGAGGATGTAGCGATGATAGCTCCGTTTTCATCCAGTACTGTCCAATCCGCATTGACGCTTGTACCCAGTGGGGTCCGACAGGTGTAGGTATGTGTTTCATCCGGACAGGCCTCAATTGGCCCTTCTATGAAAATTTCATTTAATATATTTACCGGAAGGGTATCCTGACCGCCACAACCAAGATAACAGCTCTCGTATTCTACTATTACCTGCTGCTGTTGATTCGTAACCTGATCAGCCCATTGAATCGTGACTTCATTCGTCCCCTGACCTTCCGTGATCGTTCCAAAACTACTCACTGACCATATAAATTCTGTCCCGGCGTAGGGAGGCATCGAATACGATACTTCTACTCCTTTACATACCCGGGTCGGGCCTTCTATCTCTGCATTGTCATCAATGATAGGTATGGTTTCATACAAATTTTGTAAACAATAATCCCCCGAACAGCCATCGACCGAGAGCTCGATAATACCAATCGGACCGGCTCCCCAATCAACCGTGATAAAATCATCCGAAAGACCCCCTCCGCTAATAATCGTTCCATTAGTACTCACGTTCCAGTAAAAGACAGAGCAGTCCGCATTGGAGGTATAGGTAATCTCTTCGCCAGGACAGATCGTTCCTGCACAATCTATCTCCGGTGTAATTGCTTCTTCCACTATTATGGTCACCGATGCGGTGTCTCCACAAAAGCAATCATTGCGGGCAATCAATATCGCCTCGTAAGTTCCGGCAGCGGTATAAGCATGTTCGGCATCTACCTGAGAAGAAGATATTCCATCTCCGAAATCCCAGGTATAATTAAAGCTACCAGAGGTTTGATTATCGAAATACACAGATTGACCCTCGCAGATCGTTACCGTTCCATTATCTGCGGCAGGTGTCGTCTCAAAAGCTGCATCCGGAACTTCCAGAATATCCACACAAATAGAATTAGAACCGGGACAAGCTGTAATTGTCGAACAAGTCAATTCTGTAGAAGTGGTAATCATACAACCATTAGAGGTATAAAGATTTAAGGTATAGACACCAGTACAGGCATCAACGACGCTTTCTGTCGTTGTTACAAAACCGCCAGGACCTATCCATTCAAAGGCATAGGGCGGGGTCCCATTTCCAAGATAAACAGGAGTAATCAAGCCAGTACATGAATTGCAATCCGAGGAAGGTGTGACATCCAGGCCTATGCCAAAGGCTTGGCAGGCAAACTCCAATTCTTCAATAGTAAAAGAACACGTTTTTTCATTACCATCCTCATCAATTACATATACTGTATAAGTACCCGAGGAGAGAAAATCAAAATAAAAGGCGCCTGGGCCGGAAAGAGAAGCACTTTGTCCGTTTGACAAAAGTATATCATAAAACCCGGTACCATCAATATATACATAGCCCGTCCCATTCGCTTCATTAATAAGTCCGTTCTTGAATTGACCGCAGTTGATATACCAATCCGGAACGAGTCCGCCACTCGTACTAACCGATACCTGACCTTGTCCGGCCTCCCCCCATTCTACGATCACTTCATTGCCCACTTGCTCCCAGCTTTCTGCTCCACTAACCGACCAAATCGTCGTCTGACCAGGACTCGTAACTTCTGTAGCGTAGGTTACTGTTGTATTTTCACAGACCCGATCACAACTCGAAAGACTATCGTCCAGACAAAATGCTCCGGATAAAGAAAATATCTCGGGAATACCGGCACTGGCGCTTACCGTAACACCTATAGTTGCAGTAATGCCATAATTATCTGTTACAATTATACCATAATCTCCCGGAGCTTCGGGGCAGAATATAACTGAGCCAAACCCAGGATCTATTGTCGCCGGCCCTTGTCCAAACCAATCATAGATATATGGTTGGGTTCCACCGAAAGCATAATACTGTCCGCATTCTCCGACACATAATTCATAGGGTCCGTCAATTTCTATAAAACAATTAAAGGCATCAATAAAGGTAGTAACGACACTTCCATCCGGAGCTATTACTGAGATTTCATGCCCCCCCTCGTTCCAGAGGTAAAATTGTATAGGATTGCCGAAAAAGTTTTGTCCATTTACATCCCATTGAAGATTATCATTAACAATATTGCCTCCCACATCGACAAGGGCAACTTCAAAAAGTTCCCCTACACATGGAACATTCCCGATGAAGGTTTGAATATAATATTGACTAAATAGAGAGAGATTAAAGCCTAAACATATAAGCAGTACTATTCCGGTTTTCGTCTTCATAGAAAATAGATTATTTATTACTATGTAATTTGAAAGGAGGGTCGGAAAACGCACATCACGTTACTTATAAAAAAGTAACCTATACTTATACAATCAGGTATGAGTTATAAAGATAGAAAATTGGCTGGAAAGAAAAAATTAATTGTCAAAAATTTGACTAAAAGCTCTTAAAACAATTTTGCCTGTTATCTATCAAAAGTAAATAACAGGCAAAGGGTAAGGCTAATGAAAAATGTTATTACATTACATCCAGTGCTTTTACCAAATATGTCAATACGAAAGGCAAGGCTACCCAGAACCATTCGTTTAACCAGATCAACATCGCGACACAGATTACCAGAGAAATAAAAAACAAAATCCAATCTGTAGCACGAGAACTATTTTGAGCTTCTGTAGTCATATTTATAATATTTTGGACAAATGTAAAGTATAATTACGAAATGCGAAAGTTTTAGAATGAATTAATCAATATATTTACTAATTCGTTGTTTCGATTTTTGTTATAGATTGCCCAAAACTCATTTTCTATAAAACCCTGCAAGTAGTCAATATGAATCTAAAGCCTTTATTTTTTTTATGCATCACTTTTGTTTGGGGAGGAAAAACCGGAATCAGCCAGATAATCGACCACTGGGAAACGGTGGTTTTTGCCGAGGATATCTGGCACTATCAACCCGGGACTACGGAGCCCCCGGCAGATTGGATGCAAAGCAATTTTGACGATAGCAACTGGGCTATTGGTCCGGGCGGATTCGGCTATGGAGATGGAGATGATATGACCATTATCGCTCCGACTCTTTCTTTATACATTCGAATTGATTTTGAGCTTTTTGATACTTCGAAAATCGAAAAAGCGCTGTTACATGCGGATTATGATGATGCTTTTGTGGCTTATTTTAACGGGGTAGAATTTGCCAGAGGAAATTTTGGAGCCCCCGGTACGCCACCTGCTTTTGATGAAATACCACCAACAGATCATGAAGCGGCTTTGTATCAGGGGGGAGTCCCCGAGGTTTATAGTTTGAATAGCGCACAATTCAAGGCACTGGCCAAAGAAGGCGGGAATACCCTGGCTATCCAGATCCATAATTTCCTCATCACTTCTTCTGATCTGACGAGCAATTTCTTCTTTTCTCTGGGGATTAAAGATAGCTCCAGTGATTATGCACCAACGCCTGATTGGTTCTACGAACCATTTGCATCCTCCAACCTTCCTATCATCAAGATAAATACGAATGAACAAACTATTGAAGATGAGCCCAAAATCGTCGCGGATATGGAAGTCATTGATAATGGGCCGGGCAATCGAAATTATCTGACCGATCCACCCAATGATTACAATGGAAGGATAGCTATTGAGATACGTGGCGCTTCTTCTCAATCTTTTCCCAAAAAGAATTACAGTTTTGAAACGCAAGATGAATTGGGTGAAAACAATAATTATCCATTGCTCGGGCTACCGGAGGAAAACGACTGGATATTACATGGTCCTTATTCGGATAAAAGCTTAATCCGTAATGCTTTAAGTTTTGATATTAGCAGAAAAATGATGGACTACGCTTCGCGTACCCGCTTTTGTGAATTATTAATTAATGATGATTATCGTGGAGTTTATCTGTTGATGGAACGTATCAAAAGAGATACATCCAGGGTAGATATTGCCCGGCTGCGACCAGAAGACATCGAAGGAGATGAGCTAAGCGGTGGATATATCTTTCAACTGGACCGAGACGATGAATCCACTGAAGAAGACGGTTGGTATTCGCCTTTTGGTAGTAATCCTTTTTACGCATTCCACCATCCAGAATACGATGATTTATTAGAAATACAAAAAGATTATCTGATAAGCTGGATGAACGAATTCGAAGCAGCTATGAACGCTTCAAATTATGCACAGACCTATGAGCAATATATTGATGTTCCTTCTTTCGTGGATTATTTTTTGATCAATGAACTAACGAAGCATGTCGATGCCTTTAAGTTGAGCTTTTACATGTACAAAAGGAAAGATAGTAATGGCGGGAAATTACATATGGGACCGGTTTGGGATTTTAATCTCGGTTTTAGCAATTTCACTTTTGAATGTCCGCCCGAACCGGAAGGATGGATTTATCCCTGTACTTCCAGAGCTTTTTGGTTAGATAAGCTATTGGAAGTCCCGGATGTAAGACAGGCGGTTTATTGTCGTTGGCTGGAATTGCGGGAGGATATTTTGCATACCGATAATTTGCTAAATACGATTGACAATATGGTCGATACACTGGCCGAGGCACAGGTACGAAATTTTGCCCGATGGAATATTATGGGCGTAGAAATATGGCCCAATTACTTCGTGGGCTCAAGCTATGAAGAAGAAACTGATTTTTTAAAAGACTGGCTAATTGACAGAATCGATTGGATGGATGAAAACATGCTCGGTATAGGCTCTGTTTGCCTTAGCCATACAGAAGCAATTTTAAATAACCCTAGCTCCTTAGAGATCAGCCCAAACCCTTTTAATCAGCAGACCTCTTTTTATTTAAAATCTGATCATCTGCTTTCCGGGAAAGTAACGATTTACAATATCCAAGGAAAAATACTTGATCAATTTGTCATTGCCCCTAATCAGGCACTGCAATGGAATAATGTTTCGCTAAATTCGGGGGTTTATTTTTATCAACTGGAAATACCGGGAAGAATTACGGAAAGGGGAAAGTTGATCAGGCAATAGATGCTTTCTCAAACCTCGATATGAATCATTCCAAATTTTAGCATTTCGAAAGGGGTTTATAGATATTATGAAACCGGGATCAGGTCTTGGATGATCCCGAAAAACCTAAAACCCAAGACCTAATGACAAGTGCCTGACACCTCCTTTTTCAAAACAATAAATTGCATTATCAGATTCCATTTCACAATGGATCTTAAACAAAATTCAGGAGGCCCCTTACCTGGGTTGAATGGCCATTGTTCAAAACTCCATTTTCAAATTGCGCTGGGCCTCATGCCGTCGGATAGCATACTTAAGGAGCTTGCCAATAAGCCTGGAATAAGGAATTCCTTCCGCTTCCCAAAGCTTTGGATACATGCTAATGCTCGTAAAGCCGGGTAAAGTGTTCACTTCATTTACATAAACCTCCCCTTCGGTTGTCAAAAACATATCCACTCTGGATAAGACCTCACAGCCCAATGCGCGATAAGCCTTCAAAGCGGTCGATTGAAGCTTCGATAATTCTTCTTCGGTAACATCCGCAGGGATTTTGATCCTGGCCGCTGTTTGACTGATATATTTAGCTTCATAAGAGTACTCTTCTTCAGTGATCACCTCCCCTACTCCGCTGACCTTAGGATTTTCATTTCCCAAAACGGCGCACTCCAGTTCCCGGCCATTAATCATTTCTTCAATGATGATTTTTCGGTCGTACAAAAATGCATCGGCAATCGCCTCCTTCAACTCGTCAGCATTGTTTACCTTATGTACTCCAACAGAAGAGCCCATATTCGCAGGTTTTACAAAAACCGGCATTCCCAATAATTCCTGAATATGGTCGAAGTGAATATCTTCATCCTGATTTGCTTCAAAGACCATCCCACGAGCTACATTGAGCCCCGCTTCTTTCATCAAGCGTTTTGCAAATTCTTTATCCATCGCAACCGAAGAGCCCATCACATCCGGACCAACAAAAGGCAAATCCAGAACTCTCAATAGCCCCTGTATCGTACCATCTTCTCCATAGGGGCCATGTAAAGTCAGAAAAATCGCCTCCGGTTGTGGAATCGCTTGATAATTATCCAAACGAATAATTTGTCCCTGCTCTCTTCCCGGAATCAAACATAGCTCTATTCCCAGCCCAGGTTCAATGGCAGTTTCAAGTTGATCCTCTTCCAGCAAGCACCAGGCCCCCTGATGATCAATACCTATTAGTGTAACAGAAAACTCTTCCCGGTTAATAGCTGCGAGAACATTTTTTGCTGAGCGAACCGAAATTTCGTGTTCAGGCGATTTACCTCCACAGATAAGAGCGATATTTCTCATATTTGTTTATTTATAGCCAAGCTTGACTGGTTCGATAGACTGTCCCTTTGAAAAGCGCAACCAACTGATCTTTTTGATTTTTAATCATTACGGAATAAATGGCAGTCTTATTGCCCAGGTTTTCTTCCTTTGCTATTGCGGTAATTACATCTCCTGTCCGGCAAGCTACCGTATGCGAAATTGATGTTTCAATCGATACTGCTTTTCGTCCCTGGGAATTGGACGCAAAAGCAAAAGCGCTATCAGCAAAAGAAAAGGTGATACCTCCATGAGCAATTCCGAAGCCATTACACATCTCCGGACGAATTGTCATCTGCAAAGTACAGGTTCCGATATCCTCGTGTATTCTTTCGATCCCCAGCCATTGACTGAAAGCATCTTTTTCAAACATCTGATCGATGATTTTTGTCGCCTGGCTTTTATCTGATGGTTTCATTTGACTTTCTCTGATTAAGGTCAAATATAGGGAAGTTTATTTTTTAATATCCCAATCTCAAAAGCCAAATTTCAATCATAATTACTTAAAAGTTAGTACTTGATCAGCTTCATCGTTTTTAAAGCATTTCCATCGCTAACTTTGAGCAAATAAATGCCGGGAGGATGTTTTTCAATATCAATTTCTAAAAAACTATCCGAAGCAGGGTTTTCTCTACGCCACAGCAAACGACCATTAATATCAAATACTTCAAAACTCAAGGGCCTGGATGCCTCGTATGATATTTCATAAATTCCAGAAGAAGGGTTGGGGCTAATGTTCAATTTTGTATTCCTTTCAAGTTCACTGTTTGAAAGTAGTAATAATTCATCCGGGATAATCGTACCTGTAGTATCTCCGTTTTTGACATAACCAATAAGCCTCAGTCCTACTCTATTATCCAAAATTTCACTTACATTATAAACCGCACCTAAGCCTTCTTTATAGATATGAGAATATAGGGAAGCACAAAAATCCTTTCTCAAAGTATCCGAATTACCTAAAAATTTATACGGCTTAACCGTTTCGAAGAATTCCAGATTTCCCGGCATCGGCCCAAGCTTTTTCGTCACCCTGTTATCCGTAGCATCCAGGAATACATCCATATATTGAAAAACCGGATAATCATTACAAATAAAATCTTCCGTGTAAAATTCGGGGATCAATGATCGGTTATACTGATTAGTAGGTCGGCTTATGGTATTATAAAGCGTCATTGTAAATTCCGTTTCTGAAAAATTTACCTGATTGGGCTCAAACATGATATCGAAGGAATCCCTCCTTACTCTTCTAATCTCATAGATATAACTATCAGATAGTTCCTGTTTCGATAAAATTTCATTTTTATAAAAACTATGCATTATGCTCAAAAGGCCCCAGTTTTCAAATTGGTACTGAAATACATCTCCTACTTCAAAATTGTAAAAATCAAAGAAATCCGGTATCGATTCTCCAAGCGCTCTGTTTTCAATACCTTTTAGCTGATAAATGCCTTCCTCATTTTGGAAATCGATGAGCCCAAAACTTTTGGAAAGTTTAATGATATGCTGGTTGGACAGGGAAATCGTTTTTACAGAATCCAGCAATCCAAAGATTTCCTCTTCTCCAACTGCTACAACAGTAGCATCGATATTTTGCAAGGTATCGTATAACCAGGATTGATCCAGGGAAGCTCTCGAATCAATGGTAAAGGAAGTGGTCCCAATATAATGATAAATTTCATTTGAATCCCGGATGACTCTTTTCTGCATGAACTGCTCCTGATTCGCAATTATAAATTCATCCGGATCACTTAAGTTGCAATCGAAACAATTTTTTACAATTCGATTCAAATAAAAAACAGAGTCCGTATTATTTACTTTCAACGAATCAACCCAAATCGTATTACTAATATAGTTTTCAGAATCAAGCTGATAATTATAACGATCTCCAAGGTACAAAGGACTCCAGTTTTGAGCAGATACAAGGACGGACAAGCAAATGAAGTAATAGAAAAGTAGTTGTTTTTTCATGCTAAATATTTTTCAAAAACGTGATAGAAAAAGGTTAACCGAGATTGTCAGTATATGATTGGAGCTATGATCAATAGCTTTTCAAAGGTATGATATTTAAGTTATGAGCTTTAGCAAGCTCTCTTATAATTATTAGGAAGATACATAAACAATCGGTGAAATACTATAAGCACATACCGTTTTACCAATAAATGAGTACTGGCTGACGGAAAATAATTTTCTGAACGTTTCAAAAAAGCCAATTATTTTAAAGTAATTTGTTTACACATTCGTCTACAATCCAAAAAGACGAATATATGTCTGAGCCGATGGCAGAAAAAAGAGAACGAAAAATTAGCCAGGTCATCAGTGATTATGGTAGCAGGCTTTTCCGGTTTATCCGGGGAAGGGTGTCTACCAATGCAGACGCCGAAGATATTACACAGGAAGTCTGGTATCAATTAAGCCGGGTAGTTGACCTGGATTCGATTGAGCAATTAAGTGGCTGGTTATTTCGAGTTGCCCGTAACAGGATTACCGATAATTATCGCAAGAAAAAAACGGATGCACTCGAAGATTATCAGTTTGGAAGCGAGGAAGAAGACTTTGGTTTACTCGATATTCTTACTGCAAACGGCAGTACTCCGGAGGATGAAAACCTGAAGGAAATATTTTGGGAAGAATTGTTTAGTGCACTTGAGGAGTTACCGGAAAATCAAAGAGACGTATTTATAAAAAACGAACTGGAAGATATGACCTTTCAGGAAATTGCCGACCAAAGCGGTGAAAACATTAAAACATTGATCTCCAGAAAGCGTTATGCAGTACAGCATCTGCGCAAGCGGTTGAAAAATCTGTACGACGAATTTTTGGAGTAAATATATTCAGAAAATTAAGGATTATGTTTGGAAAAAATAAATATCGCCGACACCGGTTCCATCCTTTGAAGATACTTTTCTTCATCTTTTTATTTATTGGTTTTATCCTGCTACTGGGCTGGGTAGTTATGTATTTATGGAATCAGATTCTTCCGGAAACCATCGGAGTTAAACCATTGACTTATTGGAAAGCAGTGGGTCTACTAATCTTGTCAAAGATTCTTTTTGGTGGTTTGGGAAAAGGCCGCGGCTGGGGTAAATCGAGAAAAGAACATTGGAAAAGTCGCTGGAAAAATATGAGTTCCGAGGAACGTGAACGAATTAAAGCCCGATGGAAATATAGATGTGAAAAAAGAAAAAATAATGAGGATAAGGGTTTCTAACTTTTAAAATCAAGGCCTGTAACAGGAACAATCATGTCCTTTTAAGCATAAAAAATCTGGATTGAAATTCAATTCGGATTTTTTTTGAAAAAAATTACACTTTTTTAAAGTAAAACAATAAGTCGCCCGTCTTCTATGGTAAATACGCAATAATTGAATTCAATACCGCCATATTATTTAACCATAAAAGAAAAATCATGAGACCATTTAAGATATTTTTTGGCTTGTCATTAGCCTTCTTAATTTTCTTCTTTGTCGCCAAGTTTGTCATATTCGCCTTCATCGCGGCCATCATTCTAAGTGTGATTTACGCGGCTTTCCGAAGAATTAAAGACTTTATCACTTATGATCGTTATGGAGCGCCTTACATGAAAGAACGAGGCATGCGTCCTGGTCTGGCCTCCCGTTGGGAAAATGAAGCAGAACCTCTATTCTACGGTAGTCAGGTTTCGTATCATTCGCATGGCTCTAAAGATGTTCGCTTCATCGATCTATAATTCTCGCTTTTTGTAATACGAAATCCGAGTTCAAATTATTAACCTTAAAATCAATCCATTATGTGTAATAGAAAAGCATTTTATAAAAACTGGAATCATCCTGAGAAATACAATCATGGCAGTCATCCCGGCAGAAGATATTGGAGGGAAAAATTCCGGGCAGCTCTGGGATATCCACCTGTGAATGTAAAGGAAAAAGATAATGAATATGTCCTATACGCTTATGCGCCAGGGCTTAAGAAAGAGGATTTTTTGATCGCTACGATAGATAATACATTAAGTATTTCTGTAGAAAAAAAGATGGATACAGAGACCAAGTGGCGTCGACAGGAATTCACCCATCAGAATTTTAAAAGACAATTTGAATTAAACGAAAAAGTGGATAAAACCACCATCAGCGCAAAGTACGAAAATGGTGTTTTAATCATCACCTTACCAAAACTGGAAGGATTTGAAACTGCTCGTCAGAATATTGAAATTGCTTAGGAATTCAAAACAGGAGCCTGTTTAAAATTCATTTTTAATAACTAAAAGGATGAAATTCAACATGCTCCAAAATCGATAATTGGTTTTTCATACAAACGTTGTGTTAATTGATAAAGCCCTGACTCTTTGCCAAGAGCCAGGGCTTTTTAATCAAAAGCTTTTAAGCAGCTTCTGCTTATTTTTCAATTAAAATCATCTTCTTAGAAGCTGATTCATTAGCGGTGCTCACCCGGTAGTAGAATATTCCTGAAGAGGGTAAATCTCCTCTGTCTATCTCCACTCTGTTATAACCCGATGCATAATTGCCTTCCATGCTGTAGACTATTCTACCCGATACATCATATATCTCTACTTCTACTAATCCACTTTCCGGCAAACTAAAACCGATCATCGTCGTCAACTTGAATGGATTCGGCTCGTTCTGATACAACTCAAAGACCTTCAAGCCCTTTTCTTCCTCTACTTCTTCAAACTCCAGCAATACATTCAGCAATTCGCCGCCCTGATACGCTTCCGCTCTCGTATAGTCTGAACTGATGCTCAATACTCCACTCAGCATTACATCTGTTTTAGATACTAACACCACTCTAATCATTGCTTCTTCGGCACTTATATCCCTAGCCTCTCTCTCATTCCAGCTCAAAGTCACTACCCCTGGTTTTACCATACCATAGTGTTGGTCTTCAAAGCTACTCAATGCCAGGCCTTCCAGCTCTATTAGTTCTACCTCAGATTCATCATAATTCATGGTAAACTGGAAGCCTTCTATTCCACTGAAGTTCTGGGAATGAAGTTCGATTTCGTATCGCTCCCCGGCTTTCAGCAATTCATCTTTGGCAGAGATACGCAAGTCTCCCAGGCCACTTCTGTCAGTTGGCTCTCCCATCAAGCTGGAGGTCCATGAATCCAGATTCAAATCTCCTATCTTCACGGCTATGAAATCCGCTATCTCTTCCTCTATTCCTTCTATCGAATAGACTTCCGGAAAGCTTGTCGCAAATGGATCTTCTGCATTCGGGAATACAAAATCCGCATCCACAAAGCGCCAGCTCGTATTATTCATAAACTCATCGTCAATGAATAGAATAGCTCTTCTTAATAACAGAATATCAAGAGTCGATATACTTCCACTCTTATTAATATCCGCTGCTATTCGCTTATACGGTGAATCCAATTGATCGATATTCAATATATGGCGATGTAACAATACTAAATCATAGGTTGATACTCCATTCAACAGATCATCGTTTTTGTATGGTACAAGGCTCAGGTTTTCTTCGTAGTCCAGTTCTGGAATTCCATAAGCTCCATCCTCTTCTGTGTAATCCATATCCGGTATACCGGCGGTTCCGCCTTCTATCCCGATCTGTACATTCGCGACAGCCTCTGCATCTTCCCTCTGAATATTTCCACTTATATTGATCGTATTCGGTGGGAGTTTCGTATTGAAGATGCCCGTCACTGAACTTGAGTTCCCACAGCCATCCGTCGCTATAAATTCTACTACTATCGCCTGAGGTCCTCCTGCACAGTTCAACTGTGGGTTTACCGGATTCGTCGTCCAGCTAATATCTTCTCCCCAACAGCCATCTATTGCCTCTGCTCCGCCCTGTGTCGATAACCATTCTTCAAAGATTTGTTCCGTCACTGCATTACAGGGCACTAATACCTCCTGAGGTGCTTCAAATATGATCGGAGCCTCTGTATCCGTAATAATGATCGTTCCTACACAACTAGTCGTTACACCACATTCATCCGTTGCAAAGAAGGTCACATTTGTAAAATTATTCCCCAAACACAGCCCCGGATTCCCATTGAAGTTATTGCTTACATTTACTGCTCCACCGCAAGAAGAGGTCGCTGTCACCGAAGCGATCCATGCTTCAATTAAATGATTTGTATCTCCATCCTGACAGTTAAAGATCTGTAAGGTCTCCGGACAATCTATTACCGGACCTTCATTGATGAAGCTGATCGTCTGGATATGTACTGCTGTTCGACCGCATTCATCTCTTGCTGTATAGGTATACTGTACATTTGAACCACTACAGCCCAATGTTCCATTT
>JANQLV010000029.1 GCA_028280415.1 Saprospiraceae bacterium
TGAGCTTTTGATTAGAGCTTCCGCTTTTGGTGAAAGCTTTACCTCGGAAACTTGGTTGCGAGAAGCGGTAAGGAAAGACTTTACTTGAGATAACCATCTTCCCGTTAAACTGATGACATCTCTTTCATTTACTGTTTCTTTTACTTGTGCCATAACTGAACATTTTACTAAGCTTTTTTTGGAAGAATCCAAAGCTGCATACATAGAGATATATGATACCTTATCCTCTTGTGATAGAACCTATGAGTTTTAGACTTGTATGAAATAGTGTACAAACTTCAACCATGAAGTCTATTAACAACCAACTACAATGTGATTAAAATTTTGAAAATAATTTTGGCTTGAAGAATAAGGCCTTAGGTATATGTGGCTCTAGTCCTAAGTTACGACTTTTTTCGCATTAGTGTAAGAGGAAATATCGAAATACTGGCGAATTACTCCAAAAACACTAAACTGGTACTATTCCTAGGTTGTACAATAAATCCACATATTCTAACGGTCTCAACACTGTCTAATTATTTTATACCACATAGATGCAACTTGTTGATAAACAGCAAGTTATAATAAGGAGGGTAAGTTATGACTATGCTTACTACTCCAATATCTATGAGCATTTCGAAAGTACAACCATTGTCACCAGTCACCACCACTGTATAGGTTCCTACTAGTCATACATTATGAAAGACTGCCTTACACGTAGGGCCACTGATGAAAAAACGGGAAGCATCATTGAATTTACATTCATACTATAATCACAAGTGCCACCACCAAATCCATCAACCATGACGGAATAAACTACTCCAACAGTGCCTGTAGTAAAAGTAAACCAAAGAGTATTGTTAGGCTTTTCAAAGAAAATCGATCTCTCTTTCATTTTCAGGTTAGGAAATTTTACGTCATGGGTACTACTCCCTATTATTTGATTTTCCTTGATGCCAAACATTGGTTTCCTATTATTATCTGCGTTCAATCCTAGAACTTTCTGTGGTACGATGAGGTGATGAAAAGATTTTTAGAGTGGATTGGTTATAAAAAGAAATTAGATACTAGCAATCATAGACCTCCGTACTTTAAGCAAAGAGAAATATGGTGGGCCAGTTTCGGAGAAAACATAGGAACTGAAATGAATGGAAAGCATACATACTTTCGAAGACCTGTTTTAATCATTAGAAAATTAGATAGGTATTCATTCTTAGCAGTACCATTAACCAGTAAACTCAAGGAGGGTAGCTGGTATGTACCAATAACTCATTCTGGAAAGAAGAGTACGGTGGTCATTAGTCAATTAAGACATTTAGATTACCGTCGCTTAGACAAACGCATGACGACTTTGGATGAGAACGATTTTACAAAGGTCATTACTGCACTTGTAGATTTTATTCAAAAATAAATCCCCGTAGAAACGGGGGACGTGGCTTATGCCAAATATGGTAATAGTATATAAAATGAACTAGAAAAGTCAAACCGAACATGTGTAGTCTATACGTTTATGGATAATGTATACTTCGTCAAATACAATCAACCTCCTTCGCATTGTTTCAAATCCGTAATCTCCAGCAGCTTTTTAGAAAATCTTGAGGTACGCATGGAGAAAAAGGAAAGAGCACGGCTCTTGCGAACTCATGCTCTTATAACTTCTTTCGATATCTCTTCGAAACTCTTGAATACAGTATGACACAGAATTATGAATACGGAAACTGCATCATTCAATATCTCTCTCCATATCTTTGTCTTTTTCTTGTTTGCGAATATTAGTCAGATCACTCAAACGATCTTGAGTGCGCTCTTGAAGTAATTGATTTGTTCCGGCAACAAACCCAGATACAAAGGGATGATCAGTTGTTTGCATTCCCTTTGCTAGAAGCTCGGAAAGTTTGGGAAGGTATTTGGCAATGAGATACCCTTTGTTAAATCCGTTTATATATGTTGTATTTGGTGCTTCCATCAAAAAGTGTCTTGTGAATGTTGTTCTAAATATTCTAGGAGTGACTCTCGATCATACAAGATCACTTTCTTCATCGGTTGGCTGAAACGTATCTTTCCTTCATCACGAAGCTTCTGCAAGGTGGTTTTCGATTTTATCCGAAGAAGCTCCATGGCTTCGACATCACTGATCCAGACATCATGCTTGATATTTTGTTTCTCTTGTATGCGATTCGTCACTTCCTCTACCAAAGCATAGAATGCTTCAGTCTCTAAACATATGACATTGAACTGTTTATCAAACTTGTCCATACAAAATATTGACGTTGTGAGGATCTGATTAATATCTCAATTACAAGATACTGCTTTTAGTGCATCTAAGCTATTTTTGTACAAAGTGTTGTAGCATTGTTGTACTAAAATTAGAAAAGCCTCGATAAATAATTGATTATCAAGGCTTTTCTACTGTTGACCCACTAGGTTGAATTTTCGGAGGCGGTTTTCCCGTGTTTTCCACGTTTTAGCTTTAAAACAAAGGTTTATGGATGTTTTTTAAAAGATAAATAGACCTTTAAAGGAAAAGACAGGGACACAGACGACTGCTAAAACGACTGCTATGTATTTGAAGATTCTACTGCATAAATTGGCAGTAAATCATTTAAATCATGGCTAAATTACCGAAACCAAGATTCAATTTAAAATCTCCGAAATCTCAAAAAGCATCTCTCATCTTTATGATCTTCCGATATAGAGGGAAGAAACTTCAGTATTCTACGGGGTTAAATATCCATCCAGAAGACTGGGATAAAACGGCTCAAAGACCAATTATTCAGTCCAAGAGAAAAGACCTGTTTACGATCAAGCGAGAACTAGATGATCTAGCTTCTTATTGCCTAGATATTTTCATTGAATCCGATTATGGAGCAATAAGTTTGGAAGGGTTTAAATCCCAACTTGATCTAAAGTCAGGCAAAGTCGTTCCTACAGAAACATCAAAAGAGTCGAATTCCAATAGACCTTCATTTTTTGAGTTCGTCGAGCTTGAGTTAGCTGAAATGAAAGCAGCTAATATGAAAAGAGGGAGCTATAAGATATTCAAAAGACATGCAGCAATATTGAAAGAATTTGCTGCCGAGCAATTTCCTAAAGGTCAGTTATTTGATTATGAAGATGTGGATTGGGATTTCAGGTTAAAGTTGATTGATTGGCTGACTTCGAGAAATGTACAATTAGCATATGGGAACAAGACCCTTAAAATGTTGAGACAATTTCTTGATCGAGCTAGAAGGAAGAAACTTCATATCAATGCCGATTATCACGGGGCAGGGTGGGTAGTATCTCAAAAGAAAGCTAAAGGTCAAACCGTTGTCTTGACAGTTGATGAATTGCAACAATTGTCTGAAATGAAACTGTCCGGTCATCTGGCAAAGATTCGAGACATTTGTTTGATTGGGGCAGGGACAGGGCAGCGATTTAGCGACTTTTCGAGATATATGCCTGATAACTTCTACCAAACAATGAGTGGTATTCCATTACTATCAATGATCTCCACCAAAACGGACACGCCTACCAAAGTTCCGCTCAATATTTTTCCATGGCTTCTTCCGGTATTAGAAAAACATGATTATAAGACTCCAATAATATCAATGCAGAAATTCAATGATGGCATTAAGGAGTTAGCTAAACTTGCCGAATTTAATGAACGAATCTTGGTAGTGGAACAATACATTGGAAGGAGGGCGAGAGTAGAGAAATATCATGTAAAGAAATATGAGGTCATTTCATCCCATGTATGTAGAAGAAGCTTTGCTACTAACCTTTACCGGATGGGCTATCGTCTATCGCAGATTATGCCAATGACAGGGCATGCTACAGAATCTCAGCTTCGACAATACATCGGAATTGATAATGAGCAAAACGCAGAAGAAATCGGCTTGATGATTTTGCAACAGCGAAAGCAAGGTAATTCTCCTTCTTCAAGGCTCAAAGTAATATAGCCTGCTATTGAAAAGAAAAATGGTTAAGTGCCACCTTTTAAACCTTTAAATAATCACCAATGGTCAATATAGATTTTATTCAATCCATCAAAAAATTACGCTCTATACTTCCTAAACTCAGCTTTGGTTTACTAATCGCAACCTATCTAATCTCCGCAGTTATTATGGGGATATTTCATGCACAAAATGCTCCAAGCATTGGGTTTATGATAGCTGCTTTTCTCGTTCCCTTAGCCATCCAAACAGGCAGGGGAACTTTGGTTTTCTTTTTCCAGCTAAACCCTGCTCGTATTCAATCAAAATACTCATTTGGGATCATTGCAGCTACTGGTTTATTGGTTCTTTCTCTTGTTGAAGCATACCTAGTCTTAGTTCCGTTTGGTTATTCATGGATACTATCTGTTTCAACGCTTATGCTGATCGGTTGGGTCATTGAAATTATGATCCTAAAGGAAACGGTTTTTGCTACTCAGATGGAGCTTTTTAAGAATAAAGATGCGTGGAGAGAGGTCAAAGAATTTTATATCGCAAGGAATGAATTACAAAAATTTCTTTTAGAACTTGATACGAAAGAAGTGCCACCTTTTTCTACTCTAAACGATGAAGAACCCAATCTTAACAAACAAGAACTAACAGAAGAAAATCAGGCACTTGAACTAATCAAGGAGCTTAATCGGCATTTGTCGGGAAAGGTAGTCAGCCCTTCACTGAATGGACAGGGGAAGGGCGACAAAGCGTAGTGCCTGTTTTTTATGGGGTTGCTTTGGATCGAGACAATCCTTATTTGAAGCGGAACTTGGATCGTTTGGAAAAGCGGTTTAGGGAAAGATATTATTCCTCTTTGGAGAAAAAAGAAAAGAGGGAGGAGGAAGGCAAAATAGCACATACAAGCGTTTTGAAATCTATCTCTGATAATAAAAAGCGACTTTTAATGGTAAAAATACTGAGATACTCGAGACTATTAAATTAGTGTTGTAAGTGTTTTTCAAACCTTTCTAATTCTTCTAATGTTTCTTCTTTTGTTAATAGAATTTTATTTATCGGAGAGAATATTTTAATATTTTTAGGAATTAACCTTAGATATGCTCGAGCATTAGCCAAATGAAAAATAGGGCTTCCACCCACGTCTGAAAACTGAGTACATATTGCAAGAATATAGTAGTTTTGAAACAATAATATTGGTTCGTTTAGGGTTGCAATTTTTCTATTGATCTTAGAAAAAGTTTCTGAGAAAAGTTCATTCGATGTTCTATTTCCAAATAAATATGATTCATCAGAATTTAAAATTGCCTGAGCTAATGAAAACCCCATAAAAGGAGAAGAAGAGTTTTGATAAGCCTCCCAGTAACAATTAGCTGCTTTTTTTGAGTCTTCATAGACTCGATATTTAGTGCGAAAATCTAGTGGGATCAATTTTTTTAAATAGATATTACCTTCTCTAATTTTCAGAGAAGCCCAATGACTTTTCCATGTATTAGATGTTTTTTGAACATCTGGTTCAGATTGTAAAAGTGTTGAAATGATTTCAAACTCTTTTTGGATTTCTTTGAAATTGTATTTTGTGTCAAAAAACTTAATCTCTGGTATGTAGATTCTTGATCTATAATCATTTTTATCTCGATCAAAAGAACGGAGGAAATAATCTTGTGCTTGTGAATAATTCCCTTGGTTATACTCCATGATCCCTAAGTGGTAATTACAATCGTTTAACAAAATGGATAAAAGACTCTGAATTGATTGCTTTTCAGATTTTGGATATTTACCAAAGTCTAATTTATTTATCTCTTTTATTGCAAATTCTTCACTTTGTTTAAACAAAGTACATGCTTCTATATAATAACTTTGATTAAATAAATGCAATGCTTTAAGGTAATATGTAAATGGATTAAATTTATTCTCAGCATTAGGATTCTTTTCAAAAGGGGTAAAGGTTTCAGAAAATATTTCGATTTTTTTCTTTTTTTCTTCTTGTTTAAAATTATTTCTATCTAGTTCTTTAAGTAGTTCAAAAGAGCTGTAATTTAGTTCATCAATTTGTTCATTTATTTTATTCTTTTCTTTTTCAGCTTTTCCTTTCAAGTCAATTAATCCCTCTTTAAATTGTTTTAATTCCTCATATACTTCCTTCCTGTAACTGTAAGATTGCTCCAATGTAGAAATTAAGGAATTAATGTTATTGATATTATCCTGAAAAGAGCTTACTAAGCCACGCATTTCCTGCTCATGCTTAGCTTGAGATTCCGATTTTCGGGACTCCATTAATATTTGTCTGTACCCAAAAAACAAAGTAAATAGTCCGAAAAATGAAGCGACCGTAGCAAATACGAGCCGTAGATTACTCAAAGATTGTTTTGACGCACTCAATATTATATCATGTTTGTCTTCTAATTGAGTTAGTCTATTTTTAAATATCTGAGCTAAACTATCAGAAAGAGGAATACTATTTTGAAAACTATATTTCTTTTCTATTTCATATATTACATTTTCGACAATGTCAGAATTACCTTTTTCTGGTTTTTGAAAAAAATTGTTTCCCCAGAAAATAACAGTAATCAAAATTGAAAATAACATCAAAAATGTAAATACAGGAAATGTTGTAGATCGCTTAGATGCACTATTTGCTGTGATAGAAAGTGATTCAATTTTTTTGCTTAAGTCATTTAAGTTGTTACTTAAGTCCTCAATTTTATTCTTTTCATCTAACTGTAATTTTTTGTCGCCTTCAAGCTGCCTTTCTTCCATAGAAAATATGATTGATAAATTAAGAATCAAAAGGTGCTATTAAACATGAAAGTGTTTTATATTAAAAAATAATGTAATTACCTTATTCGCCCATCTTCATACTCATTACTGATTTTTCTATCTTGGCTATCAAGCATCACTTCATAAGGAGTTCGCTTTGATAATATTTTAATTAGAACAGGCATGATTTCAATTAGGACAATCAAAACCCTAACCCAAATTGTCATTTCATATATTGATCTATCATTTTCTTTTATAGTCTCTAGAGCTTTATATCTTGCTCCTAAACTTGTTCTTGGAGAATCAATTCTTGCTTTTCTCAACCTTTGATATTTAACATCTACTTCTTTAACTTCAGATAATATTTTTTCTCTAGTTAAGGCTAGTCCTTTTAGTCTTCTTTCTTTTAGATCATCAATTTCTTTCTGAATATCTTTAAGCCTTTTCTCTGCATATCGTGTTTCCTTTTTACTTACCTGAATTTCAATATATGTGACATTACCTGAGGTGTCTATTAAGAGATTTCCATTAGCATCCTTGGCAGCTTGTTTAACTGTTGTAAAACCCTCATTCTTTAAAGCTTCTCTTAAATCCTTTTGTTCCTTTATCAACTCTTGTTTTTGAGTGTTATATTCATTATCAACTGATTTTGTATATTTTTCTTCTATTTCCTTCTTTTCTTTCTTTGCGCTTTCATCTAAAATCGAGATTGCTTCATTTAGAGTTTGCGTATTGAAGTAATTTATTTCAGGATCAAATATTTTTAATTCTAATGGAATAGAAATAATCAATCCTAAGATAAGGGCTAAGGGCAATCTGATGAAAAAGGGTTTTATAAAATTATCAAGAATTCTCTTCCCGACTGGAGCTGAATCTGGAGCACCAAATGAGGAAACCAATAATCGATCAATATTCATAACAGCTATCCCCCATACAATACCAACTAGTATACTTATGATGATATTCTCAGAGACTGATTGAATTGCAAAAGTGCCTGAAAAAAATGCAAAGATCGAAGTAATTAAAATTGCAATCCCTTTAATTTCCTGAATTATTAAGTCTTTTTTAGGACACCTTTTAATAACATCAGTATCTGTTGCAGAAAGGTATAATAAAAACTTTCTAAACCAGGAATATTCTTTATTAGGGTCAGTATTTTTTTTTGACATTTTGTATTAGATTATTCAAATTTGTCATTCCTGTTTATAATAAATCTTCTAACCCTTTAGAATCATTCTTTTCACTTTGGTCAGATTTAATTTCTACCTCTATTTCTTTATTTAGCTTCGTTCTTTTTTCAATAATGCCTTCCTTTTTTTTCTTTTTAGTTGAAACATTCTCTTCAACTTTGTTCTTCTTAAAATGCTTTGCAATTAGTTCATTGACGTTTTCGATCCATGGACTTGATTTTAGAAGAGTCTTTGTAGCTTCTTGTAGGAAGTTTAAAACAGGTGAATCGCTTGTATTATTTGGGAAACCTAAAATTTTTATATCAGGATTTAATCCCTCTGCTGATTTTATAGAATTAGCTAAATTTTCACCTATGCTATTGATAACTCTAATCTTTTCTTCGTTATTCAAGTTGGTATAGGCAATCAATAACTCTTGTTCAAGAGATTTTTGTAAAAAGTCATAACTTAATTCATCTTGTCTAAGCTCTCTTTTAAGTTCATGTGCAAGGATTTGAGAATAGTGTTTTAACTTTTCTTCTTCTCTTTGATAATTAAGGCTTAACTTATTTGCCTCGTTCTGAATTTCTTGAATTTTTAACTTTCCTTCAGCAATTTTAAGTTCTTGTAATTGGTCTACTGAATAAGGGATATCTTCTAATTGGTTTGGAAGCTCTCTTTGCTTAGTGACTATCTCTAACTCTGCTTCAATTTTTTCAACCTGAAGGGTATTTTTATTTTTTATTTTTGCTTTTTCAAGTTCATTTTCTCTATTAAGCTTACTTAATTCAACTTCCTGAATTGTAGCATTGGCTTCATCTTCCCTTTTTGATAATTCCACTTCTTTTTCTAGACTCTCTAACTCTTTTTCCTTAATGGAGATCATCTCCTTTTTACGAACTTCGTCTAACTCATTAAGATCTAAAAGTGTCTTATTCTCATAAGATTTAATAACGACTTTATTCTTATTATCTGTCTCAGCCTTTAAAATTGCATTTTTCTGTTCGAGGAAATACTCTTCTAATCTCATTTTTTCCTCTAACTCTTTTTCACGAATTTTTTTATTGTTTTCAAGTTGCAATTCTAGAATTTTTTGTTGGTCGTCTGTCTCTTTATATTTATTGTTGATTTCTGCGATCTTTAACTTATGTTGAGTTTCAATTTCTTTTGTTTTTTCATTCAACTCATTTTTTTGATTTTTAATAGTATTCTCGTGCTCTCCAATTAACTTTTCTATTGCGGCTTCAAATTTTTTTTCATTTTCTAAGAATATTTGATCTAATTTTTTGTTTTCTAACTCAGCCTCTTTTTTCTTTTGATCGTACTCATGCTTTAATTTAAGAAGAACAACTTCAAATTCTTCTTTATGCCTCATTAGCTTTTCTTGGACTATATGAAACAAGTCTAAATATTCAATAATTGGCTGATTTCCTGGAAGCCCTAAATCTTGATCTCTGATTCCATCTTTTGTTAAGTTTTTAATGCTTATTGAGCAGGAATTTTCTTGTACTGAAAAATTAAACGCTTCGATTTTTTTGCTAACAATTTCTTCCACTACTTTAGAAAGGTTTTTCCCATCTTCTATTTCTTTTATCCTGAGTTTAAGTCTGTTTTCCATTTCCTGAAGTTGATGCATACTAGCTACTGTTTCTGGACTTGAATTCATCTTCTCAATAAGGTATTTAAACTTAGTTACCATTTCACCTCCAGCTTTACAGTCCGCCCACGCAATAGATAAAAAACTTTCTCTTTTTAGAACTTTTAAAACGAATCTAATTTGGCTTTCTATCCATTTGGCAGCTCCTTGCAACTGATCCTCACCTTCTTTGTTTTTTTGTTGATACGCTGGTACACATTGCTCGATTTGGGCTAATGTAGGATTACCATCTATTTTTGGAGCAACTTCTATTTCAAACAAAAGATCGATTACAGCTCCATCTGAAGTTTGAAAGGCATCCTCTTCGATTTTAATTCTAATAGGTAAATTAGGAATATCAGTTTTTTCAAGAATATCGCCATAATGATCTCTAGGCTTGTCATTTGGAAGAACGATTCCAATTCGAGGTGGAATGAAATATCTTCCAATTGCCCAACTTGCAAAAATTGAATCATAATATTTAATGTATTGCACATAACCAGGTTTATTATATATTCGTTGTTTCATTTTTTTAGATTATAAGTGCTATTTATTAGCTTCTTAGTTAAAAAAAACATATACAGACAATCTTGTAATATTAATTATCCCATTTCCTTTTTTAGCTCAGTATATGAAAGCATTCGTTTTGAGACAGGAGAGTATATTTGGTAATTAGGCATGGTTGCAAAATCCCTTAAATCATCATTTGCATCGTTTAAAAATATCCTCGCCTCTTTTATTAATCCAACTTTTTCATTGGACACTGATATTATATAATTTAGTATGTAATGTGTGTAGTTGTCGTCAGTCTCATGAAGTTGTTTGTTTGCTAAGTTGATTGTTTGCTCATAAAGAGATTTTGCCTTATCTTCAAAACGATTCCTTAGTTCAAGGTTACTTTGACTAATTAATTCAGATACTTGGGCATTAGAAAATAAGATTGTTGCTAATTTATTATAGCTAGATTGTTGACCTTTTTCCATTGCAGCATCCAAATGGCTATTAGCTTTGTTAAACATTTCTCCTGCAAGTTTTAGGTCTTTCTTGCTAGGAAAGGGAGCACCCTTTTCCTTCGAAGGGAAATATATATTACCCAGACAGTTGTATAATTGAGCTAGTAATATATCAGATATATTTGATGATGAAATTTTATTTTCAATATTTGAAAAACCTATGACTACATCATCAAAAGAAGTATTTTGTCCCCAATACCTACTTTCAGCATGGAGGAAAAGAGCTTCCATATCAGTACTATCAAACTTATATGCTTCTTCAAATATTTTTGCTGCATTTTGATACTTTCCCTGCCGAAAAGCTATAAGACCTTTTTGATATAAAGCGTGTCCAATTATACGTTCATTCCAAGCCTGATATCCTCCAACTTCATCAATAATGTTTTTCTCTGGAAATAATATTTCCTTTATACCATGGTTAATTTTTAATTTGCCTTTTTCAATTGCCGTATCTAGTCTTTTTATTGCATCTTTATATTGCCCTTCTATTCTTAGGCTTATTCCCAATAATAGGTAGACATCACCGTTTATTAATTCCCGTTGTTCTTTGTCAGCTAAAGCAAGGACTGGGTTTGCTTGACTAGCTAGTTCGTTATATTGGCCTATATTAAATTTTGTTGAATAGTTTTTTCTAGAAACAAGTGAACTAATCCTAATTCCCTTTGCATTAATTCCCTTTGCAATCTTTTTCTTTTGAGAAAGCTGATGCCCTCGTTGAATTTCAGCCTCCTTGCCTCTTTTTTCTTCAGCCTCAATTAATTGCCTATACTTAACATCCAATTCCTCTGCTTTTCCTTGCAGTTTGAACATTTGGTCTAGTGATCCAATAAAATCTGTAGTGCTTTTTACATTACTTTTTACCGTATCCAATAATCCTTGCCATTTTTCTTCTTGATTTCTACGGTACTCATCATGCTTTTCCTGTTGCTCTGTTACCATTTGACGATATCTTGAATTCTCTTTTTCAGATGCTCGCTTTCTCGTCCAATCAGAAAACCTTTGAGAGATTGTTGTTATACTTACAATTGCTGCTAGTATCCAAAAGAACAGATTTACAGACCACTTTAATGCAGCACTTCGTTCTTCAACTCTAATCAATGAAGTACTCAATTGCTGAATATTTTTTTCCAGTTTTACGATTTGAAGTTTTAACGAATCTAACTCGGTAGGTTGACTGAAAACATTATTTGAAAGCAGCAAAGAAAAAATAAGGCATAGTCCAGTAAATAAATATATTTTATTACTCTTTATGTGTTTTTTAATTTGTCTCATAATCCGTTATCATGAATGAAATATGTGTAGTTGGAATACAATATTATAGGTAGCAATTTTAATTATCTCATTAAAAATTCACTCGCGCACTACTACCAATTCCTCCACCGTAAAAATAGAGAATGCTAATTCATTTTTTGCAGACACTTATTTATCATAATACCAATAAAATATGTTAAATTTATCGATTTATAAATTTTAACTAATTGATTTTCAGTGTTTTCACCCATAAACAAAATACTATAAATGAAAGATGCTAAATTGATTGCTTTAGTTAAAAAACTTGATCCAAACGAGTTTAAAGAGTTTGGTAAGTTTATTTATTCTCCCTACTTTAACTCTAATAAAAAGCTAGAAAGATTATTTGAATGTATTAAGCTGGCCTACCCTTCACTGAGTGGTAAAAAAATAGAGAAAGTATATATAGGAAGGGAAGTTTTTGGAGAAAGTTTTAATCAGCTAAAGATAAATAAGTTAATGTCAGAAATGACTAAACTATTAAGAAAGTTTATTGCATTTCAATCTTTTCAGAGGAGTCAGATTGCAGTTAATTATGCGGAGGCAACTTGGTATTATAACAATAATATGTTAATACATTTTAAGAAGATTTCACACGAAATAAAAAACAAAAGTAGCACTATATCTGATTTAGGAGGGTTTGAACATCTAATTAATTTTTTGATCGATTACAAAGCGTATAACCACCCTTACTTCTCTGACAAAACCCCTCCAGGAGATGTACTTTTAAATGCCAACAAACGATTAGAGCAATACTTTATACTCTCTAGGCTTAAGCTGGTGTTTGAATCACAAGGAAGGAAAAAGATTCTGAAGGAAAAAGAGACTTTGAAAATTAATTCCCTAGATAAGAAACTAATTCAGAAACATAAAAATGATTCATTAATCAGTATTTATAATAATTTGATTTCATTACAAAAAAAGAGTGATTTAAAACTAATGCTTGAAGTTCAAACTAATTTCACTTTAGAGATTGAGAACTTTCTTGATGCTGAAAAATTGGTTATCATTTATGCCCTGATAAACCATTTTAGTTTTCTATATCATTCTGGTAACCCTAATCTTATAAATAATATTCATAAATTATTTAAACTTGGATTAATTCATAAAATATTTACACTTTCTGGAAAGATTCGGCATACAACATTTTTAAATATTTGTGTTACCTCAGCCGCTGCCGAAGATTTTAAATTTTTATATTATTTTATTGATACTTATGAGGCATATCTGGACTTTTCAGTTCGACAGGATACCGTTAATTTAGGTTTTGCATATGGTTTTTTTCATGAGAAGCAGTACGATCGAGCAATAGATCAATTAAATGCATTACCTAACTTAAAACTTCCAGAATATGGACTAAGAAGAAGAAATCTTGAAATTCGATGTTTTTACGAAAAGACACTTCAAGCCCCAAAGTATGTAAATTTACTAATTGCAAAAATCAAAGCTTTTGAAAAATATCTTCAAAGGAACGAGATGATTTCTACAAATAGGATAACAGGGTATAAGAACTTTCTTCATTTCACCAAAAGGTTAATTAAAGCAAATGAAACGAAATTCGATAAAGGTGAATTTCTGAAAAAACTTAACTCAAAAAAACATATTGTGTCTATAACCTGGTTAAGAAAAAAAATTAAGGAGGAGAAGTACCCCTCCTTAAGTCCATCTTAACTTTCAATGATGTCTTCAATGATGAACGTTTCATTGGTTTGACCATCATGATTAGGTGAACTATTTGTTCCACCTTTTACTTGTTTTTGTTGAGCTTTCGTCAACTTAAATGCTTGGAATTTTTTTATTCCATTCTGATTTTGTTTCGACATAGCAAAACGAATTTGTGTTTGCCAATCTCGACCATTGACAAACGGATTAAACAATGCAGTTACTAAATCCGGATTTAGAGCGATCAATCGCTTATAGTGAATTCATGCATTGTCATGTTTACAGTGATGACTATGTCAATTGGAATCAGAATGTTTTTATCATTCCAAAATTCTAAGATTATGAATTATTAAGAGGAGTTTTTAAAAGTTTTGGCATACTAGATTTCAGGGTTTTGAATTTTAGACAATCAAATTATCAAATAGCATTGTTGCTCTTGCACGAGAAGTAAACTTTTATTTGTTATGTATTATTAAATTTTGAATAATGGATTCCATAGAAATTCTTGGAATTTCCTGAAGGAAATTATATTTCCAGATATTTTAATATTAGATCATATGGAGAACTCACAAAAACAAGTATTAGTTAATAAGGCTAATCAATTAATTGAGTCAATTAAATCAAAAGGTTATAGCCAAAAAGAAATAGCCTCTTTGATGGGTACAACATCACCGACCTTAAGCAAGCTGAAAATGTTGGAATATTTTCCCTCCAATGGAGAGGTAATGATAAAAAAACTCGAAGTATTTAATAAAGACTTAGAAAAGAACCCTAATAAGTATAAAAATACATTGTCTTTGAGGAGTTCCTCCTATGGTATTACAACGATTGTAATTTCATTATTAGTTATTTCTTTACTTTTTAATGCATACTTTCTCTGGGGTGAAAAAAAAGAGCCGAATGTTAATGATGCATTTAATAAATTGTTTGAATCTGAAATGCAAGTATTACCATATCAGGAAAAACCAGAATTGCCATGCTATCATTATCAGAGGAAGTGGGAGTTAGACGGAGAGAATCCATATATAATTCCTCTAACAACCCAGGATGGAAATTATTACTATAAGTCGATGTTAGTTGAATTCTACGCTTGGTGTGAAATTGAAAACTCAGAAGGTGATAAGTTAGAAGCACTAGAATTTTTCACAAATGAACTTTGGAAAGATGAAAAAGGGAGAAAACTAAATATCGATTCCTTAAGAAATCTAAGTTTAGAAAATCCTTTTGGTTTAATTAAAATTGCAGAAGTAAGTTCAATTTTCTCTGACATGATTAAATTTGAGCAAAATCCCGTAAAAAAACTAACTGAACCAACATCACGTGAAGGCAAAAGAATTGCCCGATATGTTCCTAATCAAATTAAACAAGGATATGAAAAAGAAGTTTCATTAGTATTAGATAAATACATTTCAAAGTTATCTAAAACTAATTGTCCCAAAGTTCGAATTTTTGGAAATGAAAATGGTTTTCCTCTTCTCTATAATAGCGAACTAATAATGCAGTTTGAATGTTCCTTTTTTGAGGCTAATGATGATGGGATTAAAACCACCCCTTATTTTAAAAGGCTTAGAAAAGTTAAACAGTAAAAACAAGAGCTGTGATTTCATAGTTTTTGCTTTAGATAGTAACATCCCACATTCTCTTCGCCATTTCTCGTTCTTCAAGTCCAATAACACTCAAATAAATTTCAGTCGTCTCTAGTTTCGCATGACCAAGCCATTTCTTGACCAAAGTTATAGGCACTTTTGAAACGGCATGGACAGCAAAGCCATGCCGTAATCCTTTGGCTGAGGCTTGTTGCCCAACAATATTAGCTTTAGCCATTGTCTTTTTTACATGCCTCGAAGCTGTCCTCAACGAAAAATCCCATAGACGGTTCTCTTCTGTTTTCTCACCATTTTTTATAAATATGGATAGACCATCGAGTAGAGAATCAGGGACGGGAATTTCTCGATAAATACCTTTCCTCCGCTTTTTAAGCGTTTCAAACACAATCGTTTTGTTGGAGTGGTCAATACTCAAAGGCATTAGGTTGTAAACTTCACTAATACGTGCGCCTGTGAAGTATAAAATCTGACAGAATAATTTTTTATCAGACTTAATGTTTTGTGTCGCTTCGAAAAAACGGTGCCGCTCATCGCCATTAAGATATTTACGTTGCCCTTTAGTTGTGTATAGAGAGAAGTCAGTTTTGTGCATGCCAGGTTTCTATCCTTTGTCTGGATATAACTGTCCGAGTATTGCCGATTTTCGGACAATAATCAAAGAGAAAAGAGGTGAAAAATGTGGTTTTGTGGCAGTTTTGATCGTAGAAACCCGTGTTTTTCGCTAATCTCTCCCTCGTTTTCTTAAAATTTTCTCGCGAATGGCATACTATCGGCAATTTGCAGACAACATTGATTTTAGCCTTTTGACAACGCTAATTTTAAATTGACAAGAGATATGAAAAAGGAAATTTCATCAGCGTTTCATCAATTCATTGTTGATCGCTTTGGTTACTATGAAGCTAGACATTTACACCAAAAAATGGATTTGCCCTCTCACCCCATAACAAGGGCTTATAACAATCCTGAGAATACCCCTCATAAAATCCTTATTGCATTCTGTGAACTCTTAGATATTCCTGCTCACGAATTAATCAGAGATTATCAGGTCGGAGTCTCACGGATTTCCAATATCGAAAAAGCCTACCACCAAAGAATGTATGAGGCTTTAAAGGAAAGCTAGATCATTTTTTAATATCAATTCCCCAATATGAAAAAGAAAATCATCCGGTTAATTGAAAAGCGGATTGCATGTTTGTACAACGAGTCCTGTACACTGCTCTTGGACAAAAAAAGCTATGATGCTAAAGAAGTCGATACGCAAAGTATTACCCTCTACATTGCTTTTCTCGAAAACTCCTTGAAAAAACCATTCAATCGGTTGAACTCGTTAACCGCATTTCTAAATGAAGATGGTGAATTGCTTACAGCAAAAATGTACCCCCTCAGATTACTACGAGGTAAGATCAAAAAATCCATTCAGGATAAAAACCGTGAAGCCGCTAAACTTGCGGAAGGACTTGATGTGAGTCGAATTGACCCTGATTATGAGGCGCTCAGTATCGAAAATCATATGAAATCAAAGTGATTAAAAGAGAAAAGTGTTAAAGTTTTACCTTAAAGAAGATTTTTAAGTTGTGCCTTGAAGGGATCAAATGGGATTGAATGCTCCTATTTATTTAATTGCTTGTGATTATTTGGGAATCCATGTGCCTGAACGGAGTATAAGTTGTTGATAATCTGTGTTTTGCATTTTTAGAAGTAATCGCTTAAGTTTGTTAAAGATCAATAGCTTTTACTATTTCTTTAAAGCAAAACACTAGAATTCAAAACCTGAAAAGTCATGGCAAACGATATTATTCTCCAAGCAATTTCCACTAAGGATTTAGAAAATTTACTCCGTGATTTGGTACGCTCCGAGTTTGAGTCGATGAATGAAGAATTGCAGCGTGTAATAGGAGAAGATGATTTGGTGAGTACCGGAACGGCTTGCCGGATTTTGGGCGTGAGTACAAAAGTTTTGAAGATTCTTGTCGATCAGGGATATTTTACGATTTATCACCACTTAAAGGAAAGACGATATAACCGAGGTGAACTGTTGGCTTACAGGAATCAATACCGGGTCAACCGAAAAGTAGACTAAAAACCTCTATCTTTTATCAGAGATTCTTCTACTGGTAAAATTGATAATAACTACTCTTCGTCTGTTACTTCCCAATAACCCGCTCTTGGCGATCCTATCCGCTTAACTTTGTTTTCTGCTTTCAGTTTTGCAAGCTGTTTCTCAATTGCACGGGTAGAAATATCAATAATACGTGCAAGTTCAGATATGGTAATGGTCTTATTCTCTCTCATAAGTGTTAGGATTTTCTCCGAACTTTTCTCCGAACCTATTACCGAACTTTTCTCCGAACCCATTACCGAACCTTTTCTGCTTCTGAAAGTCACCTGTAACCCCGAAAATTCATCTGTAAATATAGGAGTAGGGAGGTTATGCTTTTTACATTCATCTATAATTTTAATTGTACCTCTTCCCCATGCTTCTATAAGTCCAGCTCTGAAAAAGGTGGTAGCTATATCAGGATTAAATGGCATGGAAGGGTGATTCACCAAGAGCTTTTTAATGGTTAATGGTTCAGGCAATTCACCCGCATTCCAGATAGAAATGTGATCGTCATAAACCTTGATTTGAATAGGATTACCAGAACTATAATCCTTATGGGCGACTGCATTGAGGAGTGCCTCACGCAATGCCGTTTCGGGATACAGATATTCCTCAATTCTACTTATCCCTTGATAGCGAATTTGGGCTTCTAGATATTTAGACAGGAGCAACTCCATTGTCTTTTCAACTTGATCGAATAAATACCCATGTACTTCATCCTGAAAACGCAAATCTGTTTCTGTCCTAAAGTAACCTATCTTGATATATGCTCCGGTAAAGAACTGTTCTGGATCAGGATGAAAAAGGAGAAGAGCTGCACGTTTCAAATAATCCTTTTCATTCAGACGAAGTTTCTCAATCAGCGTCTTTCTGTTTTTCTTTAGGATGGACTTGTCTAGTCGTTTTGTTTGTGTAGCCTGAGCTTTGAAATAGGAAAAAGCGTCGGCACTCAGGTCTTTTACTGAAACATGAGGCACCGGAACACTATCCCAATTTTTCCCTTGTTTTTGAAGCAGGAATCTGTTGAGGGCGGCTCCTTTTAGTTCTTGTTTGGTGCTTCCGGTTCTGTAATGAAACTGTCCTTTGTAATTTACAGGGAAGGGGTAGGAGTCAACTTTAATAGAAAGCCAATCTTTTCCGTTGGTTGTATTAAGGTGGACATCAACTAAAATACCGAGAATATCTCTGACTTTGTTTGGCAAGTCTTCCATAAGTTTCTTGGCATCGGAGATTCCAACAATACCACCGTTATCATCTTTTCCGATTTCAAGAACACCTCCTTCGGCATTGGCGAAACCACATATCCATTTAAGATATTCATCTCTCCAAGTTACTTTCCATTCTGTATTTTGGCTTTCTTTCATAGTGTGAATCTTCCGGCATTACATAGAATAAGAATAGTTAAGAAAATCAGACCTACTTTTCCCAAACAATACTAAGAATATTTTTAAAAGATTCTGTAACGATACAATACTCATAAAAATCAGTATCTTCATCATAATCACCTAACTTAAAGTATGTGGATTTATAGATAGACTGTTGTAGTTCATCCTTCGGATAAATAGGCTTATAGCCTCCCTCTATATATTCCATCGCTACTGAATCTTCCGGCGGTGGTAATTTTGTAATATCTCTAATCCAGACTTTAAGATCATCAGATTTTTTCCAATATCTAATCTTACCATTAAATATATGAAACATGGCCATTGGGTGTAGACCTGTATCAAAATACTTAAAAGCTACGGAGGTTAAACTTGTTTTAAACCTTTCTGCTAGATGCCTAACTAAATCAGGATTGAAAATCTTACCTTTTGCTTCGTTATAAAATAGGTCGCTAGGCATTAAGTATTCAGTAGCAAACTGATTAGCCTCGTACTCCTGAACACCTTTCTTTAAATGTTTTTCTGCATTATTAAACCAATCAAGACTAACATTATCTTCATGAAGTGGGCTTCCCTTGTGCATTTCTAAATGTCCCAATTCATGTGCTATTGCAAATCTCCTCCGTCCTTCATACTGGATGTCTGAGTTTATAAATATGGTTGATAAGTTTTTACCGTATACAATTCTGCCATCTGTTCTACCCATTGATCTATATTGGACAATTCCTCCTCTACCCACTACAACATCTTCGATGGGAAGGTCGTCAGGGTCTTCAAGGCCTATTTCATCTCTTAGTTTTATTGCAGCTAACTTCCCTCTATTCATCCTCCAAATTTGCATCAATGTCGTCAAATAAAGCTGTTAAATCTAGCTGTTGAAGAATATTTGCCATCTCTTCTTCTGTCATTTTATCAAAGTTGCGATAGTTAGCTGCTAGTCCATGTTGTTTAATATGCTTTTTGAAAATTGAAAACACATTATCCTTATTTTTTTCCTCAATTGACTTCAAGCGACCTGTTGCTTCTGCAATTGAAATGATCTTCGAAACTCTACTTTTTTTGAGATTGGTCTTTGCTTTAAAAAGTATTTGTTTTGCTAGTTTTTTGTATTTAGAGGTTTGCCCCTCATATAACTCATTTGATTCAGATGCAATACTATTATCTGCTGAATAATCTTTGTCTAAATAATAATTCAGTAACCCTTCTTCTATATTTTTTAATAATTTTTCTTTACCCATTATTTGTAGAATTTAGAAGTTCTCTGATAGGTTTGAGCTTCCGTTCCAATCTTTTAATTGCCTTATAAATCTCCTTAACATTGATTCCCCAAAATTCGGCAATGTCTCTAGGTTTTTTCATTTCATTCATCCAGCATTCGAATACCATTTCTTCAATTTCGTCAGGAGGAGGAATATGCTCTTTTAGCTTTTTACTTAATTTATTTTTAAGTTCTTCTATAGCAACACTATCATCTGAGCTGGAGTCAGAGAGTTCCTCTAATTCGAAATCGTAGTTAAAATCTATGACTTTTCCTCCAAATTGATTGTTGTATTGGTTAACTAGACTTTTAACGGCTAAGAATAAGAACCTTCTGAAACTATAAGATTTATTCCATTTTCTTACTCCGGTTACAGTCTTTTCAAGTACATCACCTACAAGTTTTTCAGCGTAGATGATATCATCTCCTTTCATTTTATATAGAGCATACTCTACTAAATCTTTAATTAGTATCTCGAGGTTATGAGCTTCTAGTTGTTCTGTAACTTCTTTAAGTGTTGCTATATTTTTAACCGGTTTCACTAATAATAGCTCAGTTTTTGAAAAAATTTGCCATCAACGGCAAAAAATCATGAAATGTCAGCTTATATGTATGTATGAGAGACATTTCTAAACAAAATTACTTAATTCTCAATAGATTATGAGTAAAAACGTCCTACAGATCGTAGCAGGGGTTGTATTTTTTATCTGGGCAAAATGGCTTGCAAGTGATGAGTTACGTCCAGAGTTATTTGGTATGGCAATCGGTGTGGCTGCCGCATTGTTAATAGAAGTCTTTTTCTTTCTATATAATGAGCGCAATTTCCTTCGCCTTTACTTCAATAGCATCATATTAAAACCCAATTCTGAAATCAGGTTGTCAATCGCTTATCTATTTAAAATTGAATGTCGAGGGAAGTATTTACTAGTGAAAAATAGTCGTTTCAAAAAAGAAACCTATCAGCCTGTTGGGGGGGTTTACAAATTCTATCATCCTGAAGCTACTCATAAACTTAGTTGTATGAGTATCATAACTGACAATTCGATAAAGAATGATGAGAAAAGTGAACATGATTTACGTTTAAAAATGTCCAAGCGGAAAAACCTGAGAAAATTCTTAAAATGGTTTTTCAATTCAGAAGAAAGAGAAACCGATCCGTGGAGAGAATTTTATGAAGAACTAATAAGAACAAATATTCTTCCCTCCAATCATTTTAAGTACATCTACTACAATATGGTAGGACAGCATTTCGAGCCGATTCACGAAGACTCGTATTATAAAATAGACACCTTTAAGTATGTTGAAGTTTTTACTCCAAGATACACTAATCAAAAACAGAAAGATGAAATTGAAAAACTTTTGTCCGTAAGTAGTGATGATTTTATTTGGGTGACAGAAGAAGAAATTAAAAAGAAATTCACCATTGATGGTAAGCGAATTTCTGACCATGCACATAAAATATTTTTCACCAAAAAATTAGACTAATGTTAGTAATAGAAAATAGGGCAACACAAATAGATAATATGCTCAATGAAATGGCTAAGGAAGTTCAGCTTGATGAAACTAGATACAAAAGAATGGTAACTAGTTATGAAGCAATAAAAAAATGGATTGAATCTGACGAGAAGTTTTTTAAACCATTCCGATATGAAGTTTACCCTCATGGATCAGTTAGGATTTTTACAACTGTGAAGCCTATAGGTAAAGATGAATTTGATTTGGACATAGTTATACATTTTAAAGATAACACGATCCAACACAGTCCATTGAAAATCTATACAGAATTAAAAAGGAGACTTAGTGAGCATGAAACGTATAGAAAAATGCTTGAACCCAAAAGTAGGGTTTTGAGATTAAACTATGCAGGAGACTTCCATATGGATTTAATGTCCGGCATTCAGGATAATATTTATGATGAAAATAAAATTAGAGTACCTGATCGTGAATTAGGTAGATGGGTGAGCAGTAATCCACGGGGATATGCGAATTGGTTCATAGCAAAAGCTAATCTTGCAGAATCAAGCTTATTGGAAAAGGCTCTTAGGGCAGAAAAAATTCAAGTAGACGACTTTAATAATAAGAAACCGTTACAAAGAGCAGTACAATTAATTAAACGATACCGTGATATTTATTTTCAAGAGGATGATAGTTATAAAACCCGAAGCATTATTTTAACTACGATAGCAGGACAACTTTACTTAGGAGAAGAAAGCATTTTTAAAACAATTGACAATATAATCACCAAAATTAGAACAGAATTCAAGTTTACAAAACGCTTAAAAGTTCTTAATCCTGTAAATTCAGAAGAGGACTTTACCGATAAATGGGATAGTGAGCCACAATATTATGAAGCCTTTAAAAAGTTTATTATCCACCTTTATGCTGAATGGCAAAAGTTAAAAGAAGAGAATGGTGTCATTGAAGAATCAAAAATATTCAAAGGTCTGTTTGGAGATAATCTGGTTGAAAGAGTTCAATTAAGAGAAAATGAGATGATTGGAACTATTAGAAAGAATGGTGGATTAGGGATCATTAGAGATACAGGAATCATTTCCAGTTCGGTAAAACCTAATAATGAACCTATTAAGAAAAATACTTTTTTTGGAGAATGAGAAGAACAAATAATAAAAAATCAATTTCCCAACAGCTCAGCAATTTAAGAGTAAAATATAGCCATTTTGTATCTGAGATAAAACGGAATACGATTATCATTAATGGTCATTTACGCCCAACTTCAAGAAGTGAAAACTATAATTTTATCCTTGAATATACCTTAAATAAAAACCCAAAGGTTAGAATTATCTCACCTAGTCTTAAAAGGAATAATAAGGGAGAAGAAATCCCACATATGTATGGGCAAAAACATCTTTGCTTATATAAACCTAAATATCAAGAGTTTAAAAGCTCTGACTTTTTATCTGAAACGATTATTCCTTGGATTGCACTTTGGCTATACTACTACGAGCAATGGCATATAACAGGAAAGTGGCTTGGAGGAGGTGAGCATCCTACTCAAAAAAAACGAAGAAATGCGAAGAAAAGATAAACATGTTTTAAATGGTGTAGTAATTGGTGCTATTACAACATCTATTGCAGATATTATTTTGCAATGGGTAGAGCATAAAAATGCTAACCAAGAATTTACTTGGGAAAGTTATAATGGCATTAGAACTTTGAAAAGAGCTGCTTTAGGTGGGGCTGTTGGAGGAGGGTTAGGGTATGCCTTTTATCAGTACAAAATAAGCGAAGAAGCTAAATTACCGTTTAACTCTGACAATTATCTTAAGAAACTTCTTACAGAAGAGAACCTTAAATCTGATCCTAAAACACTAGAAAAGGTGCTTTCAGCTAGAGAAAAAATAAAATCATGGTTATGGGGAGAGTTTGAGGCAGAACTTGTTCATTTTCCAGAAGACGCGGGCTCTTTTTTTAAGCGAACAGCACTCGCGTCTAATTTCGATCTAGATATAATTTTACCATTTAAAAAGAAGAGTTTCGAATCTCTAAAAAAAATGTATTATACCGTTTATGAAATAATTGGTGATGAATTTGGACATATTGCTAACGTTAGTAAACAATCTAAAGCTATCGGATTATCAATTATACACAAAGGTGAATTCATTCATTTTGATATAGTACCAGGAAGAGAAATAAATAACTACAAAGTAGATCGTGATCTTAACTTATATGTAAGGCCGAACTGGGTTTGGCAAAGAGGTAGCCAATTTAAAACTAATACAAGAATACAAAAACGTATAACTGTAAATAACCCAAAAGCTAGAGCCATCATCAAGCTTTTGAAAATGTATAAAAACGCTAATGGCTTCGAAATTCCTACAACTATTATCGAGCAATATACATTGAGAGCTTTATCTTCCAAAAATTATGGTATGGACTATTCAGAAACGGAGAACCTCTTAAATGCGATGAGTTTCATTTCAAATAAAATAACACAAAATGTCCTAATTGATAGAGCGAATACAAATAACAACCTTCATGAGAAGATTGATTTTCATACGAGAAGGAATATTGCACATCAGCTAATTAGAGACGTTGAACGTATTGAGAATACCCCACGATATGTTAAAGAAATATTTGAACAATGATAGTAGGTCTCTTCTATCAATTTTGCCGACAGTGTCAACAAAACTAAGCTAAATCAGTAAAATATTACTGCTATTAAAGCATCAAAAAATTGTAGATAAGATTCTATAGTTATGAATCTATGATCATTCATAATCCCATTTTCATATCATCCGCAAAAGAATAGTATACCCCATCCGGTGATAAGATTAAATGATCGAGGACTGAAATATCCAGAATTTTACCAGCTTGCTCAAACTTCTTTGTCAATTCTATGTCAGCCTGGCTAGGTTGAAGATTTCCCGATGGATGATTATGTGCTAAAATAATGGACGAAGCCCGGCCTTTAATTGCACTAGCAAAAACGATTTTTAAATCTACAACTGTACCTGATACACCACCTTTAGAGATCGGACACATAGCCATTACTCGATTGGAACGATCTAAAAGTAAAATATTAAATTCTTCAATCAGAGCCATTTGGTCACTCCAATTAGACTCTAATATCCAGTAAGCATCACGAGAACTTCTAATTTGAGGGCGGTCTTTTGCTTTGCATTTGTTCTTATACGATAGCTGAATTTCTGCTACCTTCAATGGTACTTTGTAACTCATAAGTAAACCTTATTTTAAATAGGCTTACTCATTAGCAGAATAGGTGCAGGGACTTCAATAGGTTTTGCTCCTTTTTGTGTGATAATATTTCTTACGGAAAATTATATTCTATTTGAGTAGAGTTCAAGATGTCAATGGCTATGCTTGAAAGCAATAAATATTTTTCCACATTGCCACCGCTCACCAGTAGTTGAAAATTTTAAATCTTTCGTGATTCCCTCAACCATTTTTAGGATTTCCTTATCAGATAATAGATCATTCGGCTTTTGAAAAATAGATATATCCGTCTGTTTAATAATACCGTTTGCATCAAGACATATCTCTAATTTGGAAACTACAAATTCATTTTTATCAATCGGATTATTTTCGGGATTAAAAGTATTATGACTACTAAGCTTTCGTTGACATAAATCTTTTGATTTAATTTCAACAAAGTAATCCTGTCCATTGGTTACTTGACCTTGATAAGTGCAAACTTTAGAAGGTGCTTTTGGTATAAGGGGAATATTGGGATTAAACAAACGAAATTCAATTTTGATCCCTTCTTGATCGGATAATGGCATTGTACTATTTGGTGGAATAATTGGTGGAGGAACCTCAACAGGAATCCATTTATCAATTAGGGTATCAATCCCAGAGACATTAGAAAGTTCATAGGCTATTAGTTCTGCGAAATTAAAAAAGCCATAATCATATTCAATTAAAAAATCCATTTCTCTATCTGTACGATAAGCAATGACCTCTACACAATTGTAGCTATCGTTTTTAACTTGATCCGCAATATTCGATCTAAGTTTTTTAACTAGTTTTCCCTTAAACTTCTCAGCGAGAGCTGTATTGCCTAAATCACTCAAAGTTAGAAATGATTCATCCCTCTCAATAAGATAAGAAAAAGTTAGGCTCTCTTTGTTGTCCTGAATGCTATAAGTAGTATTTCCACGAAATGGATTTAAATAGACTACAATGGCTACTCCTGCCAAAAAAATAAAAATGATAAACCATTTCGATTTAACAACCACCCATATCTTAGGAATAATAATCTGTACAATTTGAATCCACCAACGTAATAGATTTTGCCGGATTTGTTTGGAAGTAACACGGAGTAGTAACAACAAATAAAAAATGATGGCGATAACAGGATAAACAGTATCTGCATTAATCATGATAAAAAAATTAAAGGGTTAAGAAAGTTGGGGGCGATCTGAATCAAGTCGCTTGAAATGAAATTCCTGATCGTCAATTGATTCTAAATATTCACGCCATTCCAGATAGGATCGGTATTCCTCAAAAGCCAAGCAACAAGCGCTAGTAATTAAGAATAGACCAAATTGTGGGTCGCCAAACTCAAAGAATAGCCAGCCGAAAAGTATCACACAGAACGGCTCAATATAGATTTTCACATGATGCGTTTTTAGTCTTATATTGAAGCTTGGAAAAGTAACGGTCGTCAACCAATTTAAAAAAAAGCTATCTCCACGATTATTTCGATCTCTTGGAATTCGTCTTCGAAACTTACGATCATTACTCAATTTGTGTAAGATGGCGGCAAGAAAAAAAACATAGCTATAAAACAACAACATAAAAGAACGAAGCGGATCAGGAAAAGGAGTTATGCTGATACTATAGATTAGTTTTAAGTTATCTAAGAGTTCTTTAGCACAGAATATGATTAAGTCTACCCATCCTTGAAAGTCTACTGGCCGCTGTTCAATGAAAGTAAATTCAGGCCAAACTAGAATTTCAAAATTCCAGATCAAAAAAATCCTTGTCCAAATATATCCGTAAAGTATTGTCCATAATGAAAATGTTTTAGAGCCAATGTTATTACGCAAAATGACTCTTAAACTAAAAGCGATACCCTTGATGATTGCTTCTAATTTTTTACTTAGCCAGCTTAAAATCGGGAACCACCTTTTTGTTCTATTCGAAGATTCTCCAGTAAAATTTTTGTTTACAGGGTTGAAGTTCGCTCTCTTGTTTTTCATACTTTATTATTTTGTTTGAATGTGGGCTTCAAAAAATTCTCCTTAGTACTCCAAACTCGTCCCGTTAAATTGACAATCGCATCGACCAGAAAATCATTGCGCCATCCTCCGGTACGAAGCATGGAAAACTCTTTAGGTAGAATCTGATACTGAAATTCTTTACTGAATGAACCACCACTTTCTGAAATAGTATGACTATTACGATAATCTTTTCCTATCACCTGAGAAGCAAACTCATTCGTGTCAAAGCAACTATTGGCGTGAAAGACTTTTAAAGCTAAATTAGAAAGTAGGCTTTTAGCTTTGGCTTCTGCGGCATGACCGCCTATTGTGAAATAATAATTATTTATACTCTGGGTAAGATAGACCGTCATAACAAGAGAGCTTCTAGCCGTCGTCTGAAACGTAGCATCTGTTTCAAGCATAAAGAGCTGACTTTCATCTACAAATAGAAATACTGGTTGTGGGTTCTCTTCCTCCTTTGGTCTCCGTCTCTCTAAAGCCTGCTGAAACATATATTTATACAAACCCTGTGCAAATACTCCGGCCAGTAGATACTCTTTTACACTAAAATCAAGGATAATAATTTTTCCTTCTTGGTAAGTCCTCTCTGGTCTCACTTCGGAACTAATCCCTTTTGAAAAAGTTTCTCTTAAAATTCCTTCAAGAAAGACTTCTGCAATTCCAAGAAAAAATTCGTTGAAAGTGCTTTGAGTTTTGGGTGATAAATTTGGGTATTCTTTCGTAAAATAAGTATAGACTAAATGAAAGGATCGCTTGTCTTTTGCGTAGCTCGAACTATGACTATTTAGATTTTGATTAGCCTTAACCAAACAATTAGCACAGTAATTCTGTGCTAAAAACTGATCCATTTTTCGGTTGATGATTTTTAATTTTTCTAAGGTATTGGGATTGTCTAAATCTAATCTAGCGGCTCTTTGTTCTTGTAACAACTCTTCAAAAAATCTTACTTTATCTGGAGTTAATGCACTAACCAAAGCTTCTCTCAGGTTTTCAATAGTGATAGGTTCACCAGCTAATCTTAGTAGAGATACCAAACGATTAATCAATCTTCTTAATCCCCTAATCCAAAAGCCACCTTCCTGATCTCCTCCTGAGCCTCCTCCGGCTGAAAAATTATTATACAAGTCCTGAGCAATCATTAGTAGATTCGTAATAGTAGATACTTCTCCCCCTCCTCTGCTCTTACGACTCATTTCATATTCAAGGAAATTGAATTCCAAGCCGCTTTTTTCATCAAGTATAACTAGATCATCAGACCGTCCAGTTTTTTCAGCTAATTCTTCCCACACTTTTCTTTCATCTGGCTTTGCACAAAGGACTAAACCGCCAATATTCATTTTTAAAAATAGAAGAATTAACCATCGAGCAAATCCACTACTTTTACCACTTCCTGTTCCCCCCGATGCAAATGCACCTCTGCACAAATCCTCTACAATGAGAGGGTCTTCGGGATAGCCAGGAAAATAGCCTACGACCTGATTAAGGACATCATAATATTTTGACTTGGGAAGAATAGGTTGTCTTTTAGATCGGAACATAATTAATATTTAAGAGTGAATCATTCAAATCAGTTAATCTCCTATTTCTGGTTCGCTTGGCTCTCCTGCTCCTTCTGGGCTAGTGTGAGAGATTGAAGGCGAGTTATTATCTGAAAAATCAAGTGGCTCTCCTTCAGGAGGAGGATTATCAAATGTGATTGGATAATGGTCTTCGTTATGAATTTGAACAACTTCATTTGAGTTAATCTCATGCGTTTCTAGTTCAGGAATATCATCTAATGAATCATTACTAATAGCGGGTGTATTTAGGCTATTATTTGTAACATCTTGATTATGAACTTTTGGATTTATCTGTTTGTCCAGTCTGTTTTTTCCAAACGCATCTCGAAGTATACTATCATCTTTTTCGTTCTGAACTTTCTGCTGGACTTGTTCTATGAAATTCCTAGAAACTGATTTCTTGCTTCCTTCATTAAATGCAGTCTTAGCAGGGTGAAAAATGTGTTCTCTAGCTTTATCTTTTGATAACTGGTCATAAAAGTATTGGTCAATATGTTGTTCTATTAAGTTTTTGTCCTCGAATTCTTTTTTTATATCTTTCATTATTTCAGAATCGAGTTGATCTTTTCTTACCTGTATTACATCTGCTGTATTTTCATAATCTTGGAGTGTCGGGTCGGGTAAAACCGGGTCTCTCTTTTGAAGAGTTAATTGATAATAATTTAGTGTGGCTGCCTGATTCTCTTTATTAATTCGTTCTCGATATTTACCATTTCGAAGAGTTTTATCTATGTTTTTAAAATCTTCTTCAATTTGATCTCTTAGACTTTTCAAGTTGTTTTTAAAATCCTTTTTATCCATCTTGATTTTTGTTTTGTTATATGATAGAATATTGAGTCTTTTTAAAGTTTAATATTTGACCAAGGTCTTAATCATGGATTACTCAACTTATCAATATGTCACTCCAACTTATGCCAAAGAAATTATGAACAGACCCTCTTGTCATCCTGAATTTGCTACCGCTGCGGCTGAATTAATAACCACCTACGTGCGCCGTCATCAACCTGATCCAGAGATACTCATTGACCATGTACACGAACTAGCCATCCGACGACTTCTGAGTTGGGAACATCAGCTAAAAAGACGTATTCCTATGGATAAGCGAGATTATTGGATTAAGACAAATCTTGGACTAATCCCTCGGAATGAAGAGTTCGAGCAAAAAGTTCTTGGGTTTGGACAAGAGTCTGTTCATTAGGAGTATTAAAAATCCGATTAGCCCAATAGAGATTAATTATCCTTTTGCATTGCATAGAATACCGCAAACGATGATAAAAATGATTGTTATGGCGGCAGAGAAAACTCTCTTACTATCATCGTCCTTTATATCCAGACCAAAAATAAGTTTGAGAATTGGCCCGTGAATAGTGTTAATCGCACCATAGATAGCAAGCCATGCACTGATTAAAATTCCAGTGAATATTAGATTTTCATCTTTTTGGAGCCAACAACCCTGTAAGCTCATTGCTAATAATAAAAGGGGAAGTATTTTTTTCATAATAAGGATATTTATTTGCCTAAATATCCTCCATTACAAATTCATATACCGCATATTGTAGAAAGTATCCAAAATGAATCTACTGACTTTAAAATGACTTCATTTTTGTATATTGACTTCAAAAGAATCTTAAAATGTCAGCAAAACATTATTATGAAAAGATAGAGAAGCTTTTTACGGAATTAAGAGACCAAGTTGAAGGTGGCGTTAAGGATTTTTATACTTGGAGAGAGACTAAAGGTATCATAGACCCGAGAGGGCTAAAGGCGAGTACGATAAGCAATTTAAGGACAGACTTGTATTCACTTAAAGATAAAGATGCTCCCTTAGACAAGAAGAATAAGAAAAAGGCTGACCGTTTAATTGATGAATATAAAAAATATAGAGTTTGGTTAGCTAAATCGATTCCAGTTGAAAAAGAACAGGGTTCTTTTGAGAATAACTTTAAAAATTGTTCTTGGTTTTTCTATTATTTTCGCCAAGCCAATAGCGGTGCTCATTTAGCGAGAGCTATCCTATCATTGGAGGATGGCAAAAAAGTAACTTTAAAGAGCGTTTCGGATAATGATGAGACAGAATATGAAGGGCAATTTTCGCTATGGCACAATCGATTTGGAGTCTTTGAGCTTCAAGGTAAAACCACAAAGAAAAAACTTTCTTTACAAGCTTTTTTGGGAACAAAACAGAAAGAGTTGGCATTAGGGTTTTATGTGACATCGGACTTCGAAACATTAATTTCAGGTACGTTTGTTCTTCAGCAAATAAATGATAAAGAAGTCGAAAACTTAGAGCCTATCTTGCTCTCACATACAACCAATAAAGAAGAATTTAATAACGTACTTTTGCCAATCAGACGTTTTCTTTCTTTGAAAAGTAGAAATCATTTCAGGCTCCCTCGTAGCATATATGACAAACATTTGCTTAAAGAAAGTATTGATAAATACGAACCTAATCGATCAGCTTTTTTCTTTTCTGAAAATCGACCAGTTGTTTTTATATCCTCACCATATGAGTTTACTTCTTTAAGGGAAAAAGAAAAACAGCATATAATTGAATTAAAAAATCGACTTGAAAAGGCATTCCCCTATTTGGATATTGAATATACAGAAGAAAAAGAAAAGCTCGATAAAAACTCTACACCTGAATTTATTCACAATTTGGAAAGGATAAAAAGAGCAACTTATTTTATTTTTATTTCTCCTGTATCTGAAAAACCGACAGCATCCATTGTTGAAATGTCATGGGCACTTGCTTTTAGTAAACATGTTCTCCTTTGTTATAAAAGAGGAACGATTCCTGAAATACTACCTAAATTAAAGTCAAGCAAAAGTTCAAATCATGCCCAAATATTGACAATTCAATTTGATGATTTTGAAAAAGACTTTGAAGAAATTTGTGATAGAATCACCTTAGAAATTATGAACGATACTCAATAAATTATCAGAGTTCAAAGTCCAACTGATTTGCAACTCGCTTTATGATTTTTTGCTGTACCCTTATTGAATCAATCCTTTTCTTTTCAGTATCTTTCCCTGAGTTGTTAGCAAGAATTTCTTGTCCTCTTTTATAAAAACGTTGAACCGGTTCAGGATCACTTTTAGCAACATTTTTTACTATCCTGGCAAATTCGTTCATTGTAATATTTGTTTCACCAACCGTTATCGGTTGTTGTTTCTTTTTCCTTTTAAACATCTAGTGCTCCCTTCTTTCCATAGCTATATGTAAAGTATGTAAACTTTAAAGTCAACTCTTTTCTTGAATAAGCTAGAAAACTCTGGAAAACTCAAATCCCCCTCCTCTGAATTATTGCTCCTCGTCAATTTTCAACCTATCCTTGTGTAAGAATTATTCTTAGACGAGACGTCTGCCCTTATTTTTCACTTTATCTTTTTTTCTATGTCTCCTTTTATCTTTTCTTTTTGCTGCTCTTTTTCATCCTCTACTTCCTGGCTTTCTGCCTGTCGTTTTTCTCGTTTTGCTTCCTCTTCTTTTTTGCCCTTTCTGGCTTTTTCTACTCGTCCGCTTTTCGGTGCTCTCTTCTTTTTCTGCACCCTGCCCTGTTCCTTTTTCGGTTTCCTTTTCCTTTTCCGTTCATTTCTTTCTCTTTGCCGCCTTTCCACTCCATTTTTTACTGGGCTTTTTATTCCTCGTCCACCTCCTTTAGCTATCAGATTTTTACTACTTGGCTTTCTTCCAGCCCGTTCATTTTCTTCACTTAACAATTCAAAATTATGCTTCGTATCACGGTCAGCAAAGGTGGAAAATCTGCTGTGAACTACTTCAAAGGTGCTTTGTCCAAACAGGATTATTATTCTGAAAAAGCAGAGGTCTTGGGCAAATGGCATGGTAAAACTGCCGCTCAACTTGGCTTTTCGGGAGTAGTTAATGAACAGGATTTTGAACAGGTAGTGAATAATCGGAACCCTTTAACCGGAGATAAAATCACCGTTCGGGATGCAGCCAATAGACGAGCTGGTTTCGACTTTACATTTAATGCGCCAAAGTCCGTCAGCGTGGTTGAGGCGATCACAAAAGATGAAACTATTCGCAAAGCCCATCGAACTGCCTTAGAGAGAGCCATGCGATCTGTAGAAGCCGATATGCAAACGCAGGAAGGACAAGGAAAAGACAAACGCTATGAGAGCACAGGTAATATAATTTACGCTTCCTTTGAGCATGATACTTCTCGTCCCATCGAGCACCAGAGAGAGGATCAAATCGAGTTTATCCCCGATCCACATTTGCATACCCATTGCTTTGTGATGAATGTTACATGGAATGAAAGGAAGAATCGTTATCAAGCTATCGAGGCAGGAAATATTAAAAAGAATGGAAGCTACTATGAAGCTTTGTATCATTGTCACTTAGCAGAAGAACTTCAAAAGGCTGGCTATCAAACTAGACGTACAAAAAATAGTTTTGAGATCAAAGGTATCTCTCGTGAGACAATTGAAAAATTTTCTAACCGAACTAAAGAGATCGAAAAAGTTGCTCAAGAAAAGAATTTAACTTGGGCAAAAGACAAGGCTGATCTGGGAGCCAAAACCAGAAACAATAAAAGCAAAAGTGTTTCAGAAAACCAGATACAACAAAACTGGTCGGAGCGATTAAGTCTAGAAGAACGGTTTAATATCAGCAACCTTAAAGGAGTTAAGGAGGCCGCAAGCGGCCTTGCTGTTGAAAAGAAAACAGGAGAAGTAAGCCCTGTTCATTCAGTTGATCTGGCTTTGCAACATTTTATGGAGTGCAAGAGTGCCGTAACTGAAAAACAAGTTTTGGGCTATGCCATGAAGTTAGGTATTGGGCAAATTTCTCCTGCACAAATAAAAGCGGAATTGGATCGCCGAAAAGGGGATGAAGTTTTTACGGGTGAGAAACGCTCGGATGTTTATTTGACAACTAAAAAAGCATATGTAGCAGAAAGGCAAATGAAAAATTTTGCCGTTTCGACACGAGCAAAATATCAAGGGCTTAATCCTGATTATACTCCGCAGCAAGACTTTTTAAATGACGGTCAAAAACATGCCATCTATCACGCTTTGAATTCACCTGATCAGGTTATACTTATTTCTGGTGGCGCAGGTACTGGTAAGACAACATTAATGAAGGAAGTTAAGGCCGGAGTAGAGCAAAACAAAAAAAGGCTGTATGCTTTCGCTCCTTCTGCTGAGGCTTCAAGAGGTGTGCTGCGCAGCAAAGGCTTTAAAGATGCAGATACGATTAAAAAACTACTCACGGATTACAAAGTACAAGAACAACTTAAAGATCAGGTAATCTTGATTGATGAAGCAGGCATGATTGGTAATCAAACCATGAATAGTGTTTTTAATCTTGCTAAAAAGCAAAATGCCAGAGTTATTCTCTCAGGAGATTGGAAACAGCATAATTCAGTTGAAAGCGGAGATGCACTTAGGCTATTGGAGCAACACGCTCAAATGCCTGTGGCAAGAGTGAGTGAGGTCGTTCGACAAAAAGATAGCTCAGATTATAAAGAAGCCGTTTTAGCTTTGGCTGATGGCAACTATGAACATGGGTTCGATAAGCTGGAAAAAATGAACAGCATCATCGAGATTGAAGATCAGGAGGAACGCCATAACCAGATAGCTGATGATTACCTAAAATCTGTTCAAGCACCTCTCATTCATTCCTCCAAAGGGAATACACGGCAACGGACAGCGATTGTTGTTGCACCTACTCATGCCGAAGGAAAAGCCATTACACAATCTATTAGAGCAAAATTAAAGGAAGTGGGTATTGTCGATCAAAAAGATAAGCGATTTCAGGTATTGCGGAATCTTTCTTACACCGAGGCAGAAAAGCAAGATCATTTGAACTACCTGCCAGGAATGACTATCCAATTTCATAAATCGTGTGAAAGATTTAAAGCTGGTAATTGTTACGATGTAATCAACTCTAGTGATGATGGACTGGTTTTGATTCAAGATCAAAAAACAAAACAGTCAAGCCCCCTGCCCTTTGAGGAAGTACATAAATTTCAGGTTTGTCAAAAGGAAACGATTGGTATTGCCGAGGGAGACATTATACGTATCACCCGAAATGGACAAGCTATCAATAATACATCTTTGAACAATGGGGATACTTACACCATCAAAGGCTTTACTAAAGAAGGCAATATCCAAACGACCAACGGCAAGGTGATCCATAAAGATTACCAAAATATGTCTCTTGGATATTATCGCACCTCTCATTCAGCGCAAGGCAGAGACGCTGATGATGTCTTGATTGCTCAAAGTTCCCTTTCCTTTTCAGCCTCTAATGAAAAACAGTTTTATGTATCTGTATCCAGAGGGGTGGAACGCTGTTTTATATATACCGATGATAAAAGGGGACTGAAACAGGCGATCAGTCAAGATGCGAACCGGATGAGTGCATCCGAAGTCCTAGAGGCGCATCAAGCCTATGCAGAATCTTACCCCTTACAATTTTTAAGAGTAAACCACTATCAACATGACATGGAGAATTATCGTCACGAAAGATTAAAAGAAACCGCTTATGAACCCGACATCGCAATCCTTTCAGCAAGAAGCCGAAAAGAAATTTCCATCGACATCTGATTTCCATTTCCCCGGGATGGATCATACGCCGGAAACGGCAAATCAGAATAATGTAGAAACATTATCGAGTAATTGTTTGGAACTCGTTGCCAAAGATCAAATGGCTCCAAAGCTCAAATTTATCTTGAGCAATGGTAATCGCTACACCTTTCCTTATGCCTACATTGTGCGTATTGAATACGATGTACAAGGCGTTTTATCCGTTTTTACATCGGAAAAAGAGATCGCTATATATGGACAGGGTTTAGACTTTGTAGAGGATCGCCTTTATGACAATCAAGTAAAATGGATTAAGGAAGTCAAGCAAAACTTGAATATTAATCAGTCCAAAATTTTGGTCAAAAGCATAGAGATTAAAGATCGGTAGCAGATCTAGGTCCCCTGTTAACTTATACTGAAAAAATTTAGAGGAATTATTATGATTAATTTTAAATCCTAACAATTTTGCTTTATTTGGTATCTTTATATGACTAATGAATATTTTTTCATTCAACTATCTTATATCTTAATATGGAATTTATAAATAAAAGTATAGCGTATATTTTGAAAGCTTTTGCTAAAAATGAAGAAGCTGAAAATTTTGTGGATGATTTTTTTAGTGCTTTTGTAACTTGGATTAGACCAATTTTTTTAAAAGATGATCCTACAGCAAAGACTGTACTTGATATGAATGGAGCTGACGATGCAAAGAAAAAGATTATTAGTGAAAAATTATCCGAATTATTGAAAGACCAATCATTTAAAGAGGAGTTAGCAGGTTGGTTAACAAAATTGGAAGCTAATTCTGTAGATAAAAAAAATATACTTGAGAATACAAAGTTAAGAGCTAAAGGAAACGTTAAGATAGGTGATAAAGAAAAGAGTGATACACACAGCGGAGATAAAAATATTGTAAGGGGTTCGGATATAGAAGGTAGTGATTTTCATCTAGGGGATGGATGATGAGTATTTTGTATTTAAAAAATAACTTAAAAATACATTAAACTATTTTAAGCAATCTGATAGATTAATTAGGATTGGCACCTACCTTTTAATATTTTTTAATCGGAAAAAATACTGTCCCCCTTCATCGCCAACATTATGAAGCGGCCCTCCTATTGGAGCCTGCTTATACTCGTTAGCTGAAAGCTGTATTACTTTTTTAATAAATGTTACCACACTGAAAGCAGTATTGTCATTGTCTCTTAATGTACGTAAGATACTTGCTGCAAAAGGACTATTTTCGCCAGGTACCCCATCTACAACAATTTCGTCGTGACGCCCAGAACAAAGAGCCCATTTGGACTTTAATTTCTCTAACTGCTCTTGTCGTTCCTTTACTGCCAAATTGTTAGATAAACTAAACAACGACCTAGAAAAACAGGCGTCCGAAATTAAAAATGTGTGTTGTGCATTAATTACTTTAATATAATCCCTTATCGTAGAGTCTAATATGTAAGTAGCAGGCTCTTCTTTCCTTCCATCGTAGGGAATCCAAAAACCTAATCCTGTCTTCGCGTCCAAATGCCCATGTCCAGAATAATAAATTAATACCTTATCCGTACTTTTTACTGTTTTCGCCAATTTATCTAACGCTTTAATAATATTTACCCTTGTAGCCATTTCATCGAATAAGGTTATTGTTTTCTCCAAGTCAATATCATATTTACTACTCAAAAGTTGGCGAATTTCATTTACGTCTCTCACTGCACTATTAAGTGGATTGAATCTCTCATAGTTATTAATACCAATTCCCAGAAACCAAGGGTTACTATTATTAAGAAGTGAGGTTTCGGAATTCTTTTTGTCGGAAGGTTGTTTTTTTATAGCGCTTTCTGAACCTAAGTTAACTTCTTTTTCTTCAACTCCGTGAGTAAGTCGTTTCAGTGGCTTTAAGATAGTAAGGATTAAAAATCCTATTAAAGTACAAAAAACTCCTATACTTGTAAATAGGTTGAACTCTCCAATCGATTCGGACCACTCTCCAAGCAACCCAGCTACTTTATTACCCAAACCAGTAGTTGCAAAATACAACCCCATCATAAAGGCCATCCATCTAGCAGGAGCTAATTTCGTGATAAAAGAAAGGGCCACTGGCGAGGCGCAAAGCTCGCCAAGTGTATGAAATAAATAGGCAAGTATGAGCCATTGCATACTCGACTTTTTAATAACTTCGCCAGTACTATCATAGCCTACCTCGTTCGCAGCAAAGGACATAAAAAAGAACCCCCACCCCATGATAATAACCCCAATAGCCATTTTGAAAATGGACGAAGATTCTTTCTTCTTGTTCTTCCACCAAGCCCAGAATGTTCCAACTATAGTTGTAAATATGATAATAAATATAGCATTAAGTGACTGAAACCAACTGGCTGGAATTACAAAATCTTGGGTTAATTGTAGGCTAGTTTTTTCATAAGTATAAACATTTAACAACCCACCTGCTTGTTCAAATGCCCCCCAAAATACTATGATGATCAGAAAGGTGATATAAGTTACTAATATACGATCTTTCTCTACCCGGTTACCATCATTATAAACAACAAGACTAATTCCAACGACAAAAGCTAAACCGAAGGTCAATATGCTTAAGCCCCAACTACCTCCTAGCCAAACTAGTATACTCATGATTAACATAAGTACAAACCCTAATCTGGAATTATTATGTTTGAAGATATCTATTATTAAATCAGGTCGGTTGTTAAATTCCGTTTTTTCTTCTTTGATTAAGCCTCCGACTTCAACTAGATATTTTTGCCCCCACCAATAGATTAATAGACCAAGAGCCATACCAATTCCAGCTAACCCAAAACCATAATGCCATCCTAGCGCCTCCCCAATGTAACCAACAATTAAAGCTGCTGCAAGTGCACCAATGTTGATCCCCAAATAGAAGATATAAAAACCCATATCCCTTCGTTCGTCCCCTTTCTTATACAAACCACTAACCATAGTAGAAATATTGGGTTTTAAAGCCCCTACTCCCAAAATAATTAGGGCTAGCCCAGTATAAAAAGTCCAAAGCTGATCAATGGCCAAAATACTATGTCCTATAACAAGTAATGCCCCCCCAAACATAACTGCTCTTTTCTGTCCAATATAACGGTCGGCCAAAATACCTCCTGGAATGGAGGCTAAATAAATTAACATAGTATACCAACCATACAATGCAAGAGCACTACCGGTATCCCAGCCCCAACCGGGGTTTGCAGAGGAAGTTTCTTGCACTAAGAAAAGTACAAGAATAGCTCGCATTCCATAATAAGAAAAGCGTTCCCACATCTCTGTAAGACAAAGTATATAAAGTCCTTTAGGATGGCTCCAAAAAGAATCTATCATTTTTGAAGTTGATCCAACTTTTATTTCCTTTAAGGTTTCAGCTTCTTGAAAGTCTCTATTTTTCGGAATTTTAATGGTTAACGTTTCTTCCATAAATCCTTCAAAGACAAAATCATCTAATTCAGAATCTGTAATTCTGTTTTCTTTTAAACTTTGAATAACTTGTTTATGAAGCTCAAGATTTTTTTGATCGACTACTTTTGCATATTCTAATTTGAAGTCAGAAATAGGTTTTTTTACTGCTAAAGTAAATAACCCATACAGAGCATGACGTATTTCTTTCTCTAGTGAAGGCGGTAACTCATATATTAAACGGAGTCGAAACCAATCGGGCATTCGACCAAAGCGAAACCAGGGTAATCGGATTAAATCAAGAAAAGTAGAAAAGGTATAGAGTTTTGAACCTGAATCGGTTTTCAAAGTATTCCCCAAAAATAATGTTAGATTCCATTCAATTTCTGGGTATATAGCGCAGGCCGCCAACCAATAAAACCCATCATTTGAGAGATAAGATTTCAATTCATCAATCAACCATTCTTGTTCACGAGAGCTAGGAGGGTGTTGGATCAAATAATTGAGTTGGTACTGTTGGAATATACGCGGTAAAGGTTTCGGTTCAAATTGTATATTTCCAGAGTGTGAAATAATAAATCTTTCTAATCCTTCTTGAGTTGCTGGATAATGACTAACAAGCTCTTGTAAAAGTATATTTATAGAATCACTTCTATTTATGACATCTAAAGAAAAGAGAACTTTTACTTCCCATAAATGCAAAAACTTTGTCCAGGATACCAATCCCATGTCAGTAAAATCTAGAAAATTCCTTCTAGATGTAAATAATAGTAGACTATGGTCAGGAAATTTCTTTGCAAGTTGCGTTAGATTAGAAGTGTGTTGATTTATTTTAGAGTAACTATTCCTCGGGTCTTTATCAAAATAGTAGACTTCAACCGATACGTCGAATAAAATCAAGGTTTGTATCAGCGTATCAATATAATTGGCTTGATGATCTGCAGATGTCTTTCTATCAATTAAAACGAGATATTCTGGTTTACGAGAAAGCCATCTATCCACATAACTTAAATGCCCCCCTGTATCAAGAGTTTTTCGAATAGTGCGATTTACGTCAATTTCTTTTGATAAATATAAAATCCTAGTATTGAACTTTTTGGCAGTTTGAATTAGTGACAAGTTCTGAAAAAAGCTATAAGATAATTCGGGTACAAAAAATTGACTAATTTGAAAAAGGCGATCATTCAATGATTCTCGTTTGAGGTAAGTTTCAGTTTCAGCTTTTCGAATTCTTTTTCTAAGCCACAAGAAGATCGTTATACTAACCACTAATAGAAAAATAGATATCAACACTCCAAAACCATAATTTGTCAAAGGGTTATTGGTTATTTCCTCGGGAGTGTTATTAGGTGTATTACCACCTGTAGTACCGGAGTTCCACGAAAAATATAAAGAAGAAATAATTAATAGTAAGGCGATAAAAGTTGAAAATATAATTCTTTGCCAGAGACTTGTTTTTTTCTTTATTTTCTGCTCCAGCTCTTTGAAACCTATCTCTTGATTATCTGAGGAATCGCTTAATTCCGCATGCATTGCTAACCATTCTTCAAGATCTCTAGTAAAGCTACGTTGTTGATTAATTGTTTTGCATAAAATTGGGGCAAGCAATTCCTCAAGCTTTTCTTTATTGATAGAAACGCGTTCTACTGCTGTAAAGTGGATTAAGAGTTTCTGAATTGTTTGAAACTCAGAAAGGCCGATACTATATCCTTTAGAAACTCTTAGATATTCTAGAAAGTTTTCGATCTCAAAAGAATGCCATATGGATTGTTCACTACTCATTCGCTTTGGAATCAGTATTTTCTTTCCACCAGGATTCAATTATTTTTTTTGCCTTTTCTTGGTCCATCTCCATTTTAGTTAAAACACTTAAAGAGATATCTATTATTTGGCTTGTGTCCGCTTCTCGTAAAGGATTATCAATGTTAGGAAAAATCTTATTTAGTGTTTCTATCCACAATAGTAATTCACTTGTGCTTGGAGGTTTTTGTATTTTATTTTGAGGTAGGCGAAGTTTAAGAAAAAGGTTTGTGGCATCACCAATATAGGAATCAGTTTCACCCATGATTTTTTCACCATTTTTGTTCAAACTGGACAGAACGATCTTTTTCAAATGATCTTCATCTGGAAATTCAATATGATGAAAAATACAACGTCTGAGAAAGGCATCGGGAAGGCTTTTTTCAGAATTACTAGTTATAATAACTATAGGTGCAAAGTCGTGATCTGCTTCAATTTTGACATTATCTAATTCTGGCACTCTGAAATAAAGATGCTCTAATTCATTAAGGATATCATTCGGGAAGTCTCTAGATGCCTTATCAATCTCATCGATAAGCACAACAGAACGTTGTTGTTCCCTATACTCAAAACTACCGGGTAAATAAGGAGCATATTTTTCTTTCTTTTGTGTGTTTATTATAGCTTGACCTAGAGCATTATATGTAATATATTCAACCCCATCTCGACGATTGTCTTTTTCAGTTTTTCCAAATTGGGAATCATGGAATCGTGCCAAGGAATTATAATGATAAAATAAGCTTTTCGCCGAACTATCTGATTTCGTTTCAAATTTTAGAGGCTCATCATACCCTAATTCCCATGCTAAACGATAAGCTAGCAAGGTCTTCCCTGTGCCGGGCTCTCCTGTCAATAAGAGGGGCTTACCAAGTAATAGCGCCACATTAACAGCATTTCTAAGTTGTGGAGAAGCAAAGTAATTTGCTGGCTGAATACGGTCATTATGTTGTGATGGAGGCAGCTTAATTCGTTGATTTGGTTTATTCGTAATGAGCTCTGTTCCATCAAAGAACGGAAAATTCATAGGTTATGCAGTTTTAATAAATTCTACTAAATATTCTTTGAATTGCTTTAAAGAAATACTTTCTATTTTAAGATCAATAAATTGTTTATGAAATTTTTGACTTAAATCCAGATGTCCTATCAAGTTGTCAATAGTCTCTAATTTTAGCCATATGTCTATATGTTTTAAAGTAATCATACCCATCTTTGGAAAAACAAAACACTCGCAACTATACTTACTGGTAATTTCTAATTCCTTCAATAAAGTGGAGACACCAGTCTGTGCATGATTTGAAATTATATGACACCTGTCAAAAAAATGTAAAAGGTGCTTCAAATGATGTTTTGGATGTTTGACCTGATACCATTTTCTCTTTCTGCTTTCTGGATATTTAAAAATAAGTAACGCTATTAGTTTAAATGGACCTTGCCTTGGAGGGATATTACTCCAAAATTCAAAAAACCCCTTAACTAGTTTAATATAGTCCTTGTTGCCAAAGCTTATTTCCTTTTTATTAAACCTTGATTTAGATGACGCATTGGGAATAATTGAAAATATATCAAAAAATACAATGTGCTGTTCTGGATATTTTTCAAATAAAACTTCAAATGGATTATCTCCAGAGGCTTTTTTGTATAGACGTAGATCCTTATAAACACTCTTCTTTACTTGATGGTAGTTGTGATAAGTGACAGGCCAATCTATATTGATAAATTTAGGATGGATCAAAGAGGGTTGAAACTCATAAATCCAGTCATTAAGATAGTATTCTAATCGATGGCAATATTTGTCTGGAAAATCATCTTGTTTTCCATGTAATACTCCCACTATAGCCTTTGAATCTTCTCTTACGACTTGAATTTTTGAATCAATGCTAAAGTCTTGTTCATTTCGATTTATCAGATAAGGAAATATACTTAGTTCTTCTAATAACTTATGATAAAAATACTGATCATCTTTCAAAATTATTTGATCACCAATGTGAACATTTCCATTATTTACTTCTATACGAGACTGATCAACTATATTTTTTTGCCAAGGCATTTGATTTTAGGATTACTTAAGTTCGTTGGTTTTTATAAGGATTGTTGACTTTATTGTGAAACTAAATAATTCAAAAAATCAACTTGCAGCTATACATATAAATGTATAATGCTGATGGAATTAAGAGGAAATATACGAATAAATAATGTTGTGACATAAGGTATATTAGCGTTTTGCTTTGAGTCCAAGCTTTAAATATTGATAAAGCCTTAAAAGATACTATTTAGCCATGGTATCTTTATCCTGTTAACATCTAAAATAAAACTGGGAATATCACCTATCGATCCGCTAGGCCTTGATATTTTCCTGTATGTTTAACCAATTCTATTTGAGTAGTTACTCTTATATCAATGCTTTGCTTATTAAGCATCATTACAGACATTGTTTTTTCTTCAATGGATTGGGAGCTATACAATTTTTAGACCCAATGATTTCTGAATCTATTATCTAAATTGAGCATTTTTCAACCCTGTATTAAAAAAATCCCTTCTTAAGGAAAAGAACCAGCATAAGGTTTACCCCATGCTGGCTCTTTGAGTTAGTTCTTGGGCGGTAAACCGATCAACTCGATCCGACCTTCGTTCGGAATAGGTTGAGCATCCAGCAAAATGTTTAAACCAACACCATCTTTATGATGAAAGGCTACGCCGATCTGTGAACCAATGTGCGATTTCTTACCATCAAACACTTTAGCATGGATGTAAAGAGTTGGTTGATTTCCTTGTTTTTGATTGTCAGACATGATTTTCTCCTTTTGTTTGGGTTACTGACATAAGGGCTAAAAGTCATACTTTGCCTTGCCCGATAGAATAGTCAAAGAGTAATGGGATAGCCCGCATCCCTTTATCTGTTATACAGAATTGCCTTTGATAATTCCATCGGAGTATGACAGACCTGAACAGTCAGAAAGCCGGAGAACAAGAGGATATTATTTAGCAACCAAGAATAGGACTAGCAAACATAGTTTGTGCTAAAGGGATATTTTGAACACTTATAAGCATTTGGTTTAAATCCTTGTGGGGTAGATATACCTCGTTTTGTGGGTAGACATTACTGGATGGGAACAAGTCATTCTCTAAGCGACTTGTAGTTTTATCACCCGTAGTATCGTTATCGAGAAAGGAAAATACTTTTGTATAAAGTCTTTCTTTAAGAAAGGAGATTGTTCGATCATAAGTAGTGACAGAGTGCATGATAATCGCATCTTCATTTAGTTGTTCAGCCTTCCGAAAAACCAATAGCGAGAGAAAGTCAGTCATGCCTTCAAATATGCTTACAGCTTTACTTTGTAGTTCCCTACCCTGTACAAAAGTTATATCCCGTTTAATTAGGGCCGATTTGAAATTATACTGATCCGAGGCCGTTCTAATTTCAAAACCTTCACTTTCATTCTGCATACCAAAAGCAAAAAAGGATTTGTTTTTAGATTTGTTGAAATAGGTCACTTCTTTTAAATAAAGACGGGCTAAAGCAATTGGAATTTTTCGCTGATTTTCCAGATAGGAAATAATGGCTGGGTTTTTAATTTCAGTAGCCTCGATAAATTCCAGTTCTCTTTGTGTTTCATTATTTAAGGCATCGTTTGTATTGGCGTGCTGTTGAAAAGAAAATTGATTGAAGGATTTTATATTAGCGCCCTGCCCTGCTCTTCTAAATAAGTCGCTCTGATAAAGATTCCTCAAAAAGCTCAGCGCTTCTTTAAATGTAACCCCTTCATGTCGCATCACAAAGTCAATAATATTTCCTCCATCATCACCAAAGTCTTTCCAAATCCATTTACCACCAAGAAAAGAAGTGTGAAAAGACGGTTCTTTTTCTTTTCTGAATGGAGATAGATACCACAATTCTCGTCCACCTTTGGCAGTTTTGAATGGAGTATATCCAAGTCTTTGTAGCAAATCAGGGAAGTCGATTTTCTTGGCTTGTTGGCTATTCATGGTTCAAAAAATCTTTTTATTTTCAATAGCAAAAATCTATTCAGTAAAGGATAGTTTGTGCTCTGTTATAAAGCAACAAACAACTACGAGTTATTACCTATAAACCTCATATGAATTTTTCACATTCCCGTAGTTTTCTCACAGTTGAGATGTTCCTTTATTGAATCCTTTTTCTCAAAATAACCAAGTGTCTCTCCGAAACTAAGGAGGCGTTCAAAGATTTCATCATCTTGCCTTATTGCCTCCCCTCCTCCTTTTGCACAAAAATCATTAGATAATAAATATTTCGTATTAGTGTCGGACTCTAATGTCATATCTGGATTTACAGGGATTTGAGGTACTTTCCCTCCTTTCTTTTGGAAGCGAGTAAATCGGATAGCTGCAAAGTTCAGCCAAATTTTGATCCCTGTATAAAGACCAAGCCGCCCTTTGGTTTTGCTGTAAGATAAATAACCCTCCTCCACAGCATCCTTCAAATAACGGAAGACCTGTCGGGTAGATCGGCTAAGATGTTTTGCTAATATTCCGGTAGTCGTTTCAATAGAACCACCCTGCCCCGCCCAGCCAGCAATTAGCGTAAGCATTAATCTGGTCATTGGCATTAGTCTTGGATTTTTTACAAAAGATTGTTTAATGGGTTTTACAAAAGTGTCATTGTCCATTGGGACGGATAGGTGCTTCCTGCGAGGCTTTGATATATCAACTTCATTTTCATTATAAGGCAAGAATGCCATGATTGGCGAAGTCAGGGCAAGAGAGGTAAAGCTCCCTGCCCTTCTTCGTTTGAGTGTATGCGATGTGTTTTGAAATAACATAATATTGTAAAGCAAGACTGTATGTACTAATTCGCTTTCATAGTTGAATTTTGAAAGTAGCAAAATCAGGATGTGCAAAAGGTTTTGCCGAGTCGTTTTTGACTTGCATTATGATTTGCTAAACGATACTATCTAATTGTCAGATTAAAGAGCCTCGCTCGAATATTAGAAAGCCGCAGTACCACCTGCGGTTTTTCTGTTTCTGGTCGCTATGCTTTCTCCTTTAGGTTAGAGGTTGGAAAAATGCCTACTTGCAGAAAGGAAGGGCGCTGACAGAATCAAATAAAAATACCAAAACAGCATATCATCCGAATCTATCTACTTTACGTTAGCAAAAGTTAAGTGATATTTCAATGATTTAACGGCTTAACGTAAAGCGTTAAATTAGAAGTAATATAAATCAATTACTTACAGCGGTTTAACATTAAGTCAAAATAGCGGATTAACGTATCCTAACGTTAAAAAGCGTTCATTGACGTTAAATAAAACCCTGCTTTTACACTTCTTAACGTAAATAAAATTACGCCAAGAACACAAGGGCAGGGAGCTTTAATATTTCTCTTTATCATTCCCATCAGTTTACAGTATAATTAACGTCAGTTTACAGTCTTTAACGGAAAGGACTCCCATGTATATCTCTCCAACTGAAGCCATAAAAATGTATGATGTTAGTAAGCCTACTCTCTATAAAGATATGAGTGAAGGCAACCTTTCTTATAGAAAAGATGATCGGAAGAGGCGTAAAATCAATATAGCTGAATTGGATCGCTTGTACCAAAAACGGGAAGGGCAGGGTAATGATTTAACGTCAAATAACGTAAAGCGAGACACCCCATTGACGGAACTTAACGTTAACAATAAACACGTTGCTGCACAGATCAAAGTTATTCAAGAGCAAATCCAGTCGGGCCATAATCGTGAGGTTGAACTTTTAAATAATCAGATCGAGCAATTACAAAATCAAATTGAAAACCTGAATAAAAATTTAAATAAAGCATTAGATATTACCGCACTAATAGAAGACAAAAGAGAAGAGCAGGGGGCTAAAACTTCACATTGGGAACAAAAATTTGAATTGATGGGACAAGAAATAAATACACTTAAACTTCAAAATCAAAAATTGATTTCCAGAGAAGAAGAACGAAAAAGACGGATTGAAGAAAGAAGGCGGCAGCGGCAACTTCAAAAAATGGAAGAGCCACCTAAGAAACAAAATTTTATAATTCGGATTTTAAAACAAGCGGGGCAGGGGGCTTAAATATCAATATCCAAATCTTTATTATCTCTATCCAGCTCAATGTCTTTTTCTGAAAATCGTAAATCAATATTATCCATGCCTGGAAAGCGATTAGCTTTTTCCAATTCGACCTCTAACTGATATTCTTTAGCTCCGGCGACAAAGCCGTTTAAATAGGCATCATCGGATTGTTCGAAATCACCTAATATTTTCTTAGCTAATTCCGGTTCATGTTTCTGGACAATGTATCCAGCATTAAAGCCTTTTAATGATAAATCTTGACTACTCATGATTCAGGATTTTGTGCATGTTTTTCTAAATATTCCAAAATGGACTCCCGATCATAATAAAACTTTTCGATATGAGGAGGCTTTGAAACCCGAATGGCTCGGGTATCCCTGAGTTTTTGCAAAGTGTTCTTACTTACTCGTAGCAATTCCATTGCTTCCCGACTATCAATCCACTTGTCGTGCTTTATCGAATGTTTCTCTTTTAATAAAACAGCCAATTGCTCCATCATTGCGGAAACAGATTCCGAATTGAGGATGATTTTGATATTGGCTTCTAGGTCTGACATTAGATTGAAATTAAATTATACTACGATCTAAATTAAGATAAATCCGGGATTAGGGGGCTATAACTGAAACAAAAATCTTTGTTCCTAAAATGAATTGAAATTTTAAATTGTCAATTCATTAAAAAAGGTTGCGAAACATTAAAAGAGACTAGGCTATATTTCATGGTGTAACCCTATCTTTCTATTACATATCGTAAAGCAAATATTTTTTTGCCCAAAAGAAAAATATAGTGGGTTAGACTTTGCTTGAAATGTCAGTAGAATAAAAATCATGTACCATTTACTGAGATGAAACGAAGTGATGAACTTTTCCGACAGATAATGTTTCAATTTTTCCAATCCGCTATCTGAAAGAAAAAATATGATCTGTTGAGTTTCGGTGGAATGGTAGGGATATCGGGGGACAAAGTCGACACTCGTGTTTATGTGAAAAAATTGATATTTTTGTTTAACTCTTTAACTTAATCCAAACCTTATAGGATATGAAATCTAAATGGCTTTTCTTAAGTATTGCAGTAATCAGTTTGCTATTAAGTTTTTTGCTTGAATTCATATCTGATGAGGTGAAAGCCAAAGCCAAAAGCCTTTTTGGCAATCACTATGACGTAGCCTGGGTGCTCATTTTTCTGTTGTTTGGGGCGCTTTTTATTTACCTATCATGGAGACAGTTCAAATCTGAAAAAGACAATTCCTCACGTGATTCAACGGTTCAAACTGTACAAACAGGTATTGAAGAAAAAAAAGGCGCCAATTTGGTTGTTGAAGAACTTGATGCAAAAAAGGGTATCGATTTTAAGTATGATGTACCAATAGAAAGTTCAGATCGTTTCAAGAAATTGAAAACAGAGGAAGGGCGAATAAAAATTGATGTCAAAAAGAAAAAATAATCATGCCTCAAGACACTAATATCAGTATTATTCACCTGATTAAATCAGGGGAAGTCTCCGTTGACCTTGAAATTTCCAACGTGCGAGCTAATAAAGATATTAACGTGTACGTCCGTACCTATCTTGAAAAATCAGATCATTACATAATAATACAGCAACATATCCGAGAAACTAGTGCAGACTTGCAAAATGCAAAAAGTATAAGGGATAAACTGCATTTTGACCAAAAGCTACAAAATCTATATAAGGTCGAAAAAGATTTCATCGTCAACACATTGAATTTGGCTGAAACCTTATCTAAAATAGAACCACGTACCGAAAAACTCAAAAAAGCAATTGAGCTTTTTGAAGAAGGAAAAATAAAAAAAGCCGATCAAGTCTTAGCAGAAGCTGACCTGTTAAACGACCAATTCAACCTGATAGCGTATGTGGAATACCAAGAGAAAAAAATTCAAAACTTAGAAAATGACCTCCTCATCACACCTGACTAAAATCCAAGACTGGATAGGAAACAAGGCAGTTTTTGAGATTTTCACGGACAGGGATAAGGTTGAAACTATCCTAAAAAACATAGAAAATAAGACAGGTGGGGTAAATATTGAATTACTTCAATTCGTAAGCATTTATTCCCAGTATGAAAATTTAGACCATAAGCGCAAAAGAACCATAACCGAAATTTGCAAAACGGATGATGTGCAAAAAAGGCTATCTATTTCTGAGAAATTAGTTGCTATCGAAGAAGAACAAAGTAATTTCATAAAAAATATTTTATATACTGCCCATAGTTTCACGACCATTAAACTGGATGATACTTTGGAGCGTGTTGCAGAAGTCTTTTTTCAAGGCGATATTAACAGGGCCAATGAAATACTGAATCTTGAAAGATTGACTAATGAGCAGACCAAACTCCTGCAATATATACAAGAAAAGGTTAAACTGGAACATGCCTATGATAGATTGGAAGACAATGCAAATGAATTCAAGGTAAAGGCGCAGTTGACAACCTTGAACTTAGAAATCCTAACCCCAGATGATCGTTTTCAAAAAGCTGTTTTCTTTTTCAAACGAGGGCAATCCTCTGCTAAGGTGACAAGGCGTCCTTCATTTATTGCATCTTTCTCGTTTGAACACGGTATCTTTCTGCATAAACACAAACAATACCAGGAAGTACCTAATCTCTATGAAGAGTCTTTAGAGTATTATAGGCAATTGGCCGAAGAAAACCCACAAACCTATCTGCCCAATATGACTCATGTGCTGCATAATTTGGCAACTTTGTATTTAGACCGAAACGAATTCATCCAGGCGCAGCCCCTGTACGAAGAATCCCTACAGATAAGAAGGCAACAGGCCGAAGTGAACCCGCAGTCCCATCTGCCCAGCGTGGCAGTGACGCTGAACAGTTTGGCGAATCTGTATTTTCGCCGGAACGAGTTCACTCAGGCACAGCCCCTGTACGAGGAATCCTTGCAGGTTTTTAGGCAATTGGCCAAAATGAACGCACAAACATATTTGCCCGATGTGGCAGTGACGCTGAGCAGTTTGGCGGGTCTGTATTTTCGCCGGAACGAGTTCGACCAGGCACAGCCCCTATACGAGGAGTCCCTGCAGGTAAGAAGGCAACTGGCCGAAGTATATCCACAGGTCTATCTGCCCGATGTGGCAGTGACGCTGAGCAATTTGGCGAATCTGTATTTTCGCCGGAATGAGTTCAACCAGGCACAGCCCCTGTACGAGGAATCCCTGCAGATAAGCAGGCAACTGGCAGAAGTGAATCCACAGACCTTTCTGCCTGAAGTGGCTGATGTTCTGAACAAATTGGCGAATCTGTATTCTCGCCGGAACGAGTTCGACCAGACACAGCCCTTGTACGAAGAATCCCTGCAGATAAGAAGGCAACTGGCAGAAGTGAATCCACAGACCTTTCTGCCAGGTGTGACTGAGATATTGCATAATTTGGCGGTTTTGTATGTTCGCCGGAATGAGTTCGACCAGGCACAGCCTCTGTACGAGGAGTCCCTGCAGATAAGAAGGCAACTAGCAGAAGTAAACCCGCAGACCTTTCTGCCCGATGTGGCTGGAACTCTGAACAATTTGGCGGTTTTGTATTCAGACAAGAACGAGTTCGACCAGGCACAGCCTCTGTACGAAGAATCCCTGCAGATAAGAAGGCAACTAGCAGAAGTAAACCCGCAGACCTTTCTGCCCGATGTGGCTGAAACGCTTAAAAATTTGGCGATTTTGCATTATCGCCGAAATGAGTTTGCCCAGGCACAGCCTTTGTATCAGGAATCCTTGCAGGTTTTTAGGCAATTGGCTAAAATGAACGCACAGACCTTTCTGCCCGACATGGCTGTTGCGCTGAACAATTTGGCGGTTTTGTATTCAGACAAGAACGAGTTCAACAAGGCGCAGTCCCTGTACGAGGAATCCCTGCAGGTTTTTAGGCAATTGGCCAAAATGAACGCACAAACATATCTGCCCAGTGTGGCTGAAACTCTTGGCAATTTGGCGAATCTATATTCAGACCGAAACGAGTTCACTCAGGCACAGCCCCTGTATAAGGAATCCTTACAGGTTTTTAGGCAATTGGCCAAAGTGAACCCGCAGACTTTTCTACCCAGTGTGGCGCAAACTTTGAACAATTTGGCGAATTTGTATTTTCGCCAGAATGAGTTCGACCAGGCACTGCCTCTTTTTGAGGAATCCCTGCAGGTTATTAGGCAATTGGCAGAAGTGAACCCGCAGACCTTTCTACCCAGTGTGGCGCAAACTTTGAACAATTTGGCGAATCTGTATTTTCGCCGGAATGAGTTTGCCCAGGCGCAAACTCTATATGAGGAATCCCTGCAGGTTTTTAGGCAATTGGCAGAAGTAAACCCACAGACCTTTCTACCCAGTGTGGCTCAAACTTCGAACAATTTGGCAAATTTGTATTCTCGCCAGAACGAGTTCGACCAGGCACAGTCTCTATATGAGGAATCCCTGCAGATAAGAAGGCAACTGACCAAAGTGAACCCGCAGACCTTTCTACCCGGTGTGGCTGAGACGTTGCACAATTTGGCTTATCTGCATTCGGACCGAAACGAGTTCGACCAAGCACAGTCTCTTTATGAGGAATCCCTGCAGATAAGAAGGCAATTGGCCAAAGTGAACCCACAGATCTTTTTGCCCGAATTGGCTGAGACGTTATACAATTTGGTGATTTTTTATAAGAAAAAGAACAAGTATATCAAGTCACAGCACAATTATGAGAAAATCTTGTCATATGCGCAAGAGGCTTTGATTACTGCGCAACCATTTGAAAAGCAATTGAAAACAGCAGAAAAAATTGTAAGCTCAGTTAAACAAATAATACTCGAATTGAACCAAACTCCATCTACTTATAACCAAACTGCTCCAACATCAGATTCAATTATCATTACAGATAATAATCAAATAAAAGAAAATTCACAAATCTTCAAAATTGAAAATTTTAGGTACTTGTTAGATGAAATCAGACTAAAAATTGAAGATGGTAATATAGAGTCGGCTTTAAGTAACAGTGAGTCCTTTATTAAAGATTTTGAAAAAATGAGCAATGATGACAAAGAAGGCGAGTTAGATTTTCTTGCGGAAGCAAAACTACTGTTGGGAATATGCTATAGTAAAAGATCAGGGTCAATTATTTCAGGCCCAGAAAGAAAATATTTGTCTGAGGCCTATGAACTTTCTAAATCACTTTTAGAATCTGGTGATTTGGTCTCTGAGTTGTACCTAGAATGTGCTGCGCAAAGAATCTATTCTTTGAAAAAAGAAACCAAAGGTTGGTTTCCTTCTAAGGCATCAAAGAAGGAAGTAGCTTACCTTAAGAATGAAGCCATTTCGTTATTGGAAACGAAGAATCTTTCAGATAAATCCAAACATTTATACCGCACAATTAGAAACATTAAAATTTAAAATGTACAAAGTATATTAGAATATCGCCATTGTTTAAAAACTTACTAATTGTTCCTCACAAAAGTTTGATACAGAATTGCCTATAGTGTTCACCTGCGTGAAGCAGAGATTTATGGAATGAAACAATATAGATAGTTCTGTTTCAAAAATAAAAGTCCTTTTGTGTGATGAGTAGCCTTATGGGAATTGAAATTCAGTTACTTTTAAGTCAACTATTTATAAGTTTATTTACGTATAGGCTAAATTCTGATTGAAAGTATCCAAGATTAAAAAAACGTCAACTGCATCGGCTCTTGTGATTTCTCAGGAGGCACACTCCAAATATTAGATGCCTCTTTTTCAATCTCCTTGATGCCCAACGACGGGGTATTAATTTTCCATCCTTTAACCCACTCCATAGTTAGTGAGTTCATGCAAGCGACTTCTCCCCTTAAACCATTAAACATAAAATTAAGGCTGGTCATTTTTGAGCAAGTCAAACTTACATCATTGGCATAGAAATAATTATTAGGAGCCGCTTTTGCAAATTGAAGAAGCAATCTTCCAGAACCACATGCCGGATCATAAACTCGTTGATGAACAGGATTACTATCTGCACCTTGCATTTTTGCCATCATCTCGCAAACAGAAGCAGGGGTAAAATACTGGCCATTTCTGCCACGAGTTATATGCTCTGTAAAATACTCTCCTAGTAAATCACTATATGGCTGATCGTAAATACTAAGCTGAACAAAGGATAATAGCTTGGCAAATTGATTTATCTCCTCTTTATTATACGGTTTGATTGTGTCGAAATAGAGCTTTTCATTGTCAGCATCTTTCTCTTGTAGTCTGCTGGCAATGTTGGTTTGATGGACAGAACACATAGCTACCGTTAAAAAATCATCGAAAACACGAGGCAGATCATATCTTCTCCCCAATGTTTCCATCTCATTGCAAAAAGAACGATAATGTTCATTTGATTTAGACAATTCATTTCTCCTTATTCTATTCTATATGGCACGGGCTGGCGTTCTTATCCAGGAATTAAAATAAAGTCAGTTGCTTTGATTGTCTTACATACTTTTTCCATTCTTTTGAATTAACTTCTTGATCGAGCCAATGATTTACATATTCTACTGCACCTCCAAATTCTTCTATTTCTGAGGTAGGTGTAAAGTGAGACTTATATCCTGTTCCTGTTATTGGTAGTGGCTGTTTGTTCTGGCTTCTAATTTCAAGATGTGCAAGACAGTACCCATAAGTCTCTTGAATTACATTAGACCAATTATCATTGTAGTTGACCTCGATAGTAATATTATTCCAAATCATGCTTAGATTCTGTACTCCCATTGTATCACTCCTTTCAAATTTAATACGGGGTGCAATGCTTGCTTGCAACCCTTGCCGACAAATAAAAAACGGGGGTAACAGAAGCCAATAAAAATTGATGAAAATGGTGCGGGCAGGAGCTAGCGACAACACGGTTTTGTCCATTTTTATTGCGCTGCGTGAGGGGTGTCCCCTTAGTCAAGGATAGTAAAAGTGCTTGAAAAGTCCTATATTTGAAGTGCTTATGCGAAGGCATAAAAAAAGTGGTCAGACCAGAAATCTAACCACTAATTTTTTAAAATTATCTTTTCACGACTGCCAAAACGACTGCTAAGAATTATTCTTTTATATAAGTTGTTGAACTTCAGTCGTCTTGCCTCATGAATTGTTGACCCACTAGGACTCGAACCTAGAAAAGATTGAATCAATATGGGCTTATTTGCACTTATTTGATTCAAAAACCTTGATTTACAGCTAATTACAAAACACGTCAAACCACACAAAACCAATAAATGTTGTACCTTTGTTGTACCAAACATCAAATTGGTACAACATTCTATGGCTTCTGCAAAGGTAGTATTACGAAAGAAGAAAAACAAGGACGGGACTTTTCCACTCGTTTTAAGGGTGACAAAGGACCGTAGAACGTCTTATATCTACTTAGGTAAAAACGTGCAGGAAAAGGAGTGGGATGCAGTCCATCATAAAGTAAAACGTTCTCACCCTTCATATAAACGACTTAACAATTTCCTTCTGAAAAAATTAACCGAAGCTCAAAACATCATTTTAGATTTTGAACTTAAACAAAAGGATTTTTCAGTTGAAGAATTAAAGCGACAGCTAACAAGTGAAAAGAATAAGGATACCTTTTTTGTACAAGCTGATTTATATTTTGATACCCTCCAGCAAGCGCAGAATTATAATCGCTTAACGGCCGAGCGTCCTGCGATCAATCACTTCCAAAGATTTCTAAAAGGTAAAGATATTACCTTCTCGGATATTACGATTTCTCTTTTAGAACGATTCAAAGCGTACCTATCCGGTAGTATAAAAGTCTCCGAGCGAACGGCCGTAAATTACCTCATTATTATTCGCACGCTGTATAAACGCGCTATTAAAAATGGTATAGCAGATAAACAATATTATCCTTTTGGCCAGGATAAGTTTCATGTCAAAAAACCGGATTCTCTTAAAATTGGCTTGACGGAAGAAGAGGTCAAAAGACTTGAAAGCGTAGAATTAAAAGTAGGCTCTTTTGAGCATCATGTCCGTAACCTTTGGCTCTACTCTTTCTATTTTGCTGGAATGCGAGTTTCAGACGTTTTGTTATCTCGGTGGTCAGATTTTAAAGATGGACGAATATTCTATGTCATGGGTAAAAATAAAAAACCAGGATCATTAAAGATACCTGAGAAAGTACTAGCCATTTTAGATCAATACCAAGATCAGAAAAGAAGTGATGATGATCTCGTTTTTCCAGACCTTAAAATGATAGAAGATTTTAATGACAAAATACGTGTTCAAAAACGGATTAAAGAAGTTATACGAAGAGTAAACTTAACGTTAAAAGATGTAGCCCAAAAAGCTGGAATTGATAAGCCATTGACTATGCATATAGCCCGACATACTTTTGGGAATATCTCTGGCGACCGCATCCCTATCCAGATGCTACAAAAGCTCTATCGTCACTCGTCCATTACAACTACTGTTAACTATCAGAAGAATTTTCTTTTTAAAGAAGCAGATGATGCTTTGGATTCGGTTTTGGATTTTTGATCCATATTGAACTTAATTAAGTAAAGTCAATAATTTTGAAAAACAAATAAAACCCTGCGAGATAAAACAATTTCTTTATAAGTTCCCTCCCCCTATTATTCTAATATTGTTTTCCTAATCAACTACTATTTATTTAATAAATTATAAATTTTAGTTATGATTACTTAAAATCAAAATTAGAAGTACTGAAAGTGGATTCTTTCGATATGTCGTGAGTATAAAATATCGACAGAAAGGAGGATCATCAAAATACAATATTTAAATAGATAAATTTGTTTAATTCTCAAACAGTACGCTGAAATTCCTGAAGACTAATTGAATGCCATTTAGAAATATTGTTTTTGCCCTGCATACATGCATCTATTGGAGTTACTGAAATTAGTTGTTCATCAAAAACTGCATTACAATCTGAACCTGGAATATTTTCATGCTGGAATGGGTCTCCGCCTATCCAATAATATGTTCTTCCTTTAGGATCAATGATAGTTCGTACGTCTTTACTATAACGCCGTCTTCCAACAGTTGTAATCTTATACTTTCTTTCCTTAGCATCATTGGGAATATTAACATTAAGAAATACTCCTGCGGGAAGTAAATCAGGTTCTGAAAGGACTTTAGTCGAAAGTTCACGAGTGATCGCAGTTGAGATGGCTAAATTTTTTTGACTAAAAGATTGAGCGGAAACTGCGATTGCTGGAACGTCCAGTAGAACTGCTTCAATAGCAGCCCCAACTGTACCTGAATAGCTGATATCATCAGCTAAATTGAATCCGCGATTCACCCCACTTACAACAAGATCAACTTTTGCATTTGCGAGTAAATAACCAAGCGTTAAATAAACACAGTCCGAAGGTGTCCCATTCGTTGAATAGATTCTATCCTGTTTTTCTGACTTATAAAGTCGTAATGGCAAATTCGTAGTTAAGGTGTGTGATGTTCCACTTCGATCTCTGTCAGGTGCAACAACCCAGATTTCGCCAAGCCCTTTTAATGATTTGGCAAGCTTCGTAAGTCCTATAGAATTAAGACCGTCATCATTTGTTATAAGTATTTTTTTTTTGATATTCTCCATTTTTATTATTTGTTTAAAGCCGCTATCGAATTTTACTAATATAAAATCAATACCAAAAGTATTTCTTATTCCTAGTTTAATTCAACTACGGGCTTAATTGGTGCAACATCGTGCCACAATTGTGTGCTCTTATCAACTTGAAATATACCTTTCCCCTCTTTTATATATCATGCTGTAAATTTCGCTTATAACATCTAAAGTCAGGGAGTAAAGCTTGCTCCTAATTACCATGGAAGAAATATAGTTTAGTTTTTTTATTATTTGCATATCAGAAATGCATAACACTAAAGCGATATAAATTTATTTAGATTATTATGTAACTCGGTAAGTGAATCTAATTGAAAATGAGCGTGGCTAAAATCAGACTTGAGAGTGTAAGTATGAGGAATTGCAATAACAGTCATATTGGCCGATACAGCTGATGTCACCCCATATACTGAATCTTCTACCACTAAACAATCAGTTGCTAACACACCCATACGTTCAGCTGCAAGCAAATAAACATCTGGGTTAGGTTTACTTTGTTCAACCTCATCCCCTGCTGCTGACCCTGCGCATCGCTCAACAAGTGCATGATGTGCCAACATCGTATCTAAGTATCTACGTGAACTAGAAGTTGCAATGCCCCATAGAATGCCATTTTTATCAAGTAAATTAATTAGTTCAATCATACCTGGAATGGCAGGAGCACCATTTTGCCAAGCGGTTTCCCATTTAGAGGTAAGTATTTTGGCAAGTGAGTCTATAGACAAAGGTATGGGGTAATTATTTAATATTAGTGTAGCACTTTCTTCTACACTTAAACCAACTAACGTTGCGTAAAAATCAGATGTCATTACATGCCTATACTCCGCAATGGCAGCTTTCCATGCTGTCTCACATTGTGATTCTGAGTCAATGAGTGTTCCATCAAGATCAAAAATTATTGATTTACATATCATAGTTCTTAATAAAGTTACCTTCTTATAAATGTGATATAATTTTGTCTGCAATCTCTTCAGGAGCAATACTTTCAACCTCTACAGAAAAATCTGCAATAGTAACATAATATGGGGTTCTATAGTCTATAAGCTTTTCTAAAAAGGCCTTTGTTGCTCTTTCGTTAAAAATACTTGTTAGGAACTGTGCTGCCGAGTTATTATTATTATTATTATTTGTAGCCATCAATCGCTTTACTAGTGTTGGTTTTGATACCTTTAAATATACTGTTATTCCATTCTGAATAATGATAGACCTATTCTCAATATTCAAAGGAGTCCCTCCTCCCGTTGCAATTACTTTTGTTCTTGTCAATTCAATAATACTTCTTAACCTTTTATGTTCTAGAGTGCGAAAATTATTTTCTCCTTGCTCATTGAAAAGGTCTATGACTGATTTTCCATGATAGCTTTCTATTTCTGAATCTAAATCTAAAAAAATATTATTTGTCATTTTGGCTAATACAGGGCCAATAGTAGATTTACCAGCTCCGGAGAATCCAACTAAGAATATATTTTTCTTATAATTATTCATTTTCTGTAGTCATTTTTTCCAATGCACTACGTGAATTTTTCGTGTTCATTTTGGTTAGAATTTCGATAATATTTGATTTAAAATTAGGCTTGTTGATTTGAGTATGTGAAATAAGATGAGGTATTAAGAAATCTCCTCCATGCCATAACAAAGAGTGAGAAACCCATGCTTGAACAGTATCGGATTCATCATCTAAAAAATCGATTAAATTCAAAATGTCTTCTCCTTTAGAAATTTGGCCTAATATAAAACATGATCCTAATTGCAGTTGTTGATTATTTGATTTCAAGCCGATTTTTAAAAGTTCTACTTTTTTTTCTTGTGAAATGCGAGACCATCCAATTGTAAACACACTAAGAAAATTTAATTGTTTTCTGTAATGTTTTGAGTTTAATACTTTTTCAAGCATATTTAAAATTATATCTGTATGCTTCTGTGTGCATTCTTTACTAAGAAGATGCTTTCCAAGTTCTTGAATACTTTCTTCATTTGAAAAATCTGTAACTATTTCCTTTAGAGTTAATAAGTCTTTATTCAAATTATTAGTAAGGCAATTTAGAATTATCGACCCCATATTAAAATCTTGTTTAATAAATTCTATGAATTTAACAACTGTCCTATAGCAGTTTTAAAAAAAACAGTATCACGAACTAAAGAAATTCGTAAGAATGGAACGCCCTCACTAGCAACTGACCTAAAAAAAGATCTTCCAGCAGCTGCATGTACTCCTCTTTCTAACCAAGCTCTTCGGAGATTCTCACTTCCAATCTTTGATTCTTCGAAATACACACAGGCGAAAGTTCCTGCATCTGGACTATTTACAGTCCAGTTTTTTGGGGCATTTGATTGAAGGTAATCTAGATTTATTCGACAAATGTTTCCTACCTCATTTAGGTAGGTCAAGAGATGAGGGGATCCTAACACACGAGAAAATACTTCGATTGATCGAGTTGCATTATATGTTCCGGGTTGGATAACCGCTAGAGAATCATCTATCTCCTTGGCTAAATATTCGCTTCCAGTTACAATAACCCCAAATTTATCACCAGCAAGGTCAATGGATTTACCAGTATCCCAAATCCCGACCCAATCACAAACATTACTGGGGAGATTAAAAACACTTGGTATAGTCTTGGGTGCATGTAAACCAGCTAGGAGAAAGCAGTGATCGACTATAAGTATTGCTCCAAACTTTCCGCATGAAGTTGCTAATCGTTCAAGGTCTTCAGTACTTGTAACAATACCAAGTGGATTAGAAGGGCTGTCAATAATTACTATTAATTGTCTTTCTGGAGTCTTGTTATACTGGATTTTTAATTCTCTAATTAAACTATCAATGCGATTTTTGTTATCAATTATTTTTTCTTTTACTCCTTTAATTCGAAGGTCATGGTATTGTTCTTTAGAAAATTGTTCTCTCAAAAGCAAATGCCATAAATCTAAACTAGGTTCAGGGATAATCGCTGTAATTCCTATCTTAGAACGGGATTTTTTTTGAGCATATTTACGAACTGCACCAAATACTCGATCTAATGCTATTGAACCGCTGAAGGTAGCTCGTATATAGCTTTTTAGTTTAGGTGGAATCTCCAAAAGTTTTATCAGACTATCCTCCAAAAGAGATTTAGATATACTATAATCAATACTACCTTTGATTGCAGATTCTGTTCCTTCAAAGACACAATCTCTAAGTTCTTTTGAAAGTGGTATTTGAGCATAACCAGAGTTTAAATCATATACCCCACTAATTTTTCCTTCGTTTTGATCTTTTGTTAGAGTTCCCTCAGGAATGAATCTTTCTTGACGAGGTCGTCGAAATTTTCTATAAAGATATTCTGTCTGTCCCCAAAGATTGTAGTTTGGAAGCTCTCCAACTTTTTCATATCCAAGTTTTTCATACAAAGTTATTGCTCGAGGATTTACATCAGAAACAAACAAATAGATATTATCTGCATCAGGAAACTTTTTTTCTTCTACATATTTTAACATACTTGTGCCGATTTTACGCCCTCTAAAATCATGCTTGATGCATATGTACTCAAGTAATGGCTCCCCTTCCATCCCTGTTGCACGAGTAGCTAAGAATCCGACAAATTGATCTTCGATTTCAGCAATTTCTATATCCAAGCTCAGTGATAATAAGTTTTTTAAGCACTGTTCTTCAGAAAAATAAAGTTCATTCCATGGTGCTGATGCAGCCATTAGCTGAGCACATAAGACAACCTCTGATTTATTTAATTTTGGACGAATATTTAATTTCATGTTTTTATTAAGTTGGCCTAAAGCAAAGAATGATTTTTAAGAGTTCTCGGTTGTAATAACTCTTTGGTTTTTTGTGGCTTTTGTTTACGCAAAAGAGAAACCATAGTTTTAATTGCATATTCGGCTTGATCCTCAATTTGCACTTCAACCGTACCCAAAATAAATTCATTTTTCATTTCAATTAATCTCTTCATCTCTGGTATCCCGTCATAACCTATTATTTTGGGTATTTTTTTAATATCCATTTTTCTTTCGTTTACAATAGTCTGGATGTAATCTAAGGCACCTATTGCCATTTCATCATTGCAAGAGAAAATTAAATCGAAACTTTCTAGTTTTTCACCTTCGTTAACAAGTGTTTCTATTTTTTTTCTTGCTCTCTCATATTCATAATGAAGATCCATTGATTCCATAAATGCTATATTTTCTCCAAACTTGGATTTTAAAGGTGCTTTGAATGAATTGACTCTTTGTTTTTCCCAAGGAGTAGATCGTCCTATTAATATCAAAATACGATATTTCTTTTTCCGGAGCTTGGATAACCATCGTTCAGCTAGACGCGCAGCAGCAGCACCTCCTTTTTCCTCATCCCCTCCTACAAAGTGTATACTTTCTTGAGGCTTGCTTTGATCAATTATTGGATAAACATCAATTAATACGATTGCTGGAAACTTTTCTTTGAAAGCTAAAATCCCATTCCAATTTTCTGCTTTATCAGGGTAAGCAGGAATCATAAAAACCCCCGACACCTTAGCTGGATAATTTTCAGCCATAGAGAGAAGTAATTCTGGATCTCTCCCAAAATCTTTTGATGGACATATTAACGTAATATTCAAGTTAAGTTGTGGGGTAGCTTTTCGTGCTGCCGCTTTAACAAGATGGCTAAAATGTTCTTGGTAAAAATCGCCACCACCTCCCGGGCATGGTGAAATGAATAGGATGATTTTATTAACTTCTCCACTATGATATATTGATCCTAACTTCTTTTGCAGCTCATTATTATTTTTTCCAAGAAATATAATTGTTATGACAGCAATAAGAGCAATAAGAAAAAGTAAGATTTGTAAATTTTCGCTTAACCAAACAATTATTTGATTATTATTCTCAGGAAAGTACTGCTGATAAACTTCAATCAATCCCGTTATTGTCAGGATAGCACCTGTTAGGTAAGCAACAAATTCCCATAACTTAGAAAAGCTATTCTTTATAGAGAAATTAGAATTAGGTTTTCTTTTCTCGAAGTTTTTATTATTGTTCATCTAGAAGTGCATATTTGAATGGATAATTTCAATATCAACATTTAAAGGAATAGTAACTTTAAATCTCATTTTCTAACTAAGCCACCCCCTCACTTCCGCGATATTTACAGCATCTTCGGCTGAAGCATAACCTACTGTCCAACCGTGAGCACCATGTCCATAATTATGTATTACCCTTAAGGGTTTAAGAGGATGGTCTTCAAGTATATCATCAGCTTCAACACGTGGGCCATCAGGACGAAAAGGGCGTATGCCAATGTTCACTTGACTTATCCGACTAAAGTCCAAGTAAGGAACCTCAAAACCAAGACTTTTGCAAAGTCGCTTATATGAATCATTTGCAAACTCTAGAGAAAGCCTATACTCTGATTGTCTTGGGAATAATCTTGTTGTCCGGTTTTCTTCAATAAAATATGAGCCTAAATAATATCCTCTGCGATGTCTAAAAATTGCATGATGCCCAGAAGCTATTCCAAAATAAGGGCCATCTAATTGTTCTGCATCAATGAACATTGATTGTCCTCTAACGTAATAAAGGGAATCATCAGGAAATAGGTTTGGGGACTCAAAACCCATGCAATTAAAAACCACATCTGCACCCAAATCTCTAATCTCGTCTATTGATTTTATTGTTAAAAACTTAAAGGCGACTCCTCGTCGTGCTAATTCTTCATACAAATAAGAAATAAATACTTCTGTGTTACAAAAGTCTGCCACGAATCTGGTATAGAAGGAACACATATGATATTCATTATCATGATTTTTCACGCTAACAGGTTTAGGGAGGTCTATAGTTTCGATTTTTGTAAATGGAAGATGTTTTAATATCTTTATGTTAAATCCTTTTTCCAGAAATTTTTCACCATTTTCTTCAAAGCCAAACTCGTGGCTAGGCATCGCCTCAAGAAAACTATTCTCTGTATTTCTTTTCTCGTCAATGAGACGAAACTTATCAATTGTTCTTCTATAACGGCCCCATGCAGTAATAAACTTATCCTCCTTAGGACTCCATTCAGTAGGAAGCAGAGGTGTTATTACACATGCTGCGGATGATGAGCAAGTGGAAGATAGAGGTTGACTTGTATAAAGTGTAACTTTATGCCCACGTGTACTAAGAACCTCTGCTGTCCAAAGCCCTATAATTCCTCCTCCAATTACAGAAACTTTTTTACTCATAAATTATTAAGATTTAAATTAAAACGTTTATCAAGACGAGCTAATGCATCACGTGATAATTCTGTTACATTGGATAAGGTTACATCTGGAAGATCGTTTCCTATAATCTTAAAATAAGCTTCCTTTGCTTTTTGAGTTGCTATAACTTTGCCTGCTTCGACATGATAAATACCATCAAACACTTGGGCTTTTTCATTTATTGAAACAGCTTGTTTTCTAGAAAGATGCTTCGGAAGATTCAGCTTTATTTTTCCATCAGGTTCAATGATAACAGGGTAACCTCCTGGGAGACCGTCTGCCCCTGGACTATGATGTTGAGAATTAGAACTACCAAGTAGTGCCGCTACCAAAGAAGTGGCAGATCCTATTGTTACACCAAGTCCATCTAGACCTCTTACCCTTGTTGCTTTTTCTCTTAAGATTGCAAATGGAGTATCATCAGGCCCCGAAAAATGTAAATTTCCATTGGGATAGGTCACTGTTAAGTCATATGGAACATCCGCACAACCATTCTTATTCGGAGCATTCCAGCTAACAGAATGGTGACCAACGATTTGAATTTTTACATCTGTTTGAAGAATAGAAAGTTCCTTTGCAAAAGCTATTTGTAACCCTGGAACAAGATTGCTAATATTCCCAATACCTAAAATAGGTCTATATTTATGAAAAGCTAGAAATGCATTTGTCATATCTGGATAACAAGCATTGATATGTATAGCATTTGATTCTGCTATAGATAATGCCTCCGTTAGGCGTAATGGCAAAATACAATCAAGTGCACACCAAACACCAGGACCTGCTCTACTTGCAAGGGTACTTTCTTCGTGAGGGAGGTTGTTGATCTTCCACCACGGAAAAGGTGTTGTGGCATTAAAAACTACATCGGGTTGATATTTATGAATCAATTCTGCAGTGCGCCCTATATCATATAAATCAGTTTCTTCGCCTAATATATCTGGGCTTAGTCCCCACTGAAGGGCTGTATACTTAGATAAGTTTGCTCTTTTTTGGCTCCTTTCTTTACCTCGACTAACAAATACATATCGATGCTGAGGATACTTTTTTGATAAAACATCTATAAGGGGCCCACCGAGTTTTCCAATACCAAAAACAAGAATTATTTTCTTGCTATAATTCTTTGTAGACATTTTGGGGTTTTTCTTCAATTACAGATATAACATTAGCTACCCATACATCTCGTAAAGTCTGCATTGATTCATCAGAATTCCATGCATTATGTGGAGGAAAATGAATATTGGGATGGGAGCCAAGTTTTTCACGAGTATCAGCGGAGGCTTCTACCGAATAAGCAGAGACTTTTGAATTTGATAAAGCCTTATTCATTGCAATAGGATCAACCAGAGATTGACTTGCAAGATTTACTATAATTGCACCATTACAAAGTTCTAGAAGATCAGCACCTATCATATTTACATTAGCATCCGCACCTTCTTTAACTGTTTTTGTTGCAATACAAATGATATCTGATTGAGCAAAAAGTTCTTCTAGCGATACCATTTTCACTTCTGATTTTGGGGAACGATTCCAAACAACTACATTCATCTCAAGGTTAGAGAGCATTCGTGCTACGATAGAGCCGATACTGCCATAACCTACAATACCCGCAGTTCTACCAGAAAGGTTTATTCCTTTTCTTCCAACGACTTTCCGTTGATTGATTTCATCAACATACGCAAGATGGCGCTGGCGTGAATGCAAAAGAATTTCTGATAGTATAGACTCCGCAACACTTTGTGATGAATAGTGAGGAATATTTTGTAACATTACTCCTGCTGCTGCCGCAGCTTTAGGGCTGAAATGGTTCATACCTGTCATATCAACAGCAATAGTCTTAAGGTTGCGTACATTTGGATGAGAATAAAATTCTTTTGTGAGTTTAACACCATCTTTTTTTGGAATGACATCCATGTTGAGCATAAGATAGTCATATCCCTCACATTTAATAGCTAACTCAGATTCACTAATTGAAGCAGATTCAAAGTACTCCACTTCAGATAGCTCACGAAGGGGTATTAAATCTTTTTCACCAATCATACCTGGAATCGTTACAACTAATGTCTTAGGTTTACTCATCTTTAAAATATTATTTAGTAATTAATTGAAATAACCTTCAATGCTGTGAATATAATATGATTCAAGTATAAAACTGATACCTAGAAAAGGTAAATCAAGTTACCTCTTTTAGAATACTTACCCTTTAAACTCCTGCAAGTCCTCACGTATGGAACTCAGGCTCGAATACATATACACCTTGTATCCAGAATTTCCGAATCCATGAACACCACCGAACAACCACTATAATTTAATTAGATGCTCTCGATCTTGCGAAGGTTTATTTCTAAAACTTTTAAGCACATAACCCATTTCAATAATGACAATATTATTTATTATGGGAGTATCAAAAGCATACCATATGGCAAATGAAATATAAAAGGCAAAAACATAGGTCTAAAGAAACAAAAAATTATTAATAGAACTTAGCTTCAAATATAATTTTTATATAAATTGTTGTACTTCATTATTCGAAATATCTAAATATTAATTCCATTTTTGTCGATACGTTAAGATAAAATTTCGACAAAATGAAGTAGTAACACTGCTCTTTTATCCCCTTAATAAGATCTGAAAAGTAGTTCTGATTATTATAAAAACTTTATTAATATTGTAATCTAGGCATAGCTTTGACTTCCAATCACACTGAAAAATATTAGGGTGAATCTTTTCGACTCCCCTCCTCCCGGACTAACCGAATAGCTTTTGGAATATAGATTTATTTTCTTCAGCAGCAGCCTCAGCGTCTTTTTATTTACACGTTCTTCTTCTCTTTTAAGTAATCGGTTATTTTGCAAATGGAGTTCCTCTATGACAGTTTCCATGCTTTTGAGCTTCATATCCAATTCTGATTCTTTAGGCCCCTGCCCTGTTCGCTTATCCTTCAGAAGTAACGTTATTCTCTTTGCTTGTTCAGTTTGTTCTTTCAATAAATCTTCAAGCATTTCTTTATCTCGTGTCATTTGTTTGATTTGTTAATCTTTTACAGCGATAACTCTATTCCTGTCAACTAACGGTAAGTCTAACACTTCACTTTTTGCTGTTTTCTGGGAGTTAGAAGAAGGTAAAGCTTCATGTTTGCCTAACTTGTTAGGCTTACCCTTTGGAGGGTAGCCCCGGAATAATTCAACCGGATCAATTTCATAATGCCCTTTCTCGCTCGCTAGTTTTAGATTATAAATTATCATCCCTTTTAAGATTGAGTTTATTTTTAGCCGGTAGCTCTTCTGTAATAAATTACATCCCCTTGGATTGTCCTTGGCTTTATTTATTTCGTATTTTTGCTAAATGCTAGAGTTCGGAAACAACCTCAACATCATTTGCCTCGAATCAGAAGCCTTCTATGCTTTAGTAGAAGAAGTCGTTAGTCGGCTTAAAGATCAGGAGCCTACTCCAGATGATAAATGGATTAGCGATGAGGAGGCTATGCAAATGCTTCGTATTAGTTCCCGGACAACTTTACAGAAATTTCGAGACGAAGGTGCGATTCGATTCTCCCAACCTACCAGAAAACTCATTTTATATGATCGTGACTCCATCTTAAAATACTTAGAAGACCACGCAAAAGATACATTCTAATGGACGAAGCACAACAACATAAAGAAATTCAGAAAGGCTTTAATGCGGGGTATCTGATGGAAAAACACAACCCTGCCCTCGCCCAGAAACTTCGGGAAGGATTAACCAGTAAGGATAATCCTTACGCTATGGGTTTTATAAAAGGTAGCCAGGAATATGCTCAGGAAGCCCTTTTCGATAATCAGGAGGATTCTATAGAAGATGACTCAATCAGCCAAGAAATAGATAATCCTGAGAGCAACTTGGAAAAAGATAATAATGACAAAGGGTTAGATATAGATGCTTAAATTCCATCTTAGCCCCCTACTCAGACTTCTCTGAATTTATGTTGATAATCCTAAAAAATGATATTCTGGTGTTTTGCAACCTGTCGATTTAAGATAGAGTCAATCTATGTCTTTAACTGTATCTTTTAAAGCTGCACTACGTGTTCGTCGTTGGGATGGAAAGTTTTATAATCCAAAATTTAAACCTCGGTTTAAACCCAGGCGCAGAAGGTTTCCAAAACCAAAGTTTTAAACTAAAGCTCTTTGTCTAATCTATCCCGCTTTATCAAATAGAAAATTCCAAATCCCCCTGCTTTTAAGCTCTATATTCTCCGTTTGTAATTTTCTTAATTTTTTAGCCATACTTTTGATTCTTTTTTCAGCCATTTCTCGCTTCACCTGTTCTTCAATAGCTTTCCTATCTGCAACCGCCCTGCCCTCATTTAAATCCCTTTGATCAGTTAGTAGCTTTCCAATCGGTGTACCAATTTCTAAGGCTTTTTCCAGTTGTTGTTGTGTTCTCGATTTATCTTCAAGCAATTGATCTCTTTCAGATTTGAGTTGCTTGATAAGAACTTCTGCACTATTGAGTTTTTCCTCCAAAAGGAGCTTCTCATATTTCACACTACTTTGTGTGAATTGTTGTGCATTTTTCTCAGACTTGCTCGCATTACTCTGTGCATCTTCCTGTGCTTTAAGATTTCGAAGGATGACCTCTTGACCATAAATGCGCTTTAATTCTGAAACATCAATCTTTTCGACACCATCGTTATCAGCTGTTGTGCTAATACCCTTTTTGGAAATGTGATTATAAAATGTTCTTCTAGATACCCCTGCGAGCTCAGCAGCCTTGGATTTACTAACAAGCATTAAATACTCCTGTGTGAATGCGTGAGTAATGACACAATAGGTACACAGTATAGCTTGAAAATAATAAACTGGAAATACTCAATATTGCACAGTATACACATGTGAACTGTGTGAATTGCGCAGCTTTTGCACACTTTTCACATGTGACCTTTACAGCAATTACACACCTCTTACACATATGAAACGGTGTGTAGTGTTTGAGAAATATAGCATTAACTACTAACGAAAAGCTTTTCTCAACAAAGCCCCCTGCCCTTCACTAGGTTATTGAACTTTTGTGCAAATCCTGTGCATGCTTGTGGAAAACTACACAGTGTGTTACTGTGTGATTCTCAATGGCCGAATCGTGGCTATTACAAACTTCAATTAAACGTTCAATTCTAAAGGAGAAGCACAGCGATCTAAGGAAACCAGAAACAGAAAAACCGCAGCACCAACTGCGGTTCTTCAAATTAGGGACAGTGCCCGTTTAATCCTATAATTAGATAGTACCGCCCTAAGAAGCAGAATGCAAGTCCAAAGTGATTATTGCAGCATATTTTTGCATCCTAATTCAACTGGATTTCGGGTCGTCACTTTTATAATCAAATGCAAAACACATCACATTTTTTACCAAGTCTGCGTAAGCCCAAAATGTCAACGACCTATGGTTTGAAACACTTGATCCGAACACCCATACTCATGCAATATGCACCTTACATGCAAGACGAGGTTGATCCGTCAAAGCCTCGTCGTAAAAGTATGGTAGTACCACCAGATAGAAACACGTTTGTGAAACCAATCAAACAAAGCTTCATTAAAAATCCTCGTCTTAGCCCAATGACCCGGATTATGCTCACACTATTATCTGGTTGGGCAGGGCAGGGCGGAACTATTGAGACAACTGTAGGCATTATTGGTCAACATTTAAGCCGATGCCGCCGACAAGTTCATCGTTATTTAAAAGACGCAGTAGAAGAGGGGTACTTATCTTATAGCCGAACTAAAGATAGGCTTGGATATTATACCGGAATTAAAATATGGCTGAACTTCGGTGCAATTCGCTTTACGAAATTCCAAAAGCACACTAAACAATCGGAAAAAACTAAGGAAATCCGGGATGTGACATTAAAGTCTGAGACTAATACGAAACATATTTATAATACAGAGCAAGATGAAGAATTGATGGAAACTCTCGCTCGCTTTGCTTTAAAAGCTGGATTTATAGACACCAGGTCATCACCATCTTAAAAAAACATTTGCTTTGTTCATTATGCTAGGAATCATATGAGCATTTTTTAATATGATAGAAAACGCTTGCCTATTCTAAATTCTTATTTCCTTGGAGTAGGGGGGTAATGCTATTGAAAAGAAAAGACTTGGTTTTACTTGTTCCCTCTAGCCATTCACAATTTTGCTTGTTACACTACCATTATGATGAAACTTATAAGACCAAAAGATCCCAATCAAAAAACAAAATCCATTGTTGATACCACAACACAAAACGCCAATGAACCTATTGATTGTGATCACCTTAAAGAGTTGACTACCCATTCGGAGAATTCGGATGAATTGCGAACAAGCAAAACAGAGAATTGACCTAACCGATCTAATGTCTAGGTTAGGGTATGAGCCAACAGCTATTAAGAGAAATGGCCGGGAGTATTGGTATAAATCGCCATTTAGAAAAGAACATGATGCTTCATTTCATACCTCCTATATTGATGGCAAATGGATATGGAATGACTTTGGAGATTCTGGCGGAACCGTAATAGATTTTGTCATGCGCCATGAAGGATGTAATCAAAGAGAAGCCTTACGATTTTTGAGCGATATGTACCCTGGATCATTATTTGAATACCAGAAAAGGGAAGAGTACATTCGGCAAAGAAACTTTTCTTTTCAACAGCAAGCCTCAAAAACAAGTATCAATTCTGAAATTGATAATCAGCTTCAATACATAGAAGACCTCCCATTAACAAGTGGAACATTGCTGTCTTACCTGAGAAATGACCGAAAAATAAATCCTGGACTTGCCCAGAAATATTTAAGGCTTGTTCGCTATAAGAATTTGAAAAATGGCAAAACTTATTATGGATTTGGGATGAAGAACCGGGCAGGGGGCTTTGAAGTCCGGGCCGCTTCTGATGAATACTCTTTTAAATCTGCTTTAATTACGCGTGATATATCTATTATCTCTGGTAAGAATGCTACTAGCATTTTTGTTTTTGAGGGGATGACCGATTTCTTATCCCTTTTGCAAATGATGAATATATCTATTCCTCCTTGTGATGTCATTATCATGCACTCCGTGAACTCCTATAAAAAATGCTTAGACTATATCCATACCCAAAATTATCAGCACATTCACACCTTTCTTGATAACGACGATTCAGGTACTAAATTCACCAAGCGATTTAAAAATGATTTTGAATGCAAGCTCATTTCTCATAGTTCCAAATTTGCCCCTTATAAAGATGTCAATGAAGCATTGAAAGCAGGAGAGTATATCCGGTTTTTCTCAGATGAAGTTGATAATAGCCTGGAATACATTTTTGCCTAATTTTAGAAAGGACTGTGTGTATACTTCTATACCTCTCCGTAATCTTTTAAGAGTTAAAATTGATTCTTAAATCCCTACAAGAGCCAAACAATCCTTTGTCAATAACGCAGCCCTTTTCAAGGGTTCTAGAATTGAATTTTTCGCTGCACGAAAAAGTTCTAATTCCTGCTATGACAAAGCATTTTAGCTCTTGCTTTTCGGGATACATCATTTTAACACATTAAAAGAAGGAGATTTAAAATGGCTTACAACAACACAGTAACTTTAATAGGCAATACAGGTGGTGATGTCCGCATCATCACCACAGAAGAGAAAACCTTTGGAAGTTTATCCCTAGCTACCACTGACAGCTATAAAGACAAAGAAGGTAATTGGCAAAACAAGAAAACAATCTGGCATAATATCATCGTATTTAATCCAGTGCTGATTAAAGCCCTACAAGCCTACAAGAAAGGAACAAGGCTGAAAATTACTGGGTCTTTATCATACCGTGATTTTAAAGTTCCTGGTGAAGATGGAGATTCTATCACTAAGAGAGAAGCAACCATCATTGCCGGAAAAGTAGAGCAAGCACCACTTGTCAAAAAAGATGCTGCGTAGCTCATACTTTAATAACCGAGTAATAAACATGAGTCATCCCGAATTTTCGAAAGGAAGTTCGGGATGTCTGTTTTTAAAAGCCCTTCCCGTAAATTTGGGTATCTGACCACACCAAAAAACGAGAAGGCTCATGTTTAAAAACATACTACAAAGAAAATCAACTTCTTCAGCTCAACCAAGAGCTAGCCATTTTATCTTACATCGTTCCCAAAAGTATTTAAGAGAAATTCAAGATCAACTGGACTTAAAAATTGATAAACGACTAGTTCGAACCTTTTACAATTTATTCAATGTGATTCTTTGTTTCCGTAATCGTTCTATGGGTTTGTTATTGAGTGAGTTAGGTGGGTATATTTGCGGTTTTGATAAAGCTCCGGCAGGAACTAAACGCATTAGCAATTTGCTAAGGAGTAAAAAATGGAAGTCAGATTTGATCGATGATTTTTTCTTTAATAGGACTAAACAACGCATTGAAAAGCTAAGGGAACAAGGCAAGCGGGCGCTTTTATTGTGGGATGATTCTCGTTTGGAAAAACCAGAGAGTTGGTTTTTGCAAGGCCTTTGTCCAGTCTGGAGTAGCAAAGGAAAACGGCTAACCAAAATAAAGAAAGGTTTTTATAGGCCTCCAGCAAGCCGAATTTGTGTTCCTGGTTTTCAATGGACTACAGTAATGTTATCTACTTTGGGAGGCACACCAAGTGTTTGTCAAATGGCTTGGTGGACTACCCGAGGCAAGTTTAAAGAGCTAGGCTCTAATATTGTATATCGGCTACTCAAAAAAATTGATAAAAATATTGGCCGACTTGTCCTCCATGTACTGGATCGGGGATATGCCACTAGCACTATGCTAGAATGGCTCTTTAAGTTCAATCAGGATTTCGTCATTCGATGGAAGAAGAATCATTTGCTCCTACATAAAAGCAAAGGCATAAAGAAAACCCATCTGTTGGCCCGATCTTTTAAAGGTCAAAAACATAAGATCGTTTGGGATAAGCAACGCAAAAAAACTAAAAAAGTAACTATTGCCTGGGCTCCTGTCTTTCATTTAGATCATATTGATAATCAATTATTTATTGTTATTGTTCGAGATAAAAACAACTACACTAGTCCAATGTATCTGCTTTCGTCTTTAGCCATTAAAAATCATACAGATGCCTGGGAAGTGTGTTTTTCATATATCCATCGATGGGAGGTGGAACAGGCCTTTCGTTTTGGAAAATCTGAACTAGCTATGGAATCTCCTAGACTTTGGTTTTGGGAAAACCGATTAAAGCTCCTTGCTATTGTAGCTTTGGTTTACGACTTCCTGTTGACTTTGATCCGAAATTGGAAAACTTGGGTCCAACTCTTTTTTAGAATCTGGTGCCATAGAACAGGAAATCGGTACCGAAATGCTTCGATACCGATTTACCGCTTACGACAAGCCATCTCCATTTGCCTCTTTTTCTGTCTCGCTCAAAATTCGGGATGACTCATGTTTATTCTTTTTGTGGCAATTGATTAGGGCTAAGGGTTTCACCCTCGCGCATGCAAGGCATCCAAACGTATCCCTACGGGCTGCCCTCGTTCGGAGCCTCCTTGCATTTGCTACCCCATTCTCGCCGAAGGGCAGGGGTTTATGCAAAAGCAAAACCCCAATCTTAATTTAAGAAGGACTTAAACATGACGAAGACATTTAACGTTTCAGAAGCAGCCATTGAAATATTAACGAAAACTAGTGATGGAGATGACCTTATTCCTGTGCATCTTAAATTGGTCGAACATGCCGTAAATGGATTCCTAAATGAAAAGGGAATAACAGCCTTGAAAGTCCTTCTTGATACTGTTCGTAGTGGTTATGCCGAAACCAGAGCTAAACAGATTGCGGAGTTAAATGACCAACTTAGAATTACGTTTAATCATGCATATGGTCAGATTTTATATACGCAGGGCATTCAAACATTGGGTAAAATAGAACAGATTAATGTTTTCAATCTAGTGAAAGCCTTTAATGCATTTACAGTAGACAATGATCCTTATGGAGAGCATGACTTTGGAGCGGTTCAAAATAATGGGAAAAAAGTATTTTGGAAGATTGATTATTACGGTCAAGACATGATGCATAGAAGCGAAGACCCTGCTGACTCTGAATGCACCAATCGAGTGTTAACGATCATGCTTGCTAATGAATACTAAAATAACTTCACTTAAATTGAGCCAGTTACGCGCAATCTCCATTCAGCAGCTTTTATCGGATCGCCACCGCCGACTTTTTCAATGAGCTTATATGTACCCGTTAATAATGCAAGCTTATCGTCATCAAAATAAGTATCTCTTTTTTCGACAGCATTGATTTTTTCGAAGAAAAGCCTGATTTTATTAATCTGCTCAGCATTTAATCTTTTGATGTCACCCAATTATTTATCCCTTCAAAAACTAAATTTTCCAAATACCTGTTTCTATATTATCATATTATTTAAATTTTGTAAAGATGGATAGAGTTGAATTTGAACTTCTCGACGAAGGTTATCAAGAAGACCGTCAACGACTTATTGATGCTGCTTCTAATGAAATAACTCCTGAATTTGATCAACGGCTTCAGAATGCTCATGCAAGCTATATGGAACGGTTGAGAATAATTAACAATGCTCATTATTCCTTTGCAGAACGCCAGCAACTCCTAGAGCAAGAAGAGGTTAACTATCAAACAAATTTGACCTCTATTGAGCAAGAAAAAGAGGACAGAATAAATGATGCAATTTTTAAAGATGATCAGCGCCTGCAAGAGCTAATTTTTGGGGAAGATGGTCGAGATGAGGCTGAAAGACGAATGCTTGAATTTGAAGCAGCTATGAGGGAGCGAGAACAACGAGAAAATGAAAATAGAGCACCAGAAGAAAACTTAGATAATCCGAATGAACAGGTAAATCTAAATTTTGATGAATTTCATAACGAGCAAATTGAAGAAGATTTAGACGATGAAAGTCTGCTATCAGAATTCAATAGTAAGTCAGGCTTGGAACCTCCGCCTCATACACCTGAAAATGATGGAGTCGAGCATTGATATGTTCTGATCTCTTCTATTTGTCTTCGACCTTCTTCCTTTTTGAACTCATATTGATTGATGTTATTTCTGGCTCCCCCTCTCTTAGCATAAATGCTTCTGTCTCTCCTCCAGTACCAATCTTTTTAATCCATACAAGTCTTTGCACCGCTATATAATCCATAAGTGGCACAAGATTTTCTCCTGTAATTTCCAAGAGTAAGGAAGGCGTTCCAAGTTTTATCCTATCACTACCATTAAAAGAAATAGGAGCGATCATTCTTGAATATTGTATTAGAGCGATTTCTCCACTAGGGGATATGATTTTAAGTGCTAAAGCTCTAGTTTTCTTTGGGCTAATGCCAAAACAGGTGAAGTCTTCGGATTCAATAATACCCGAAGCATCAAATGGTTGATCGGCATTAGCTTTCTTAAGGTTAATATCTGGTATTCTTCTATCTTCTTTTAATTTATGTGCCATAAGAGGAGGGGTTTATAGTAAAGATAATTAATCGAGTTCAAACCCAGGGGCATCATTGGCGAGAAAATCAGGGGTGATATCAGGAGTAGGGGGTGATTGCTCATGTTGCCAATTAGAATTGATTTGTGAGGCGCTTTCCGGCGTTTCTACTGCATTAGTATTAAATTGTTTTTCAAGCTGATATTGGTCAGTTTTTTCTTTAACAACTTCTGATGCCATCTTTCTTTTTGAAGATTGATTGATAGAATTTAAAAGTTGTTCTTTATCATCAGTATGAACGGAAATTGAGAATTGTCCTCTAGAGGCGGAAACGTAGAATTGCTCCATGGATGACGCCTTACCTGAGTTACTCCCCTGCATAATGATAACTCGATTTACTTTTCGACCTTGCGCTTTCGGAGAAGTAGAATAATAACCATGCTTGAGGTGCCCAAATTCTTTATCGAGTTTAATAGTCTTTCCGCCAGAAGTTTGAGCAATTATATTACCTTCTTCATCACATTTTTTAAAAGTTAGATGACTGCCGCTTTCAAGACGATGTTTTTGTTTGTCTTTAGAAAATCCGGTTTTGGTTGTGCAAATTATATCATTTTGAGCAAATCCTTTTTGATGTTCCTCATATACCGAAAAATGTTTTGTGGCATCCAGAGGGAGAACAATTTCTTTTTTCTTTTCACCAGCAACGGCGTTTTTTTCGAGCAAAATATTCCCTGTTTTATCATGACCTTTTACCCTAAAGCGAGTACCTCGCAAAAATCCACCTTTAACATTTTGATGAAACTCAACAACTTGTCCGGGTTGATAATTTACCACATCTTTTTTCTGAACATCGCACCAGCCAAGGTTTGAGAGTGTATTGAGTGGTATATCTTCTTCGCCGATTATACCATTCTCTCTAAGCTTTCCTCTTATACAATCCGTCACTGCTTGCCCTTGCAGATGAGTAGTAGCGATAACAAGTGCTTTCTCATTAGCCTTAACCGCATCAGCGTATTCAATTGCTACATTTTCTTTAACTTGCTCCATCTCTTCTGCTTCTTTAATAGCATTCATTTCTTCCAGTATTTTAAATCCATTCATCATTTGACCTTCCGATAGAGCCTGGACAGCTTGACGATACTGACGGTTAATCTGACGTTGATTTTTGGTAAGATATGCAGGCTTCACTTGGCCATATTTTTCAAGTACTCTCATCGCATCACCGCGTTCGACACTATGATGTTGCCTTGTATCGCCTGTTAATAAAATCCTAGCATTTTGTCTTTTGGCAAGATCGATGATACTGTTCATGGTTTTATTTCCCACCATTGATCCTTCATCAACCCATATCATACCACCTCTAATTCCATTCTGATGTTTTTCACTTTTAAGAAGTTCAGCAATTGTTGTTGCATCCTGAAAGCCATCTTCCCTCTGCACCCTTTTCGAAGCATCAATAGTAGGTGCAAATGCTCCAAAATTCATTCCGGTCTCTTTGATACCTTTTTCAATTTCTTTAACTGACCAAGTTTTACCTGTTCCTGCACGCCCGGTAATCATCGTAATAAAATCCTTTGAATTTAAAACGTGTTTCACTGCCTGCTTTTGTTCCAAAGTTATTTGATCATTCACAGGTTCATATTCAGGATTGATAGGCCGATACTTATTCTGACCATTCTTTGCTTCTGCTATCAACTTCCTCTCTTCGACATGTGCTTCTCTATTAGTGTAGAGCGTTTCTTCTTTAGTCTTTTTAGATCGAAGTTCTGGATGTGCCGCAATTGTAAATTCTATTTGTTCTTTGGAACTCGAAGCTAAAGAACGTTTAAGGGCAAGTTGCACTAACTCTTTATGATCCACAACAGACTTTCTCGCTAAACTTTGGGCAATGGCATGATTAACCGCTTCATGCGCTGTAGTTTCTTTTTCTTGTTCAAGGCCTATGCGGTTAAAGTTTTTAGCATTAAGAACAACCGCCATTTCTTGGGCATCCATTTTTTGTACCCTCAGTTTTTGTAAGGCTTCCTGAGATAATCCATCTCGTTTGCCATTTCTTGTTTTTGCACCAAGTTTAGCTTTTTCGGCAGGATCAGTAATTCCTTTTTCTTTCGCCTTCCTCTCAATAACAGCTTGTCTGTTTGAAAATTTATTTATTGTGGAACGCTTATATCCTGCAATTTCAAAATTGTTGGCAGTTCGTTCCAATTCATATCCAGCTTTTTGAAGCCTTTGTGCCAACCTGGATTCAAAAATAGCTCGGTAAGTAGGAATGCTTGCTACCATATTTCGGAACTGTACCGCTTTCCATTTTTGCTCTTTTTCATCGTGGGTCAGATTCATAAGCATAGTATGTCCATGCAGTTGCGGGTCAGGCATATTTACCTTGATGCCATTGATATTCTGCTGAACAGGCCTTGTATCATCATGGATGAATATAGAATAAAGAAGGTTTCCTGTTTTTCGATTTTCATTTCTCCCATTCATTCTTACTCTTGTTTCTGTATCCTTCTCAACATCTCGCATCGTATCGTGAATGGCTCCCCGCAAGCAGTCTAAAATATCTTTATCTTGTGTTAAGGCATATTGAATGGACACAGACTTAGGGACAGAGAATGTCCAATCTTCTGCAACCGTACGATTACGTCTAGTCCGAGCAGTCAATCTTTCATCGGTTTGAGGGTTGATGTTATTGCAAAACTTTTCAAAGTCATCACGATGCACCTTATCCGACAGTCCTAGTCTTTTTGCAAGATGGCCACCCCAAACTCCTTCAACTTGACCACTCTGCGTATGGTAGTCAGCACGAACCAAATTTTGGTCAAAATAAGCAATTACATTAGGGGCTGATTTGTATTGTTTTCGCGTAATCATTTACTTAAATTAAGCGTTTTTTATGGCAAAAACTGCGGTTTTGGAGAAGCTGGATTGATATGTATTCATCTGGTTTTAAGTGGTGCTATTTTTTTTAGCTAAGTCATCGAATGGATAGAAAAATGGAGAAAATTCAGAATGGGGAACAAATATTGAAACCAGGTTGAAATTCCAGAAGTAGAGAAAAAAAGATACTCAAATTCAGCACTAAATAGAGGGGCAAAATGGAGGCATTTGGGTTGAAGGAATTGATTAAGCGTTGAGGATAAGATTGTGCGCAGTAGTATCAGACTTATTCCCTAAGCACAGCTTAGGAGTCTTCAGGGAGGGGACTCATTGATTTCAACTATGACACGAAAATGAGGTAGTGAATCTAGATGAGAAAGCTTAATTCTTAGACCTATCCACTCATTTTATAAACTTGAAGTTGTGAATCGATATTGGTTTTTTATCATTTTTTTTGTAATTTATTATAATATTAAATCCCCAATAATCATGCATCCAGTAACCGCATTAAATGAGGTCATTTATAAATTCAAAAGATATAAACAGAACGATTTCGACGAACGTGATTATTGGAGGCTCGTGGATGCGGTACGAGGAGTTCAAATCTTTGGAGGAATTGGGTCAGGAAAAAGTTCAGGTAGTGGTCGTGACCTTGCTTTAACATTTTTAAAAAGCGGTTTTGGAGGGATTGTCCTAACAGGAAAAGTAGACGAGAAAGATCGGTGGGAAGAATACTTTAAAGATACACCTTCCAGAAGTGATCATGATCGAATTGTTTTTGAGCCTGGAGGTAAATACAAATTCAATCCTCTAAAGTATGAACTAGAAAGAGCACCGGAACAAGGAGGAGGTTATACGGATAACATTGTTTCGCTTTTTATGTCCATTGTTAAAATGGGCAATCGAATTGATGGTTCAAGCGAAGGTGCAGGAAAGGAGCCATTTTGGATTTTAGCTATGGAACGGTGTATAAAAGCCTCCGTTGATCTGTTGAAACTGGCAAAAAAAGGGAAGGATTTAGAGGAAAAATCAAAGGTTGAATTTATAGTTACCAATCAAGAATTTAACCCCATTTCAGAATCTGGTCATTTAGATTTGACCATCAACAATATTGCAAAGGTTCTTCGTGATACTCCAACTGGTAATGGACATTATAACAAATTCTTTAAACTGAATGAGCCTGATACTTCTGAACACCATAAACAACTTCAAGCATGGGCGAATGAAAGCTATACAGTTTACTGTTTGGTTTGGGCAGCTTGGTACATAACCTGTTTAGAAGAAAAACTGAATGTAAGAGCAAATGAACTGAAGCAACTTAAAACGTCTAATACATACGAATATGAAAGAGTCCTGCCTAAATTCAAAAAGCAACAAGAGCACCTGGAAAGTAACTCACGAACTTTCGATGTGATAAGTTCTTACTTTTTAAGTGAGTTATCCACCTTAGCAGAAAAGACACGAAGTTCCATTCTTGAACATTTCTTTGCTTTTGCCGCACCATTTAGGTCAGGACTGTTAGCTGATTATTTTGCAATGGATACCAGTGATGAAATTTTGCCTGAAAGGACTTTTGAAGGCAAAGTGATCATTCTGAACTTTCCTGTAAAAAAGTATTTACAACTAGGTGTATACGCCCAAGCAATTTATAAGAAACTCTGGCAACAAGCAGTAGAGAGGCGGAAGGTTGGAAAAATGACACGTCCTGTATTTATTTGGATTGATGAAGCTCAATACTTTATCAACCAGGATGATGTGATGTTTCAAACAACAGCCCGAAGTTCAAAAGCATGTACAGTATTAATTTCTCAAAATATTTCCAATTATTATGCGACTATTGGTGGAGCCAATTCCAAAGCATTGGTAGATTCATTATTAGGGAATTTAGCCACCAAAATATTCCATAATAACAATGACCATGTAACCAATGAATGGGCTTCTAATACAATTGAAAAAGATTATAGAAACGTGCAAACAACGAGTGACACTAAAGTATCTATAAGCAAAGAGTATCAATATCAATTCTTACCTAAAAACTTTACGCTATTAAAAACAGGAGGTGAAAGAAATGATCGTAAAATCCATGCCGTTATCACCGTGGCGGATAAAAAATGGAGTAACGATAAAAATTTTGTAATCGCTTCTTTTCAGCAAAAGGAATATTGAATTATAATATGAAAATATTGGGAATAAGTTTTCCAATAAAAAGAATTATGAAGTCATCAAGTTTAGTCAAAAATCAATCACGTAAAAAAGTTATATGAGACAGTCACAACGAGAAATCAAAGAGAAGATTTTGCAAGACTATAATTCAGGCTTGTGGTTTCCCAAAAATCGTTCGGCGGGCTGGGTACGTTTTGAGAATATTGGTCGGGGTTTGGCGCTCGTTTTACGTGTGATATATCGAGGAAAAATCGGACACATGACTTTTAACTGGCCAATGGTTTTTTTCGGGTTTACGGCTATTGTGCTGACTTGTTTACTTTCTCTATCACACTGGGGTGCGTTTGAGTATTTTGGCAGTGATATCTTCTCAACAATAAAGGCAATTCCTGTTCATATTTATGTACTTGGTATTTACGGACTTATTTTTTTAATAGCCTGTTTAAATTACAGATATAATCCGTCCGATAACGTTCTTACGCGTGGTGAATCAGTCATTTTTTCTTTTTTGAAAGATAAGGATTCAGATGATGAACTTACGATACAGAGATTTATCGAGCCGCTCACAGTCTTGTTAATTGGTTTACTAATTTGGTTTAAAACACCTAGTTCTTTTTTTGGAGCCTTCCTTATTACATGCGCAATTTGTCAATGGTATGATGAGTGGTGCTATTATCATGGTAAGGTTGGATTAGACAAACTTACACAAGGCTCAGGAAAAGAAGGTGAAAAGGTTATGAAGGTTCAGGAGAAACTAAATAAAGAGGATGAAGATAGTATTTACGATTGATTGTCCTTATGGCCTGAAAGCAGGCGTATCAAGAACATCATTTATATTGTCCTCTTTGGTAAGATCAGGCAGATTTTCCTGGACTTGTTTTGCCTGATATTCTTCTATCTGCTTTTCAATATCGTCAGGAAGTTCAAATGCTTCTTTTTTAATTTGAAACTCCTTTATGTCTTGACCGAATAGATAGCCACCATAGGTTAAAAGACATAGAACGGAAGCTGTAAGTATAGGTTTTTCAGAATAAGAAGACAATTTGTAAATCAAATAAGGTAGTCCTGGTACGAGAATTAAAGAATTAAATCCTTGAGTTGGATATTCCTTGAAAAACTCTCTTGCATTTTTTACTGCATTTTTAAATCGGTCTTTAAGCATGACGCGATATATAACATATTCCAAAACTCTTGTAAAATTTTTTATTATGGATATATGGGTTAAACTTTCAAAACTTCCAAAATCACTCAAAGGAAAAGGAAACACTCAAAAAACTGCTTTCGGATTAGCTTTGTTTTTAATCATTATTGGAGTGTTTGTATGTGAATTTCGAGGAAATGACGGAAAACAGATTGCCACTGTAGAAGAACCTACACCGCCATCAACAAGCCAAACTTTTACACCAGGTATCAATCAAGATTATGAGATATCACAAGGCTCTTATAGAAAGGAAAATTATTTTAAGCCAGATGGTAGCCTGATCTATACAGAAAGGGTAATTTCTCACCATGATAAAGTATATCCCATGTATGACTTATGGGGTGTAGAGTGGATGGGCTTTAATTTACGTTATCCTAGTAAAGATTCCTGGTGTTATGAAATAGAAAATAGCAGAGGAAGGATTAAAGAATTTTGTGAATTGGGGCGTCTTTACACTCATGAAGCTTGTATGAATGCTTGTAAAGCATTAGGACTGGAATGTCCAAAATTTGGGCATTGGAAGGATCTCTTGAATACTATTGCCCCACCAGGTCTTGGTAAGGATGGCAAGCATGGCTTTGATCGTGTAGCGGCCTACGGACTTTTGACTGATCCTGATTCTGATAGATTTCCTTTGTCTTTTTCTTTAAGTGGTTATGGACGTTATGATTATTTATATGACACTAAGAAATTTGATGATTTTAATGAAGTTGGGCGCTACTGGACTTCTGATTATTATGCAAATGGTGGAACACATAAATACCCTATTCTTTTCGAATTTAACAGTGATGTAACCGTGAAACGTTATTTTACAGATAAAGCAGGAGACCTTGCCCATTGCAGGTGCATAAATGATAAAAGACCGCGTGAATACCAGCCAGAAGCTTGGCATGTTGTTGGGCTTCCAAATCTTCAAAGATACCCGCTTAGTGCTGCTCGGACTCAAATTCAAATACATAATTTTACTACAGGAAATATCTTTCCTGATTCAACATTATCCAATTTTGATGATTACGAGGATGCTTATGTTTACAAACAAGAACCGGCATTTAACCCTGAACGGCGCAAACCTTTTAATGCAGGAAAACCAATCGACTTATTCATAACCAAAAATAAACCAGGAGAGCTTACAAAAATTCCTGATTTTACACAAAGCTATAGAGCTTATCTAGACGAACACCATGGTGAGCTCAAAAACCAAACAGGGATTTTGCATATAGCGAAAGACAGCCTTACAAACCTTGGGTTCAAGGCTAAAGTTGTTCGTGATAAAGCTGTACAAGATAATATCAACATAAGGATAGTCAAACAAAACCCTGCACCGGGGAATTTTGTGGGTAAAGGATCAACTGTAGAACTATATGTTGATTATTATCCTGTTCTTTCGGCTTCGCGTTTTAATGTTGTCGGCAAACCGGCAATTAAATCCATGAAAGAATTAAACCAATTTTTTCTCTGTTATATAGAAGTACTTAAAGATGCAACAGATGCAAATATTCCTTCTGATGAATTATTTGTTTATGCGCAATCTCCTAATAGTGAACGCTCTGAGGTGTTTAAGGAAAATCAAAGAATTATACTATATGCAGCAGGTCAAAAGGTTGAAATGTCGGACATACGTGGAAGGAGGCCGAGCCTTTCTCAACTAAGATCACTACTTGAAGATCGAGGCATAGGTATTAGACAAATCCTGCCTTTTACACCTTCCAGTAAAGCAATAATTGAAAGCGGCAATTATAGTGAACATAGTGTAATCGTTGAGAGGGTTATATATCCCCAAAGTTTACCAGGAGGTGAGCCAGAATGGTATGGACAATGGAAACACCGGACTTATTTGATGAAAGGGCAAAAAATTGATGTAGAGGTATCAACTAATGCTTACAATTCATATCAAGTGGTCAATAAATCTCCCAAAGAAGAAGTTGAGAAAGAACACACGGTCAAGAAAGATTATTATGAAGAGCATGAGTTACTTTGGAAGCCTCAAATGTGGGCTATTAATAAATGTTTTTTTGATGTAGATGATCCTGATCGTATAACAAAAGAAAAAAAATGTGCAGATAAAAAAATGATGAGATTCATTAAGCGCAAATTAAAATACCCTAAAGACGCTAAAAAGAATGATATCAAAGGAACCGTAAGAGTTTCCTTTATCGTCGAAAAAAGTGGTATAATCACTAATATCAATATCGAAAAAGGCTTAGGTTATGGGTGTGATAAAGAAGCGGTGCGTGTCATCAAAAAACTGCCAGATTTTCGAGCTGGAGGTCTAGAATCAACCTACGATTATGTACGATCAAAAATGTATGTAAATGTACCTTTTTATAGATGAGTTTCTTTTCATAAGATACATTATCACTTTAAAATTACTTACATGTAAAAACAATAAATCATAAACTATTTGTTTTATGACTACCCTGTATTTTATTTGGATTTTTGTGGATGATTTAAATCATCAGTTGAGAATATAAAGCAAATCAACTTATGATCATCGTATGGAAAAATTCTTTTTCTCATTCTTTTATTCGTTTACAACTATTCTTGTCTATAAACAAATTGGTATATACGGCGTGATTTCACTTTTTTCTATTTGCGTGATAATCGCTATTGTTTTGGGACTATACTAGGTCTTAAAAAATTATTTTAATAAGCTTTTTAATAGCAACTTATATTACATGTGATTTATTCATTTAACTGACTATGAAGGAAAAAAGCACTAGTGACTCAATTCAAGTTATTTAGTAAAAAAATCTTTGCTGAAAAAAATAATCTGATAGAATTAGCTTATGAATGAAAAAAAGAACCTTAGTAGTAAAGATTTTGAAAAACTTATGATCAATTGTCTCGAAGCTTGGGAAAACGTTGAACGTGTTGAGATTGTCGTTAAGGATAGTGAATTTGAAGGTATAGATGTTAGTACTGTAAAGAGTAATGTCAAATTTACTAAAGCTAATATTAAAGAAATTTATACAACCTTATTTCTTATTGATGAAAATGAATCTAAAAATGAACAAAGTAATTAGGATAAATAATATCTACTAAAAGATTAAATACAATTTTTTTTAATTTTCTCTATATCTAAAGATTCTCCGAAATTATAAATTTCATTTTCCATTACCTTGTAAAATATATTTATTTCTTTACCATTCCTTAATCTTGTTTATGTTAATATATAAGCATTATTAATTGAAATAGATGTTGAGAAATGCCATTAGTCTTAGCCAATCAATTCAATACTGCTTCGAGGTTAAAAAAAATAGACTTCGATAATGACGTAAATATTCTTATGGGAGGCATTGGAATTACGCCACGTATAACTCAACATTCTGAGTTAATCCAACAACGTACTTTCTTAGAGAAAAAACACAAAGACTTCATCAATTATCTATTGGATATTACCCAACGGGAAATGCTTGAAAAATTTAAGCAAGCACAGAAAGATGTTCTTATTGCTATAAATACTATAAATCAAATAATTAAAAATGCTGATGAACAGATTCAAATGATCCAAGATAATTTACAGAATATGACACGCAGGCATAGAGATTTGAATGATGCTATTGAAGCTAGATATTTTGAAAAAGAGGAGAATGGTAATTACAAAATTAAGGCTATAATGGATACTCTCGAAGCCTATAAACAACGCACAGGAAAAAATCTACCTGATGATATAACTCTTAAAATGTTAATCCTGATTTTAAAAGCGCAGCAAAATTTTGAACAGAGCGAGATTGTTCCAGCACTTGAAAATAATCTCGTGCAACTCGATAGTTTCAGAAATAGAGTATATGACCAAAAAGAAACTCTTGAAGAAGAAAATGAACGAGTAAAAAATGCTCTAAATGCTATTCATGCTAGCACCTCATTAACTGATGAAGGACGACGGATAAGAAAAGCTGAAATTTTAGAACAAGCTTCTACAGTTGCATTAGATGCGCAAATGGCTGCGCAAGATTCAGAGGTGGAATATGAACAGCTTATTACAGAATTACAAGAAAAAAGCAGCCTTGCTAAGGATGTTACTTACATTGAACAAAGCAACAATGAAACCATAGAACTTAATCAGTCCGCACTAGAAGAACTTCAAGAAATTAAACCGTTTTTTTCTCCTATGCCTTAAAGTGAATTATTGAAAGCAAAATGTAAATAGTATATACTGATAGATATGAACTTTGCGACACTACATTTTGATACTTATAAAGTTGTAACCTTGCTTAAAGAGCGTGGTTTTACTAAAAAACAAGCTGAAGGTATTATAGAGGCTGTACAAGAGGTTACTATATCTGGTGTCGCTACAAAAGAAGACCTGCATAAAGTTGAGACTGCGTTGCGCTCAGAAATAACTAAAGTTGAAGCTAACTTACGTTCAGAAATACACGACATGGAAACCCGTTTAAGAGATAAATTATCTGGCAGTCTTAAATTCCAGATAATCCAGACAATAACGATTGTTGGCGTTATGGTCGCACTTTTCAGTTTAACCTTAATGTCCTAATTTTTAGCAGTAAATAGACGAGGGTTAGCTTCTTTGTACATTTCTAGTAAGTCGGAAAAGACCTTTTTATGCTCGGTGAGCAGGTAATGAAGGCTGACACTTCCGTTTGAAAGATTCCCATTATATACTTTTGCACCAACATAGATTAAGGCAATTGCCCCCTGCCCTTCAGGGTGAGTATTATCTAAAATAACCTTTACAGGAAACCCATAAGCCTTAAAATATTTCTTCACTGTTGATACCCATTCATTTGGGGCTACCTCATTGTCTTTGCCAATAATGAGATAAACACCTACGGTTTTATTATTGGGTACACTTGAAGCATTAATGACCGCTTTAACGTTTTTTAAGCTCTCAAGCTTTTCATCAGCTTGATTGATGATGTCGTTCATCCTATTCAGCGCATCGGTAATCTGAGCTTGTTTCCCAATGATTTTACTGTCTATATCATCCTGTCCCCAACTTTTATATGGGAAACTAAAAACAATTATTAAGACTAAATAAAAGGCGTTATGGATGGAGAATAATCTTCGGGTTTTCATGGCAATATGATTTGGCCGAAAATTATATATAGTATGCCATCCCCTAATTTTACGAAAAATTTAATCATAGGAGGTATCAACTATTTCTTTGCTGATAATGCTTAAATCGTACCCCTTAATGGACTTCACAAGATTCATAGACGGTATAGGGATGAAAAAGTGGGTTCCGTTCACTTGCTGGATTCTTTAGTAAATTGCTGTCATGTTGGTTATAGAATCTCATTACAAAAAAAACAGCCTTTGAGTTTCCTAAACTCAAAGGCTGAAAACCACCTACTCCATAAATAAAGTTGATGATATAAATTTCATCTATAATTATTCTACATCGAAAACCTTAAGATGAAATAAACTATCCCTATAGTGAAATAGAGGATTCCTACTAAGTGGTAAAGTAGTCTAATTTGCTCACTTTCTGGCAATTGTGGGGGCTTCTCCCTTTTAAAAACAGCATCATTCATAAGAATTGTGTTTTAAGTTTAAAAAAATAGGTGAAGTAAAAGACAAGAAATTCAATCTAGCAAATGAAAGTATACTTCTAGTTTTTTTGCGTAACTTTGAAAGAGTATACAGTCATAGTACGAATATGACTGCATATTCAATCGCTGAATTTTAACCTGTGACTTTTAACTTCTGTTATCACCTTAAAGTTACTAAATTAAATTCAGCGATTTTGTTTTTCAAAGTTTATCCTACACTCGCTTTTAGGGAAGAGATATAGCTTATAAAGAGGTGATACGGTTATTAAATAGGATTTACGTTGCTAAAATGTATACTGTGTAATAGAGTTACCAATGCCAGCTTTGTTTTCTTCTTTGCCAATATTACCATTCATGATAAGGTTCTTTGCGCCATTGATAACATAATAGTAACCTTTTTGTATACTAGTTCTTTGTTAGTTTATAGTATTAGAGCCCCCTTCTCATTCAGTTAGAGTGTTTAATATCTAATAGATTAGAATTACCCTTTTGATAGATTAATATTGAATAATTGAGGATTCGATTGGTTACTAAACAGGGGTATTGGTTTACTTTTATCGGCAAGCAAAATTGTCATATGCAGCTAGTTAGCCGTATCCTCTGTATATAATGTCACTACTTATATTGGAAATTAGAGACCACCTCTATTGTGTTGTTCACGGTTATGTTAAGTGCATAGTGCTTTGTCTTAGCAGAACTATTTAACAATTAGGCTCTATTGGATATTAATAATAGAAATGTCCATTTTTTGAAAACCCAATCTCTCCCTGTTATTGCAAGGCAATGTTTTGACCGTTTATTTTCTTTTAGGCGGCATTATTTATTAGACGTTTCTATCAAAACGTCCAATATGCAAAAAACGACTTTTATTTCTTCAGCATTATAAGCGATTTCACCCTTAAAAAATGACTCCTATATCTTAGAGGTATGAAGCCAAGTACAAAGAGTAAGAGAAAATTAACTCTTAGATTGAACTTTTAATCAATTTTACTTGCCAAAGTGTCCGAGAATATATAATAGTAGGACAGTTATGTATGCCAACTAAAAGAAGGAAATATAAATCTCATGGCATATCATTTTAAACTTTCCCTTTTTGACAATCAGGGGCAAAGAAAATACCTAAATCAAGAAGAACGCAGACGATTTTATCAAGCTGCTAATATTCAAGAGCGACAAGATATTAGACTCTTCTGTTTATTATTGTTTTTTACTGGAGCGCGAATAAGCGAGATTGTAAATCTCAATAATACAAGTATCGACTTTTCTAATAAGTCAGTAATTATTCAAACATTAAAGCGACGGCGAAAAGATGTTTTCAGGCAAATTCCTCTTCCCGACTTTTTGCTTGATGAACTAAAAGAGTATGTAGCCAAACTAGATACACAAAGTTTCAGAGTGAAAGATTCGATCTGGAAATTTTCCACGAGATCAGCTTCTCGTTACATTAAATCCGTTATGAATGAAGCAGGAATTAAAGGTGTGAAATCTTCTGCATTGGGATTAAGACATGGTTTTGCTATACATGCTGTAACAGTATTACCAATAACTAAAGTCCAAAAATACTTAGGTCACGCATATTTGCAGACTACAGCCATATATGTAGATATTTGTGGAATGGAAGAGAGAGAATTGGTTAAAAAGCTTTGGACTATATAAAATCCTACTTACTGTAAGCTAAGCTAAAAGAATATCTGTTATTTGTTTCCATTCTGCTCCATTAAGATTTGAATTTTGAGGCTTAATCTTATCCCAATCCGATTCATTCAGAGATTTAACCTTTCTCCTAACTTCATCAAATGATTGAGGATTATCCTTATCCAATAATGATTGAGCTAAATTATCTGATAGTACTCTTGGTACACCTAACATTCTAAGAGCAATAGCCTCTTTACTTTTTACTCCATAATAAACCATAGAGGGTATATACGAGTTTGTATCTTCTATATCATCATTCTTTGCGTTTACTATTCCTTCCAAAGCACTTAAACCCCATGAAGATTTGAAGGCTGTTTGAGTTAAATAGGATATAAAATTATTGATTCTTTTATCCTCCATGTCTTTAAAGAAAGGATGTAACTTTGACAGACTTGAAATATCTGCACCATTGACCCAGTTGATTAGGATTTTAGCTACAATTTCTGGATTGAAGGGAGATTGAGAAGCATCTGTACCTAGTTTTACTTCTCTTAAATGACCAATTACATTAATTTTATCAGTCATTGGTTTAGGGTCAGACTTATTAAATAGAACACTGGGTTTCCAATTCTCTTTGTCCGCAATCTCTGGATTTTCACTTTTTGACTGCATTATAGAGAGAACAGATGGTACACTAAAACCTGTTTTGTCTGCGTAGGTTAGAATACCTTTAGATATTGTTTTTTGAAGATTGAAATATAAAGTTTTACAAATCTCAATGAACTTCTTTTTGTCAGAGCTATTGGATATGTAATAACCTAAACTATCTTTAAACAATTCTTCTAACTCGTCAATATATAAATCTTCTTCAACGACATTTAACAGATGGACGATGTACTGTATCAAAGAAGACAAAGCCTCGTTATCTCTAAATAAATCTCCTCTTTGAGATGCGTTTTCAACATTCGAAAAAGCATTAATTATCTCTTCAGAGGACAGTATCAGTTCCAACAAGGCACTAGTAATTTCTTCAGCGTCAGATTTCAAATAAGACTTGGCTTTGTCTTTATTAGTTTTTGAATTAAATGGGAAAATTATCTTACCAATATTATCTATTAATGTTCTCCCTGCTCTTCCTGCAATATTTCTAAATTCACTAACAGATAAATCTTTATCCCCTTTTCGGAAAGTATCAAAGAAAACAGATGATATTGGGAAATTCATACCTTGAGCAACTGTTGTTGTTGCGCAAATATAATTTACTTCTCCTTCTCTAATCAGATGTTCTACAAGGTGTTTAATTTCAGTAGTTAATCCTGCATGATGGACGGCTATACCTTTTTTAAGAACCTTTGATAAAACGGTAGGTTCTCCTATGACTTCTTCAATATATCTTGTAATTAAATCAATTTCAGGGGAATTTCTATTTGGTAGTTCTAAGTTATCGTAAAGGAATTCCGCTTTTTTATCGGATGTTCCTCTACCTCTACAAAGGAATAAAATACTCTTATTTTGAGCAGAGAAATGCCTAGCACTAAACTCAAAAACTCTATCTTTCTTGGTGCTCGAAACTAAAGTAGGTTTATCGATTTTTATAGTTCCCTCTTTTACATCCCAACCATATAAGCTAGATAAAATATCTGCTTTGAAATCATATTTATTTTCTCTTATTCCTAAAAATATTTTATCTGCCGGTTTCCAACTGACCATTATAGGAGGAATAGCGTTTTTGCCAGATGACAACCAGTCTTTAATAGCCTCTCCATTTTCCCTTTTTGGAATAAAGGGGGTAAGTAGTAGAAATCTTGTGTTTGGTCTTTCTCTTTTTATTATAGCTAAAAGAAGTTCAAGGCGAGTTCCTCTCTTCTTATCATTAAGATTGTGAGCTTCATCAACTACTACTAAGGATATGTCTTCTACAACTGGATGTTTCTTTCTTATCAGTAAATCAAACTTTTCTGGGGTAATAATTAGAATATCAATTTTTGACTCTAAAAATAAAGATTCGGAAGGGTCTAATTCAATTGCTCCTGTGCTTTTTTCAATCGCTAGATTTAGACCTTTAAAATCCTTTCTTAAGTCATGTAAAACTTGATTTATCAATGCTCTAGTAGGAACAATATAAATCACTTTTGCTTCTGGAATAAGAGCTTTAGTTTGTAGAATTGAGAACTCAGCTAACAATGTTTTTCCTGCACTTGTGGGCATCTGAAGTATAGTAGCATTTGATGCAGGGTCTAAAAAATTGCTTTTAATTGCTTGCTGTTGGGATGGTAGCAAGTCAATAATACCCCTTTCATTAATGGTCTTGCATAATATTCTAATATTAGAGCTCAAACCACCTGTTTGAGTCCAAATACAGTCTTTATACAACCTTAAACAAACAAGGTAGATTACCTTAACAATACTTTGGATTCTAGTCTGATTTTCAAGACAAGAAATAGCATATTTAGTATGTCTGTCGAGTACAGAAATTAAGTTTTTCCTATAAGAATAGCCAGTTAGCAGATAGGATGCGGTTTCTGTAAGCATCTTACAAATATGGTAATACCCTAATAGGTCACTAGCCTTATTTAGTTGTAGGTTAAAAGAGTGGTTTCTAAGATAACTTTCCTCAAACTCATTTTGTAGTTCTTGTAAGGATTCTATTGTACTAACAACATTTTTTATATCCTCATTCCCCTTTTTTCTTACTATGAAGATAATAGCTTGAAGAATGCCTCGTAAAACTTTATCTCCCCAGTTTAGTTTCTGATTCTCTTCTTGGTTTATGTATTCTTTTAAATCAACTTGTACTTTTATACTTGAGTTAGAAAGTACCCCAGAAATTGCTAAGTAGAAGTGATAAACTACATTGGTATCCAGTTGATTAATGCCCCATAATTCTTCAAATATTTCAAATGCTTTAGGGGCTTCAAGACAACGTAATAAATAATATACTTTTTTAAATTGAACAATAGATTCTGATTCCCAATCCTGATTACTATTTGTAATAGATGATAATTGTTCATTGAAAATCAAAAATGATAACTTTACTATCTTTCCCTCATCAGTATTGGACAAACTTGTATTTGTGAGTAGTTTTTCAACATAACTATATTTACTGTTTTCGTATATCTCTTCAAAAACAGGATTCTCAGCTAAAATTGATTTTATATTTACCTCGCCTTTATCCATTTATCTTTTCCTCAACTTTTTTATGGAATAAATCAACAGTTTCTGAAATTGGCTTATCAAAAACAGGTACAATGAAATGTATGCGATTCGGTGAAAAACTGTCTTTTTGGGATTTCATTTTGCCAAAGTCTTTGTCACCATAGCATTCTGTGTCACGCACTAGGCAACAACCAAAAACAAGCTCGTAAATATTTTCCATTCCCTCAATCTCTAAGGCCATCAAGACTAATGTAAAATTAGCCGCATCTTTTGCATCAAGTTTTTTTGCATAGTTAGAAATTCTCCTTTTGAGATATGTTTTATCAGATGAGGTATATTTTAGTTGCTCTCTATAGATGTCCTCTGAGACCTGAGGAGGGCTTTTTTGTTCGCTAGAAACTTTTGCCTCTCCAATGAATATTTCTATTTTCCCAGATAATTCTTTGTAACCAGTCACATCTATTCCTCTACCTGGTAAATCGTTATGTTCTCTATCCCAAATATTCTTAAGTGGGATGACAAAAGATTCTCCAAGTCCTGCATACCCTGCATCAAAATACATAGTAAGCAGCATCTCTCCTAAGTCGCTTCTATAAATATCTTTAACTGATCTATCTGAAACCCTAATAGGTTGAGTATTTTTAGCAAAGTAGTCTTTGATGTTTTGAGTAGAGAAACCTAAGTTTTTGAATCTAGGATCATTTTCTATATCCTCAATATTTTTCACATGAGACCTCAGCTCTATGTATTTATCAGCAAACTCCTCTATTCTTTCTTCTGTTATAGAGAAATCCAATTTTTCAAATTTATGTTTTTCTGTTTCAGCCATAACTTATAGGGCAATCTGTATTTTTAACTATTTTATTACCCCTTCTTACATAATATTAACTACGGTTTTTATAGGATTGTTGTCACTAAATCCTTTACACAAATGTAATTTAAAAGTTGAAGTTAACCAACTAAAGCAATTTTCAAAGAAATAATTCTTTTTATCATCTTTCTTTGGTAAAAGCTCAATAGAATGGGATAACCTCAATTGTGTCAACGATGTTGACACTGTATTTAAGTAGGTAGATTACAAGTTTATTTCCCATTAAATATTAGGTTAATGGTTTTTTCAACTGCTCGGGGCTAGGAATTTTACCACTCAATTCATCAGGTAATTTTTCAATCAACTGATATTCAGCAACCCCAACAGGTTTATTACTAGATCGCAAGGCATACTCAACTTCTAAATTATTTTTCTCCGCACAAAGGATAATCCCGATTGCAGGATTCTCATGCGGGAGTTTGTGTTTGTCATCAAGCAATTCAAGATAGAAATTCATCTTTCCTGCGTGTTCAGGTTCAAAGCTACCTATCTTTAACTCAACTGCTACAAGACATTGCAAATGCCTATGATAAAAAAGCAGATCAATACGATACGTTTTGTTGCCTAATGATATTGGGTACTGATTGCCAATAAAAGCAAAGCCATACCCTAACTCCAAGATAAAAGATTGAAGCTTACGCAACAACTCGTTTTCTAACTCCATTTCAAGGATAGGTTTGTCAACACCAAGAAACTCTAAATTGTAACTGCTTTTAATTGTTTCATCAGCTTGTTCAGCTAAATGTTTGGGAAGTGTTTTTTCAAAATTGGTTTGCTTGGGAAGTTGTACTTGTCTTTGATAGGCTTCTGCTTTGATCTGATTGAGCAGTACCCCCCTGCTCCATCCCATCTGGCTACTTGCTTCTATGTAATATTGTTGTTCTTCTCTACTCTTTGCCTTCTGCATAATGAGCAAATTATGCCCCCAAGGAATTTCTGCAACAGCTTGTTGCAGTTTTACATCATCCTTATAAGTTTCATAGAAAACCCTCATATACCAAAGGTTCCGAGAAGAAAAACCAGTTTTAGAGGGATAGGTTTCTTGTAGGTCTTTTGAAAGCTTTTCAACGATGCTCTTTCCCCATCCATGTTTTTGTTGGCTTTCTACAATTTGCTTTCCCATTTCCCAATACAGCGTGATGAGTGAACGATTGACTTGCTGAGCGGCTCTAGTTCGCTCCTTCTGAATAGTTATTTTGATGCGGTCTAAAAAAGAAAGATAATCTTTGTTCATTTTGACTATGGTTTAAGTGTAATAATCAGTGTGTTTTCATGGTACAGCATCATGAAAAATTTTAAACCATAGAATTTTATTGGTAGACAATGTGGTGAGAAACGAACTGGTTTGTTGTACCTATGTTGTACCATCAACTAAAAAAGCCTCAATAATCCACTGATTATCAAGGCTTTTTATCTGTTGACCCACTAGGACTCGAACCTAGAATGGCTGGACCAAAACCAGCTGTGTTGCCAATTACACCATGGGTCAATTCCAGCTTTTAGGAAGCGAATGCAAATTTATAACAAAAAAAGAATTTTGTAAAGTTTCCAAGGGAAAAATTTAATCTGATTGCTCAATTGGCTTTTTAATAAGACAAACTTACTCGTAAACCTTTATAAAGGCAGAGATTTTTGATCCAAGAGTAAAGAGCTTAACTGAAAAAAGGGGATTCCACATCCCATTGCGAAATCCCCCTTTAGGAGTATGTACCTTTTATCCAGATCGGGAGGGTACTATAACAAAATTATTTATTGCTGCTGGCCAATCTCATGCTCATCTACCCGTACACATAGATCACCCGAAGGGCTATAGCCACAAATAGCCCCTTCGTTAATTTTAGCGCAGACTTTAAGGGTAAATGGCCCAATTCTGATTTCCTTCCAATAACAATGAACGAAAGTACTTCCGGCCGCTATCCCCATTTGTGCTAAACTGGGAAATTGCTGGGTACAGGCCATTTCTTCCGAAACCAAAACTTGCTGGACCGTTGCTACACCATCTTTCTGGCCATAGGCACAGAAGTAATATGCTTTTTCTGTTCCCCAGTGTACATCCACCCGGTCAATATTATCGAGCTTGGTAGCTAAAAACTGACCTAGGTTTGCTATCAAGGCTGTATTCGATTCGGTGGTGAAAAGTTTTTCGGCTTTTGATTTTTCGTCTAATAAATGATCGTAGAGGTTCTCTGAAGTACTCCAGTTAAAGGCGGTCAGGCTAATAATGACCATAAAAAGGACGCTTGTGAAAATTGCTTTTTTCATGAGGAAATGTTTTGGTGAATGCCTACTTCGGAATTAGCCTCAATCAGCGAGCTATGCTCCATAGCGATGAGGAAGATGGCTTTTCGGCTTATTCCCATCTAAATATATCTGATACTATTCGAGTTATTTGTAGATATTACTGCGGGGAATCACCTTTAATTTACATAAAGCTATTCACTTAAAGAAAAGAGGATGGTATATTTTTACTTCTGGGTGTATTTTGTTTTGAACAAGTCTGATTTCAAGCCCTTAGACTCTTTTGTAATTGGTTTAGAAAATGCTGGTACATAGCATCATCATTGAGAATATCGTACAACAACTCATGGTATTCGGGAAAGTCCGACAGATTATTATGTCCGGCATCTTTGATAGGATAGACCTTCACTTTTTGCGGAACTACACTTTTAAGTAGTTTTGAGTTTCTAAATGGAATAAGTCGATCTTTGGTACCATGTAAAATAAAAATTGGGCAACTCACTTTTTTGATAAATTGATCGGTACGAATCTGGTATTTTAATAGCCAGCGAATAGGTAGAAAGAATCCATAACGCCGGATTTGGTATAGAAAACTAAAATAAGGGGAATCGAGGATTAGCATCATTGGAGAGTTCCAGGAAGCAATACGGGTCGCAATTCCGCTTCCCAGGGATCGGCCATAGATGATAATACCTTGTTCGGGATAGTTTTTCGTTAACCATTTGTAGATGTGTTGGGCATCACTGTATAGTATAGCCTCCGTTCGTTTACCTTTGCTTTTGCCAAATCCACGATAATCTACCATAAAGAAATCATAGCCCTTACTGACAAAGTCCCGGGCAAATTTTCCCCAACCCTTGATACTTTTCGAATTGCCTTTGAAGTAGTATATGACACCTTTGGAGTTAGGTACTTTGAAATGAATGCCATTAATGCTGCCTCCGTCTTCCATTTCAAAATTGACTTCTTCAAAGGGGAAGGGATATTTGTATTGAAAATAGCTGGGCAGTTTTTCCGGGCGAAAAAAGAATAAATCCTGAGCAAAATAAAAAAGTAGCATTAAGACCAGGTAAACAATAGCTAATATGACCAGTAGCTTCATCATCCGATTAGGCACTTTGTCAATACAAAATAGCGTTTTTCTTCCGAATTACCGGTGATGAAAGCCTGTTTATTCAGAGACTAGCTGATATATGGCTGGAAGATTGCGCCCGGCCTCATTATAATCCAAACCGTAACCAACAACAAATCGATTTGGAATCTCAAAGCCGGTATAATCAATTTTAAGTGGATGTTGTAAAGCCTTGGGTTTGAACAAAAGGGTAGCCAGTTTTACAGAAGCCGGTTCAAACTTTTTTATCTGTTGCAGGAAATGATGTATTGTCGTTCCCGTATCAATGATATCTTCCACAATAATTATATCACGACCTCTGATGTCCAGGCTCAATCCAATTTGTGTGGCAACTACTCCGGAGCTTTCCAATCCCTGATAAGAAGAAAGCTTTACAAAAGTCATTTCACATTCCAGCTTACAGGCTCTGAGCAGGTCGGCCATAAACACATAAGACCCGTTGAGAATCGCAATGAATATTGGTTTTTTCCCGAGGTAATCTTGTGTGATTTGCTTACCTAGTTTGTCAACCGTTGAACTGATCTGCTCTTTGGAGAGGAATGGTTCAAACTCTAAATCCAATACTCGTATTCTATTTGTTTTTACTGTTTCCGACATTACTTAATGAATCAAGGTTTAACAATATAGGTGTTTCTTTGCTTGGGAAGACGGTACTAAAAAGCTATAAACCATATTTATCAATTAGATAGACCAGACTCGTGATTGCTGCTGCACCAAGCTCAAGTTCTCTTTTATTGACCGCATCCATATTGTCTGCTGCCGTATGATGATAATCAAAATACCGCTGCGAATCGGGCCGGAAGCCAAAAAGGAGCCCCTTTTGACTTTTCAATGGAGAAATATCCGCACCACTTCCGCCTTTGTTAAAACTCAGGTTATATGCTTCCAGAAGCGGAAACCATTCAATGACTTTTTTAAATTTTTGATTGAAAATTAAATCATCACCATCGACACTAAAACCTCTTGGTGTAAAACCTCCGGCATCTGATTCTATAGCTGCCAGGTGAAACTCTCCTTTTTTATTGGAAGCAGCAGCATAGGATAAACCTCCGGCCAGCCCATTCTCTTCATTCATGAAAAGGACACATCGAATGGTTCTTTTAGGGCGATAGGCTAATCGTTTGAGCAATTGCAGAACTTCCATCGCGTGAACACAACCCGCTCCATCATCATGTGCTCCACCGCCAATATCCCAGGAATCCAAATGTCCCCCGACGAGTATAATTTCTTCGGGGAATTCAGCCCCTGTCCACTCTCCGACCACACTATAAGACAGTTTATCTTCTAATTTTCGGCAATTTGTAAAGATGTAAACCTTGAGCCTTTCTTTTTTTAAAAGACTACTCAATAATTCAGCATCATTGGTACTAATAGCTAAAGCGGGGATGGGGGGATCATCGTTGAATACAGTGACTCCGGTATGTGGAACATCATCTAGTTTAGTTGTCATAGAACGAACCAGGGTAGCCACTGCTCCGTATCTTGATGCTCTGGCTGGACCATTGACCCGCTGATCAACGGCTCCTCCGTAGGCATTGAAAGTGCGAATTTGTGTCGGATCCATTGGTCGGTTATAAAAAACAATCTTTCCTTCAATTCCTGCCCGTCCCAGCTTATCCACTTCATCAAGACTCTTTACTTCGACGACCTCTGCTACCAGGCCTCCCGGAGCAGTTCCAATAGAATTTCCCAGGGCCAGGGCTTTAAGATCAATAGTACCTGCTGTTCCCGAGTTGATTATTCTTACCTGCTCCTGATCGCCTCTTACCCAGTGTGGAACCATACATGGTTCCAGCCAAACCGAATCCAACCCCAGGGTATCTAACATTTGCCGGGTGTATTCAACAGCAGCGGCAGCTTGCGGCGAACCAGCCAGTCTTCCTCCGATTCGGGTGGTCAAATGCTCCAGCCAATTATAACACTGCCCCTCGGTAAGTGCTTTGTCATAGATGGATCTAATGAAAAAGGCATCATCATCTTTGATGTCATTTTGCTGGGCAAACAGTCCGAATACATAGAAAATTAAAGAAAAGCCCGTAAAAATTATTCTCTTCATTGTTATTGATAAAAAGTTTGACGAAAATTTCAACCCTCTCTTGCAAAGGTAATTTATTGGAATAAGAATCAGGCTACTCATTTGGCATTTTAGGCAAAACAGAGATTTTTAAGACTTTTTAAATGTTTGCAATATATTGTTCGGTGAATAGTTTGTTTGGCTTTAAAAAATTTTATTTCAAGCTCGCTCTATCTTTTTAGGAAGAAAATTAACATTACTTATCCTGATAAAATTCTTCATGTTTTAAATAAAACGTTTATATTTGTATATGTTAGTGTAAAAAACACAATAACAGTCGATTGAAAATTCAGGTAGTCAATACCTTTAAAAATAATTTGGTTTTATTTGGTTAGGGCAGGGGTAGTACGGTTGTACTACCTCTATTTTTATGAACTTCTCTTATTAAAATACTTGCTTTCCCTGTCACAATTTTAACATCAAAAAATGTGTCCTCTTGTAAAAGTTCACGTCTCAAAAACATGGTAAGGGATCAGGTGGACTGGTAGGGAGCGATCTTCCTTGGTAAAAACAAGTAGTAAAAACCCAAAAGTGGATTTTGACTTAAGCATATGACTGAACGCTGAAAAATTGCGATCTGTGGTCTGTTGATAGCTGAAAATTGAGTTTACTTCATTATTTTTACGGCTTGAACTCAGTTTAAACAGAAAACACAGAAACCTTTTACGTCAAGTGAAAAACCCGTCAATGCAAGACGATCCTAAACGGAATCCAATTACTAGTACCTCTCTTCGTTCAGATAGTGAAGTGATAAAGCTTTATCTTAGTACCCGGGAAACTGCATACTTCAGCTTACTTTACAACCGGTACGCAGGAAAGGTTTTTAGTAAGTGCATTTCAATGTTGAAAGATGAAGGTCTTGCCCAAGATGCTACACAGGATATTTTTATCAAGATATATTCAAACCTGGCCAAGTTTAGCGAAAAGTCAAAATTCTCTACCTGGATCTATTCTATTACTTATAATTATTGTATCGACTTTTTAAGAAGAAAAAAGAAGGAGAAAAATCTTTTTACCGGAGAAATGGATAATCCTCCGGATATAGTTGAAGAAGTAGAAGATCATGAGTTGCTGCAAATCGAGTTGAAAAAGTTGAAGGTGGTTTTGAATAAGATCCCGGTAGGAGACAAGGCCATACTTATGATGAAATATCAGGAAGAAATGAGCATCAAGGAGATTGCAGAAGCCTTGGATAAAACGGAAAGCGCTGTCAAAATGAAAATTAAAAGAGCCAAAGCGAAAGCAATGTCTGTTTATAAAGATTTGTTTAACTAGTTTAATCTTTGATCATGGGAGAGCAAAATAATTTTAAATTGCTGGGAGAAGAGGAAGATAATCAATATCCACACCCTCCTCCTGAAACTGAAATGGGAATTATGGGAAATGTTCGCGTTTTTAATTTTGTATCAAATGTACTCGAACTTTATCTTCCCAAAGTATTTGAAATGTTTATTTCAATGGTCGGCGGTGTTCGGGAATCTTCGAATATCCAAAGCAGGTCCAATTCTAGTGATGATAAGGCTGACTCACCGGATGGAAATGAAAAATGAAAACTTTTTTATTATAAGTCATAGCTCTACTACTCCGAAAAGACCCTATCACGGACTGTCCGTGAAAACCAAAACAAATTATGGATAAAATACTTGAAATACTTAACAAGCTCTATGAAAATATAAGTAATGCTTTCCCCCGAATGCTGGGAGCGATCATCATTTTTATACTAGGTTATATTATCGCAAAAGTTATTGCTTACATTATCAGGCGAGTACTGCGAACTATTGGTATCGATAAAATCGCTGAAAAGCTTAATGAAATTGAGTTTATTGCCAAATCTAATATCGAGGTCGTACCAAGTCAGGTGCTTTCCAAAATTGCCTATTACATCCTGTTACTCATATTTACTATTGTGGCGTCGGAATATTTGGCAATCGAGGCAATTACAGGACTGATCAGTTCTATCCTTGATTATATCCCTAATCTTATTGCTGCTTTATTAGTATTAGTGATCGGATTGCTTATTGCTCAGTTTATTCAGAATATTTTGGCGACTACACTCAAATCACTGGGTGTACCTTCTGCCAAGATTATCAGCGTTTTTGTTTTCTACTTCATATTCCTGATGTCTGTTATCACTGCTTTGACACAAATTGGTATAGACACCGACTTCATTGCCAACAACCTGTCAATCATTATTGGTGGCTGTGTTTTTGCTTTTGCTCTGGGCTACGGCCTGGCTTCAAAAGCAATGATGGCCAACTTCTTGGCTTCTTTTTATAGTAAAGAAAAGGTTAAGATTGGTGATATTATTTCTATTAGCGGTGTCAAAGGAGAAGTTGTCAGAATCGATAGCGCTTCGATTACATTGCTAACGAGTAATAGTAATATTGTTATCCCGCTCAGCAAACTGACTTCGGAAACTTTTGAAATCCATGACTCTTAAAGAATCTTGATTATTTATTGACTTAACTATACTGTAAAAGCAAACACAATGAAAAAAGTACTACTATTTTTGCTCATAGCTCTTGGAGTTTCCACTGCGATGAGTGCCCAAACACTGGAGGAATTAAAAGCACAGAAAGCCGAGAAAGACAGCCAAATTGCTGCATTAAAAGGTGAGGCTAATGCTATCCAGGCTCAAATAGATGCGCTGGACAAAGGCTGGAAAACAGGTGCTTTCGGAACGATCGGGCTGAATCTGAACGGTTTTGACAACTGGCTGCAAAAAGCAGATCCAAATACTTCTGCCATTACTATCGGAATTACGGGTAATGCCTTTGCCAACCTTATTGAGGATAAATATTTTTGGAGAAACGCACTGAATCTCAACTTCGGCTGGCTGAGATTTAGAAATGATGATGATCCTGTTACTGCTGATAATGATTTTGAACAAACCGCAGATGTACTTAACCTCTCTTCTCTTTTCGGATATAAAGTATCTGATCAGTGGGCGATTTCGACTTTGGCAGAATACAGAACTTCCGTTTTGAGCAATTTTAATAATCCGGGATATCTGGATATCGGAGCCGGGGCGACCTGGACACCTGTTACGAACCTTGTGGTGGTTTTCCATCCTCTGAACTATAATTTTGTTTTTGCCGATGAGGACGTAACTTTTGACTCTTCTCTCGGATGTAAAATCGTAGCAGATTATAATCAATCATTACCAATGGGAATAGCCTGGAGGTCTAACTTATCCGCATTTGCCAGCTACTCCGACCTTTCCAATTTATCCAACTGGACCTGGATAAACGGATTTTCTTTTACCGCCTGGAAAGGTATTGGTGTTGGTCTGGAGTTTGGCCTTCGTAGTAACAAGCAAGAATCCTATAATGCGGTACTGGCAGCTGATCCAACTATCGACCCGGAGACCTTTACAATTGATGACTTAGCAGATGAAGATAATGACCTTCAGGGATACTGGCTCATTGGAATAACTTATAGCATAACGAAATAAAGATATTTTTTAACCCAGGCAATTTTGACACCCTGGCCCGTCCTGTTTCGGACGGGCTTTTTATTTTAAACATTTTTAATGTCGCTCTTTTCCAAGTAAAAAGCCTAAATTCGCAGAAGCATTAATACAAATACAAGATCGCATTAAGAGCTAATTTGAGTACTGCTTCAAAAAAAAATCTATGGCACAAAAAAAGCTGTTTCTCCTGGATGGTCATGCCCTTATTTACCGGGCTCATTACGCTTTTATCACCCGACCATTAATCAACTCGAAAGGGATGGATGTCTCTGCAATCACCGGATTCACCCGCTATCTTTGGGATATTCTTTCTAATCAAAAACCTTCACATATCGCAGTGTCATTTGATCTTTCAGGCCCTACTTTTCGACACGAAATGTATGCGGATTACAAAGCTAATCGCGAAGCGCAACCCGAAGCTATCACTGCGGCTTTTCCCTATATCCAAAAGATTATTGAAGCTTTTAATATTCCGATTGCAACCAAGGAAGGTTTTGAAGCGGACGATGTGATCGGGACATTGGCCAAACAGGCAGAAGGCGAAGGTTTTGAGGTATATATGGTAACACCGGATAAAGATTATGCGCAACTGGTCTCTGATAAAATCTTCATGTACAAACCCGGAAGGAAAGGCGGCGATATAGAAATTCTGGGAGAAAAAGAAGTTTTGGAAAAATGGGATATCGAGAGAGTTGATCAGGTAATTGATATTCTCGGTTTGCAGGGAGATAGTGTGGATAACATACCGGGAATCCCCGGGATCGGAGCGAAAACGGCCGTCAAATTATTGAAAGAATATGATAGCCTGGAAGGTTTGTTGGCAAATACTGACAAACTGAAAGGAAAGCAAAAAGAAAAAGTAGAAACTTTTGCCGAACAGGGTCGAATGTCTAAAACCCTGGCCACTATTGATATCAATGTCCCGGTGAAGTTTGATGCGAAAATCTATGAAGTAGAACCGTTTAATCGGGATGCACTTTCCGAAATTTTTAAAGAGCTGGAGTTCAGAAGGCTCGCTGCTCAAATCCTGGGAGAAGTACAGAAAGCAAAACCCGAAGCTGGAGGGCAACAAAGCCTGTTTGGTGGAATATCTCCTGCCACTAAAAAGTCTTCGGCGCCTCCGCTCCCCCAACATTCCGTAGCAGAGTTTTCTATTGAAAATAGCGAGTACGATTACAAACTGATGGATACCCGGGAAGATAGGGCCCGGCTTATTCAATTACTTTCCAAACAAAAAGAAATTTGTCTGGATACGGAAACAACCGGAATTGATGCGAATCAGGCTGAATTAGTAGGTATCTCCTTTTCCTGTAAAGAAAAAGAAGGCTATTATGTTCCGATCCCCGCAGATGAAAAGGATGCGCAAATAATTGTTGATGAATTTAAGCCTTTACTTGAAAATGAAAAAATCATAAAGATTGGTCAGAATATTAAATACGATGCGCTGATTTTTAAATGGTACGGAGTAGAGGTCAAAGGGCATTTTTTCGATACTATGCTTGCGCATTATTTATTGGAACCTGAGCTTCGGCATAATATGGATTACCTCGCCGAAACTTATCTCAAATACAAACCCGTTTCTATTACAACATTGATTGGTAAAAAAGGGAAGAATCAACTTAGCATGCGGGATGTTCCGGTAAACAAGGTTGTAGATTATGCGAGTGAGGATGCCGATATTACCTTGAGGTTAAAAAATTATCTGGCGCCGAAATTAGAAAACGATGGTTTGGAAAATCTTTACAACAGCATTGAAGAACCTCTGATCGCTGTGCTGGTTGAAATGGAATACAACGGGATCAATCTGGATGTTGCCTTTTTAGAAAAATATGGAGAAGAACTTGGTAAGAAAATCCTCGAAGCGCAGCAGGATATTTACGATGAAGCGGGGATTCCCTTCAATATCTCTTCTCCAAAGCAGGTCGGTGAAGTTCTATTTGACAAAATGAAATTACCTTATCGCTGGCGGAAAACTAAAACCGGGCAGTACTCAACGGATGAAGAAAAGCTTTCAGAATTAGCAGAAAATTATCCCTTCGTTGCCAAGATTTTAAAATTTCGGGGAATGACCAAACTCAAGTCTACCTATGTAGATGCATTGCCCAGAATGGTCAATCCTAAAACCGGAAGAATACATAGCTCTTTTAATCAGGCTTTGGCTGCCACCGGGCGCTTGAGTTCCAATAATCCTAATTTACAGAATATTCCAATCCGTACACCGGAAGGGGCTAAAGTCCGTAAGGCTTTTATTCCAAGAGATAAAGATTATATTTTACTCGCAGCAGATTATTCGCAAATAGAGTTAAGAGTGATTGCCGAAATCAGTGGCGATGAAGCAATGCTCGATGCTTTCCAAAAAGGACAGGATATCCACGCTGCGACTGCTGCAAGAGTTTTTGGCGTACCCATCGAAGAGGTTACGAAGGAACAGCGTTATCGGGCCAAGACCGTCAATTTTAGTGTAATCTACGGAGCGGGAGCCACAAACCTTTCCAGGCAATTGGGAATTAAGAGAGCCGAAGCCAGTGAACTGATTGGCAATTATTTTGCACAATATAGCGGACTTAAAGCGTATATGGATAAAACTGTAGAGGAAGCGCGGGAAAATGGCTATGTTATGACGCTGATGGGGCGTCGTCGCTATATCCGGGATATCGATTCCCGAAATGGGCTGATCAGAAGTAATGCCGAAAGAATTGCGATCAATACACCTATTCAGGGGACCGCGGCAGATATGATTAAAATTGCCATGATTAATATCCATAAAAAACTAAAAGCCGGTCAATTCAAATCCAAAATGGTTTTACAAGTTCACGATGAGCTGGTATTTGATGCACATAAGGATGAACTGGACAAACTCAAGCCGATGATCGAGCAGGAAATGAAGAATGCGATTCCGGATTTGAAAGTACCGATTAAGGTTAGCATTGATCAGGGACAAAACTGGTTGGAAGCACATTGATGATTTTTGTCGTTCGAGGAGGAATATCAATGAGTTGAATAATGAAAAACGAAAATTGAAAAAATGAAATTTCCTAATCCTATTCCGGTTACGGAAATCGCTTTGCAATATGGCTGTAAAATCATTGGAGACGATAGCCTGATGGCAAAGGGTATCAATGAAATTCACAAAGTCGAGCCCGGAGATATCACTTTTGTTGATATTGAAAAATACTTTAAAAGATCATTATCCTCCGCAGCAAGTATTATCATTTTGAATCAGCCGACGATTTGCCCGGCAGGGAAAGTTCTTTTAGTTTGCGACAACCCTTTCGAGGTTTATGATTCGATTGTCAAATCGTATCGTCCTTTCAGGCCAATGAATGCAATGATTGGTGATTCGGCAGTAATTCATAGTACCACCGTAATTGAACCCGGCGTGGTGATCGGAAATCATGTCAAAATTGGAAAGGGTTGTTATATTCACGCCAATGTTACCATACAGGATCACACGATTATTGGAGATCACGTCGAAATCAATTCGGGAACGGTGATCGGGACGGATGCTTTTTATTTCAAGAAGAAAGAATCCGGGTATAAAAAATGGCGTTCGGGAGGAAGAGTAGTGATCGAAGACCATGTTTACATTGCTTCCAATTGCACCATTAATAAGGGAGTTTCAGGAGATACGATTATCGGTGCAGGAACAAAGATCGACTGTTTGGTGCACGTTGGACACGGAGTGGAAATTGGTAAAAAATGTCTGATCGCTGCGCAGGTTGGTATTTCCGGGAAAGCAATTATTGAAGATGAAGTCACAATTTATGGACAGGTGGGGATTGCACAGGCGGTACGGATAGGAGCTAAAGCCATTATTGGTGGCCAATGCGGGGTTACTAAAAGCGTAGAAGGGGGGAAATTTTACCTGGGTAAACCGGTGGCAGAGTATCGACAAAATTATAAAGAGCTGGCTGCACTTCGCGCCCTGCCCGATTTTATTAAAGAAGTCCGGAAAAAGCTTAAAGAATAATTCCTCGTTTGATTTTCGTAAACTGTTATTCGTATTGCGACTCTCGAACAGCTTATAGCGAAAAACGAATTAAGAACCTACTTTCCACTTAATATTACAGCCCATACTCGGGTATTGTGGTTCAATCGCTTCGCCTTTTAAGGTAAGGTCGAGTGCATTGCGTAAATCCTGCCCATTGAGCGAAATATTGTTCCCCGGGCGAGAATCGTCGATCCGGCCGCGGTAAGTCAATTTCATATTTCCATCAAAAACGTAAAAATCCGGAGTGCAGGCTGCATCATACGCTTTGGCAACCTCCTGCCGTTTATCGTAAAGATAGGGGAATGGATAACGCAAAACCTTGGCTACAATCCTCATCTTATCCGGTGCATCATCCGGGTAATGCTCTACGTCGTTGGAACTAATTGCAATAAAGGAAACCCCCTGGTTTTTATACGCATTGGCAATACGTACGATCTCCGGATTAACGTGGATCACATAAGGGCAATGATTGCAAATAAACATCACCACTGTGGCCCGGTCTGATTTTAAATCATCCAGACTGTAGTAGTTTCCGGAAACAGTATCCATCAAGTGAAAGTTGGGAGCTTCTGTTCCCAAAGGTAGCATCGTTGATTCGGTAAGTGCCATAAGATTCTTAATTATTATGTTGGCGAAATTACGATGTGCAAGGGGAAAAAGCAAGAAAGTCTAAGTCATCAAATCAATAATTATAAAAGCTTATGGCTTATAAACTTCTGTTTGCTTAAGCTCAAAGAGTCGATCCAAAGGCCTTTAGGATCATCGGCCCATCATCGGATTACGTTCTTGGGTTTATAATAGTTTTTTTGAAAAAAAATCAACCAGATTGTCAAAAGCGTCCCGGGTTGGATGCCCTTCCTCATCGTAATAATCGAGCGTGAAAACGGAATGACAACCTTTCTTTCCCTGTTGGTCACTATTCAGGCAATGATATTTTAAGGCATCGCCGAATTCTTTTTGATAGGTTTCCACCTTTTGAGCTGGGGAGATTTTGTCTTTATCGAATCGATATGCTTTAATGACCGTTCCATTAGCGGCTCGTTCTTTTGCTATTTTTAAATCCCCGGGAGAACAGGCAAGGTCCTGTTTAACGGCTTTTCCAATACCTATAGGTAGCGAGGGTTGGCTAAGAACCGGAGCCATTAAAGAAGGTTCTACCATCATAGGAATCGCAAAGCCCCCGGTCAGGCACATCCCGATTGCACCGACCCCTTTACCCTGATGTTCCTCGTGTAATTTGCGGCACAAACTTCGAAGCCATGTAACAACAGGACTGGTTTTTCTTTTTTTGAAAAGATAAATTTCCCGGGAAATGCAAATTTTTCCAAAATACCCCAGGCTTCGAAGCATAGTCGCTTTTTTACCGGGCTTCCCAAAAAGCAAAGGCAGATAAACACTAAATCCTTTTTGGTGTAGGCGATTTCCGAACTCCAGACATTCCGGACTCATACCCGGTAATTCGTGAATGATAATAACTGGCGGACCTTTTTTATCGAGATGAAAAACCTTGTGTTTTATACCGTCCGAAGTATGATTAAAGAACGAAAAGCCTGGAGGATTCATATTGTTTTTTAAATCAATATAAAAAATAATTTATTGCTCTCGCGATAGATGTCCAAGCAAATTTTAATAAAAAAGGCTTCCGTGATGGCGGTGTTTTTTAAGTGATACAAAAAATAATTGCTTAAAAGACTAATGGTTTTATTCATAACAGGATTAACAGAATATACAAAATGCGGTAAATGCTGTCAATTAATGATTCATACTATCCGGAAAATTGTCAATTAATTACCTCCGTTTTTATTTCAATCCAACCGTTAATAAAAAATAAACCAAATGAAAAAACTACAAAAAATAAAAACTTTTGAACTATTGGATGCTCTTCTGAAGAAACGATCTTCCTTCTCGATCGGTGAGTCCATCCTCATTAGAGCCAGTGCTCTTAAAGCTTCCTCAACGTATAGCATACAAATAAGAGAAAGAAAAAAACAATTATTGGAAAGTACTTTTATTACCGATAGAGAAGGGAATATTCCCGCTACTGTATTTTGGGCGCAGTTTGGACTGGATGATCCATTTAGTACAGAAGTGTTTACCATAAAAGAAGCACTGGAAAGATGGCAACAAAGTAATTTTACAGTTACATTATTGTATAAAAAAGAACCGGTTGCGAAACTTAAATTTTCAGTCAATGAAAAATTTGAACATCCCCTTGTACTGGCCTCGGATAAAAAGGGAAGATTACTAAATGGATTTGAACAGGATAGTAAAGAAATACTGCATTTAACTTTTGCAGGACTTCCGAAAGCATCCACTTTCAGGGTTATGATGGTGCGCCGGCAAAATGACTGGAATGTTCGAAATAATTTTGAAGTGGCAGAATTCGCAAGTGGTGCTATTGCGAGTCAGGATGTTGAGCTCAGTCCAAGGAGGAGGATACAAACTATTCGATTTGCGAATAGCTCTAACATTTTACCGGGTGCTTATGACTTCATAGTTCGTCCTATTCGATATGGGCACGAAGATAATGATGCTCCTTTTGTCATCCCAAGAGACATTATAGCATCCAGGCTGAATACGGGTTTGGTGGTAAGAGAAGATTTCTGGACGGCCAAGCCGGTGTTAGGTGGTTGTGTCAACAAATTACCAATAAGCGGGCGAAGCATATCCGGTTCTCCTTATTTCAGATACAGCGATACTTTTGAGGTTGGAGAAGATATTTACGGAGCACTGGATCCAGGAATTGTCGATCCGGGGAATATTAGTAAAATGTGTGCCCTGTATGTTATTCCGTCTAAAACCAGCACTCAATGGAATACGAATAATAGCTTGAATCATTTGCCGGTTCTGGGAGGAAATTCCAATGTCCAAAAATTTAAAGTGCAGGCCGGTTGCATTAATATGAACAAAAGATTGTTGTGGTCAAATGCTACTCAAATCGGAGAATACGATATCGTGGCTGATTTCGGTAATAATGTCCCGAACCTAAGTTCTTTTATTCCGGATAATGCTTATGATACACCGCTTGATATTATTGATGGATACTTTGTAGCGGGCTTTAGAGTCGTTAATGATCCCGGAACGATGTCAGACTTTACGCATATCGGTAACTGGAATTATACGGAAGGGACTCAGGGAACGGCAACGGTGCAGGATGAACTGACGCATTATCATACGCCAGGAGGTTTTTCAACGACTAATGTTACCGTTAATAGAAGGGCTCATGTATATTTCCCTGCAGATGTGGCAGGTGTAACGAACCCGGCACAAATTAGTACAGCAAAAGCAGATTATCCGCTTATTGTTATTATTCATGGTAATGGACACAATTATGTTTCCTATGATTTTTTGTTGCAGCATTTTGCGAAAAACGGCTTCATTGCAGCGAGTATTCATCTTAATGGAGGTATGAGAGGTCTGGGCCGGGCGAATATGTTTTTTGAACATCATGCCATTCTTCAGTCTGCCTTTGGCTCTAACATGCAAAACAATATCGGGATCATGGGACATAGTCGCGGAGGAGAGGCTGTATTAAAAGTTGCCCGGATAAATGCAGTGCAATCTCTGGGTTTGAATGTCAATGCAGTGATTGCTTTAGGACCGACAGATCAGTATGGTTCGGAAGCTTTGAGTGGAGGCCATAGTACACCTTATTTTGTTCTCTATGGTGCGAGAGATGGAGATATAAACGGCGGTATCTGGACGCCTGGTTATACTGTTCCTCAAACCGGTTTTGCGCAATACGATCGATCTGAAGGCGCAGTCAAGTCAATGGCTTTTGTTTATAAAGCGACCCACAATGGATTCATTACAACAAATAGTGACGCGACTTGGGCCGGAGAGAATCCGGCCAACTTGCTGACTGCGGCTGTTCAAAAAACTATTACCAAAGCCTATATGAATGCGTTCTTCCGACAACATTTACTCGGAGAATCTATTTGGCGGGGAATCTTTACAGGAGAGTGGAAACCAGCTTCCGTAGAACAAACCGGAGCGGAATTATACATTCAGTACAAAGATACTGGAGGAAAAATTATTGATGATTTTGAAGGAGCTACGAATAATTGGCAATTGAGTAGTATAGGCGGAACGGTTACCGATAATAGTACGCTTCCGGTTAATCCCGAAGAAAACAGATTTCACGATCACGCACCTAGCTCTACGGCAGGTCTGGATAATCGCTCGCCCCACGATAGTAAAGGGCTTAAAATAAGATGGAATAATGCGAATGATGAATTAGTATTCAATATTCCCGGTGCCCATAAAGATGTAAGTACATTTTCATATTTGAGCTTTAGAGTCACTCAAAAAGAGGCCAGTCCATTCAATAACTTTAACCAGGCTCAAAAAATGAGAGTAGCGCTCAAAGATGGAGGAAATAAAGAAAGAGCGATCCGCGTCAGTACGGTTTCTACTATTCCTTTTCCCGACCAGCGAGTACAAGCCAATTACAGAAAATCAGCTATGCATACGGTCCGGATTCCGCTTACCTCTTATACAATAGTTTGCGCAGGACAAGATCAGGTAGATTTATCTGATGTAGTTAGCCTGGCATTTAAGTTTTCGCCAAATGCCAGTGGAGAAATAGAAATAGATTCTGTTGAATTTACTCACTAATGTTTAAAAATTTTTAAAATGAAAGATATTGATTTTATATATAAACCAACACCTAAAATTAAATTGTCCGGAAAAGAGGTGATCAAAATAATCAATGATAAGCCCCATTTATTATTGCGGCTTGAGCTTAGTGGTGATTATTTTCCACATCTTGACAGACCTCCTTTTGTAAGAATTATGTATTCCCGGAAGAACAATTTTGAGCTTTGCTGGTTCGCTAATGTTTCCGATGACAACCGTTCTATTTATGCTTATTTCCCCATTGATTGTAAAATGGCATCAAGAATAGAGTACGGCTACGGTAATGAAGTAATTGGGAAAGTAACGGAAAAAATTGCCGAAGACCGTTTTGAAAAACTAAATAAAAAGAAATTAGAAAAAAGCACTGTTTCAGTAACTCAAAGATACCTAAGCCGGATGATGAAAAAAGGCAGAAGATAAAGTTAATCGAAATGTCTTTGACCTGAGGAGTTGAATTTCTCTTTGTACGTCATCACGGTTATAAATGAATTCGTTTTGTGGTTTGGCAAATCATACAGATAGATTCGAATCTGGTGAAGATCAAATTTTAAAAATAAGGGAGTCCTACAAATATTTTTAGAGAATCTGTGTTTAAGCAGGTTTTCAATCAGTTCAAAAATATTATAAATATGAAACCTCTGTTTTTTAAAATCAGTCTATTGGTACTTATTACAAGTACCTTTTTATCCTGCGAAAAAGAACTATTTCTCGAAGCAGTTGTCATTGATACTCAAAGTTCACTTCCCATTGCTGATGCCCTGGTAAAAATAGATGAGCAAAGCTTTCTGACAAACAAGGAAGGTCGGATTACTGCACGTCCTTTAGAAAGCGGGAAAGAATATCGGATACGGGTTGAGCATTCGAATTATGCTTCTATTTCAAGATTCTTTACACCGGTTAGGGTTGATTCTACCCGTGCTCTGGTGCTTCCTCTAATGAAAAGAGGGGAAAAACAAACCTTTAACACTACCGATAGTATTCGCATCGACTTTGCTAGAAATACAGGTACTGTGCTGATTCCCCCTGTAGACTGGTTTGTTATTCAAAACGATAAGCGTTTACCTTATAAAGGGCCGGTAAGTGTGCAGCTGACTTATTTTAATCCCAATACACCTGCGGATATGGCTGCTGCTCCCGCGCCCCTTTTTGCAGAAAACCAGACGAATAGATTCCCTTTGCAATCCTATGGAATGCTGGAAATCTATGCCAGCGATGCTCAGGGGAATCAATTGGATATCGGGGAGCGGGATCAAATTAATATTGCCTTACCTGATTTTGGAGAAAGACAGGAAGCTACGGGATTGTTTAATGTCAATTCAAGTGGTTTTTGGACACAGGTCGGAACACTGACATTCGATGAAAGCACCAACACATTGCAAGGAAGTGTCTCTTCTATCTCTGATGCCTGGAATGCCGATGAGCCCTGTGCCGATGAACTGGTTTGCGTATCGATTAAATTTGAAAACCCGGATGGTACGCCTGCTTCAATTTTCTTTTACTACCGTGGATTAACTTACCAAACAAACTGGGAATCCGGCAGCTCCGATGCTCAGGGTATTGCTGAACTATACGTCTGTCCGGGTCAGGTTTTTCAACTCTTCAATTTGATCCCTTGTTGCGGAGGACAACCCGTCACCGATCCCAGCTATCATTTTTGTTGTGTGCTAAATGGTATTTCTGTAATTGCAACTATTGATTTAAGCGGCGTTACGCTCACTCCTCCTTGTACAGATTTAGGCGTGATTACGCTTTGAGTCAGCCAGAAAGAAATTCAATCAAAGGCTTATCCTGTTTTATATTATTTGAATACAGGATTTGGATTTGACAAAACAAAAGAAATAAACGGTGAGTATTAAGCGCTTCATTTGAAAATCTAATAGAAGAAGTTGAAAGTGTAGTTGCTTAAACAAGAAACCCCACTTTGCTTTCATACAAAGTGGGGTTGTTTTTTCGAAAAAGCAAAATTAATTTTTCAGCATCTCTTCTATGGCACGTTCCAGTTGCTGATCTCTGCCCTGGTCGATTACTCCGGGCATATTCTTCACTTTGATATCCGGTTCGGTTTGATTGTTTTCCATCCAGTTTCCGTGAATATCTTTGGCACTGACCGGAACTACTCCCCAGACAGAGCCATCCGGTAGCCCTTCCCATCCCGCGAAGCTACAAGTTCCGGGCACGGGCATTCCAACAGTTTTTCCAATTTTCAAATCCGTATAACCACAGGCGAAACAATGTCCATCAGAGTATTGGCTTTCGTTCATGAGAACCAGTGTCGGCTTGGTCCATCTGGAAGTCGGTTCGCCTCCTACGACCTTTGCTTCTGTTTCGTAGCTGATAAAAGGCACTCCGGTGAAAAACATGGCCAGATCGGCTACCAGATCACCACCGCCATTGAAACGGGTATCAACAATAACGCCTTTCCGATCAAAGTATTTCCCCATCATGTCCTGGTAAATATTCCGGTATGGGCCATCGCTCATTCCCGGAATATGTACATAACCCAATTGACCATTACTCTTTTCTTCTACTTCCTTTTCATTCATTCTTACCCATCTTTTGTATAAAAGCCTATTTTCAGCACCCAGAGAAATTGGTTTGACCGTGATCATTTCGCGTTTTTGGCTTGCCGGATCGAGTATTTCCAGGAGTGCAAACTTACCTGCTTTCCGGTTGAGGTATTTGGCGACATCCTGATCGGGACGAATTAATTCACCATCTATTTTTTCTATGATCATTCCGGCCTTTATATTAAAATCGGCTTTGTCTAAAGGTCCTCCGGCAATGATCTCGTCGATAAGTATCCCGTTTCCGCTATGATTATAATTCATAAAAATACCAAGCGAAGCAGTAGCATCCCGATTCGTAATTTTTCCTCCACGATATCGCGCTCCGGCATGGGAGACATTGAGCTCGCCGAGCATTTCCGATATCATTTCTGTAAATTCAAAAGAGTTGCCCAGATGAGGAACATACTTTTGATATTCTGTTTTCATTTGATTCCAGTCAACACCATGAAAATTGGAGTGATAAAAAATAGCATTGGTTCTTAGCCAGATGTGATCAAACATGACTACTCTCTCAGCCTGGGCATCAAACTCCATTTCTCCCTTGATTTTTACACTTTCTTTTTTCCCTTTATCCGGATCGATTTTAGATATTTTTCCTCCGCTTAGCAAGAAAAGGTTTTTCATACCCTTATCCCATTGTAAGGATCCTGACTTGGCACCAAGCTTCATCGCCATTTTGGTTTCTTTGGTGCGCAGATTAGTCGTCCAGAGATTCATACTACCTTCAAAGCGGGAAAGATAATAAAGTTTGTCTGCGTCTTTTGAAAGTACAGCGTCTCCCAATCGGGAAGAATGGATAGTTAGACGTGCAACACGTTCATCCATGTTCTCCCAGTCGAAAGTCAATGGCTTGACTTCTTCCTTTTTGTCTTTGTCTTTATTTTCTTTTTTCTCTCCGTCTTTTTTGTCTTCCTCTTTTTTCTTCTTTTTGTCCTTGTCCTTGTCCTTGTCTTTGTTCGCCTCTTCTATTGCTTTTTGCAATTTGTAATCTTCTTCACTCAGGTTGTACTTGTCCCATGCTTTTTGGGTAAAAAACATACTGTATACATCCAGTTCTGATCTTCCACTGGTGGCATAAGACTTCAGGCCATTCCGGTTGCTGAACCAAACCATCTGTGCGCCACCATTTACCCATTTAGGGCTAAAGTCGTAATATCCGCTTTTATTCAAATTAATCCGTTTTGATCCGTCGGCTTTCATTAATAATACTTCACTATTATTCAGAGAGAGGTCCCACTCCACCAGAAGCCATTTACTGTCTGGACTCCAGGTAAAATATTTATCTCCATCACGCATATGAAACAAATCGTCCGAGTCGAGCAGGGTTACTTCCTTGCCGGAAGCAATATCTTTGACTTTCAAGGTTCGGCGCCCTTCAATGAAAGCAAACTGTTTTCCATCAGGAGAATATTTTGAAAGATAATTGTCCTGATCATTACTCAGAACTGCTGATTCTTTTAACAGCGTAGAGGCAAAGAAAAAAGGTTCTTCGGCTCGGGTTTTTTCGGTTTTGAAAATACTCCACTTTCCACCTCGTTCGCTGCTGTATACAATGGATTTACCCTCTGGTCCCCAGGTGACAAAACGTTCTCTTTCCGGCGTATTGGTAATCCTTTTGGTAAAAGATTCTTCAACGGAAGTGACAAAAACTTCGCCGCGGGCAATGAAAGCAATTTCCTTCCCGTTCGGTGAGATGGCCATTTCATTTACTCCGCCATTGATAGAGATGAATTTATCATTATTACTTTTGTTTTGAGTACGAATGTTGACGTTTATCTTTTGAGCTTTTTGCCCTTCTTTCATTGTATACAGTTCTCCGTCAAAACCGAAGCAAAGAATACCATTTCCCATACTTAAAAATCGAACCGGATGTAAACTGAAGTTAGTCAGTTGTTGATCCTGATCCGGGTTGTCCAAAGGCATTTTATGGACATTGAAAGTACCACTTTTCTCACTGAGGTAATACATGTTTTTAGCATCGACAGTTAATATCGGCTGTCGATCTTCTCCTTCGTAAGAAGTAATCATTTTATGTGTTTTATTGACCAGATCATAAGTCCAGATATCCCGGGTAATGGAAGAAGTATGATGCTTCCTCCATTCATCCTCTCCGCCTTTTTTATCCTGATAAATCAACAGGTTTCCATCTCCTGAAACCTGTACATATTCCGCAGGAAAGGTGAGTATCTGATCTATTCGTCCTCCTTTGACCGGCACTGCATATAACTCTGACTGGGAACGGTGTGGATATTGGCGATGCTTGACATCATCCTGACGTAATGCGCCAAATAGTATTTTTTTATTATCTGCGGAGAAAGTATAAGGCAGCTCATTATTGGAATGAAAAGTCAGCCTTTCTGCTTGACCACCCATGGCGTCCATAACGAAGACATCGAAATTCCCGTATCGGTTAGAGGCAAAAGCAATTTTTGATCCGTCTTCACTCCAGGTAGCCATATAGTCGTGTGCATCGTGAAAAGTAAGTTGCACCGCATCTCCACCATTGGAAGAGACTTTATAGAGGTCTCCTTTGTATGTAAACGCAATCTGGCTTCCATCGGGAGAAATTGCGATAGATCTTATCCATTTTGGAGAAATTTGGGTGCTTGCATTTAATGCAAGGATTAAAAAGCAAAAAAGGATCAGGTTTCTCATTTTAAATAGTTGTGATTTATTGTTTCCAAATAAGACTAAAGCCCTGTAATATCGAATATATTTTTATAATGAAAAAATCGAACACTTTGAAATTAAAGCATTATTCTACAGATGGCTTAAATAATTTGATGAAGTTATTGGTGGAAATTTGTTTATGTCAGAAAACAGCATGACTCAACTAATAGTCACTGCTCAAATCTTTGTAATTATATGCGGCTCGGATGTCTTTCAACTGGCTTGGAACCGGAAAACCAGACTCGAAAACAGACTGTTAATCAATGATTGCTGTACGGAAGAGGAAACAGCAAAAAACCAGTTTCGGTCAAGCCGATAAGTTTCCGGATATTCTTTGAATGGAAATGTAGATAAGGGTTTGAAGTGGGCTATTTATTGAATAAAAATGGACAGGAGGCTAAGCCGGATGTATTGGTGGGGAAATACAAAAATTAAAGGGGCTTCTTTCTGTTTGGAAATCCACCTCTTTAAATTTCGTATCGAAAAAACAGTGATTATTAACGGACTACTTTTTGGGAAACGATCTGACCATTTGCGTCTTTAAGAATTACATAATAAACGCCAAGGGTATATTTCGCAAAATCAATAGACCTTTTGTATTGCCCGGCAGCTTTTTTACTTTGTTCGATAGTGTCGATTAGGTTTCCGTTTTTATCGTGCAGTTCAATAGTCACTAGTCCGGAAGACTGTAGGGTATATTCAATCTGACTAATCCCTTGCGAAGGATTTGGATACACTTTTACATCGGTAATTGTGCTTACGGCAGCAGGAGGGATATTTTCATTTTCTCCTTTTGGATTCATCAGTAAGAAACGAGCCATTTTTTTGGTCATATGACGTTCCGATTTTGACCCTTTACCTTTTCGTGGATGCGGTTCGCTGCTTTCTCCTTGTTCTTTTTCAAATGCTTCTCGCAATTTTTCCAGTTGAGGTTTCACTTCTTCCATTAAGACCTGGATATCTTCCTGATATTTTTCTACCAGGGCCTTTACTTTTTGGCGGTTCGGATCGTTTTTGCGTTTTTGACGATTGGCCTGTCGTTTTTCTGGATCGGGACTTTCTCCTTTTTTCTTTGCTTTGTGCCTGGCTTTTTCTGCTTTTAGCGTTTTTCTCAATTCGGCTAACTCGGCCTTATCCGCTTCCGAAATTTTATCTTCCAGCTTTACACGTTGTGCCAAAAGAATGGGATATACATTTTCTTTGTGAAAGGCTTTGGCAGCTTTATTATGTTTACGGTGCTGACCTCTTGGGCCGGGCTTCGGCATTGCTTTAAATTGTTCGAATTGCTCCGGACTGAGGATCGTTTTCATCTCCTTTTCAAAATCTTCTTTGATTTGCTCCATGGCCGGTTTTATCTCTGCCCTTTCCGCTCTGTCAAACTGATCTCTTAATGCTTTTTTACGTTCTCCGAATTTGCGGAAAAGCGCTTTTACTTCTTTGACTTGCGTATCGCTAAGATCCAGTTCTTCACTTAGCTTTTCGGTCATTTTATTGATTCTGGCTTCGTGCTTGATGCCTTTTTCCTGGCTTTGCGCTGTAGAGCTATTACTTGTGAGCAAAATAGCTATAAAGCTGAAGAGGCTTACTTTTATTAGGTATCGCATGACTCTTGATTTTTGATTTTAAAAAATTGAAAATAATTATATCCTCAATTTGCAATCATTCCCTCTTTTTATAAAAAGTAATCAATCAAAAGCCCTTTAATCTCAATAAAGAAATTTGAAACAGTGCATTGGCTCTATCAAATCCGGATTTTTCTCAACGAAAGCAACTTAAAATTTAATAAGTTTTTCATTGTAAAAATGCGTGCCGGACAGGTTGGAGACTTTTATAAAATACATTCCTGCCGGGAAATGCTGAATATTCTTTGTAATGACAGATTCCATGGAAGTATACTGAGCCATTAAACCACCGGCACCGTTAAAGATTTCTATACGTAGCGCTGTGCCAGTTTCGTTTTCCAGCCTGAAAAATTCCTGAACCGGATTTCCAATTATGCGAACGCCTTCCAGTAAATGCAATTCATTAGTTGAGGTCACATTGTAAATTGTACAAATGGGATCAATCGGGTTTAACTCGATCGGATCACCGGGAATAAGCGTTTTGCCCTCGAAGGCAGGATAATCCGTGCCGTATTTATACGCGCGAAAAAGGGTAAGCGAAAGATTAGTGATATCGATGCCTTGTTCAACCGGGCCAGTACTACCCCGGACAGGATTCTGATATTCCCAAACAATTTGCTTATCCGGAGTGATTTCGAATACGCGACCGAAACCGCCCTCACAAATTAAAGTATTACCATTGGGTAATCTTTGTACACCGGAAATTTTGGCGGAATAAAAGTTCTCGGGTGGATTGGCAGTATAATTCCAGAAAAAATCTTCCGGGCCATAAGGAACACCAAACGTTTTGCTGTAATTACCGTCGGATTCCAAAGGCGGATCAATCATGTCTATAGTAGAAAAATCACCTTCGGGCCGAGCCGCACCATTGTTGAATAATATGATTTTGCCTTCATCAGGATGTCCTGGCGGAACCCATTGGACATCATGTTGACCAAACAGCTTTCTATCCGTAGCGATTCCTTGTTGATAAGATTGTGGATTACCCCAGCGATAAAGAATATCTCCTCCTTTGCCGGAAGTGCCTCCGGTATGCCCGGCCGCTTCCTCTGTAGTGGTACTGTGATCAATTACCCAAAATTCGTGAAAATTCCTGGAACTTACCACTATCTGATCCAGCTCGGCATTATAATTAATAGCATTGAGGTGTATCCAGTCTACTCCGCCTGCTCCCTCGAGCGCTTCAAAATTAATATCTACCAGCTCCGGATGCTCCGAGACTACGCCATAGTTTGGTTTAGTGCTATCGAAATCCTGAACCAGATGATCCCAGAGACGCCATTCCCAAACGATATTTGCCTGATTTGTGCCTACTGGTTCCAGCTCTACAATTCGCTCTGACCAAATTCCTTGGGAAGGGACCTTCGAAGGGTCGCGACCGTTATTTATAGCACTCAGCATGGAGCGAAACTCCCAGGCGATCAGTAGAATATTACCATTAGGTAGCATTGCTACATCGTGATGTTGATGGAAAAGGGCAGAAGCATAATCGTATCGCCATAGTAATTCGCCTTCCCAGCTAAAAAGCTCAATCCGTCCTCCGGAGCCACCTCCGCCAAAACTCCCGTTAATCCTGCCGGTTCGCAAAAGATTACCATTTTCGAGTAGATAGGTCGAAGCTCCCGGGACCTGGTCGGCCTGCCAGGTATTTACAACATAACCACAATTATCAACCAGATAAGTAGTCTCGTAATAGGGAGCGATTAGGGTATAACCATTATAGGCCAGTGAATCATTTAAAAGAAGCCCTACGGTTTGTGCTTGTAATGCCAGAGTTGAAATGAAAAAAAAGCTAAAAAGAAGCAGTGCGTTTTTCATAAAAAGATCAGTAGATTAAAAATTACTATTCGAAAATCGAATGGCAAGTCAAAGCTACTACTTTTGTTACTAAAAAACTTTAGTTAAGACGACGTCTTTGTAATTAGCACCGATTGGTAATTTTTCATCACTTACGTGTAAAAGATTGCCTTCAAGGGTTTTGATTTTGTCGATCGCAACAATATAGGATTTGTGAATGCGGATAAACTGCTGATCCGGGAGTTCCTGTTCGAGTTTTTTCAAGGAATTGAGCGAAAGTATACGCCCTTGTGGGGTATAATACGCAACGTATTCGCGCATACTTTGAATATACAGGATTTCATCATAGGGGATACGGTGAATCTTGTGTTCCGATTTAACGAGGATATAATTTTTTTCGCTTTTGACCTCGGGGGGATGATCTGTATTGGGACCTTGATGATTAAGCCTCTGGTTTACTTTATTCACCGCCTGAATGAATCTTTCGAGGCTAAAGGGTTTGAGCAAATAATCAACTACATCCAGCGCATAGCCTTCGAGCGCATAATCCGGATAAGCAGTAGTGAATACGACTAATGGTTTGTTGTGAAGTATCTTTAAAAATTCCACGCCTGTTAGTTCCGGCATTTGAATATCCAGGAATAGCAGGTCAACATTCTGTTCCTGCAGGATACTCATTGCTTCCAGTGGATTTTTGCATTTGCCGACAAGTTCCAGTTGGGGTAATTTAGAAATATAATTTTCTAAAAGCGTACGGGCCAATTCTTCATCATCAACAACGAGGCATCTTATTTTTTTCATCAGGGGTGTATTTTTAAAATAATCTCAAAAACTGAATCTTTTCGTAGAATATCTAAACTATGCTTTTCGGGATAAATTAATTCCAGTTGACGTTTTACGTTTTTTAGACCAATCCCGCCAATTGTATCTTTTGTATAAGCCTTTTCCGGAATACTGTTTCGGACATTGAAGTGAATGACAGTATCAATAATATTTAATTCAATTTCAATCCAGCCTTTCTCAAGGTCTTCGATCTTGCTATGTTTGAAAGCATTTTCAATAAAAGGAATAAAAATCAGAGGTGCAACCATTAAATTCGGTTGACTTCGATCCAGTTTGATTTTGATGTTTAATCCCTGGCTATCTTTCAGCTGGTTTAAAGCTACAAAATTGTCGATGTATTCCAGCTCCTTTTTAAGCGGTACGCGGTCTGCTTTGCAATCGTACAGCATATACCGCAGCATATCGGAGAGTTTCAGCAAATTTTCCGGCGTGCGATCTGATTTAATGACAGAGAGGGTGTATATATTATTAAGTGCATTAAAAAGGAAATGTGGATTTGTTTGTGATTTTAAAAAATCCATCTCCGCTTTTAACTTTTCACTTTTGAGCTGTGCCATTTCCTTCTCCTTTGAAGCTGCAAAACCGGCAATAGCAAAAAGGGAACTGCCAATCAGGGAAATGATCATAGGCAGAAATTTGGTCATATACCGCATAATTATGATACGGTTATGCGATCTGGGCTTGTACGGTTTTGAAAAAGGCAAACCTTTTTCCATCCAAAAGGGGATTTCCATCAAAGAATAAATAAGTAAAACCAAAATTATACTGCTCAGAATATAGAACGGGATTTTTTTCTTGAAGTATAATTTTGGCAATAAAACTTCGAGATTGACAAAAACAATTACAGACACGGCAAGCATGACATTTATGGCCATAAAGGTGGTCCTTTCAATTTTGACCGAGCCAAAAATAAGAAACTGCATTAATCCCCAGAGCGTGCTCCAGAAGAGGATTTGCAACCAGGTGCTTTTTTGACCTAAATACTTCATACATCATAAAAATGTAGAAAATTAACCAAAAGCCAAATTGTACTCAATGAAAAGGGAAATTTTATCAATCAAAATGCGTTTCCTTCACCTTCCTGAAATCCACGGCCTCCCTGTCTGCGGCCTCCTCCCCTTCTTTTCTGTTGATTAAGCCGGTAGCTAAAACTAAGAGTGGCCGTTCGGGCCCGCCACTGGAATTCACCATCCCGGAAAAAGTTTTGACCAAGGGTAGTGAAAATGCGTTTTCGGCTATTGAAGACATCTCGAATGCTTAGAGTAATGGTACCTTTTTTCTTCAAAATATCTTTGCTCAAGCCAAGATCGACAGAATACACGGCTTTGTTTCTACCCTGGGGAGTCTCCCTGGGTGCGCGATAATTTCCCCGGATTTGCAAATCCGCATCTTTGAAAAGTGTCATTCGGGAAGTGAGCCGGGTAAACCAGGTATAAGTATCCGCCTGGAAGGTCTGACCGAGGTTTTTTCCATTGATAATAGAGCGAAAGAAATTGAAATTTCCGTTGATTCGCCACCATTTACAGGCTTGTACATTAAAAGTAAATTCTAATCCAAAATCATCCCGGGTGTTTAAATTTTCTGGCTGAGTAATGGTGGTGCCATCATTTTTAAAAGTGGTAATACGCTGGATAACATCCGTTGAATGCCGGTAGAAAATACTTGAGGTCAGAGAAGCATTGTCCCAGTATTTGATATGGCTGATTTCATAAGAGTCTGTGTTTTCCGGTCCCAGGGCTGGGTTTCCACTAAAGAAATTACGAGCATCGCTAAAAGTAAAAAAAGGATTGAGATCCCAAAAACGTGGTCGGCGCAGACGGCGGCTATAACTAATTTGCACGCTGTTTTGATCTTCGAATTCGTAGCCCAAAAATATACTGGGGAAAAGCCCTGCATATATCGTGTCATTGATCTCATTGGTCTGTTCCAATTTCGTGGATAAATCCGTAGTTTCTACCCTTAAGCCTACCTGCCAGGAAAACTTTTTAATCTTGTTTCCATAAATGCCATAGAGGGAGTGGATCTTTTCATCATAAATAAAATCGTTGTTCAAACCTTCCAGAGGAATCCACTCTCCATTATTAAATTCCGTAACCAAAAAATCGTTTCGGATTTCCCGGAAAGAACTTCGATAACCCACTTCGAATTTTGAGTCTTTCCCAAATGGTTTGACATAATCAATTTGTATTTGTAATTGTTGATTACCTTCATCATTATTCGATCGTTGCAGATAGTCCGGTTCGTTACTGGGGTTGAGTTCAGCATCAAAAAAGCGCTCTACAAAATCAGAGCTTTCGACTTCCGATTTATCGGAAAAGCGTATATCCGAAACTAATTCATGCCCTTTTCCCTTGAATTTTTGGGTATGAGTGACAAAATATTCAAAATTGATTTCATCTTCTATTTCATCATCGGTGCGGAGCGTAAGACCTAATGGGAGATCATTGATAAAATCAAAATATTCAATCTCGGCATTATTATTATCATCGCCGACACGGTAGGTCATTCCCGTTGTCAGAATACTTTGGGGTGAAAAGAAATAATCTGCGCCAAAGCGAATGTTGTTGGAAAGCCCGCGCCGCTCCATAGCTCTTCGTTGATCAGAAATAAAGGTAGTATCTTCACTATAACTTTCCTGATAGATGAATCCTCCCCCGAAATTGGTTTGATAACGCAGGCCGTAATTGATGAAAAAATTGAGTTTATCTTTGCGATAATTGAGGTTTACAGATGCTCCATAAGTTTCCGGTACACCGAGTGTTACTTCGAAAGCTCCATTGAGTCCCCGTTTTTGATTCTTTTTTAGGACGATATTGATAATTCCCGCAGTTCCTTCGGCTTCATAGCGGGCCGACGGATTTGAGATCACTTCGACTTTTTCAATCATGTTGGCGGGAATGGCCCTTAATCCATTAGCATTTCCGGCACCAACCAGAGTGGATGGTCTTCCATCAATAAGAATACGAACGCCAGCACTCCCTCGCAGGCTTACATTACCTTCGATATCTACCGTAACAGAAGGTACATTATCCAGAATGTCTTCGGCACTTCCTCCTCGGCTGGCCAGGTCTTTTCCAACATTGAAAACTTTCTTATCCAGCGAAAGTTGCATTTGGCTTTTTTCAGCAGTGACTTCCACTTCAGCGAGGACCGTAGCATCTGATGCCAGTTTAATCAGGCCTAAATCAAGTCTGTTTTTATCCTTTTCGAAAGGCAAATTGTCGAAGACAAGGGCTCGGTAGGCAATAAATTCTACCTTGGCAAAGGTTTCGGGACTTGTTTCTACACTAAATTTCCCTTCTATATCGGTCATTCCTCCGCCTTTGATGGTACTGTCTCTTTTTGAAAAAAAAGTAATGGTCGCGAATTCCAAAGGACTTCCACTCGAATGATCTACTACCTGACCAGTTACAGTTACTTTAGGACTCCCCGATTGTGGCTGTGCTTTTAATACCATACCGCCCCACAAAAGATAGCTTAGTATAAGGAGTAATTTTCTTTTCATGCAAGTTGCGTATTCGTGTTCATCTAATGGTAAGGCTATTGCTTTCTTTTTTGATAAAAGAGAAAATAAATTCGATATAACTCATTGAAATATCAGTCTAACTATCCACCTTTGTAGCTCCCTTTAGTATAATCGCTAAGTGATTGAACATCATTTTTTATCTAAAGTTTTACTTTGATCCTTTTCATTTGAAAATTTTTTATTTAAAAGAAATAACAATAAAATGGCAAAGATTATCTCCTATAATGTGAACGGAATCCGGGCGGCTGTCAAAAAAGGCTTACTGGGTTTTCTTAAAGATGGAAATTTTGATATAGTTTGTTTGCAAGAAACCAAGGCTATGAAAGAGCAGGCTCCGGTTGAAGAAATTGAGGCTTTGGGGTATCACCACTTTTGGCATTCTGCCGAAAAGAAAGGCTATAGCGGAGTGGTTACATTTTCCAAACAAGCTCCCGATAAAGTGGTAATCGGTTGTGGAATTGAGGCTTATGACCGGGAAGGGAGAATTATACGTACCGATTTTGGAGATGTATCGATCTTAAACTGCTATTTTCCGAGCGGAACCAGTGGCGATATTCGACAAGATTTCAAATATGAATTTCTGGATGATTTCTTTAACTGGATTGGTGAACTAAAGAAGACTCGAAAGAAATTGATTATAGTCGGCGATTATAATATCGCGCATACGGAAATGGATATTCATAATCCAAAAAGCAATAAAAACAATTCCGGTTTTCTTCCCGAAGAACGAGCGTGGATGACCAAGTGGTTTGATAGTGGATTTACAGATGCATACCGACTTTTGAACCCCGAAAAAATTGAATATAGCTGGTGGAGCTACCGGGCTAATGCAAGAGCCAATAATAAAGGCTGGAGGATTGATTATCAATCGGTCAGCGACAACCTGAAAGATCGATTAGTTGAATCCTATCACCTTAAAGATGCAGTACATTCAGATCACTGTCCGGTTTATCTAGAGATTAAACTTTGAGAAAAACTTATGGTAATACCTGGTGGGGCAAGCAATGGTTAAATGCTCTTTCGGAAATCGATTATTCCAATCGGTTACCAAGAGGACGTACTTATGCGAACAAAGGCCTGGCCCGGGATATAAAAATTAAGAAGAATAAAATCACGGCCCTGGTACAAGGGAGCAGTGATCTCCCGTACAAGGTACGATTTACAATCCCTGAGTTTAGCCAGACCGACAAGGACAGCCTGCTTAGTATCATTAGTGAAAATCCAATCTACCTGTCAAAACTGCTCAACCGAAACCTGCCTCCGGAGCTAAAAGAGCTGAGTAGCCGAAAAGGTATTAAAATCTTTCCCGATGCCTGGCGGGATATTCAGGGGAGTTGCTCCTGTCCGGATCATGCTGTCCCCTGCAAGCATATGGCTGCTGTGCTTTATTTGCTTGCCAATGAAATTGATAAAAACCCCTTTCTGGTATTCGAATTACATGACTTTGATCTGTTTGAAGCATTGGCGAACACCGGTCATACTTCAGAAGGACAAAAAACGGTATCAATCACCCGGCTCGACGCCCTCTGGAAAGAATATGATCAAGACATTCAGATCAAAGAATGGGATGAGGAAATTTTTCAACAACTGGACTTTACACAAATTCCGGATTGTCGGGAAGGACTCTTAAAAATAATATCGGAAAAGCCCGTTTTTTATCCGAGAGGAGATTTTAAAAAAATCCTCGGTCTTGCTTATGCAGCAGTCTCTAGAAAAATCAGAACAAAGCAGTATCCCGAAACTTCGGAAACGGAGGACAGTCTTTTCGACAAAATCGAATATGTGGAAATCCTGCTCGATGAAGTTGGCGATTTTCTCAATATCAATTTTAGAGATCATAAGGAAGAAAGCCTTTTATCTTTTGATAATCAAGCGGATACTTTTACCTGGCTGGAAAAAGTTCCGCTGGTGAAATTCAACAATTTCTCAAGCAATTTTAAAAGTCTAATTCTTGCACATCAGTTTGCTAAAAAGCTGCTGGAAAGATCGGCTTTTATCCCGCAAATACTGGAAGTCGCCCAGGATACCTGCCGGATACGCTGGTTACCTGCTTTACTCAACTCAGTTGTTAAAAGTCTTTTCGATGGTGTGAGTGCTATTCTTTCAAGGGATATTTTATTTTATAAAAAAGGAAAATCCATAAAAAGCCCTCTTGAAAAAGATAATGTTCTGGCGCTACTCTCTTTTTTTATGAATTACTTGATAAAAGAAAGTCATGGCCTGGATTATCGATATGCCGAAGATGAGATTGGACACCTGTTCTTTAATGGTGCAGTACTCGCTTTTCAGGGCTATGAAAATAAAGATTATCATACCACCATTCAGCTTTGGCTCAACACCTATTATATCGCCGAAAAAGAATATCTGCCAGTCTTTTTATTCGATGAAGATGAGGCACAGGGCTTTTGGTTTAATCTGGCGATTCAGGATCGAAAAAATAAAATTAAAAGTCCGATCCATTTACAGGATGTTTTGGAATTAAAAAAGTATGCGAGCATTCGCATGCCCGTTTTACAAGATTTGGCGGTTTTATCGGAGTATTTTCCTTTGATCAATGATGTAGTAGCATTACAAGGTACACAAGATATGTTTATTGATCCACAGGACTTCGCTGATGTCCTTTTCAAAATTCTGCCTACAATTCGACTGTTCGGGATCAAAGTCTTATTACCAAAATCTATTCAGAAAATTGCCCGGCCTCAGTTGTCTATGGCTATTTCTTCGAAAGAAGAGGCCGGAGTGATCCAGAAGAAATCTATTTTGGGTTTAAATGCCATGCTGGATTTCGAATGGCAGATTGCTTTAGGAGATAAATTAGTTAGTCAAACTGAATTTCTCAAAATGCTTCAGAAGTATTCGGGGATTGTACGCTTGCAGGATCAGTATGTTTTTTTTGATGAAAATGAAATTCAGAGATTGATCAATAATCTGAACAATCCACCAAAACTGCCGCCCAATGAATTAATCCATATCGCTTTGTCCGAAGAGTATAATGGTGCGATAATCAAGCTCGATAAAGCCACGCAAAACTTGATACAATCTTTACTTGGCACAGGGGAAATTTCCCCGCCCAAAGGACTCAGAGCCACGCTTCGGCCCTATCAGCGCAATGGCTTCTCCTGGCTATATAAAAATGCCAGAATCGGCCTGGGAAGTCTGATCGCTGATGATATGGGATTGGGAAAAACACTACAGGTAATCACTACTTTACTCAAGCTAAAAGAGGAAGGAATCCTGGAAGATCAAAAGGCCATTATTATTGTACCGACAACCTTACTCACCAATTGGGTTAAGGAAATCGAAAAGTTTGCCCCGGATTTAATACCCTTCGTTTATCATGGAAGTAACCGGAATATTGAAGGGCTGGAAAAGGCGGATATACTGCTGACGACTTATGGGCTTGCAAGATCAGAGGCCAGTCGTTTGAGTAAGTACAAATGGTTAGTCATCGCCATTGACGAGGCTCAAAATATAAAAAATCCTTCTACGGCTCAAACCAAAGCAATTAAAAAGATCAAGGCCCCGATTAAAATTGCGATGAGTGGCACACCGGTCGAAAACCGGCTTAGTGAATACTGGAGTATTTTTGATTTCAGTAATGCAGGTTATTTGAGTAGTCTTAAAAAATTCAAAGAAACTTTTGCGCGACCTATCGAAGCGGACCGTGATCAGCGAAAGCTTAAAAAGTTTAGAAAGATTACCGAACCCTTTATTCTCCGGCGCCTGAAGTCCGACAAATCAATTATTAAGGACCTTCCGGACAAAATTGAGAAAGATCAGTTTTGTTTGCTCACGACTCAACAGACAGCACTTTATCAAAATGTGATCAATACGACCATGGAGGCGATTGAAAAAGCGGAAGGGATTGCCCGAAAGGGCCTGGTCCTGAAATTATTAACAGCGCTAAAGCAGGTTTGTAATCATCCGGTTCAATTTTTAAAGACAGGACTTGCTGATCCGGGACTTTCCGGGAAGACCAGCTTATTACTTGATTTGTTAGGACCGATTCTGGAGGCCGGCGAAAAAACATTGATTTTTACCCAATACCAGGAGATGGGAGATTTGCTAAAGGAGATGCTCGCAAAAACATTCAACCTGGAGATTCCTTTCCTGCATGGAGGTGTGAGCCGGAAAGGCAGGGATGCGATGGTCGAAAATTTTCAAAATAACCGCTCTACGCGAATTATGATTCTTTCGCTCAAAGCCGGTGGCACCGGTCTTAATCTCACCGCAGCGAATAATGTCATTCATTACGATCTTTGGTGGAATCCGGCCGTCGAAGCCCAGGCTACAGACCGGGCTTACAGGATCGGTCAAAAACGCAATGTAATGGTCTATCGCTTCATCACCGAAGGAACTTTTGAAGAGAAAATAAACGAAATGCTCAAAGAAAAAAAAGAACTTGCTAATCTAACGGTAAGTACCGGCGAAAAATGGATTGGGGAACTTTCCAACCGGGAAATAAAACAACTGGTTAAGCTGGGATAATATTATCGGATATAATTCAATCAGAATGAGCAATATATCGAAAATAAAGGTTATGGTACTCTTGTTGACTGCTATTTTCCTGGCCTGTAATATACCTCAGGAGGAAAAAAGAAAAACGCGAGAACAGCAAACTGAATTAAAGGCCCGGGAATTTTTTGATACGTTTTCAGATCGAACGGATTGGGAAAAGTTCTGCTCGTTTTATAGCGTAGATGTAGCGTTTGATGATATTATTCTCCAGATACATTTGGATAGCCTTTGGAAATTCAAGAGGTTTTACAAATGGGATGACGAAGTCAATACGTTTAAGAAACTATCTCCGGATCAGAAACACCTGGTACTTGAGTCATTAGTTGTAAACGATAGTATAGCTGTCGGGCGGGGACATTTAAACCCCTTTTATTATAATGAAGTACTTATAAATACTGATTGGGGAATGGCATTCACTATCTGGTTGTATTTTGATGAAAATTTAAAAATTACCAAACAGCTTGATTGGTTTGAATATGATCCTGCAGTATTGGAAAATGTGGTCAAGAGGTGTAGAGAAAAAGGTTTTGAAGCGACTCCTGACTGGCTGGATTTATCCAGAAAAGAAAATTAGCGAACGAGGCTGTTCCCGCCTTGCCAATCTTCCTGTAGAGCATCTCATCGCCCTTCGTTCATCACAAACCTTTCAAGATCTCTCGAACAATCAACCGCATCTTGGGTTCAAACTCTTTGGCCAAAGCAATCACATCTTCTACAGTTGTCTTGGTAATTGCTTCAATGGGAAAGCATTTATTCGAAACGACGGAAACAACAAAAACTGGTAAGTCCATATGCCTGGCGACAATGACTTCCGGGACAGTAGACATCCCTACAACGTCTCCTCCGGCTTTGTTTACAAAATCATATTCAGCAGGTGTTTCCAGATTGGGCCCCTGCAGGGCAAGATAGACTCCTTCATGTGCCCGGATATCATGCAATTTGGCAATAGCCAAAGCCTTGGCATTCAAGGATCGATCATAAGTATCCAGCATATCCGGAAACCGGGGGCCCAGTCGTTCATCATTAATACCGCGGAGTGGATTCTCCGGCTGTAAATTGATATGGTCTTTGATAAAAATAATATCTCCGGCTTCATAATCCGCATTAGTACTTCCGGAGACATTTGAAACGATCAATCTTTTAATCCCCAGAAACTTCATCACTCTTACCGGGAAAGTAACCTGTTTCATACTATACCCTTCATAATAATGAAAGCGGCCCGCCATGGCCACGACTGCTCTCCCGGCCAACTTACCAAAAATTAATTGCCCCTTATGGCTTTGTACAGTGGAAATAGGAAAATGTGGGATATCTTTATAGTCAATTACTGTATCCACCTCAATTTCTTCACTAAGGTTACCTAATCCCGTTCCCAGAATGATTCCAAACTCTGGTTCAAACCGGGTTTTTGTTTTTAGAAAAGCAATAGACTCTTGTATTTGCTCGTATAACATTTATGCTGGGTTTAATCCGGCATAAAATTAATAGGCTTGGATAGTTAAACAACTATATCGGGGATAAAAAATTATTTAATTATGTAGCATATCCAGTTAGTCTACAATCATCTTGCTATGATCCAGCTCCTGCTGCTTGATGTTTTTGGGTAATGTTCTAAATTCGTACTGTTGATTCCTGAGTTGTGGTACAAAGCCGGCTTCGCGGATGGCCTGTTGAATTCCGTCAGCGGTAAACCGGAAAGCAGCTCCTGCTGCAGAAACCACATTTTCTTCGATCATAATACTTCCGAAATCATTAGCTCCTGCGTGTAAACAAAGCTGAGCAGTAGGCTTTCCGACGGTTAGCCAGGATGCTTGAATGTTGACTACATTCGGAAGCATGATTCTACTCATTGCGATCATCCGGATATACTCATCTCCGGAGCAGGTATTACGGGCGCGCTTCAATTTTTTAAGGATAGTATCTTCATCCTGAAAGGGCCAGGGAATAAAAGCTAAAAAACCTTTTGCAGAATCCGGCTTTTCGGATTGTACCCGGCGAATATCCACAAAGTGTTCCATTCGTTCCCGATTGGTTTCGATGTGTCCAAACATCATGGTTGCCGAGGTCGTCATATTGATTTTATGAGCGGCGCGCATCACATCGAGCCATTCTTTTCCACTGCATTTACCCTTGGAAATCAAGCGACGCACCCGGTCATTAAGGATTTCGGCTCCTGCTCCCGGCAATGAATCAAGGCCTGCTTCCTGCAAAGCGCTTAATACCTCAATATGCGTAGAGCCTTCCAGCTTGGTAATATGTGCAATTTCCGGTGGCCCGAGTGCATGTAGTTTCAAATTGGGATACAAGGACTTTAACTCCCTGAAAAGGTCGGCATAATATTGTAAACCCAAATCGGGATGATGTCCACCCTGCAAGAGTAATTGCTCTCCGCCGTATGCAAATGTTTCTTCGATTTTGGTTTTGTATTCCTCAATCGTAGTGATATAAGATTCTTCATGCCCCGGGCGTCGGTAAAAATTACAAAACTTGCAATTGGCGATGCAAACATTTGTAGTATTAGAGTTGCGATCAATAATCCAGGTAACGGTATTTCCCGGGACATGATGCTGTCTGATTTTATTACCTACGTACATCAATTCGGCAGTAGGTGCATTTTCAAAGAGAAAAACACCTTCATCTACTGATAGAAATTCCAGATTTAGCGCTCGTTTGAGCAAGGTATCTACTTTCATACATTTGAGGTTTACGAACTATGTTAAACCAATCTCATTTAATTTGAAACAAAGATACAAAAGCTGAGTTTAGATAAACAGGCATTACTTTTCATTTTTTTCTGAAAAAAGAAAAAGTAATCACCATTAAGAAGGTATTTGGGAATTTTATTTTCAAGCGTCCATTTTTTTTGACAAGATCATAGAACAGTTGGCTAAATAAAAGAAAGAAACAGAACTTTCTATCCTGAGCGCTCCATTGTAAACCTGTACGGCTAATCAAAAGTATAACATTAAAGACTTCTCTTAAATCGGGCTGTAATTTTCTTTTGACAGGAGGATATTTTTTAATAATTTTCCATATATCGGTCAGCCGTTCAGATTGAGTATGTACCTTTGTAAATTGTGCTCAATCTGTAAAATACGACCGACTGTCTTTTTTCAGTAGTTTAATTCCCAAACAATACAACTTTTGAGTTTATCTCCCTTTGGTAAGGAGTATCGCTGAATGTTATGTGAACGTAGTGTAGTTCTATAAGTCAAATATTTCCATTAAACTTATAGAAGCTACTTACGGATAAAAAACTAAGCAAAATGGACGTGAGAAAGTAATGGAAACGAGGTTTTAAGCTCAGACACTTCTTAACTCCAGATTAATTTTAGGCCCATTTATTTTTTAAATGAAACATCTTTGATCTACGTGAAAGGAAGAATTGCACTTGTTTATTTATTTGTCCTTCTTGTGTACGTTCCGGCCCTCTCTGGCCAGAAGGTACCTCCCTCAGAATTAGAGCAACTCTTTGTCATGCCTGTCTCAGACCGGCCACAGTTTATTCATAATTTGCAATTGCCGACGTTGGACTCGGCCGATTTTATTAGCCTTTATCATCCTATAAGCGCCTTTGCTGAAAAAGAGGAGGACTGGCATTTGAAGTGGTTATTGCAATTTCATTACTTCCACCAACGAGGGAATTTGCATACTTCGTCCAAGGAAAGTATCAGGTTGCTCCATGAAATGGAACAAACGGCCATCGAAAATGACTTTGAAGTGGGTGAAATTGTAGTTCGACACTTTCTTCGATTTGAGGAATATTACGCGAAGCAATTGTCGCATGGGGCACTTTATACTTACATCCTCGAAGAGTTGGGGCAATTACGAGAAATTGGCTTTGAAAAATTTGTGGACTACTATCTTGTTTGGATGCTTTATTATAGTGGTCAATTTATGTATCAGCTTGGTGATTTTGAAAAAGCACTCCAGTTTTTTAAGGTCGCTGACCAATACATCGACCTTAGCGAGACCAACGGACATATTTATATTCTGGTACAAAATCATCTCCAGACCATTTATCAAAAATCGGATGATTTGCCCAAGGGTATTAGCTACGCTAAAAAAATCCTGGCCTTTACTCAGTCCGTTGAGACAGATGATCCCGAGTGGCAACGATTCTATCGCCAATGGCAAGGTCTCGCCTGTAGCGATATCAGTTCCATGTTGGTCAAACAAGGTAAAATAGAGGAAAGTGTGCCTTTTGCCCAAAGGGGTTATGCCTTGAGCAAAACAGATGATACGGTCAGTATTGCCAACCTCAACCTGGAATACACCGCGCTGCAGGTACTCGTGTCAACAAAACTCGAAGCAGGGGATTTAACAGAGGTGCGCCAACTACTTGATCGCCTGACTGAACTCTACGATACGGTTGGGGGGCATTACGAGAATTACTTCAAGAATAGTGAGTACTTCCTGTGCATGGCCCGTTACCATGAGATGCAAGGTGAATATGCAGAGACCCTTCGGTTCACTAATCTTGCCAAACCATTACAGGACAGCCTCGCCCGGCGAAATGATGCGCGACATCTCGAACAGTTGAAGCAGCGCCTTGAAGCGGAAAAGTTTACTGAAAAAATCCGTCTTGTTGAGCAGGAACGAGAACTGCAAAAATGGTTGCGCAATGCTGTCATTATTATCCTGATCCTGATTCTGCTGCTGGTTTTTCTCTATTTCCAACGGTTGCGCCGACAACGACAACAACAGGCTAAGGTATTGGAAATAGCTAAGCTTGAGATGAGCGCACTCACGCAAAGTTTCCGCAAAAAATCGGAGATGGTAGACAACCTCCGCCTAGAAATGGAAAAACTTGTCCGGATCAATGAGCGTAGTGAGTACCTTGAAAAGCTTATCAACAGCACTATTCTCACCGAAAACGACTGGCTACGCTTTCGAAAGCTTTTTGAAAAAGCTCACCCAGGCTTTATGGAGGCAATGATCACCCAGCATACTGGGCTGACGCCTGCCGAACTGCGCTACCTCACCCTCGAAAAACTCAATCTAAATACCAATGAAATGGCAAATATGCTTGGCATTTCAGCCAACGCCGTGCGCAAAACCAAGAGTCGGCTCAAGCAAAAAATCAAGGTGTAAAAGCTTCAAATCTATCTTCCCCCCTTTTAAAGGAATAAAAACAAAGCCTTCTCAATTGGAAACTCAGTTTTAAGCCAAATCTATCTATTCAATTGACTTACAGGCATTTATAATTTCATCTTCTCAGTTGTCACGTTTTTGTCACGCCCTTTTTTTGGGTTTCAATGACTATTCCTTCTCTTTTGTGAGCCGAAACGCTACCAACATTGCACCAAGCACATTATAAGTATTAAAATCATTCAAAATCAATGAAGAACTTACTTTGGTAGCTATAGCAAATTCAATTGATTTCAAAGCACTCAATTACTTTTCCCAAAAGCTTAAAGCGCGATCTGGTATCGCTCCTATTAGATATATAATAAATTATTCTTTAACAATTTTTGATCAGAGAAAATGAAACGTTTACTTCTACTTTTTACTTCGATATTATTTTTAAACTTCTCTTTCGGACAGGGAAACGCCTTAGATTTTGATGGCAGTAATGAATATGTAACGACATCGTATAGCGGCGTTACAGGAACAAATCCGAGAACGGTAGAAGCCTGGATACAAATATCTGCCAGTGGAGGGAATACGATTTTAAGTTATGGGACAAATGGAGCCGGTGAAAAATGGTCATTCAGAGTAAGTGATGAAGAATTACTAATAGGTTCCTCTGTTGGTTTTATGCAAACTTCTGGTGCTAATGTTAATGATGGGAGTTGGCATCATGTAGCAGTAACTTGGGCAAGTGGGAATATTGAAGATGCAGTTCTTTATATAGATGCGGTCAAGCAAACTTCAATAACTGTTAGTAGTGGAAGTACTACAATTAATACAGGTATCTCGAATTTATTTATAGGACGAGATATTAGCACCGCTGGAGACTTTACAGGTACAATAGATGAAGTCAGAGTATGGAACAAAGCTTTAACGGAAAGTCAGATTCTTAGTATCTATAATAAAACCTATACCAGTGCTACCAATTTGATGAGTTGTCTGGAATTATATTACAAATTTGATGAATCTTCCGGAACATCTGCTTCAGATGATTCTGGAAACAGTAATACGGGTACTTTGACGAATATGGATGGAAGCACGGATTGGGTAGCTTCTGGTGCAGGTGTTTCTTCTCTTGCTGCGGTAGATTGTCAAACAACGACTTGGACCGGAGCTGTTGACAACAACTGGGCAACAGCAGGAAACTGGGACTTTGGCATACCCAATGCCAATATGTTTGCATCAATTGGTGTCGGTGGAACTGTGATAATCGATGCAGTAACAAATGCTTTGGCACAGCGAGTAACGATGTCTGGTGATTTGACCATCAATGGAGAATTAACCATTGCTAATGCCCCGACAAATGGGCTACAAATTGGGCAAAGCGGTTCACTAGTCAACAACAATACACTTAACATTAATTCATCTGGCAGTAATGGGATTGAATTCTCATCTTCCAGCAATGGGAATTCTATCAACAATACGGGTACCATTAATATCAACAATAGTCAGGAAGAAGGGATTGAGAGCAATACCGCTCCTACGTTCTCGCTGACCAATAGTGGAACGATCAACATCACCAATACCGGGCTGGGTGGTTCTGATGGGGAAGGCTTGGACCTACGGAATACCGTGACCTTCAGCAACAGTGGCGATATCAATCTAAGCAACATCGGGGCAGGTGAAAATGGGTTACTCTTCCTTGGCGGAAGCGGGTCATCTTTATCTAATACCGGCAATATTGTGTTATCAAATTCTCCTTCAGCGCTGGCGTTTATCAACTTTGACAATTCTGTGGATTTTCAAAATTCCGGAACATTACGGTGCGAAAACGAGATCACTTATACCTCTGGCAGTAGTGCTGGTGCAGTGATTAATCAGTCTGGTGGATTCATCCAAGGTCTCGGTACTATCATACCTTCGGCCTTTAGCAATGCAGGAGGTACCCTGTCACCGGGGCTTTCACCGGGCATTCTGGCTTTTGATGCCAGTGAGGATTTTAGCAACGCTATTCTTAATATCGAAATAAATGGTACAGCGGGTGCTGGTATAGTGGGCGGTCACGACCAAATCACAGTAAATGGAACCCCAAGCCTTGGCGGTACCGCCGTATTAAATGTGACCAATGGTTATACTCCTACCAATGGTGACGAAGTGGTGATTTTGGACGGTACCAGCAACGTCAGTGGCATTTTCTCTGGCTCTTCCGCTCTCAATGGCTGGTTCATCAACTACAATACGCCTAATGCTGGAGATATAACCCTTTCTTTTGGTGCTATACTCCCTGTGGAGTTATTAAGCTTTTCAGCAAAGCAAAAAGAAGGCAAAGTCCTCCTTGATTGGCATACCTCCTCCGAATTGAACAACGAAGGTTTTGAGATCGAACGCAGTACTGATGGACGAGTGTGGGAGCTCCTTGGCTTTTTGAATGGGCACGGTACTACGCTGGATGAGCAATTCTATGCTTTCATTGATGAGAAGCCTGCCAGAGGCATCAACTACTACCGCCTGCGACAGATGGATTTCGACGGGACCTGGGAATTTTCCGAAGTCGTGAGTGTGCAGTATCTTCAGGGTGAATCCTCCGAATTATTGGTTTTTCCCAACCCTATCGACAATGGAGCCTTGACGATTCAATTTCCCACGGAAATGGATCAGGCGACTTTGACTCTTTTTGGATCTGCCGGGCAAATCATTGATCGAAGAATGGTGAATGGAGAACAAGCATTTATGGATTTCTCCAATTATCCAAAAGGGCTGTATTTGATTCAGTTGGAAAAGGGAAACGCCCGTTGGCAGGAACGGCTAAGTGTTCAGTAAAGGAAAATTATTAATTTATTGTTCTCAAGTTTAAAGGTGATACAAATTTGCTTTAGACCAAATCGTCTATTGCTATAAAATTAAGACATGCTCCAATCATTGATTGTAAGCCTCTTGCAGTGTTCTTGAGTAATTAAAAATCGATCATTTATAAATTAATGATGCCCTATGACTTACTTTAATCTGCTATCTTGGTAGGATTTGCCAGAGATAGGTCCATAATACATATTGCATTATGTAATAAAAAACCGTATATTTGTGGCAACTTTCTAACTAATCGGAGAGGGAACAGGTAAAAGTTCCCTCTTTTTATTTTTATCAACTGATGTAAGCCGGATGTCGATAAGCGAACAAATTACAGGGCTTCTGGATAAGAAGTTTGAAGAAGAAGGTTTTCGTGATTGCTTTTTGGTAGATATTAACCAGAATAACACAAAACTTGAAATCTTTATCGATAGCGATTCTAATATTACTTTCGAAAAATGTAGAAAAATCAGCCGTTATCTGGAACAGTTCATTGATGAAAACGGATGGTTAGGCGAAAAATATATTCTGGAAGTTTCTTCTCCGGGAATTGGCAGGCCCTTGATTTTTAAAAGGCAATATGTGAAGAACATCGGTAGAAAGCTGGAGGTTAAACTGAAAGAAGGAGGCAAACAAACGGGAATATTGATCGCAGTGCATGATGATAATGTGCATCTTGAAGAAAAAGTGCGCGTAAAAGAAGGCAAGAAAAAAGTCAATAAAATCCTAACACACGAAATACTTTTTAATAATATAGAAAAAGCAATTGTGAAAATAACGTTTTAACTCAATTGTAATTTTTAAAATAGTTCGGGGAGTTGAAAATCTGATCTCCCGGCATTATAATTTTAAATTCTAAAAGTCATGATGAACTTAGTTGAAACTTTCTCAGACTTTAAATCAGGGAAAAATATCGACAGACCTACTATGGTCCGTGTCTTGGAAGATGTATTTAGAACCCTTATTCGTAAAAAGTTTGGGTCTGATGAAAATTTTGATGTAATTGTAAATACTACTAAAGGAGATCTTGAATTGTGGAGAGTACGGGAAATTGTACCCGATGGCGAGGTGCTGGATGATCGAAGTCAGGTATCTATTTCCGAAGCCTTGAGTATTGATGAGGATTATGAAATTGGAGAAGAGTGTTATGAACAACTACATCTTGAAGATTTCGGGCGTCGTTCGATTATGGCCGCTCGTCAGACCTTGATTTCCAGAATTATGGAACTGGAAAAAGATGACGTTTATAAACGTTATGTCGATCGGGTAGGTGATATTGTTGTTGGCGAGGTGCATCAAATATTGAAAAGAGAAATATTGGTTATTGATGATGCAACGGGTAATGAGCTGATCATGCCGCGGAATGAAATGATCAAAGGAGACTTTTTTAGAAAAGGAGACATGGTCAGAGGAGTGATCCGTAAAGTGGAAATGAAAAATAATACACCGGTAGTAATCGTATCTCGTACCGATAATGTTTTCCTTGAAAAATTATTGGAGCAGGAAGTACCGGAAATTGAAGATGGCTTGATTACAGTTAGAAAGATTTGCCGGATGCCCGGGGAACGTGCCAAGGTTGCAGTAGAATCTTATGATGACCGGATCGATCCGGTAGGAGCATGTGTCGGGATGAAAGGATCACGTATTCACGGGATCGTGAGAGAGTTGAAAAATGAAAATATTGATATCGTTAATTTTACTAATAACCATTCCCTGTTTATACAGCGTTCATTAACCCCTGCTAAAGTGAGCTCGATTGATCTGGATATGGAAGGAATGAGAGCGGCAGTTTATCTCGAACCGGATCAGGTTTCTTTAGCGATTGGAAAAGGTGGAACGAATATTAAATTGGCTTCTAAACTGACCGGCTTCGAAATCGATGTCTTTAGGAATAATGATGAAATGGAAATTGACGATGTCGATTTGGAAGAATTTGCAGATGAAATCGATGGCTGGATCATTGATGCGCTCAAGAATATTGGATGTGACTCTGCAAGAAGTGTGCTTGAATTGAGCAGGGAGGAACTGGTTCGTCGTACAGATTTGGAAGACGAGACGATTGAGGAAGTATTGAAAGTACTTCGATCAGAGTTTGAGGATTAATTAATCTTAAAATAACATAGTAGGTAAAGGCTTTCTTTTGGGTTCTGTTTTTCTTTGTCTACTATGTTTTTTGCTTCATTTTTAATGAAAAGGAACTAAAAACGGCTTTTTCCGCATTAATTGATTTGTTTTTTATGCGAATGAGGTAGTTTTCCCTTAAATTTGCGGCAAATTTCCAGGAATATAATTTTCCTGGTTTGACAAAATGCTTTTTTGATGAGTTTTATTTTTTCACAAAACTGTTGACCTAGTTATGTAAACCAAATAGAATGTAAATCTCTTATCGGAAAGCTTTTGTCTATCACGAATTTTAAACAGACGGATACTAAAATTATAGAATGGCAAAACGTCTTATTAAGATAGCAAAAGAATTAAACGTAGGTACATCGACTATCGTTGACTTTCTCGTTGATAACGGATTCGATATCGAAAACAAACCTACAGCAAAGGTTTCCGATGAAATGATTGCGGAACTTACCAAAGAGTTCCAGGGGTCAATGAACATCAAACAAGAGGCAGATCAGCTTATTATCGGCGTACGCCCTGCTACCAAAAAAGAAGCTGACGAAAAACCTGTTGCTCCTCCCCTTGTAGAAAGCCCTCCCAAACCTGAGCCTGAACCTGAGCCAGTAATTAATGCGCCTACCCCTGAGCCCGAACCTGAACCAGAAGTAGTTGAGGAAGTGGAAGAAGTGAGTCCTGAAATTGAAGCGTCTGCAGAGGAAGAACCGGCACCTAAAGTAGGGTTGACAATCAAGGGTAAGATCGATCTTGAAGAACTTAATAAGCCGAAAAAGAAAAAGGAAGAAGTTGTAGAGGAAGAGATCGTAGAAGAACCCGAGCCAGAGGTCGTAGAAGAACCAAAAGCTGTAGAAGAGCCTAAAGAAGAAGCTGCACCAGTAAAAGAGGAAGCTAAAGCAGATGAAGAAGAAGAAACGCCTGCACCGGCTGTTGACTACACCGTTGATCAGACAGATAAGAAGGATATGGTGCGCGCGGAAACACCTCAATTGAAAGGCTTGAAGATTCTTGGTAAAATTGATACCGATAAACTTAAAAAGCCGAAGAAAAAGAAAAAAACAGAGCAACCAAGCAAACCTGCGAAAAGTACTCCCGGCCCGAGTAAAACAGATCCTCCGAAAACGGATTCCAAAAGTACCAAAAGTACCAAGAGTACCGGTACTGGCAGAGAGGACGATGCGCCCAAAAGACGTAAACGAAGAAGGAAAAAAGTCTCGATAGGGGATGCTCCCAATCAACGTCAAAGGCATGGGCAAAACCGTCGGGGCGGTAAAAAAGAGGAAGTGAAAGAGGTTAGCCAAAAGGAAATTGATGAAAAGATCAAACAGACTATGGCCCGACTTTCCGGAGGAGGAAAGAAAAAACGTCAGAAACTAAGAAGAGACAACCGGGATCGCCACCGCGAAAAGCAGGAAATGATAGAAGCTGAAAAGGAAACCGGCAAACTACAACTCACAGAGTTTATTTCGGTTTCCGAACTGGCGAGTTTGATGGATGTTGGAGTTACCCAGGTTATTACTACCTGTATGAATCTCGGTGTTATTGTATCCATCAATCAGCGACTGGATGCAGAGATTATTGAGCTTGTAGCGGAAGAGTTTGGACATGAAGTAGAATTTATCAGTGCCGAAGAACAACTCGATGACGAAGATGAAATAATCGATGATCCGGATTCTTTGGAGTCACGAGCGCCTATCGTCACCGTGATGGGGCACGTTGATCATGGTAAAACTTCCTTACTGGATTATATCCGTAATGCGAATGTTGCAGATGGTGAGGCCGGAGGTATTACCCAACATATTGGAGCCTATGAGGTCTATGTGGGAGAAAACAAGAAAAGAATAACTTTCCTGGATACACCGGGACACGAAGCATTTACCGCGATGCGGGCCAGAGGAGCCAAAGTAACGGATGTTGCGGTGATTATTATTTCGGCGGATGACAATATCATGCCTCAAACCAAAGAGGCAATTAGTCACGCTCAGGCAGCTGGTGTACCCATCGTTTTTGCAATCAATAAAATTGATAAAGAAGGAGCTCAACCGGAGCGTATCAAACAGGAGCTTGCCAGTATGAACCTGCTGGTAGAAGACTGGGGTGGCGAATACCAATCTCAGGATATCTCGGCTAAAAATGGTACTAATGTGGATGAGCTATTGGAAAAAATATTACTCCAGGCAGAACTGCTTGAACTAAAGGCAAATCCGGATCGCCCGGCAGTAGGGACCATTATTGAAGCATCTCTGGATAAAGGACGTGGATTCGTGACCAAGATATTGGTTCAGACCGGAACGCTGAAAGTAGGAGATCCAATGGTAGCCGGAGAGTATTCCGGAAAAGTGAAGGCGATGTTCAACGAAAGAGGAAAGAAGGTAAAAGAAGCAGGTCCTTCTACACCGGTACTGGTACTGGGATTGAGTGGAGCGCCGCAAGCAGGTGAAAAATTCAAAGTAACTGAATCCGAGCCTGAAGCTCGACAAATTGCATCTAAAAGAGCGCAAATTACCCGGGAACAAACCAACCGTGCCAGTAAGCGGATCAGTCTTGATGAAATTGGTCGTCGTCTCGCGCTCGGTACATTTAAAGAGCTTAATCTGATCGTTAAAGGGGATGTGGATGGTTCTATCGAAGCACTTTCGGACTCTCTGATTAAATTATCAATCGAAACGGTTCAGGTGAATGTGATTCACAAAGCGGTAGGACAGATCATTGAATCGGATGTACTTTTAGCTTCGGCTTCCGATGCGATCATTATTGGTTTCCAGGTAAGACCTTCCTTGGGAGCGAGGAAGCTGGCCGAGCGTGAAGGCGTTCAGATTAAAGGCTATTCTATTATCTACGAAGCAATCGAGGAAGTCAAAATGGCTATTGAAGGTATGTTGGAACCTACCAAAGAAGAGAAAGTTATTGCGCAGGTCAAAGTACAGGAAACGTATAAAATTTCCAAGGTTGGAACCATTGCAGGATGTATCGTTGAAGAAGGAAAAATCACTAGAAATGCCAAGGTTAGAATTATCCGAAATGGTATTGTAATTTACCCAACCAAAGAAGGTGCTGTTGGAGAAATTAGCTCTCTCAAACGGTTTAAGGATGATGTCAAAGAAGTACGTAATGGCCTGGAATGCGGGATTAGTATCAAAAATTTCAACGATATTAAAGTAGATGATGTGATCGAAGCTTATGAAGTAGTAGAAGTAAAACAAACGTACGATTAAGCAACTTCATTGCTTGTAAAATAGCCTGGGCTTCTTGCTGAGAACTTCTCCAAGAAGCCCAGCTTGTTTTCAGAATTATCTTTTTCCCAATAAAACTATTTCCTTAAAAAACTATGAAATTCCATTCTGAGGTTACCATCAATCGCCCGGTAAAAGAGGTTTACCGTTTTACGGTTAGTCATAAAAACCTGAGCAAATGGATTGATGGATTCGAAGCCTATCGCGCTGTCAAAGGGCGTAATCGTAGTAAAGGAAGTAAAGCCATACATGTGTACAAGGATGCAGCTGGAAAGCTGGAGGTAAACGAAGAAGTGCTTGATCTGATCCCGGAGAAATCTTTTGTGACTAAACTGAGTCATAAAAATATGGATACCCGCCTGGAGTTTCGCTTTCTGGATCAGGGGAATAGGACTAAAATAATTGCTGATGCCAATGTCCGGTTAAAACCTCCGATTTTCAATCTTTTTTCCTTTTTTATGAAAAGTCGAATGAAAGAACAACAGCAAGCTGACCTGCGCCGACTCAAACACCTTCTCGAAGCTTCCAAATGAGCACATTACCTTTCGGCTTGAGGCTCTTCATCTATTCCTCTACGACAAAATGATATCCGAAACCTTTTAGTGTTACAATTTCCAGATTATTGTCATGCTTTAGGTATGCTCTGATCTTTTTGATATATACATCCATATTGCGTGAATTAAAAATGGAATCGTCACCCCAAACTTTCAAAAGGATATCTTTCCTGCTGATAGTTTGATTTTTGTGGTTGGCAAATATTTTTAGTAATTGTGTTTCGCGATTAGATAGTTTGCGAACCTCATCCTGCAAACGCAATTCAAATTTATTGGGATAAAAATGATAACTGCCAAGGCTAATAATTGAATCGCTACCATTAGCATTTTCCTTAATGCCTTGCTTGGATAGTTTTAAGATATTGTTGATTCTGATGATCAACTCTTCCATACTAAAAGGCTTTTTAATATAATCGTTCCCTCCCGAGTCAAATCCTTTGATAATATCCTGTAACTGATTTTTTGCAGTCAGATAAATAATAGGAAGGTCTGGTTGCCGGCTGCGGATTTCCTGACCAACGGTGAAACCATCTTTCTTGGGTAACATCACATCCAGCACACAGATATGCGGTTGAAAATCCTCGACTATGGGTAAGACGTTTAATCCATCCATTAACATTTTGACTTCAAAGTCTCTGCTTTCCAGACTTTCTTTGACGATCTTACCCAGGTAAAGTTCGTCTTCTACATATAATATTTTTGTCTTACTACTCATAAACTTTTGGTAAACGTATATTAAACTGCGTTCCTCGATTTTTTTGACTATCCACGTTAATATCTCCCCGGTGTTTGTTGATAACTCCGGCGACATAACTTAAACCCAGGCCATGCCCCTTTATATCATGCTGATCCCCGGTAGGGACTCTAAAAAATTTTTCGAAGATTTTATTTTTATAAGCTTCCGGTATTCCGATTCCTTTATCTTTTACGAAAAGACGGATGCTGTTCTGTTCTTCTTTTAGTAACAAATCGATTTCCGGGCTTTTCGGACTATATTTCAGAGCATTGTCAATGAGGTTATAAACGACACTTGTCAGGTGGATGCGATCACCTTCTAATAAAAAGGAAGAACCTTCTATCTTCAAATTTACTTTAGCGGCAAATTTTTCAAATTGTAATTTCATGGATCCAAGCACTTCATTTACCAATACATGAAAATCAAAAGCTTCAATTTTAAGCTCGGGTTCTTTTTTCTCAAAAAGAGACATTTTTAAAACCTTATCCACCAGAATAGTCAAACGGTCAAGCTCATGTTTGGAAATGTTTAGGTATTCTTTGGTACGTGCGGGATTATCCATTGCATTGAAACTGCTGAGGGCCTCAATCGCTACGCCTACGGTAGTAATTGGCGTTTTTAGTTCATGCGTAACATTGCTGATAAAATCATTTTTGAGCGCAGTCAACCTCTTCTGCTTTTGTAAACTTTGCCAGATCATAAAAAAACTCAACAGGATTACGCTAAATAATAAGGCAGAAAACAAAATTTGCGGCAATATCTTTTTCAATAAAAACATTCTGTAATTCGGAAAAAATAAAGCATAATTCCCGCCTCTGAGAATATCCTGCTGCGTATTAGAGTAAAGCCCGGGTTCTTTTGCTTCCTGATCCAAAACTGCCAAACGATAATTTTCCGGCAGGTTTTCCCCTGGCATTAATGAAGCCAATTCTTCTTCCAATAATTGCTTGGTCAAATTGATAGAATCACAATCTTCAAGGAAAGGATGAGAAAAAGAGTCGCTGGAATCAGAAGTCGCAATGAAAAAACTTAATGATCCAAAGGCCTTATCCTCCCGATAGCTTTTAACACTTGTACGGATATCTATTTTGAGAATCGAATCCTTATTGATATTTGAGGTGTATTTTTGCAGATTTGTACGAATTGGCTGAACAGAGTTTTTTATCTGGGTCACATGATCCGTTTGAATACCAAAGGCCACCTGCATATCCGTAAAATTGGTGGTATCATCACAAAGTAACTGATCAATATCCAATATAGCAATACGCAAAATGGAATCTTCAATTTCTCGTACTGCATCCATAAATACACGGTCGGCCTGCTCTCGGAGCTGCTCTTTCTCTTGTTCATAAGTGCTATTCAACCAGACTCCCTGGAATAATAAAAGCAAGACGAGGCTGCCGAATATTAAAAAAGAAGGAATGCTATGTCTGTCTAATAACTTCATGATACAATAAAATTACGTGGATTCTTTCTTAGATAGTAGCCCTATTAACTTTAATTAACATTAAATACAGATTGATTAACCTGTTCTCATCTTCATCCCGGTTAAATTTGATTAAAAAATTAAAATGATGAAACAGGTAATTTTAACATTAGCAATTATTTATCCTTTTTTGGTAATGGGCCAAAATAGTGGAGAAATCACTTACAAAGAGACCATTAAGGTCGAAATAGAACTCCCCGAAGGAATGGAACAATTTGCAAATATGGTTCCTTCTGAGCAATCCTTTCAGAAAGTGCTTTTATTTGATGCTACACAAAATCTTTACAAAGATGCAGAGAAAAAGAATGGGGAAGAAAATGAAACTTCAAGCGAAGAAGATGGAGTTCAAATGAAAATAGCTTTTTCAAGCCCGGATAATCAACTGTATTGCAATACTGAAAATGGTCGAACCTTGGAGAGGCGTTCTTTCATGGAGAAAAAGTTTTTGATTGAGGGGAAAGCTAAACGCTATAAATGGGAAATGACCGGTGAGCAAAAAAACATTCTGGACTATACCTGCCAAAAGGCGATTTACAAGGATACTTCGCAAACTGTTGTCGCCTGGTATACCAGCCAGATTCCAGTCTCTGCGGGGCCCTCTGCTTATGCAGGTTTACCAGGGATGATTCTGGAACTGGATATCAATGAAGGAAGCCAGCTTATAACAGCTACTAAGGTAGCACTTAAAGTACTGGACAAAGAAAGTATTACCAAACCGAAAAAAGGGAAAAAAGTAAGTGAAGAGGAATTCAATGCAATAGTGGATCAAAAAACCAAAGAAATGCAGGAAGAGTATGGGGGAAGCGGGAATGTGATTATCAAGACCACTATATCCAATTAATCTCTCTTTATCTGTAGCGTCCTTTAAATACCAATTTTAAAATAGAGCGATGAAAAATATATACGGTTTGATTCTCTTTTTTTTGCTTTGCACATCTGTAGAGTTGAATGCACAGAATGCAAAGTTAGAAGGTTTGCTACTCGATAGCCTTGGTACGCCCCTGCCAAGTGCTACGGTAGTATTATTACATCCCAGGGATTCCGTTATGGAATACTTTGCGATAACGGATGCCAAGGGGCTGTTTAAAATAAAAGCCATTGCAGATGGAGACTATATATTTCAGGCATCCTATGTTGGATATCAATCTTTTTATAAAAATATTTCTGTAAAAGGGCTGGATCAGCATTTGGGAGCTGTTGTACTACAGAATGAACAAATCTATCTGGATGCTGCGACAGTGACTGCTGAAAGGGTTCCAATTTTAATCAAGAAGGATACGGTAGAGTATAATGCTTCATCCTTTCGAACACAGCCCAATGATGTTGTTGAGGATTTATTAAAACAACTTCCGGGAGTGGAGGTCGATAAGGATGGAACTATTCGGGCACAGGGACAGGAAGTCGATCAGATTACTGTAGACGGGAAAACCTTTTTTGGAGATGACCCTGCAATTGCCAGCCAGAACTTACCGGCCGATGCCGTAGATAAAGTACAGGTATTTGATCGAAAATCAGAAGTGGCGCAGTTTACCGGCATTGACGATGGGCAGCAAAACAAATCGATTAATCTTAAGCTCAAAGAAGATAAAAAGAAAGGGGTATTTGGCAATGTAACGGCAGGTTACGGCAGTGATGAAAGGTACCTTGGGAAAGCAACCGTAAACCGATTCAATAAAAAAAGCCAACTATCCTTTTTGGGACGGGCAAATAATATTAACCGGCAGGGCTTTTCCTTTAATGATTACATTAACTTCTCCGGTGGATTACAAAACCTAATGGGAGATGGCGGGGGACTGGAGCTTCGTATTGATGGAGATGAAGGGCTTATTCCTTTTGACTTTGGTCAGGCCAATTATGGATTTACCAATACCTTTTCCGGTGGAGTGAATTTTAATTATGATTTTTCCAAAAAAACGGAATTCAGAAGTAGTTACTTTGGAAGTCATGTGAAGAAAATAGAAGATAAATCGACTTTCAGACAAAACTTTTTGGAGGGACTTGTCTTTCCTTCGGAAGAAATTTCCGAACAAGAAGCTACTAACCTGAACCATCGGATTAATACGAGTATTGAACACAAAATTGATTCTTCGCAGATTGTCCGGTTTAATGCAAATCTGAATTTGAATCAGAGCGAATTTGATCGCTTACTTCGGACGAATACTTTTAATATACAGGAACAATTGGAAAACTCAGGTTACAATGATGAGCTGGCTGATGGAAACGATCTTGGTTTTGCTTCTTCCCTGAGACATATGTGGCGTTTAAAAAAGACGGGGAGATCCCTGGTAACAAGTGTGGGTTTTGGAGGCGATTTCGATCAAAATGATCAGGGGATTTCCGCAATTAATCAATTCAATCTTACTGATCCCGATTTAACCTTATCGGATTCACTGGATCAAATTCAGAATCGGGAAAATGAACAATTGGAATATAACCTGCGACTGACTTATACGGAACCAATCCGGCGAGGAGTTTATGCCCAGTTTAATTATAATCGTCGCAGTTATACTGATGAGAGCATCCGGGAGATTTATGATCAGGTATCCGGGCAGAAAATATTCAATGAATTATTGAGTAATCATTTTATCCGGGACTATCGTTATGATCGTTTGGGTTTGACTATTCGGAATAATAAGAAAAAAGCAAACCTTTCACTTGGATTAAATTGGCAACTTACCGAATTGAATGGAGAATTGGTGAGTGAGAAAAACCGGTTTAACCGAATTTTTAAAGCCTGGTTACCCTTTATGAATTGGCAGTACAATATCTCTAATTCGAAAAATCTTCGACTGGATTATGCAACTACTTTAGAAGTACCTGATGTACGGCAATTACAACCCTTTGTGGATAATACAAATCCATTGAGCGTCTACGTTGGGAATCCAGACCTTGAACCCGAGTACAGGCATAGCATGAACTTGCGTTTTATGTGGTATGATCAGTTTTCTTTTACCAATATTTTTGCAAATATTGGCGGAGTTTACACAAAAGACAAGATCACAAACTCCAGAACAATTGATGCACAGTTGCGACAAACGACAACTCCACTCAATGTAAAAAATGATTTATTGCTCAATGCGAATATTTCTTTTGGGACACCTCTAAGATTTATGAAAGCGCAAATAAATTTAGACTTCGGAGGACAATATAACCGGGGAATCCTTTTTGTCAATACCATTCAAAATAACACCGATCGCTGGAATACTTCTCTGGATTTTAATATCGGAAACCGGAAAAAGAAAGTCCTTGATGCATTGGCAGGATTTAACTGGACTTTTAATAAAACGAAATACGATGTCAATCAGGATTTTGACCAGACTTTTCATTCCTTGAATTATTATACGGATATCCGATTTAATTTGAAAAAAGGCTGGAATATTGGAAGTACTTTTGATTATACGCTTTATCGTGGCGCTTCGCTAGGCAATCAACGTGCTGTTCCCATGTGGGAGGCAAGTATTTCCAAATCTTTTCTGAAAAACGACCGGGGAACATTAGAATTAAAAGCTGCCGATTTACTCAATCAGGGGATTGGCATCAATCGAAACAGCTCCTTTAATTATATCGAAGATGTCAGAATCAATTCTCTCGGCAGGTATATCATGCTCTCTTTTACCTATGCTTTGAGTGCTTTTGGGGACCAGGGTATGGGCGGTATTCAGATCAAAAGCAGCAGGAGATAAGCCAGTCCGAAGTTTATAACTCGATGCGATAAGTATCCTCGAAACTGAATGAGCCACTGTTTTCCGGTATTCTGCCTTCGGGATAATTTCGATACAATCCCGCTTCATAGGTTTTTATTCTAAAGTTGATACTTTGTTGATTATTGAATGCTGCTCGCGGTATCTGTAAATTCCAGATTACATGTTCCAGACTATTGCGCTCGGAGCTGGCAAACTCAGCCTCAAAACTTGCTTCGTTTGTCAAAGCTCCACAAGATGAAATAGTGGTGGAATCTATTAGATAGAAATCGCAAATTTCATAACTGCTCGTTTGAGAGCTATAACCAAAATCGAGATTATTATCAATTTCGGCATTGGCATTGATATCAAAAATAACAGTACAAAAATCTACCGAAGGGAAGGTACCAAATATTTGATTGGAGGTATCCGTCAGTGCTTCGATACGAAAATTAATCACATCTTCAGAAGAGGATACAGAAATAAAAACAGTTTCATTATCAACCAGTGTGGCAAGCGGTCGTAGTTCATTATCATCATTATTGTCACAAGCCCAGAAGAGAAATAATAAAGAGAAGAAAAGGAAATAGTTTTTCATAAGGCTTTATTATTTATAACGCTATGATGTTTTTGTAGGTTTAAAACAGAGGTACTCAGAGCTCTTTTGCCCTGGAGTACCTCGCCTTCCTTATATTTTTGTCAATTCACTTTTCGAATATCAAAAAGTGAATGCCCTATTTTAATCTGGTTCAAACCCTAGAATCAAACTGAATCGCCCGTATCTGGAAAGGTAGCTTCCCGTACCAATCGCCTCTTTGTCGAAACCTATACCATAATCAAAACCAATTAAACCAAACATGGGTAAATGCGCACGAATACCGAGTCCTGCGGAACGTTTTAAATTAAAAGGCTTTACAGATTTCAAATTGCCCCAGGCATTACCGGCTTCGGCAAAAGCAGTCAGGTAAATTGTAGAAGCCGGGCTTTGTACAATCGGGTAGCGTAGCTCAAGCGAAAATTTACCAAAGGCAGTTGCTCCCCCATTTTGATTGACCGGAAAATCTGAAGTAGCATTATAACCACGCATGCTGATCAGGTCAATTCCGGTAAAACCCTGCTGAGCATCAAATCCGTTTCCGCCAAACCAAAAACGCTCAAAAGGAGAAAGTCCGACTTGTTGATTATAGGCACTGATCATTCCCATCTTTGCAGAAGATTTTAAAACCAGTTTTTTGCCAAGAGGGGTATACCACTGTCCATCGAATCGCAATTTATAATACTCCAGCCACTTAAATTTTTCCTGCGGGCTTTTGTCATTCCCCTTATCGCTGAATAAAGAGTAAGGTGGTGTAAACTGCAGGGATAAAGAGACATTCGAACCGCTGCTTGGAAAGATCGGATGATTTATAGTGTTACGGGCAATGGTTTGTTTAATGTAAAAATTATTAAAAGTACCATCGGATAAAGGCGTTCCATCTTCCAGTTCAAAACCATCTACCAACCAGTCGTTTAAGATAATCCGGTTGTAGTTAATACTGGTAGAAGAGATGAAATTATCATCCGGCCATTGTAAGCGCGTACTCATATTTGCGGAAGCGCCAAAGATTTTAAAACGTTGATCCGTCCCTTCTGAAGTTTCGAAAAAGCGATTGGTAAAAAAGCCAGCTACCGTCAGGTTGCTTGGTTTCTTTCCACCGAGCCAGGGTTCGGTAAATGAAACATTATAAGATTGAAATTCTCTGCCGGTACTTTGAATACGAAAAGACAGATGTTGACCGTCTCCTCTTGGAATTGGATTCCAGGCAGATTTTTTAAAAAAGTTTTTTAAAGAAATATTATTAAAACTTAGCCCCAGTGTACCTACCAATCGATTGGAAGCGGGATCCCAACTGGCGGCCAGTTCAAATTGATCATTGGACTTCTCTTCTACTATGTATTCAATATCTACTGTCCCTGTTTCGGGATGAACGTTCGTTTTGATATCTAGTGTTTCGGGCTTGAAAAATCCAAGATTAACCAAGGCTCTTTGGGAGCGGATAATAGCGGCCCGGCTAAAACGATCTCCGGGGCGGGTACGAATTTCTCTAAGAATGATTTCTTCAGTGGTGACATCATTGCCACTAATACTTACCCTGCCAATAATAGCTACCGGCCCTTCCTGAATATTAATTTTTAAGTCTACAGAATCTTTGCTGATTCCAAGTTCTTCATAATTTATGTTGAAAAACAAATAACCATTATCCATATACAAGCCGCTAATATCTCGGCCTTCAGGACTAAATTGCAAACGCTCGGCAAGTAATTGAGTATTGTAAATATCACCTTTGCTCATGCCAAGTATAGCAGAAAGTGTTTCATTGGAATATACCGTGTTGCCATCCCATTTAATATTTCGAATACGATAAACCGGCCCTTCTTTGATTTTTATTTTGATGATCCAGTCACCTTCTTCGGAATGCCTGATATCCTCTGATATGATTTTAGCATCTTGAAATCCTTTAGTCCTGTAGAATTCAAGAATCCTCTTTTTATCCGCTGCGAAGCCTGTTTCAGTGAGCAAAGACTTTTTGAATAATTTCCTTTTCTCATTAGTGAAAGTCATTAACTTTTTAAGCTTTCGATCGCTGATATTTTTATTGCCTTCTATTTCGATCTGCATGACTTTTACTTTGTTACGCTTATCAATATCAAACTGCAGTATTATGGCATTCTCAAATCTGTTATCCTCTCGGGTATTTGTTTGAATAACGGCATTGGGATATCCCTTTTCTTCATAATAAAGTCGAAGTGCTTCAATTGCATTTTGTTTGTTGTATGTGGTCAGAATCCTGCCTTCCGGAAGATGAGGCTTAATTAGTTCGCTTAGTTTTTCCACATCCGTTTTCTTTAGCCCTTTCAAGGTAAATGCGCTTAAACGGGGATGCTCCTGTACTTTTATTTCCAGGAAAACGACATCCGAAATCACTTTCGCTTTTTTGATTTCGATATCCCTGAATAATTTCAGATTCCAGATTTTCTTCATGGCATTATTGATTTCTGCTCCCGGGATTACAATCTGTTGACCAATCGTCAAACCGCTAATTGCGATTATTGCTGCTTCATCCGAAAACTCATTTCCTACGACACTGATTCTTCCAATTTCATATCTGATCGGATCAGCATAGCTTATAAAAGCGGAGTCTGCATTAATTTGAGTTTTAGCTTTCAGGCATAGAAATACCATTAGCAATAACATTGCTTTTTTCATTTTTCGCTAGTGTAAAAGGATTAATCGATGCTCCTGATTTGTCTTTCAATTTTCGAAGTACAAAACCGGAAAACAAATCAGATTATGATTAGTATATTCCAAAGAGTGGTAAAAAAGGAAGAAGGTTGGTTTGCGTCCGCTGGATTTTATTATTCTAACTGACCTACTTTCACTAAAAGCCTTTTCTCCAAAGCCTGAGTACGCGTATCAGGATTGAGAAACTTTAAATGAAAACGATTTAAACCAATATGACTGAACTCTACTTTTTGTAATACTTTAATTTTATTTTGCGATAAATGTTCTACACCATCCGGACTCATGTAAAGCCATAAAAAAGCTTTTTCCTTAAGTTTAGTCTGTATGTTTGAAATGTCCAAGACCTTTATCCTTTTTCGCAGATTAAATTCCAGCCTGCGGCTATTTCGGTTATAGAAAAAAAGCTGATCCGGGTCAATGTTATTTGCATGGATATAGCTAGTCATTGGCTGGTCACATTGATAGGATAATAATTTTGGAAGCATATGAAAATTGAGCAATACCCCAAAGACCATTAGGGATAAAGCACTGATCCAGATCGGACGGAGGGGATTACTTTTTATTTTAAAAAGAAAAATTAGTGGACTCAGAATTAAGATAATCCAGAGAAAGGTGTTAATTAGAGCTGGTGGAAAGAGATATAATGCTGCGAGGGAGGCGAGGAAAAATAAAAGGCAGAATAAATAAGAAAAACCAAGAATGTACTTTTTGATTTTTTCATTTTTTATTAATTCAAAATAAGAACCTGCAGTGAGAATGGATAATAATGGGAAAACTACAAAAATATAATGTGGTAATTTGTAGTGAGAAAGTGATAATGCAATGATAGTCAAGGTCAGCCCTCCAAAAGTCAGCACCTCTTTTTGTTTAAAAAAATGCTTAACTGCTCTTAAATATGAAAAAATGAAAATGATGCTCCATGGAATTAAAAATAGCAGTGTCGTATGTACAAAGTAGAAGTATGAGGTATCATTTTTCCATTTGTTTTCTCCGGTTATTCTACCAAAACTTTGCTCCCAAAAATAGAATCTCAAACCGGATACATTGCTTTTTCCATTCACGATCTTTTCTGGTTGTAAATCAAATTGCTGATACAAGCCAATGCACATCGGGACTAGCATTAGTGTTATGACAACTCCGAATAGAATCCAGTCCGGATGCCAGAGTCGCTTGATCTTTTTTTGTTGAATCAAATATGGTAATAATGCAAAAACAGGAACCATTAGCCCCAGGGGCCCTTTGCTAAGTAAAGCTATGCCTGTGAACAAAGCGGCACCGAGCAGATATTTAATTTTTTGATTGTGAAAATAAAAGACCAGTTGATAAATACTAAATACAACGGCACCACATAAAATCACATCTGTTTTGACATCGAGATTTAAGTAGATAAAACCCAGAGAGCAAACCAAAATAATACAACTCAGGAAGGCGACTTTTCGATCGTAAAGAAAATTCCCCAGTTTGAAAGTAGCGTAAATTCCTAATAGACTAAATATAAAAGAAGGGAGCTTATACGTAAAGGCATTTATTCCAAAGAGCTTAAAGGACAATGCACTTAGCCAGAAAATCATCGGAGGTTTATCCAGATAATCCTCTCCCCTTTCATAAAGGAATAACCAATTTTCCTGAGAGAGCATTTCCATGCTGATTGATGCATATTGAGCAGAGTCAACATTTATAACATCCAGCAACAAGCCACCCAAATAGGTGAAAAGGGTGAGTACCAGTAAAGTAATTTTGAGTATCCCGTTTTCTTTGTTTAATGCTCCGATCAATTTTTAATACGAAAATAAAAAAAAGCAACCTATTCCCTTAGTTTGCTTAACCGGTATCTTTTAATGTTGTACAATAAATGGAGAAGAGTTAATAAGCTGATTACCTACTTTTCCGGAAAGGAAATACAAACCATTTGGAAGATCAGATACATCAATGGACCGACGAAAGGAGCTCATATCAAATATCTTATGAACAGTGGAATACTGATTCATTAAATAAAATTGAACGTTTCTATTATTCTGAAAAAGGTCGAAAGGAGCATTTAGCAATTCCAAATTTAGCTGATGATTGACCGGATTGGGATAAATACGTAATTGCATCTCTTCCTCACAAATCGTTACTGGCACCTGGATAAGATCAGAGGTACTAACTGAACCACAAGTATTACTAATGTCGACCGAATAGGAAACGGTGTTCGAAGGGGCATTATTGGAGACAATACCTAAAAAAGAGCTATCCAAATCAGTGTAGATAAAATAATCCGGACCGCTTACTGTCCAGTTATAGGTAAATCCCTCTGTTGCCTGTTTTACTTTTAAATTTATGGCTGCAATACAAGTTTCTACCGAAACTGTGGATTCTATCTCAGGGTCAGGATCGCCTAGCCATATATTTTTTTGCCGGGCCTTTTTACAGGTTCCATCCTGAAAGGATACCCGTAGCCAGGCCTTTTCCTGTTCCGTTCCGCTTAGCGGTTGAATCGTGATGCAATTGCTAGTATCCGGGCTTTGTAATTCCAGATTATTACTGTGTTGCCATTCGATATTTTCAAAAGAGGAATCATCGTCGATACAATAAGTCATCGAAACATTGCTGCAGATTTCGTTTGGGCCGATAATACTATCGGCTATTTTAACATGTTGGTCGTTTCTCAAAAAAACAAAAGGGTTGAAGTAAGGCCTATCTGGACTAATGGCTAAATGATATAAATTATAGGCCAGCATATAATCATAGGCACTGCTTTTTTTTCCGTTAAAAGCGCAGGCATTTACAACGCTGCAACTGTGCTTCCATCTTTCGCCGGAACACCATTCGCTGCCCGTATTCGAACAATCAAAAGCCACTCCGTTCCAGGTCGGTATCGTATTTCCGTTTTGATCTGTAGCGAGAATCGCATTGCAATTGCCCTCGCATCCCAGAGCACAGAGTTTCTGTCTCAGGAAATTCACGACATCAAAATCGTAATCAATGCGCTCATCATGTAATACGTACCAGGCAAATAATTGCATTAAATTGGCTCCACCGCATCTAAGGGCTCGGTTGACAGACTTATCAGAACCAAAATCGAAGTCTGCTGCGGTCATTATTTCGATAGCCATTCGAGTATTATCATTCGAGAGCAGGCCATTTAAGGCAAATGATTTATAAGCCTTCCAGGCGAGGAAATCTTCCCAATTGGTATTTATTGAATTGGGACTAATGTAGTTCAGTACTTTTTTCATTCCGTAAAAAGTTGCTCTGGTATCCCCTCCGTTTTTATTTTTTATCGACGGACTACCCAATGGCCAGACCTCTTGATCACAGCTGGGATAACGTATTATCCTGCTGAAGGAAAGACGCAAAACCATATTATGGGCGAGTACTTGCGCCATATGAAGGATGGGATAATCTGTGCCGCCATAAGTTACAATGAGGTCTTCGGGGATGAACTTTTTCACAAAAGCAAAGCCAAAAAGCAGACCTATCATTTGATCTTGTCCGGCAATGCGGTTTCGATATTTTTCTTCCCGAAAGTTGCAGGGGATACTTTCGTAATACTCTTCACTGGCAAAAAAAGATCGGGTACCCCCGGCTCTCCAGTCAGCGCTGTATTCAGGCTTATCGATTAAAGTATGAAAATTAGCGGGTGCATCGGCTCTTATTAAAAAACCCGAATAACCGCTAAGAAGAGGACCCTGTTCGGGGGCATTATCCTCACATTCACAAACGGAATAGGCAAGTTGATTGGCTGTCATATCCAATCTTCTGATGGCTTGTAAAGCCAGGAATAATTCGTTCAGGGTTTTATTCTTTTGGTTTACCTGGCCATTTCGATCCAATAAGGCGTATTCGGAAGCAAGCATGGCGATGTACATTCCCATAGCATAAGTGTTATCACCACCGATACTTACAATATTATCTACCCCGGGCGTACCATCGGAATTAAAAAAGGAACCGGAAACAGGATCAACAACAGTAGTATTATTAGCCCGGCTAACAACGAAGTGATTGATGATTGGAAGACTATAACCTGCTTTGGTATATCGGTAATTATCCGCATCCCAAACTCCTATCCCATCTCCTGTAAGATTCCCGTTTTCATCCAAATCCATTTTTATAAAATGTTGATTAAACCTTTCTTTTAATTGCCAGTATTTGTACAAAAGGGCCGGTTCATAATGATTTTCGCCTCCGGTGCATTGTGCTATGATTGCAAAAGGGATTATGAATTGAAAACAGAAATAAAGGATGGCTTTTTTCATAGCTAATCTATTTTATAAATCTGTTTACAAAGAAAGGCTTAATTAAGATTGATCGCAAATATTTGTCCAGTCCTCATGATAAAAGGATTGAATCCTTTGTAGTGTATCTGCCGGAACCAATTCTTGATTTTTTATCATCGAATCAGGCACAAAGCCTAAAAAAAATGCGACAATATGTAATAAAAACTCACGGTACTTATAATGCACCTTATTGATAAAACGAATTTGGGTTTTAAGCTCTTTATAGCGATACCAATTATTAAAGCGCCTTAACAGGATTATCTGTTTATTGGAAAAAGCTTTTTTGACAATTCGATTAGTAACTGGTTTCGAAGGGAAAGGAATTTCCAGGAAGTTTGTAATTCTTTTAATGAAAGCTTGATGATCGGTTTTTAGTTCTTCAAAGGTTAATACCAAAGGAGGGGAAGCGGTGTACTGTTTGACTAAATCAACATATTTCATAAAATAAAGTTCTTCCTTTTTCCAGAAACCAAGATCGTTTTCCAGATCAAAAAAATCATCGAACTTAAGATGTCCATGCTTTCGAATGTAGTATTTATATTTTGACAATATCCATTTATCCTGTCGGCGAAAGACTAAAATGATTTTTGCCTTTGGAAAAATAGCAGTTATAGCTTTAAGTTTCTTTTCGAAGCCCCGGTCAGACTCTGTTGTAAACAGCAGTTTGGGAGCCTTCGATGTTTCGGCTAAACTTTTAAAATATTTGAACTTTCTTTTTCGATAATACTCAATGCTTTCCAGTTTTGGAAAAGCAATGACCTGCAAGAATGTCGAAGCAGTCTTGGGCAAGCCAAGATGAAAAAAAAACTGACGTTCAGCGTTTTGATTTGCCATGCCTACTCTGGCTCGAATCCAAGAATAATATTGAAGTTACCATATCTGGAGAAGATCGATCCGTCGACATTATTCTGGTTTGGTTTATCAAAACCGAGCGCATAATCAAAACCAAGCGTACCAAACATTGGAAGGAATACCCTTAGACCAACACCCACGGAACGTCTGACGTCAAACGGATTGAAATCCCGAAATGATCTAAATGCATTTCCACCCTGAAGGAAGGTCGTAGCAAAAATAGTCGAACTCGGATTGGTCGAGATCGGATAACGCAGTTCAACGGTATATTTATTGAAAATCGGCGTAGCAACTACACTACCGTTCTGAATGTTTGCCGGAAGTTCATTTTCTTCGTATCCTCTAAGCGAAATCAAATCTACACCGGTGAAAGCTCCGAATTGCTGATTTGCCAGACCGTCACCTCCCAATTGGAATCTTTCGAAAGGAGAAATTCCGATATCATCATTATAGGCATCAATCATCCCGATTTTAGCTTCTGCTTTCAAGACGAATTTGTCAAAGATATTAGTATACCATTCAGCATTGAACCGCCATTTGTGGTATTCCAGAAAACGGAATCTTTCTTCGACCGGTGATTTGCTAAAGTCTTTATTGTTAAAAAGAGAATAAGGCGGCGTAAGCGTCACGGCAAGAGAGAATCTCGAACCATCTTTTGGAAATAAAGGATCACTTACGGTACTACGTGTAATCGTTTGTGTTACATTAATATTGAAAAAGTTTCCATCGGTAACAATAAGCCCATCATCGGTAACGAAAAGTCCACGCCCCCAGTTTTCCAAAGAAAGGTTTTGCACGGTAAGAGAAGTTTGGGAAATAAAGTTATCATCCGGCCACTTCAAACGTGTACCGAGGGTCACCGTACCACCGGCGATCACGAATTTTTGGAAATTGGAAAAGGCTCGATCACCGAAAGCGAAGCGATTATAAAAACCGGCAACGGTAAAAGAAGTTGGTTTCTTACCCCCTAACCAGGGTTCTGTAAAAGAAACATTATAAGACTGGAAGAAACGACCGTTGGTCTGGGCTCTGAGTGACAAGCGTTGTCCGTCTCCCTGAGGAAGCGGACTCCAGGATTCTTTTTTGAAAATATTTCTGACAGAGAAATTGTTGAAAGAAACACCCAGGGTACCGATTACCCCACGACCACCTCCGGCCCATCCCGCAGAAAGCTCTAACTGATCCGATGGCTTTTCTTCCAATACATATTCGATATCTACGGTACCTCTTTGTGGATTTACCGGCGTGTTCATTTCCATCGTCTCCGGGTTGAAGTATCCCAGATTGATGATTTCCCGCTGAGAACGGATAATGTCCGAACGGCTGAATTTTTGTCCGGGGCGGGTACGTATTTCCCGGCGAATTACATGTTCGTGGGTTCGATCATTTCCGGAGATGGTTACTTTATCAATAGTAGCCTGAGGCCCTTCGAAAATACGCATTTCCAAATCGATGGAATCATTGACAATGGAAGTTTCAATCGGATCAATCTGGAAAAACAGATAACCATTATCCATGTATAGGGTACTGACATCCCGGCCATCCTGGCTAAAGCGCAGTCGGGTTTCCAGCAGTTCTGTATTATAAACTTCCCCTTGCTCGATCCCCAGAACCTTTGCCAGGGTAACATCATCATAAATCGAATTACCTTTCCAGACAATATTTCTGAAATAATAACGGTTCCCTTCATCAATGTTCATATGAATACGCAAATCTCCATCCTTTTCTCTCCAAATACTATCGCTGAGAATTCTTGCATCCCGGAAACCAAGAGTATTATAATAAGCGATGATGCTTTTCTTGTCCGCTTCATAATCTTCTCTGACAAGTCTTGAAGAAGAAAATAGTTTTCTTTTTCGATGGGTATTATCCATCTTTTTGCGAAGCTTTTTCGCTTTGACGGTAATACCGGAGAAAGTAATATCCTGTATTTTGATTTTTTCATTTTTATCCACCTCGAAAACCAGACGCACTGCATTGATGAGTTTCTCATCCGGTATTTCCTCTACATTTACTTCTACATCCAGATATCCCTTCCCATGAAAATAATTTTTGATAGCGTTCGCTGCATTGGTTTTGACATTTTCAGTGACGATTCCCCCTTTCAATAAATACTTATTCACCTCATCATTAAGATCATCATGTCGGGATTTCTTAACATTTCGGAAGGAATGTCTTGCCAGACGCGGACGCTCCTGCACATGTATTTCCAGGAAGATCACATCACCAATCACTTTTTCTTTGATGATCTGCACATCGGTGAAGAGACGAAGTTTCCAAAGAGCCTTGATGGATTTGTAAATGTTTTCTCCCGGAATGCGTATTTTATCACCAACCTTCAATCCGGCAATTGCGATAATCGCATTATCATCACTGAATTGGGCCCCAATTACCTTAATTCCACCAATTTCATATTCTTTAGGCTGACTGTATTCGATGATAGGCAGAGTATCCAGGCTTTGCGCCTGTAGTCCATTATTAGTAAAGATTGTTACTGCAAAAAGGAATATAATTGTAGAGTGTAAGTTCAGCTTCTGTCGTTTAATTTTCACACTAAAAAATTGTCTCATCAAAACGTGTTTTTTAAATCAATGTAAGAACGCTCATAAGTATGTACTGTTGCCTGCTAGTTCTTAAAGTGATCTTAAATCTGGTAAAGGTTGTATAAAACATTATTTTTAACACATTCAATTGTCTGAAGTATATCGGATCAGTTAATATCCTGTTACTTATTTTACCAGTTGCTCACTTGTCATTCCGAAGCGGCGTTCTCGATTTTGAAAATCAATGATTGCTTGGTATAGATGTTCTTTTCTAAATTCCGGCCACAAGATGGGCGTAAAATAAAGTTCTGCATAAGCGATTTGCCAGAGTAGGAAATTGCTGATTCGATTTTCGCCACTGGTTCGAATCATCAATTCCGGATCCGGGATTCCCTTGGTGCTTAACTCACTTTCAAAAGTTTTTTCATCAATATCTGCCGCAAAAAGTTGCTTGTTTTCAATTTTGTCAGCCAGAGATTTAATGGCTTCCATAATTTCCCATTTAGCACTGTAATTGAGTGCCAGAATTAGGTTCATCCGGGTATTGTTTTTAGTATTTTCAATACCTTCCATTAATGCTTTATAGCTTTTGGCCGGCAGTTTTTTTAAATCACCGATTGCCTTAAGCCTGATGTTATTTTTATTCAGTGTGGCCACTTCACTGCGAATGGTTTCAACCAGCAGACTCATCAGCGCATTAACCTCAAATCGTGGTCTATTCCAGTTTTCCGTCGAAAAGGCATAAAGGGTTATGTTCTCTACACCCAGTTCTGCAGCGGCTTCGGTGGTTTCCCGTACCGCTTTTACACCGTTTCGATGTCCGAAAACGCGTGGCTTTCCGTGTTGTTTTGCCCAACGCCCATTACCATCCATAATGATGGCAATATGTTTAGGCAGTTTATCCATATTGATTTTGGACTTTAAATCCGTAGTCATATTCAAAATCTTATGGTTGATTTGAAAAAATTCGCACAAAGTTAAAAAAACTAAGGGATGAAGTATAATGAAACTGAAATTTAAGTTGTCCGTTGAACAGTCATAAAGACGAAACCCGGAAACTTTGCACATCCTGCTATTAAAAATATTGAACTATAGGAGATTATGTGTAATGGTATACAAAGGCTTTTGCACCTATTGCATCCTGTATAAAACGATTGTACTTTTGCACTGTTTTGTATAAACGGAATACTTAAGTGACAAAATGTCTTGAGTCTCGTCATATACATGCATGCTGGTAAAACTGATTTCAGGATTTGAATATTTCTGACCGAAAGATGTTAGTATTAGCCCAGGTTAGAAAACTAAAATACTCCTTCAAGATGAACGAGCCATTAAAAACAAACCTTGAGCCGTCTCATCGAGAGCATAATAAAAACCCTATGAAGTTTGAAGATTTCAGATATGTCCGTCCGGTTATAAAAACCATTGAAGACCAAATTAATGCCTGCCTCAATAAATTCGAGGTGGCTCAAAGCGCCGAAGAACAAAACGAGCTGATTTCCGAAGTTAATCGCCTTCGTCAGAAGTATTATAGTATGTATAATATTTGTCATATTCGACATACTATAGATACCCGGGATGAATTTTATGAAGAGGAAAACTCTTTTTTCGATCAGAATAATCCTTCCATTTCGGCATTGACCAATCGATATTATAAGCTCTTGTTATCTTCTCCTTTTCGGGCCAGTTTGGAAGAAAAATGGGGGAAACAGCTTTTTGTGATAGCTGAATTAAGTATAAAAACCTTCCAGCCAGTCATTCTTGAAGATATGAAGGCCGAAAATCAGCTGGTTAGCGAGTATGTAAAGGTAAAAGCCGCAGCGGAGATAGAATTCAGGGGTAAAAAATATACGATTCCCGCTTTAAACCCTCTGGAAACATCCGAAGATCGGGCAACCCGGAAAGAAGCAACAACGGCCAAATGGGGCTTTTATGAAAAAAATGCTGCCACAATAGAAGATATTTTTGATAAGCAGGTCAAACTTCGCGATCGTATTGCCAAGAAACTGGGCTATAACAATTTTATCGATCTGGGTTATGCCCGGATGCTGCGATCTGATTACAGCTCGGAAATGGTGGCTAATTTCAGAAAACAAGTTGAAGAATTTGTAGTTCCCATAGCAACGGAGTTATACGAACGTCAACGTCGGCGAATAGGAGTCAAAAAAGTCAAATACTATGATGAAGATTTTCGATTTGCCAGCGGGAATCCCAGGCCCAAGGGATCACCGGAATGGATTGTCGAAAAAGCCTCCCGGATGTATAATGAGCTTTCCCGTGAAACGGCTGATTTTTTCGATTTTATGCAGGTGAAGAATCTAATGGATCTGGTTAATAAAGATGGGAAAGCTACGGGAGGATACTGTACCTACATAGATGAGTACAAAGCGCCCTATATTTTTTCGAATTTTAATGGAACCAGCGGTGATATTGATGTTTTGACGCATGAAGCAGGACATGCTTTTCAAGTGTATTCCAGTCGTCATCTGGAAATTAAAGAATATAGTTGGCCCACATATGAAGCCTGTGAAATCCATTCGATGGGAATGGAGTTTTTTACCTGGCCCTGGATGCAGCTGTTTTTTGAAGAGGATACGGAAAAATATAAATTCGCTCATTTATCCGGAGCGATCCTGTTTTTGCCTTATGGAGTAGCTATTGATGAATTTCAGCATTTCGTATATAAAAACCCGGAAGCCAGCCCGAAAGAAAGAAATCAGGCCTGGCGGGAAGTCGAGAAAAAATATCTTCCGCACCGGGATTACGATGGCAATGCTTTTTTAGAGCAGGGAGGATTCTGGCATCGGCAAAGTCATGTATTTACAACGCCATTTTATTATATAGATTACACCCTGGCCCAGATTTGCGCCTTTCAATTCTGGATTAAAGATCAGCAGGATCATCAAACGGCCTGGCAGGATTATTTGAATCTCTGTAAGCTTGGGGGGAGTAAATCCTTTTTGGAATTAGTGAAGATTGCTAATTTGGAATCCCCTTTTGAAAAGAATTGTGTGGAAAGAATCGTCAGGGAAGTTAAAAGCTGGTTGGATCAGGTTGACGACTCCAAATTTTAAATTAAGTTATAATTAAAGTTATCTTTTTGTAAAGATGTGGAACAAAATTTGCCATATGGGACATAACTGTTATAACTTTGGCTCGTCAATTTTAACACCGGATTGGTGTACATATTGCAATCCTCTTGCTCCCTGGAAGCAATTTAAGAAAGTTGTTTAAAAATGGGTAATTGAAAATTTATTTGCAAGCCATTGAAATCCACTGCTTCAGCTTTTTCTAATCGTACATTTTCTCCGATAAATCGGGGATTTCAACAAGTACGCTACTCAATAAAAAGCTTCGTTATGAGTTTCAAATACTTACAATTAGGTTTAGATACTGTTTTAGACAACTTCAATGATAGAGAGGTATTTTCTTAGTATTTTCAGCGGGATTTATTAATTTTATGTTTAATATGTAAACGCTGGTTAAAACGATCACGGATGTATGATATTATTCTAAGTTTTCTTACAGCATTTATGCTTACTTATTTTGCGATTCCATCGATCATACACATCGCAAAAAAGAAAAACTTATGCGATGAACCCGGGGAAAGACGTTCACATTCCGAAAGTACACCTTCTTTAGGCGGGATAGCCATTTTTGCGGGGGTTGTATTCTCTATAATTCTCTGGACGCCCTTTGAACTTTTTGGCGATTTGCAGTATATCCTTTGCTCTTTTATTATTATTTTTCTTATCGGTGCAAAAGACGATATCTTGCCAATTTCTCCTAACAAAAAGCTGATTGGTGAAATTTTGGCTGCATCTATTCTGGTTTTTAAATCTAATGTCAAGCTGACCAGCCTCTACGGTATTTTAGGGATCAATGAATTGCCGGAAGCAGTTAGTATTGTACTTTCTATTTTCGTTATCATCGTGATTATCAATGCTTTCAACCTAATTGATGGGATTAATGGTCTTTCCGGGAGTATTGCTACTTTGATCTCCGTGACCCTGGGGATATGGTTCTTTTTAACAGATCAAATTGCTTTGGCACTTGTCGCTTTCTCTTTGGCAGGAGCAGTTGTGGCCTTTTTGAAATATAACTTTACACCTGCGAAGATATTTATGGGGGATACCGGCTCTCTTTTAATAGGTTTGGTTTGCTCTATTTTAACCATCAAATTTATCGAGTCGCATAATATGTTGGCGGTCGATCACCGTTGGGCATTCAAAGCAGTACCGGCTGTTGCGATAGGGATTATGATTCTTCCCTTATTTGATACCCTACGTGTATTTTTGATGAGGGCTTTGCGAGGAAAATCTCCTTTTAGTCCTGACCGGACACATATACATCATCTTTTGATCGATTTTGGCTTGACCCATATGCAGGCTACAGGCGTATTGGTTGTGGTAAATATTTTCTTCATTATTATGGTGGTTGCGCTACAGGACCTGGGTTCTCTTAATTTGCTGGCCTTGACTGTTTCCGTTGCTATTGCCCTGACGGCTTTACTATACTTTTCGTTGCGTAGAAAAAACCTTAAGCAACAAACTTCATGAATTTTCTGATGGTATTTGTAGGAGGAGGCCTCGGAAGTATATGTCGCTATGGCATTGCCCGGTGGATGAATCAATTTAATACCGTATTTCCTTATGCAACGCTTGTTGCGAATGCCCTGAGTTGTATCTTATTGGGTTTTTTGGTAAGCTATGAGCTTAAAAATGGAATATCCCAAAACTTTCGGCTTTTATTGATCGCCGGTTTTTGCGGCGGTTTTTCAACCTTTTCTACTTTTTCGTATGAAACTTTTACCCTTTTTGAATCCGGAGATTATACCAGTGCTTTTGCAAATATTTTAGGAAATCTTTTGATTTGCCTGGGATGTATTTTACTGGGTTTGAAGCTGGCAGTATAGGTAGGAAGTGCAAAGTGCTATTTGTACTATAAGGCTTATGTGCTAAGCTGATTTGTCTGCCAGGTATTTTAAGATTTTCATTTTTCTATTCCAACAATTTAAAAATACTTAAATTTATACTTTAATATTTCGGGAGCTTTCTGGATGTAACGTTTACAAAGCGCCGCATCGGTCCTTTACGGTTTTATATCCAAAAGCTATCGGGTTATTGCATTTTAATTAGAACATAAAATATTTAGTATGAAAGCAAAACACCTACTCCTACTATCCCTTTTTTTCTATAGTACTATTACTTCGGCTCAGTTAGAGTACTGGCAAAAAAGTTATACCACAATATCCGCGGGCAATCGGATGAATGCTGTATTATTTGAAAGGGATCAAACCTTTGTCAGTTTTAGTAGAAATGTCTTATTGGAAGAAACCTACTTTTTGGAAGCGGAAGAATCTACGACTGTTCCGATGGAAGGAAGTACACTTTTTTCTAATTATTTCTATATCACTGAAATTGAGAATGGAGATACTCCTTTTTTCTTTGCAGCAGAACGAACAAATGGCTTAGCCGATGGAAGTCTATTTCTCCGAACGTTTACGAAATCGGCAGATTTGAATAGTGGTTTCGAGATTGCAGAAGCTTTTGAAGAGGAACAATCTAAAGGTCCTGCAGCTGTTCAGGTGACAAATAATGAGGTGATCATATTTGCGAATCAGCATTTCTATAAAATAGGAATTGATACAGATGGCGGTATTAGCATAGTCTGGTCAAAACCCGTTGATTATGGTCTGATTGCGGATGCCAAACCATATAATGATGGTTATATTCTTTGCAATACCAATGGGAAATTAGTTCATGTAGATGTAGACGGAGAAGAGATTTGGGAAGAAGATTTAGGATTTCCCTTGCGTGGCGTTTTGGTTTTAAATGATGGATTCCTTTTAGCTGCTGAAATTGATGAAGAAAAAGGGCTGGTTAAAACAGACGCTAATGGAAATCTGCTCTGGCAGAAAAAATATGGAGGTGGTTTCTCTACGAATCTGGACTTTTCAAATGAAGATGGCTTTGTATTTACCGGATTTGATAGTTCTCAAGGGACCTTTGTCATAAAAACAGATACTGAAGGTGAAGAGATTTGGGAAAATTTTTATGATGCAATAGGAAGAGGAATAAATATTATTAGAAGCCAATTTGGAGGTTACTTACTTCAATCCCGCTCAAATCCATCGACAACCATAAGCAGAATTGCAGAGGATGGTTCTACAGGTCCTGTAGTAAGTGGAATGCTTCCAAAAAGAATCGAAGCGAATAATATTGCCACTACAGCTAGCGCAGGAGGACAAATATTTTGGGATGGAGAGGATACCAATACAACTTACCCCAAAGACTCTTCTACCACTACGATTTTTGCCGGAGGCTTATTGATCTCTGGTGTTGATCAAAACGAAGAATTACACACTGCTTTTAGCCAATATATCCAGACCGATTTTTCTCCTGGTCCTTTTAGTGCTGATACGGAGGAGTTGCAAGGCTGGGATCGGGTCTGGCGAGTGACTAAAGAGCAAATTAATAATTTCCGGGCGGATATTGAAGATGGTGCGCTCGACCGGGCAACTCCACTTGATTTATGGACTTATCCAGGTACAGGAAATCCTAACTTTAATATGTATACGGATCAAACCATTGATGTACCGGAAGGTCTGGCACCCTTTGTAGATGTTAATAATGACGGGATTTATAATATTCTGGATGGAGACTATCCAGATATCAAGGGGGATGATCAAATATGGTGGGTAATGAGTAATAAAAGCAGTGGGACGAACCTGGGAGGAACACCACTTGAAGTACAGGTGAAAGGAACACTATATGCTTACGAATGCGGGGCTTCTCCTATACTTTACAATTCTGCTTTTCTGGATTTGGAAATTACAAATTTCTCAACTAATGATTACTCGGATATGTACCTCGGGATGTTTATTGACTATGATATTGGCTGTTTTTTAGACGATTATATTGGGACTATACCCCAGGCTTCAGCGCTTGTCGGATATAATGACAATTTCCTCGATGGGGAAGGTGGATGCCAGGGTGTCGAAAGTTTTGCACAAGGTGAAATCCCTTTGCAAAGTGTTTCTTTTCTAAATACCACTATGGATTATAGCATGTATAGCACGAACCAGGGCATATCCAATCCGGAGATGGAGACCAGACCTCCGGGCACCCCTGAAGAACTACACAATTTCCTACAGGCTAACTGGGCAGATGGCAGCCCCCTGACAAGGGGAGGAAACGGTTATGGCGGTACAGATCCAGTTCCCAGCGTATTTCCCGGAAACCCGGCGAATAATAGTGAATGGAGTATGTGCACAGAAAACCTTGCTCCAATTGATCGAATTATGTATATCATTACCGGGCCGGAAACACTGGCTTCTAATGAAGAAGAATTAATTACAATCGGTATTATGGCGCATGAAGTGGACTATAATTGCCCCAATACAAATTTAGTAAGAAGTGAAATTAGTGATTTGCGTCTTAATTATATGGAAGGGGGGCTGGATTTTAATCTTTTTCTTGGGCCGGATCGGGATATAGAAGAAGGAGAGACCATCATTTTGGATGCCGGAGAAGGAGCAGCTTCTTATTCCTGGTCCACAGAAGAAACAACAGCATCCATCAATGTTACATCTCCGGGCATTTACTCCGTAACCATTACTACTGAAGGAGGATGTGAATATGTAGATGAAGTTAATATTGGCGGAGTGACGAGTTTAAACGAAGTAGAAAGAAATGCGCCTAAAGTTTATCCCAATCCGGCTGGAGATAAAATCTATGTGGAGTTAAATGATAATGTTCCAACGATGATTACTTTGGAAAACATATTGGGACAAGTGATAAAAACTTACTCTCTGGAAGCGGGTTTGGGGCATACGGATTTGGAACTGGATATAAGTGCCGCATCCCGAGGAATTCATTTGTTGCGATTTCATTTTAATGATGATAAAAACTTAGTCCGGAAGATAATCATTGCGAACTAAGCTTGCTTGCTTGCATTTTTAAACAGGCCTTATCCCACATTATAACATCGCTAAAGGGATTTATAGAATATTAATAGCTTTTATTTCCATGAAATGGGTATTAGGCAGTAGGTATTGGGTTTTAGATTTTCCTGGATCATCCAATACCAAAGACCTGCTGCCTAATACCTGCTCTAAAAGGCAATAATTATCAATATAATATTCAATTTCGTGGTGTATTTTAACCAAAATCCGGAGTGCTCCTATTATTTTTTAGTTCAGCTCTACCTGTACTTTTAACTTGACTTCCTCGGTCAGATCAATTTCATCCCCTTCACTCAGCTCGGATAAATCAAGTTTCGTTGCCAGGACCTCATTGCAGATATAATCGCCAAATAAGTTTACGGCTTCATTAATCGCCTCGTGATTTTCTAGCCTAATGGCAATTTTATCGGTGACATTAAAATCTTTACTCTTGCGGAGATTCTGGATGCGATTAACCAGTTCCCTGGCCATCCCTTCCGCCCGGAGCGAATCCGTCAGTGTTACATCCAGGGCAACGGTCAAAGGTCCGTCACTGGCTACCAGCCAACCCGGGATATCTTCCGTCGTGATTTCAAAGTCTTCCAGCGTCAAATCAAAAGCAGTGTCTTCTATATTCAACTGATAGCTTCCCGATTTTTCAAGTTTAGCGATATCTTCCTGCCTAAAGGCATTGATAATTTGTGAGGCAGCTTTCATATTTTTCCCCAGCCGTTTACCAAGTGTTTTGAAATTTGGTTTGATACGCTTTTTAATGACCCCTGAAGCATCAGTAATATATTCGATTTCTTTTATGTTAACTTCTGAAAGAATCAGACTTTTTACACCTTCTACCTGTACCCGGAACTGGTCATCCAGTATGGGGAGTAAAATCTTTTGCAGAGGTTGTCTTACTCTTAGTTTTTCTCTGCGTCTTAAAGAAAGAACCAGAGAAGAGATGCGTTGAGCATAATCCATCCTTTGCTCTAAAGTTTTATCGATAAGGCGCTCGTCAGCCATTGGAAAATCTGCTAAATGCACAGAAAGATGCTGCTCTTTTTGGGTAACTGCATTGAGGTTTTTATACATCCAGTCTGCAAAGAAAGGAGCAACAGGAGCCATTAACTTGGTAATGGTTGACATACAGGTATACAATGTCTGATAAGCAGCTACTTTATCAGTGGTCATCTCACCTTTCCAGAACCGGCGGCGACAAAGTCGAACGTACCAGTTACTCAATTCGTCATTTACAAAATTTTGAATGCGACGGGTAGCATTAGTCGCTTCGTAATCCGCATAGTCTTTTTCCACATCCTTCACTAAAGTATTGAGCAAGGATATGATCCAGCGATCTATCTCCGGCCGATCTTCCAGAGCAACATCAGCCTGGGTATAATCGAATTGGTCGATATTTGCATAAAGTGCAAAGAAGGCATAAGTATTATACAATGTTCCGAAAAACTTGCGCTGAACCTCGACGATGCCATCAGTGTCAAATTTGAGGTTATCCCAGGCCTGAGCATTAGAGATCATATACCATCTGGTCGCATCTGCGCCGTATTGGGCCAAGGTCTCAAAGGGTTCAACGGCATTGCCCTTACTCTTGGACATTTTCTGTCCGTTTTTATCCTGAACCAGTCCGTTGGAGACGACATTTTTATAAGCCACACTATCAAAAGCCATTACAGCTATAGCATGCAGGGTATAGAACCAACCACGAGTCTGATCTACTCCTTCGGCAATAAAATCAGCAGGGAAGTTATTTTTAAACTTCTCTTCATTCTCGAAAGGATAATGCCATTGAGCATAAGGCATTGAACCGGAATCAAACCAGACATCTATCAAATCAAGCTCTCTTTTCATGGGCTCGCCATTCTCCGTTGCCAGTATGATCTCGTCTATATACGGTCGGTGTAAATCTGCAGGAACTTCCTGATTCAAACCAAGAGAGGTATTGGCTTTATCGATCTCTTTTTGCAATTCCTCTATGGAACCTATACATATTTCATGATCACCATCGGCTGTTCTCCAGATGGGTAAAGGTATACCCCAGTACCGGGAACGGGATAAATTCCAGTCCTGAAGGTTCTCCAGCCATTTTCCAAAACGCCCTTCTCCAGTAGAAGCCGGCTTCCAGTTAATGGTCTTATTCAATTCGAACATTCGCTCTTTCATTGAAGAAGCGCGTATAAACCAACTGTCCAGAGGATAATAAAGAACCGGCTTATCTGTCCGCCAACAGTGTGGATAATTGTGCTTGTACTTCTCTACTTTAAAAGCTTTATTCTCTGTTTTCAGTTTTATAGAAAGTTGTATATCGACTGATTTTTCCGGGGCTTCTCCCGGATTATAATATTCGTTTTTGACATAAACACCACCTATTTCGGCCAGTTCTTCCCGAAATTTACCCTGTAAATCTACCAGTGGAACAAGGTTGTCTTTCTCGTCTTTTACCAAAAGAGGTGGCACGGGCGGCTTTGCCTGCTTTGCAACCAGGGCATCATCTGCACCGAAAGTCGGAGCCGTATGTACGATTCCCGTACCGTCTTCAGTGGTTACGAAACTTCCGGAGATAACTCGGAACGCATTTTCAGGATTTTCAGCAGGCAAGGCATAAGGCAATAACTGCTCATATCGTATTCCGACTAATTCTTCTCCTTTAAATTCTTTGACGATCCAGAAAGGTATCTTCTTATCCCCTTCTGTATAATCTTGCAAAGCCTCTTCATTTTCAGCTGGCGTAAATTTTCCACTGAATTGCTTTGCAACCAAAGCTTTGGCCAGTATTACCAGAATTGGCTGAAAAGTGTACTGGTTAAATGATTTTACGAGGACATAATCTATTTTGGGGCCTACCGTCAGCGCAGTATTAGAGGGTAAGGTCCAGGGGGTAGTCGTCCAGGCCAGGAAATAGACATCTCCCAGGCCACTTAAAAAGTCTGGCAGAGTGGATGGAATTGTTTTAAATTGAGCAACAACGCTAGTATCGGTTACATCTTTATATGCTCCGGGCATATTTAATTCATGGGAGCTAAGGCCCGTTCCTGCCGCCGGCGAATAAGGTTGTATGGTATAGCCCTTATACAGCAGATCCTTTTTGTAAAGCCTTTGCAAAAGATACCAAACGGACTCTATATAGTTATTTTCAAAGGTGATATATGGATTATCAAGGTCTACCCAATAACCCATTTTACGGGTGATATCATCCCATATATCCTTATAACGCATCACGGTTTCGCGACAGGCTTTATTATAATCATCAACAGATATCTTTTTCCCGATATCCTCTTTGGTGATGCCAAGCTCTTTTTCGACACTCAATTCTATCGGAAGCCCATGTGTATCCCATCCCCCTTTTCGCTCTACTCTTTGCCCTTTCATGGTATGGAATCGGCAAAATAAATCTTTTACCGTTCTGGCGATTACATGATGTATCCCCGGTTTACCATTAGCAGAAGGCGGCCCTTCATAAAAAACAAAGCTATTTTCCGGATCGCGCTGATCTACGCTTTTTTCAAAAATCTTATGCTCCTCCCAGAATGCCAGTACTTCTTTATCTATCTCCGGTAAGTTCAGGTTTTTATATTCTTTATACATTTCGTATTTATTTTCAAAAATGATGGATCAACTTAATTATTTCTATTTGCTGAAGTGGTTTAAACTTATTTAAGCTGCGTCAAAGCGAAAACATTGATTTCCAGATGCTTCAGTTATTTATTTCATTGGTAATTTTTCTGCTCCTAAAGTATTAAAACGCCGCAAATATACGTAAGCTTAACAAAAAAAGCTCTGACAAATCACGCAATCTGTCAGAGCTTCTTATTAAATAAAATTTAGCATCACAGATTGTCACTACAACCTTTGAATGATAATGCTAATTATTATATTTGGACTGTAATTCATTACAAGTTCTATTTGTTTTCAAAACGATAACCTATTTATTAGCAAAATCGTTCAATTGCTATTGAAGGTATTCATTAAAAAAGAATAAAATTATGGGGCCTATTTGGGGAATTGACCTTGGCGGTACGAAAATAGAAGGGGTGATACTAGAGGATAGAGAAAGTGCAAATGTGTTAAAAAGATTGCGAATACCCACTGAAGCACAACAGGGATACGAACACATTATTAATCAGATTGTTCGATTAGTGGAAGTGATGACCAGTGAAACAGGAATCAAACCTTCCCGGGTTGGTATTGGAACTCCCGGAACAATAGAGCCTTTCAGTGGAGTGATGAAAAACAGTAATACCACTTGCCTCAACGGGATGCCTTTCAAAAGAGATATTGAACGAGCTTTGGGAATTACCGTGAATATGGCCAATGATGCTAATTGTTTCACCATTGCTGAGGCTACTTTGGGCGCGGTAAAAGATAATGTGCCCGATGCAAAAGTTGTTTTTGGGATTATTATGGGAACCGGCGTTGGTGGAGGCCTGGTGGTTGACGGGAAGATCATTAGTGGCCGACATGGGATTGGTGGTGAATGGGGGCATAATTTCCTTGATGAATCAGGAGGGGATTGTTACTGTGGAAAAACGGGATGTGTTGAAAAAATTCTTTCGGGGCCAAACCTTGAGAAATACTATGAAAATATTATGGGCATTCCGCGTAAGCTAAAAGAAATTATAAAACGGCATCACGAAGGGGAGGATGAGGTAGCAACAAAAACAGTACACCGCCTGTTGCATTTTTTTGGAAAAAGCTTTGCCAACATTATCAATGTAGTTGATCCCGATGCAGTTGTTATTGGCGGAGGAGTGGGGAATATCGATTTGCTCTATACAGAAGGCGCTTGGGAAGTGGAAAAAAATATTTTTAATCATACGTTGGAAACCCCTTTTTTAAAACCTAAACTGGGAGATAGTGCCGGTGTATTTGGTGCTGCTCTATTATAAAATAAAATATCAGGATGCTTCAGACTAAAGATTTGCAGTACTCTTACGATGAAAAAACGGTTCTTAGTTTTCCGGATATCACTTGTCAAAAAGGAGAACGCTGGCTTCTACTTGGTCAATCCGGAAGTGGGAAGACCACTTTGCTGCATTTACTGGGCGGGCTGCGTACTGCTGAATACGGAGATGTGATCGTTGCAGGTAAATCTCTCAAAGCATTGAGTAAATCCGGGATGGATCGTTTCCGAGGGCAAAATATCGGCATCGTTTTTCAGCAAGCCCACTTTATAAAAGCACTCAGTGTAGAAGAAAATCTGATGTTAGCACAAAAACTTGCGGGGCAAGCTATTTCCCGGGAACGCATTAAAGATTTGTTGAGCAGATTAAATGTTGAGCATAAATTAAAGTCTAAACCCGATGCCTTGAGTATTGGCGAACAACAAAGGGTTGCTATTGCCCGAGCGCTGGTTAACAAGCCAGCTGTAATTTTAGCCGATGAACCCACTTCCGCACTGGATGACAAAAACTGCGATGAAGTGATTGCTCTGCTTGAACAACAAGCACAGCAGGAGGAAGCGACATTACTGATTGTTACCCACGATGGAAGACTTAAAGATAAGTTTAGCAATACGATTACCCTGAATTCCTGACCATGAATATATTGAAACTTAGCTGGAGAAACCTTATAAGCAAACCATTGGCGATGTTGCTTAGTATTGTGCTTTTTGCACTTGGTGTCGGATTGATCTCTCTGCTATTTCTATTAAATCGTCAACTGGAAGAAAAATTTCAAAAAAATCTGGCTGGAATTGATTTGGTAATCGGAGCCAAAGGCAGTCCTTTGCAGCTGATTCTCAATAGCATGTACCATGTCGATGCACCCACGGGCAATATCACGATTGGAGAAGCCAGAGCTTTTCTGCGCGAAGGGCATCCCTTGATCAAAACAGCCGTTCCTCTATCCGTTGGAGATAGTTATAAGACTTACCGGATTATCGGGACTAATCACAAGATTTTAGCTTTATATGAAGCTGAAATTGGCAGTGGTAAGCTTTGGGAAGCTGATTTCGAGGTGACGATTGGAGCTACTTTAGCTGATGTCTTAGGTTTGAAAATTGGAGATGAATTTCATAGCTCTCACGGTTTTGTCTCCGATGGTATGAACGAACATTCGGACTCTGAACCTTTTAAAGTGGTTGGGATTTTACAAGCTACCGGGAGTGTAATTGATCAATTGATATTGACGAATACAGCAAGTATCTGGAAAGTTCATTCCAGCCATGATATGGACAGGGCGGCCGAACAACAGGATACTGTACATACTCCCCAAACGGGAACGATTCTGGATCATCCCGAGGAGGAAATAACGAGCATCCTGATTCAGTTTAGCAAAAGGAATATGCAGACATTGAATATGGGGCGAAATATAAATGAGAATACGGATATGATGGCAGCTATGCCGGCTTATGAAATTAACCGGCTTTATAATATGATGGGAGCCGGGGAAAAGTTATTGCGCATGGTCGCGATTGTGATCGTTTTTGTTTCCGGCTTGAGCATTTTTATTGCCTTGTTTGATTCGCTAAGGGATCGCAAATACGAACTGGCGCTAATGCGTGTTATGGGGGCGTTCAAGTCTGAATTATTTCTTTTGATTATTCTGGAAGGCTTGATTTTGGCAGTTATTGGATTTTTAATAGGGATATTTTTGAGCCATATTGGGATGTCCGTCTTGTCCAATTATATGGAAGCCAGCTATCGTTATAGCTTTTCGGGGACTACTTTTTTACTGGAAGAATTATATCTATTATTTGGGGCATTGGTAATCGGCCTGTTAGCGGCCCTGATTCCCGCTATACAAGCTTCCAATACCGACATTTCGGACACTTTAACAGACTCTTAAAAGCATAGGATAGTGATTCTTCTTAACTTTGAGATACGGAAGAAAGTACTGTATCCGAAAAATAGATAATACCTAGAATAGACTGGATGTCATATAATAAACGAATAATTGGAATTCTCTTTGCCTTGCTTTTCACTATTGGAGGCCTGTTTGCCCAGAATGAAAAAAATGTCTGGACAACGCTTGCATTAATGAAATTTGAGCGTCACAAGGGAAACGGCAGTAGTAAGGGAAGCCAAATCATTCCCCTGATCGAAGCCCTGGATGGAAAGGAAATCACGGTAAAAGGCTATGTGATCCCGCTTAATGGGAAAAAGGCTCAGAGCCACTTTATGTTTTCTGCATACCCTTATTCCAGTTGTTACTTTTGTGGAGGTGCCGGCCCGGAAACGATCATGGAGGCTTTTACGAAAAGTAGTGAAAAAATCGAATATTCTGAAAATGCCATAACGCTTAAAGGTACTTTCAGGTTTGTTTCCAAAGATCCGAATGATATCATGTTTAGTCTTGAAAACGCGGTATTGGTAGATAGATAATCAAGCATAAAAGAATAATATAAAATGAGAAAAATATTGATGTTCCTGGTACTTTCCATTTTTGCTGACAGCTTGTTGGCACAGAGTGAAACAACTCAGGTGGAGAATATTTGGAAAACGCTGGGAAAAATTACTTTTAAAAAAGAGTACGATGAAATGATGGGCTTCAAAGTGGATGTTCCTGTTTTCAGTGCAGATGTCAAAGCTCTGGAAGGTACGGAAGTTACCGTCAAGGGGTATATCATTCCGGTGGAAGATTATGGAGGGCAAACTGAATTTGTGTTTTCTGCTTTCCCTTATAATATGTGTTTTTTTTGTGGAGGTGCCGGCCCGGAGACGGTAATGAAAGTGACTGCTGCTGAAGCGATTCCTTATACTGCCGAAGCCATTACGATTCGCGGAGTATTAAGTCTTAACGATACGGATAGAAACGAATTGATGTATGCGCTTACCCAAGTTATAAAAGTTAACCAATAATTATTGTCCTCCTATCCAGTAATCCAGTTTTAAAACGAGTGCCCTGTTTCTGACGGATAAATTTTGTGTAGTGTAGTTTTCGGTATATACGATGAAAAGATCAGACATGGGCTTGAAACGCCAGTTCAGCTTTGAATTGATATTGAAATTATTCTTTTGTGTATTATACTGGATAAAAGTGGTGAAAAACAGGTTTCGGTTGAATGAAATTTCAAACTTTGAACCTATCCAGGTAAAAGAAGCTTCTCCATAAGCTTCGGGAAAATGAACTAGTTGATCGTATTCGAGATTTATACCGAGTACAGCATAATGCTTATAGCGGTAGTTCCAATTGGTTTGAACTTGAAAACGATTTCCCAAAAATTTATTTCCATAGCTCAGATTCACTTCCCCGAAGAACCGGTTTCGTTTACCGGTATCATAATGCAATTCAAAGGTCTTTTCTAAATAATTTCCCGCAGGAAAAGGAAAATTTAAACCCTTCAATGTAAATGGAAACAAAAGCATTGGAGAACCTGCACTGTATAATAATTCGAAAGAACTGGTATTTTTTAACCTTAAAAGAAAGGTGATTTCATTTCGATGTTCCTGATATTTTGCTTGAGCATTAATGTAAAAATCGGAATGGAAGGTCGGGCCCCAAAAGTCAATAAGACTGTTTTTCTTGGCAAAAAAACGATAATGACCATTGATTCGGAAATGGGTGTAACCTACCCGGATAGTGCTATCCGTTAGCTCATCACTATGATATAAGCGCGGCACGAAACCAATATCCGTTATATAATTTTTATCCGTGTGATCGACACCTAAAAACAAGGTAGTAGTAGAGCTGCGATATCTTAATTTGGCACTGTAAGCATTGGCATTTTTAAAGTTTTGTGGGGTAAATGCACGATGAAAGAAAGCTTTTCCGTTCCATTTGGCATCTTTTGATCGCAAATCGTATTCAATACCTGCGACTCGGTTATAATCATGCTGAAAAAGATAATAATCCTGAACAGATTGCCGATTCATTAAAAAGCCGGTTAGGCTTGAATTGTTAAATAGTTTTCTTTGAATCGTCGCGACCGAATAATTATTGGAGGGACTATCCAGCTCTTGATCTTCTTTTGTTTGAATACTCATTATTCCTAATCGCCAGTTATTATCGAGATTGCCACTGAGCCTTGCTCCGAATAAAATAGGTACGGGAGTGCTGTTGGTATTGCCAATCCTTCGAGAGAAAAATGGTCTGATTCGACTATTTCCGAGATTGGCAAATAGATCACTATTTTCCAAAAAGAGCAAGCGCCTTTCCGGGAAAAATATTTCGAACCTTTGCAGATCAATTACCTGCTGATCCACTTCTACCTGCGAAAAATCGGGATTAATAGCCAAGTCCAGATTTAAAGAAGAATTGACCGCCACTTTTGCGTCAAGGCCGGTTATTTGCCATACTTTCTGACTCTTAGCCGGGTTTTCAAAATCTTTGGTACTACCAACAGAAAAATGCGGGATGACAGAAATATTTGAAATGGGTTGCTCCGGAGGCTTTTCCCACTGAAGTATCCCCGCTCGGGAAAGCACACTCAATTTATAGCCCCGGGGGATCGGAGCCCAGGTGGAAATCTCGTTCTGTACCCGGTCATTTCTGGCAAAATTGATTCGCCATTGGGATTGATTGCTTTTGAAACGAATGGTTTTGAGCGGTATCGCTATTTCTACGGACCAGGCCTTTTTACCTTTTTGTACTTCAGCCATCCATAAGCCATCCCAATTGAGTTCTACACCTTTTATACCTCCATCATCAATAATTCCATCGCTCTGTACACCAAAAGGGTTAACCCCGAAGTAAAGACCATTAGTTTGATCATTGATTGTATTGATATAAATACCAAAAGCGTCATTTTCATCAAAATCAAAGTCTCGTTTCAAGGATTGAACGATATAAGATTTGTCTTCATGCTGGTGTCGGCAAATCGCGCTGATATAGAGAAATTTTTTGTCATAGAGTACCCGGACGGAAGTTTTCGAAACGGCATCCAGACTATCAAAAGGAAAGTGCATTCGGAAATTTGCTGCTTCCTGAGCATCTTGCCAGGCCGGTTCGTTTGGGAAACCATCAATCAGGAGCGGTGTTTCAGAAGGACTGGGGTATAAAACAGGAGTTTGTCCCACGACCACAGACATGAAACCAATCCCGAAAAGCAATATTTGTAAATACTTTTTAATAAACCAAAATCAATTGACCAATCAAATGATGAAAAAATCATCAAATTACTTTCGTATTTCTGATTAGGTATTTTCAGTTAGAGTGGAAAGGAGGATATCTTTTGTTTATTTTTTGTTAGATGTTTGTATAAACCGATTCCATCCGAAGCGGATGATAAGGAACAATCCGGCAAAAATCAAAATCAGGAAGTGAAATGGAATATTTACAAAGCCAATCACGAAAATTCGCGTTTTATCGATTCCCCACATAATGGCAAAAGCCGCAAAGATCATGAACAGCAAGCCAGAAATATTTCGGAATCCCGGAATCAAATCGAGATCAACATTCTTTCGGATAATCATAAGTGTGATGATCATAGATAAGATTGGCAGAATCTGAAAGTAAATATCTGCATTTAATGCTTTTCCCCGATCAAATAGAAACATATAGATATTGAGGCTGAGCGCAAATATTCCCGGTACACAAACCGAATAAATCAAAGTTGAGTATAAATATTTCCACGGCGAGAGATGCCCCTCATTTTTTCCCATAATCCCTGCAATCCACGCAGTCAGAGGGATAAAAAGAAAAAACCCGATTATATAGGCAGGATGATCACCAATTAATTCAAATAATTCCTTGAGGGTCATGAGCTCTTGTGTCTGTTTTCGCTAAACTGTTTTTTATTTGTCTATGTAAAAGCTTGATTATCAGGCTTTTTAACGATTTTAAAATACAGCAAAAATAAAGCCAAGGAGCAGCATTATTCGTATTAAATTATTAATATAAATCGATAATATACTTGTCGGGAAGCTTTTTACCCAATCAAAAAGCTCAAACACCCGGTAAATATGTCGTCTGCATGAATATTTGTCGCTTTATTTTCACCCTCATTTCCTGTATATTTAAAAAGTACCCTTACACAAGGCCAGGCATATTTAAAAATACTTGATCATAAAGATGCATAATAACTTTAAATCCGTTCACTAAAATAAATGCAAAATGAAGGGCACAAAAATTATTTTATTTTGCTATTTGTTGCTGTATTTTAACCCTTTGCTGGCTCAGTTTAATACGATTAAACTCAATGGTACGGAGCATTATATAAGTGGTATAAATCTTCCCTGGAATCATTATGGCTGGGATTTTGGCGAGCATGACTGGTGGGGAACCGGCTATGACCTTTCCTGGTTTGAAGAAGCTTTCTTTGATTTAAGTACACATGGTGTCAACAGTGTTCGGGTTTGGGTGCACTGTGATGGAAGAGCGAATCCTAATTTCGATAGAGCGGGATACGTCATTGGTCTGGATGATGGAATGTTGGAACAATTGGATGATTTTGTTTCATTGGCTAATGATTATAACCTAATGGTCATAATCACACTCTGGTCGCATGATATGTTTGAGGATAATAGATCGATTGCAGGACCTTATGCGGGAATGCATGCCGATTTGATCACAGATAGCGGGAAAACAGAGAGCTATATTAATCACGCTTTGATCCCGATGGTACAAAAATTAAATGTACACTGTAATTTACTGGCCTGGGAAATAATGAATGAACCGGAATGGGCGATGAAGATCAATTGGGGAGGTGGGACAAAACAGACTGTAGAAATAGAAGAAATGCAGCGATTTATGGGGCGATGTATTCAAGCTATTCGAAATCATTCTGATCAAAATATTACAATTGGAGCGGCCACTTCATTTGGAAATAATAATGGTCAACCCAGTAATTATTGGCACGAAAGAGATTTTCAGCGTTTGGGCTTTGATCATGAGCAAGTATATCTGGATTTTTATTCTATCCACTTTTACAACTGGATGGGAACAGCATATTCTCCCTTTCTGAATGATGCCAGTAAATGGCAATTATCCCGGCCTATTCTCGTAGCCGAAGCTTCTAATAATATTGAAACTTCTCCACATGGGATGCTCCCTCTGGAGCAGTTGGAAGCCTGCTACGAAAACAATTATGCCGGAATTCTTTTTTGGTCCTATAATGCTGAAGATGAGTATAGTGAATGGGAAGATTGCCGGATCGCGATGGATGATTTTGAAGAAGCGCACAGTGAGTTAATAAGGTACTCGGTAGAAGATTGTGATTCGATTTTTTTAGAAAAGCCATTACTGGTTTATAACATGTTTCCCAATCCCACAAAAGGTTATGTCAATTTAGCCATTTATCAACCGGAGACGGACATAGAATATGATTTGAATCTATTTCTGATCGATGCCAGTGGACGCATGCTTCAGAGCCATGATATCATAGATCGGAGTACAGAATTGGATATCAGTAATTTACCCGCTGGATTTTATTTTTTACAAATTAAGGTGATGGATCATCGTGGAACCACCATTCAAACGATCAATCAAAAACTGATTAAAATTTGAGGGGCTAAGGCATAAAGAAAACCTGAGATGAAATATTAATTCAGAACCCAATACATTCATCTCAGGTTTTCGATTGTTTTTAAAGATCAAGCAATAGTTTCACCGGGTCTTCCAGTAATTTTTTCACTTTGACCAGGAAGGTTACAGAAGTACTTCCATCAATCACACGGTGATCATAAGAAAGTGCGAGGTACATCATAGGTCTGATCAGCACTTCACCATTGATTGCAACCGGTCTTTGCTGAATAGTATGCATTCCCAGGATTGCGGACTGTGGTTCATTGATAATAGGCGTACTCATCATCGAGCCAAAAATACCGCCATTAGTAATCGTAAAAGTCCCTCCACGCATCTCTTCAAGCGTTAAAGTTCCCGTTCTGGCTTTTTCTGCCAATTCTTTAATCTTTAGTTCTATCTCGTGAAACCTGAGGGACTCGGCATTATGAACCGGAGGAACCACCAGGCCTGTCGGTGTAGATATTGCAATAGAAATATCGGCATAATCGTGATAGATTAAATCATTATCATCGATCTGTGCGTTAACAGCCGGCATTTCCATTAAGGTTTTCGCACAAGCTTTAGTGAATAAAGACATAAAGCCAAGCTTGATACCGTATTTTTCTACAAATTCTTCCTGGTACTTTTTGCGCAGTTTCATCACTTCGGAAAGGTCTACTTCGTTGAAAGTAGTCAGCATCGCCGTATTGTTTTTGGCAGAGACCAGGCGGCTGGCAATTGTTCTACGCATTCTGCTCATCTTCTTGCGGCTGGTCTCCCGGCTAAAGTTTCCGGCTGGTGCAGCCAGGGGTGCGGGAGTACTGGCCGGAGCTTTCGGAGCTGGTGCACTGGTTTTATTAGCAACTGCCTGCACGGCATCTTCTTTAGTAATTCTGCCATCCTTACCGGTTCCCTGTACGCTTGCCGTAGAGATATCATTTTCCTTTAGGATTTTAGCGGCTGCCGGTGAGGGATGTCCGCTGGCATAAGAAGGTGCAGCAGGAGGGCTGTCCGTTGCTGGTGGCGTTGAAGTCACCGGAGTCTCTTCTTTTGCAGGGCTTTCTTCTTTTGCCGCCGGAGCTTTGGGTGCTTTACCATTTGAGCTCCCGGCAGAAACCGAGGTGTCTATCTTGGCGACCAAAGCTCCAATTTCCAGATCATCGCCTTCATTGGCTACGTAAATCAATTTGCCAGCAGCTTCGGCGGGGAATTCCAGTGTAGCTTTATCTGATTCGAATTCGCAGATGGGCTCATCTATTTTTACAATATCCCCATTCTCCTTTAGCCATTGGGACAAGGTAACTTCATTGATGGACTCCCCGATTGTCGGGACACGCATTTCTACAATGCTCATATCTTTAGTTTTGATTTGATTTTTATAAAATATCGGCTTAAATAAATGCTTGTATTTAAGCTCCACAAATTTAAACTTTCTTATTGAAAAGAACTCGTGAGAGATGAAAATGTTGCAATAAGGCAGATATTATACCCTATTGTAAAGTAATTTGAATACTTTATATTTAGTACCATTTCCATAAATACTTGCAGGCTATAGAGCGATAGGGACGCCAGGGTTCTGCCAGTTCGATTAACTCTTTCTTCATCGCTTTCTGATCAGCACTGCTTTTGCCAAATTTATCTTCTATTTCATAAAGTTTTAACATTGCTTTCTGTATGCCCAGGTCATCTATTGGAAATACATCCGGTCGATTTAGTATAAACATTAAAATCATTTGAACCGTCCATTTGCCGACCCCTTTAATAATAGTTAATTGTTCTATAATTGCTTCATCCGATTTTTGTGACCAATCCATATCCAGTAGTTTTTGATTTATAAAAAAATCAGCAACGTTCTGAACATAATTGGCTTTTTGCTTTGACAAACCCACCGATTTTAATTGGCTAATATCCATTTTCAATAGTATAATCGGATCTGGATATTGGTTTTCAAACAGATTTATAAAACGATCATAAATAGTGGCTGCTGCTTTAACGGAAAGTTGCTGAGAAGTAATGGATTGTAATAAGCCGGAATAGACATCTTTTGGATGTTCGACCGAAGGGAGAACCGTCTCACTGAATACTCTTTTTAATAATGGATATTTTGAAAGGTAATTAATTGCTTTTTTATGATACATAATGAGGCCAATTCTTTTTTTAATAGTTCAAATAATCTGCATGTATACTGTTCAAGTGTAGGCAAATTATCAAGGAATATAATTTTTTTATGTAAAATGCTACAGAAAGAATGAATTTTCGTAATTTAATAGCATCTCCATAAAGACAAATCTTATTTTACAAAAACCAATGCTTATGTCCAGGTATAAGTTAATACTTCTATGTAGTTTTCTAACACTTAATTTATTAGCACAGAGTTCTCTAAATATGGAGAAGCTTTATCAATATGATGATAACACCTTACCCTCTCGGAGTGGTGTATTTTATAATGATTGCTGGGGGTATACGGATGGTCAGGGAAATGAATATGCAATTATGGGAGGAGCGGAAAATGTCTTTTTCTTTGATATCACTGACCCTGAAAATACACAATTAATCCGCCAGGTCAATGATGGTGATCCAGATATTGCAGGGAATGTTGACCTTGACCCTACTGTCTGGAGAGATTTCAAAACCTATGGTACCAAAGCTTATAGCTGTGCCGATCAAAGTAGTAGTAATGAAGGCCTGATTGTTTACGATTTAAGCCAGCTACCGGATACGGTATTGATAGAAGATCAAATCACTACCTTTTTTACCAGGGCTCATAATATTTACATCGACACGGACAGAGGTTATTTGTATACAGCAGGAGCCAGGCTGGGGAATATATCCAAGGATGTTATTGTACTGGATTTGAATACAGATCCGATTGAATTAGTTGCGGATGTGAGTATTGACGGAGGATATATCCACGATTTACATGTCGTTAATGATACGGCTTATTGCAATTCTGGTAATAATGAAATGTTTATCATTGATTTTTCCGATCCGGAAAATCCAGAAACGATAGGGTTTTTGGATGGTTATCCCGGACAAGGTTATAATCACAGTGGCTGGCGAACAGACGATGGTAATTATTATGTCTTTTGTGATGAAACCCCGGGGAGAAAGGTGAAAATATTGGATGTTCGGGATCCGGTAAATATTTCCAGTGCAGATATTACGGATCAGTTCTATTCAAACTTATTGGATGAGGATGCGGTGAATCCCGGTAGTATGGCACATAATCCTTTTATTGTTGGTAACTCGGTATACATCGCTTATTATGATGATGGGGTGCAGGTTTTTGATATTTCTGATCCTCATAATGTCGTAAGGGAAGCATATTACGATACCAATAATAATACAAGCTATAATCATGATGGAGCCTGGGGAGTCTATCCGTTTTTCGCTTCGGGGTCTATCATTGCATCTGACATGGAAAATGGCTTGTTTGTATTGCGCCGAACCGATGCGCCGTTACCTGCGGAATTACTCGATTTCAAAGCCATGAAAGAAGAAAAGGAAGTCAAATTGTCCTGGGCTACAGCAACGGAGCGAAATACCGACGTTTTTGAAATCGAAAGAAGTAGCGACGGTATCAATTTTTATACCTTAGAAGTGGTGGGAGCACAGGGGAATTCAACTTTCCGTGTGGATTACGAAACTTATGATGAGCAACCCCTGACAGGTGTAAATTACTATCGATTGAAACAGATCGACCTTGATGGTACTTTTACCTTTTCGGAAATCCGATCCGTTTTATTCCAGCAAAAAACAATCGAAGTTGTACCTACTTTAGTGCAGCATAATGAATTCGTTAAGGTTTATTTGGATGATCAGCTAGGCAATTTACATGCTGAAGTATTTGGCTTAGATGGACAACTACTTTCGCAGCAATCCTATGATAATGCTAATAATATTTTGGAAATTTCTCTTGGTAATTTACAGAACGGGGTGTACATTTTAAGACTGAGTACCGGTAATATTACAAAGAGTGAAAAAATAGTCATAGCTCGATAAAATTGTCATAGAAACCCAACCCTTGTAAGAGGATATTCGTGAGGCTAGTTGAATAATTGAATTTACTGAAACTATTTAACTCTTCGATGATGAAAACGAATATCCTCTTTTCCTTTTTGCTATTAAGCCTTTTCTTAATTACAGCATGCAATAAAGACGAAGATCCTCAACCTTCGACTCCTGATAATACGATTAATTTTTCTGATCTTCGGGAAGGCCAGAGTACCACCTACATTCGCTATACTACAAAATGTGATAGCCTGGATCAGCTTTTCGAATATTCAGGTGATACTTTAATTTTAGAAGTAATTAAACGAAATGACAGCCTGTTTTTTGTGGAATCGGTTACACCTGAGTCTCCATTATATCTTAGTGGTGCTTTTGTAAACCCAGTGGAATATCCGGTTTTTGCCTACTCGGATCGGATCAATATTCCCAATCGCTTCGCCTCGGCTTTATTTTTCTTTTATGAAAATGATGACCTCTTTGTAAATCCTCAACACGATGTTAATTTAATTCAATCGGATTGCCGCCTATTACAGGATAACGAACCATTTATTGGGAATGATATTGGCTATGTGGATCACTTTGAAGTCGGCGATGTTAAAATAGAAGAAAAAACAGCCGTTTCCTGCGAGCCATTGAATGATCTGGACGCTTACCTGATTTATGATGAAAAAGAGCTGATTGTCAGCCATGTTATTCTATTCGAGGGGCTTATTGGACCGACTACCGAAAGAGTGTCGGGCTGGAAAGTTTTAAAATAAAACTATGCCAAGTTAACGTCTTTTAAGCAAAAGAAGTAGAGAGTGGAATGCTTTTTTATGTAAATTTATGGTATTAAAATAAGTATTAAGAATGAAAAAGCTTTCCTCTTTTCTTTTGGTCGCTGTCTTGTTGAGTGTTTTATTTATGGCCTGGACACCTCCGGAAACCAGGCCCTGGGAAGAAAAAGTTTCTCCCGTTTTATTGGAAAAGGCAGTTCAGGAAGATCAACTTGACTTTTTGGTACTTCTGGAAAAAAAGGCAGACATCAGCGCCGCTTCTACTTTTCGTACCAAGGAAGAAAAAGCCTGGTATGTGTATGAACAATTGAAAGCGACTGCGGAGAGCAGTCAAAAAGAGCTCATTGATTTTCTGATTTCGGAAGGCACAACTTACCATTCTTTTTACATCATTAATGCGATCCGCGTAAAAGGAGATATCCAATTGATACAAAAACTGGCAGAGCGCAGAGCCGTCGCCCGAATTGTAGACAATCCTACCTATAAGCTCAATCATATCGTACAGCAGCAATTTGCCGGTCATCGTGGTCCGGAAGATATTGAATGGGGCATTGATATGATCAATGCGGATGATGTTTGGGGAATGGGCTATACCGGACAAGGGGTAGTTGTAGGTGGAGCAGATACCGGCTATGAGTGGGATCATCCTGCACTCAAGGATAAATATCGTGGATGGGATGGAACGAATGAGGACCATGCTTATAACTGGCACGATGCTATTCATGAGCTTAGCCCTTTGCATAATGATTCTATTATTGATGCAAGCAATAATCCTTGCGGATTAAGTAGCCTCGTACCTTGCGATGATAACAATCACGGGACACATACCATGGGCACTATGGTAGGAGATGATGGCGGGGATAATCAGATTGGAGTAGCTCCTGGTGCAAAGTGGATTGCCTGTCGAAACATGGAACGGGGTTATGGTTCTCCGGCCACTTATATTGAATGTTTTGAGTGGTTTATGGCACCAACCGATTCCAATAATGAAAATCCCGACCCAAATAAAGCACCACATGTAATCAATAATTCCTGGTCCTGTCCGGAGATGGAAGGTTGCGTTCCTGATAACTGGTCTATGATGGAAACGGCGGTAAATAATCTCCGGTCCTCAGGAGTGGTCGTTGTTGTTTCTGCCGGGAATAGTGGTAATCAGGGATGTGGGTCAGTGAGTGCTCCCGCCGCAATGTTTGAGAATAGTTTTACGATTGGCTCTACTCGTTCCAACGATACTCTCTCTGGCTTTAGTAGCCGTGGCCCGGTAGTGGTGGATGGAAGCATGCGGATGAAGCCTGATGTCGTAGCGCCGGGGAGCTCTGTTCGTTCGAGTATCCGGGATGGAGGATATGCCAGTTTTAGTGGTACGAGTATGGCGGGCCCTCATGTAGCCGGATTGGTAGCCCTGTTGATTTCAGCTGATCCAATGCTGGCGGGTAATGTTGATGCCATCGAAGATATTATTGAGCAAACCGCTGTTCCCAAAACGAGTGATGAAGATTGTGGCGGTGACAATGCTTTTAATATTCCCAATAATAAATATGGTCATGGCAGAGTGGATGCCCTGGCTGCTGTTAATTTTGTACTACAAACCAGTAGTGTTACAGGGATTAACGGAGGTTCTATTATAAGGGTTTTTCCCAATCCGGTAGGCGAGCTAGTAAATTTTGAATTGCAAAATATTCAGGGAGAGGCCAATCTCGAAATATATAATGCTGCCGGACAAGTCGTATTGTCTTCACAGCTTAACATTCTTGATGCATATCAGGTAGAACCCATTTCTTTATACGGTATGCCACATGGGATATATTTTTATAAAATCACCACCGAAAGCTCCAGTTTTGGAGGAAAACTGGTTAAAAAGTAGTCCTTTACTAGTATAGGCCAGTAAGCAATTGTCACTAAATTGCGCCGAAAATTGAAAAAGCGTATCTTTGCGCCGAAAATCAGGATAACCTGCAATTGTCACTGAAAATTTAAAATCATGCCTTTATACAATCGAGTCAATAATGACGAGTTAAAACGTCTTATGCTGGAAAGCGATGAAAAAAGAGTTACGCTTTCGTTCTATCAATACGCAAAAATTCAAAATGTTCCACAATTCAGAAATGATCTTTACCGCCTACTGGATGAGGTAAAAGTCTTTGGACGTATCTATGTTGCTTCCGAAGGGGTTAATGGTCAGATTTCTGTTCCGGAGCATCTTTTTGATCGGTTTAAAGAAAAACTCAATAGCATTTCCTTTCTAAAAGATATCCGGCTCAATGTCGCAATTGATGATGATGGAAAGTCTTTTTATAAATTGAAAATCAAAATCCGTAACAAGATCGTTGCAGATGGATTGAATGATGATACGTTTGATGTTACCAAGCGCGGCAAACACCTGTCTGCCAAAGAATATAATGAACTGGTGGCAGATCCTAATACTTTAATAGTGGATATGCGCAATCATTATGAAAGCGAAGTTGGTTATTTTGAAAGAGCGATTCGCCCGGATGTAGAAACATTTAGAGAAGCTTTACCGGTGGTTGAGGATATGCTCAAAGAAGATAAGAATAAAAACATCATCATGTATTGTACCGGAGGAATTCGTTGTGAAAAAGCCAGTGCTTATTATCTGCACAAAGGCTTTGAAAAGGTACATATGGTAGATGGTGGTATTATCGAATATACCCGGCAATGTCAGCAAGAAGGATTACCGAATAAATTTGTCGGTAAAAACTTTGTATTTGATGAACGCATGGGGGAAAGAATTAGTGAGGAAATTGTGTCTAAATGCCATCAATGCGGTGAACCAGCGGATTCCCACGTCAACTGCGCGAATGATGCCTGTCATATTCTTTTCATTCAATGTAGTAGTTGTGCAGCAAAAATGGATGCCTGTTGCTCTGCTAAATGCCAGGATTTTATAGCCCTTCCTGAAGAAGAGCAAAAAGAACGTCGCAAAACGGAGGTTTTTAACGGAACCAAGTTTGGAAAAGGACGTTATAAAGCTCATCGTAAAGAAGAAGAACTAAGCTATAAATAGTTTTATCAAATTGCTTCTGTCAGAGCTTTTGAAATTTGGGATTGAAACCGGGATTTGCATAGTTTCAAATTGGTCGGCTTTTCTTTACGGTAAAAATTAGAAAAATACCTAATTTGGGTTTTTAATTTTTACAAATGTCAAAACCGAAAAAACATAGAAAAAAAGGAACTGCTAAGTCGGTTCCTAAAGTAAAAGAAGCCGTCGATAAAAATATTTTACCATCCTTTTTTACCAATCGTCGCGCACATTGTTTGCTGATCATACTATTAAGCTTTTTGCTATATGGTAATACACTGCGTCATGATTATACACAGGATGATGCTATCGTGATCTATGATAACATGTTTACGACTAAAGGCATTAAAGGAATTCCGGGAATTTTAAAATACGATACTTTTTACGGTTTTTTCAAAGAGGAAGGTAAAGCTAATCTGGTTGCTGGAGGTCGTTATCGTCCCTTTACTCTGATTATGTACGCGATTGAAGTGCAGCTCTTTTCCCCGAAAAAAGTGGATGCCAATGGTAATGTCGTGAAAGATAAGGATGGAAATACGATTTACGATCCTTATGTGAAAGAAGGCGAACGCAATGCTATAAAATTTGCGGGACATTTTATTAATGTTCTGCTCTATGGCTTGACCGGAATAGTATTATACCTTTTGCTTTTACAGTTAATCGATCCCAGGAAAAATCAGATAATGGCTTATTTTGTGGCCCTGGTTGGTACGGCAATATTTATTGCGCATCCCATCCATACCGAGGTAGTAGCCAATATCAAAGGTCGCGATGAGATCCTTGCATTACTCGGTAGCCTGGCCGCGGCTTATTTTATCATCAAAGGATATAGAAATGGAAAGCAATTTAGCATCGCGGCTGCACTTTGCAGTTTTATCGCCCTGATGTCGAAGGAAAATGCGATAACCTTCATCGGAGCAGTACCCTTGATGCTCTATATTTTTACTAAAGCCAAACCTGCTCAGATTATTACGCAGACGCTGGCGCTCATTATACCCGCAATCATTTTCCTGGGTATTCGCTCGGCAGTATTGCCCAACTCCGGACTGGGAGAAGCCAGCATGGAGCTGATGAATAATCCTTTCCTGAAAATCGAAGCGGGACGCTGGGTAGAGTTTACGCAAGGAGAGAAACTGGCAACGGTTTTTCATACTTTGGGTTATTATCTTAAATTATTACTGTTTCCACATCCTTTGACGCACGATTATTATCCACGGCACATTGATTTGATGACCTGGAGTAACTGGCAGCCTTTATTAAGCCTGCTGATTCATCTTGCGCTGCTGGTTTATGGTATTATTGGTTTGACTAAAAAAGATAAACTGAGCTTTGGTATTCTCTTTTACTTTGGGACGCTTTTTATCGTTTCCAATATTCTGTTTCCGGTTGGTACGAATATGTCAGAGCGTTTTCTGTTTATGCCCTCTGTTGGGTTTAGCTTTGCCATAGCAATTTTACTATACCGATGGTATAAAAAATCAGCAGGAAAAATCGATCTTTTTAACAAAATGATCCCAATGCTTTCGGTGGCGGGACTTTTGGTTTTGGCTTTTGGTATAAAAACGATGGTGAGAAATCCGGTCTGGAAAGATAATTTCACCCTTTTTACTACAGATATAAACGTTTCTCAAAATAGTGCTAAACTACAGAACGCAGTAGGTGGAGAGCTTATTCGGGTTTATAGCAAGTCTTCGGATCAACAATTGAAAGAAAGCAAACTAAGGGAAGCGGTCGAACACTTGAATAAAGCACTGACTTTTCATCCGACTTATAAAAACAGTTACCTGCAATTGGGGAATTGTTATAATTATTTAAAAGAATATGAAAAATCAATTGAAAATTATAACAAGGTCCTGTCGCTTTCTCCTGATGATAAGAATGCAATAACAAATCTGGGGATAACATATCGCGAGGCTGGTCGTTATTATGGTGAAGAAAAAGGGGATATTAATAGAGCAATCAGCTATCTTGAAAAAGCCTTCCAACTTAATCAGAACGAATACGAAACGCTTCGCTTGCTTGGAGTAGCTTACGGTATTTCCGGACGAACCGATAAGGCGCTTGATTTTTTTACCAAAGCCCTTTCTGTCAATCCGAATAATCCGGATGCTCTGTGGAACCTGGCCAATGCTCATTCAAATGTCGGTAATACCGAAAAAGCGAATGAGTTGCGTCAAAAGGCCATAACTATTGATCCGGAGGTGGCGAATCGAAATGGTCGAAGGTAATCAATAGAGAAACTTTGTAAAAACCCAAAGGAATAAACGCATTAATTATAAACCATTTGGACATAATGTATTTAAAAATTAAAAGTCTGCTGATTATATTACTGGGGCTTTCTGCAATCAGTTCACTCCATCCTAAACCTGTAACGAATGGTCAGGATACAACTGAAGAAGAATGGGTAGAGCGCATTTTTAATGCGATGAATGAAGACGAACGCATTGCCCAGTTGATGATGATTCGCGCACATTCCAATCTTGGTCCGGAGCATATCCGGAAGGTCGAAAGCCTGATCAAAAAATATCAGGTTGGAGGGCTTTGTTTTTTTCAGGGCACTCCCGAAAAGGAGCTTGAATTAACGAACCGATACCAGGCACTGACCAAACATGTACCTCTAATGATTTCCATGGATGCGGAGTGGGGGATTGGAATGCGTTTTAAAGAAGCGACGATTAATTTTCCCCGGGCGCTGATGCTTGGAGCTATTCAGGACAATCGTCTGCTCTATGATATGGGCAAAGAAGTTGCCAGACAATGCAAACTCATGGGAATCCATGTGAATTTTGCACCCGTGGTCGACGTCAATAACAATAGCGAAAACCCGGTAATCAACACCCGGTCTTTCGGCGAAGATCGTTATAATGTAGCAGTTAAGGGGTATATGTATATGCGAGGGATGCAAGACCATGGAGTTCTCGCCTGTGCCAAACATTTTCCCGGTCACGGGGATACAAATGTAGATTCTCACTATGACCTTCCAGTAATCAGTCATGACTTGAGCCGTTTGGATAGTATCGAAATGTTCCCCTTTCGTATTCTGGCACAACATGGTATCAAGAGTATGATGGTCGGACACTTACAAGTCCCTTCAATTGATAATACTCCAAATCGACCAACCTCTCTTTCTCCTACTACGGTCACAGATATCCTGCGTACTAAAATTGGCTTCGATGGACTGGTTTTTACGGATGGTTTGGGGATGCGAGGTGTCGCCAAGCATTATAAACCCGGAGAAGTAGAAGCAATGGCTCTCGTCGCTGGAAACGATATCCTTTTATTACCTCAGGATGTACCTGCTGCTTTGAAAACGATTAAACAGTTTATTAAAGAAGGAAAACTGGATATAGAGCAGATCAATCAAAAGGTGAAAAAAGTATTAAGGGCTAAATACAAACTTGGGCTAACAAAATTCGAGTCGCTCAAAGCTGATGATATACGGGCAAAAATTAATCGCCCGGCAGCCAAAGTTCTGAAACGGGAATTGATCAAGAATGCGTTGACATTAGTTAGGAACAAGGAGACTTTGATACCATTCAAAAATTTAGATCAAACCCAAATGGCATCGCTTAGCATTGGCGCGGTCAAGCGTACGAAATTTCAAAGAACACTTGGCCTATATGACAAATTTGATCACCACAATATCGGAAAGGAAATCTCGGGAACTAAATCCAAACAGCTCATTGCCAAGCTAAAGAAATATGATGTTGTGGTAATCGGTTTGCACGATATGAGTCAATTTGCCAGCAAAGGATTTGGCTTGACTTCCAGTACTAAAAAACTAATAGAGAGTTTAAGTAAACAAACCAAAGTTGTATTAACCGTTTTCGGAAACCCTTATGCACTGAAATATTTTGATTCGATTGATTGGGTCCTGGAGGCCTATAATGAGGATGAAGATACGGAAGATTTGGCTGCACAAGCGCTGTTTGGAGCATTCGGACTGAGCGGTCGATTACCGGTAACAGCTTCGGCAAAAAGCAGATTCAATACCGGAGTTAATACTATTCAGTCTTTTCGTTTGGGCTATACGATTCCGGAAGAAGTAGGAATGGATTCTAAAGTATTGGCAAAAATAGATGCGCTCGCGGAAGAAGCTATTGAGAATAAAGCTACACCGGGCTGTGTGGTATTGATAGCTAAAGATGGACAAGTTGTTTTTAACAAGGCTTATGGCCACCATACCTACCGCAAACTGCAAAAAACCGCGGTTTCTGATATTTTTGACCTGGCATCTGTAACGAAAATTGCAGCCTCCACTATTTCTGTTATGAAGCTCTTTGATGAGAAACAGTTGTCGGTTAGTCAGCCCATTGAAAAACATTTGCCTCCGGTCAGAGGAACGAATAAGGTGGGCATTCGGCTACAGGATATGATGGCGCACCGGGCGAGATTGGCAGCCTGGATTCCTTTCTATCAACAAACCGTAACCAAAAGCAAGCGCAATCCAAAACCATTGAATAAATTTTATGCGAAGAAACCCACGGAGACTTTTAGTATCCCGGTGACGGAAAAATTGTTTATGCGCTATGATTTCGTAAGTGAAATTAAAGACCAGATTTATAAATCAGAATTGCGATCCAATCCCGGATATAAGTATAGTGACCTGGCTTTTTATATGCTGAGTGATATGATCCATTTTAAAACCGGAAAAGCGATTGATCGTTATGCACAAGAAAAATTTTACAATAAACTGGGGCTTTCTACTATGGGGTATAAACCCTGGATCAGGCATCCTTTGACGCGGATTGTTCCAACGGAAGAGGATCGTTATTTTCGCCGTCAAAGAGTACATGGCTATGTTCATGATATGGGAGCGGCTATGTTGGGTGGGGTATCCGGACATGCTGGCCTTTTTTCCAATGCAAATGATTTGGCAATTGTGATGCAGATGATTTTGAACGGCGGCTACTATGGTGGAGATCGCTTTCTTTCTGAATCAACAATCAATACATTTACTAGTCGGCATCCGGAGTGTACGCGCAGAGGCCTGGGCTTCGATATGAAGGAGCTGGATGCCTCGAGAAGCCAGAATGTCTGCCAGGAAGCATCTGCTTCTACTTTCGGGCATTTGGGTTTTACCGGAGTTTGTACCTGGGTTGATCCGGAATATAATTTAATCTATGTATTTTTGTCCAATAGAACGTATCCTTCGATGCACAATTATAAGCTGAGTAAAGATGATTATCGTCCGAGGATTCAAAGTATCATTTACGAGGCTATTCAAGATTAAATAAAGGGAACTTAATATCCGGCTTTATCGAAGCGGATAGAAGACTAAAAAAAATGAAGCAAACGGATGAATTTATCTTTTAAAATTGCGCGAAGGTATCTTTTTGCTAATAGCATTTCCGGCGTACTCCTGGTTTTATCTTTAGGATATATCTTTTTGCTACCTCTCTTCTTCTTATTGGCGACTTTCAAAAAAGTAGATATAAAATCGGTCAATGCTATTAATATCATATCGGGTATTTCAGTTTTTGGTATTTCATTAGGCACCGCAGCCTTGATTCTGGTTCTATCTGTCTTCAATGGTTTTGAAGATTTGATTAGTGGTTTGTTTAGTACTTTTAACCCGGATGTACATATCACGGCTCTTAAGGGAAAAACTTTTAAAGCAGACTCGCTTAAAATTGCTCAGTTAAAGCAAATTGACGGAGTCGTGGCCGTTTCGCAAACCTTGGAAGAAATTGCCTTTTTCGAATATAAAGGGAGTCGGGATTTCGGGACTCTGAAAGGTGTGGATCAATATTATAGTGCTGTAACAGGAGTGGATTCTACAATTCGGGAGGGACAATTCTTATTTGAAGCCAATAATCGCCAATATGCCGTATTAGGGGCGGGGATGCGTAATAAACTATCCGTGAATGTAGATAATGAGTTTACGCCAATGGCCGTTTACATGGCCAAGAAAAAACGCAGTATTACCAAACCTTTTGTCAAGAGATTCCTCTATCCTGCCGGGACCTTTGTGATTCAGCAAGACTATGATAATCAATATATCCTGTCCTCCCTGAGCTTTGCGAGAAAACTGCTCAATGTAAAAGATCAGGTCAGCGCTTTTGAGTTGCGTTTGGAAGAGGGGAAGGACCAGGCACAACTACTGGAAGAGATAAAAGTCGTGATGGGAGAAGATTTCGTAGTAAAAGATCGCTATGAACAGGATGAAGCCTTTTTAAAATTAATGAATATTGAAAAATGGCTCAGCTTTGCAATTTTTTCCTTAACCATGATCCTGGTAGCTTTTAATCTCGTCGGCTCACTTTGGATGATTGTAATTGATAAGAAAAAGGATATTGCTATCCTGAAATCTATGGGAGCGAGTAATGCGCTGGTTAGAAATATTTTTCTTAATCAGGGACTATTGCTTTGTGCCGTGGGAATATTCTTTGGATTATTGATTGCGCTGGTTTTATACTTATTACAGGTAACTTATGGTATCGTCCCGATTCCGCAAGGATTTGTGGTTGATTCTTATCCGATTAGCTTAAGGCTCGGAGATATCTTAATTGTAGCGGCAACGGTAGTTTTTATTGGTTTTTTGGCTTCGGTCCTTCCGGCTATTAAAGCTTCCAGAATCTCTGCCCTGGTCAGAGAAGAATAGAACAACTAGTAGTTTCAAAATACTTCTTACCTCTGAATGGACCTGTCAATACTTATGAAGAGGCCGGGTTTTATTCGTTTAATGCATTTAAAATATCTTTGGCTTCTTTTACTTTATAGGCTTTTTGCTCGATAATTTTGATAAGCTCCTGACGTCCTTTTTCAATTAATCCGGCTTTCAAATAGGCTAAAGAAAGTGCCCAGGAAATTTCTTCCTTAGGGCCATTGTTTGTTTTTGATTCTAATAATAATTTAATTGCCTCTTTTGGATTTGGACTCTTTTTTTGTAGTTGACAAAGCGCGAAATAGAATAAATCTTGTCCGCTTGCTAAATTTGAATCCACCAATTGCTTCCAAAAAATACTACTGTCTTCATATTTTTTATCTAAGTAAGTGATAGTCGCTTGTTCTCTGACTAGATTAACTTCAGCCCCTCCTTTTCTGATTATTGTTTGATTGACCATAATTGTTGAAAGCTTCTCAATATTCTTATCAACTATTGCCATATATGGAGCGGCCATATTATTTGGTATTAGAAATATATAGGCTAAAACCAGAATTAATATAGAAGCGATTAAGGATAGCGAAAAGAAGCCTGGCCGAAACCATTTAATCTTTTTTTTACCTGCCCTATCTAAATTATAATCTTTTTCTAAAATTTCTTTCCAATGTTTTCTTTTGTCCTGATCTAGTTTTAAAGTGATTAAGGCTTCACTGATTCGCTCAAATTCCAATTCTGAAAATTCGCCTGAAATATATTTTTTTAAATTCAGCATGATTATTTTTTACAGGGTAATTTTATGATTATTTTGATAAAACGATTTCAACTATTATTATACTTTTTAAAACTATAGAGAGTTATAATATTTTATAAAATGTAATCTTAATTTATCAAGGCAACGTTGCTTTTGTTTGCGAACGGCAACTTCCGTTTTTTCAATTTGTTGTGCCAGGGTTTTTAGGGCTATTTTTTGATAATAAAAAAGCTCTAAAATATGTCGGCAATTATTACAAAGCTGATTCCATGCTTTTTCTAATATTTCTATGACCTGCTCCTCATCTGTCTCTGTCTCATTGATAATATCGGCAGTGTTATCCAATAATACTGTTTTGCGTTTAAAACTATCTAATAATAACTGAGTAGCCATTCGGTTAAATAAGAATCGCATATTGCCATAAGTAATCTTGCCTTGTAATAATCTTTTTCTAAATTTTAATAAGGCATCCATTGTTGCATCATAAGCCTGAGAATGACTAACCTGTGATTGATTCATAAGAAAAGTTATACAGTTCTCGAATTGAGACAAAAACACTTTCTCAAATAAAATTTCATTTCCATTCTTCATTTCGCTTATCATTTCCTGAAAGTCCTCTTCTGTCAAACCGAAGTTTTGCATCTGTTTTGTAGAAGATGATTTAGGCGAAGTCCTTTGTACTTTTTTATCTAGCACTCTTTTCTTCATAGTTTAAATATTAATGGGGTGAAGTGTTAAATACATAACTTTTCAAATTATAGAGACGTGACATTTTAGGTGAATATTTTTTGTGAGTCATGTTTAGAATATTTTCAGGGTTTTTAGAATATATTAATATTTTGAAGAACGCTGTTGATAATATTAAACTTAATTCGAAAGTATTCCTCAATAGATGTTTGCTCACCGGAAGCAATGAAGATTATTCGGTTTTAATTTATACAGATTAAACAATTGTATCAGAGAGGGTTCTTGAATAAGTTAAAAATTATACAATATTCTCATCTTAACCCTGTAAATAATAGGACGCATTATTAATTATCTCTCCTTTTTATGTCACGTTTTGTATTTAAGGAAAGTTATGTCAGTTGATATTAATTTTCTGAACATTTTTCTAAATTTTACGAAATGAAAAAGATAAAGCTATTTGTATTACCTCTCTTACTATTAAATTTCTTCTACCTTTCTTCCTTTGGACAAAACGACTTATTGATTAATCAGATTTCCGGAGGAGTAGTGAGTTATATTACTCAGACGAATTCTGATACGCATGTGTTTACTTTGTTTGGAGATGGTCATTTCAGTATTCAAAACTCTCCAACGCATAAATTTGAACCTAATGTGAACGGATATATTACAGAAACTTATTTCGTAAAAGGTTATGATCCTGTTTTGCCTCCTAAAAAAACAGTTTCGACAGGGTCTATTGTAGGGGGAGGAAATTTTGTTAATCCTACACCTGTCATGTCAGAGGGAATTGACTTGTTTACTAGTTGGGCTACAGCAGAAGGATATGAAACTTATTTTATTATAGCCATTAAAAACACAAGCAGTCTTACTCCAACAAATGGGTATATCGAATTTTCGTACAACCCAAGCGAATTAAATGTAAATTTTCCGGAAATAAGAGAGTATAATGCTTGGCTACTTAATCGTACAGTTATTCCACCAACTATGAATAATATAAATGAAACGATAATTTGGGACTATCAAAATTTAGCCTATAATGAAATACGCTATGTGTACATACCTGCAACTGTAGTAATGGAAGTAGGAGAAAAACTGAATCTTTTTATTAGTAATACAATATTTCAAACGTCTGGTGTTCATGTACCTAATATTAGTAAAATGGTCTCATTTCTTGTTCGACGCTTTCCACACGATCCAAATTTCAAAATTGTCAATAGATCTTGTTTGAAAAAAAATGATGGGGCACAACGATTAAAATATACGGTTGGTTTTTTTAATGACGGAAATGCTTTCGCAAATAATGTTTATTTGACGGATTATATTTCTCCTTTACTGGATATTTCTAATACCTCCATATTGGATGCTGAATATACATCTACACTATTAATTAATAACTCAAGTTTAGAAATTGATTTTATCGGGATTAATTTACCGGGAACGAATCAAATCGATCCAAATACGAATACTATCTATAGTTATGAAGATGCTTTTACGCATTTAACCTTTGATGTTTGTACGGATGACTTATTGTCAAGCGGTACCACAATATTTAATGTTATAGATATTGTCTTTGATCAACAGCCGATTTTTACAACGGACCCTGCTGTGATTTCTGTTGTTCCGGATTGTTCTGATTATGAACTGTGTTCTGGTGGGGCCGGTAATCTAATTACACCTCCGGTCAATGACGGTATAGTGGTAGCAAAAAACGAGTCTGTATTTGAAGTCTCTCCAAATCCTGCCTCTGATAAAATTAGTGTATATCTTAAATTGAATAATGATGAAGAAAAAATACTCAATATTTCAATAATGAATTTATCTGGACAAGTCGTGAAAAAGTCATTACCAAATAGGGAATATATTGAAGAATTCCGGAAAGATTTTTATATTAATGATCTGGAAAATGGAATTTATATCATTGTTCTACAAACAGAACAAAATACCTATGCAAAGAAAATTCTTATAGAATGACGATTTTTTGGAAAATTGAACAAATGAGTATTGTATTAACAATGCTCATTTGTTGTTTTCCAGGTAAGGTATTGTTAGCCCAGAATGAGAAAGACTCCCTCGAAGCAGTAAAATTGTTGCAGCAAGCTCAAGACTTTGCTAATCAGAAATCTTACGAAGAATCAACTAAAAAAGCATTACTGGCGGCATTGGATTTTAGAACACTAGAAGACTGGGAGAATTACAAAGAAGCCTACCGATTAATTTTTTATAATGCCTACTATACCAATAATTTTTCGTCTGTGATCTCGAATATAGAGGAAGGCCTGGATTGGGTACCTGAGACTAATCAAAGTGTCTTAGGCTTTTTAAATTATTATTTAGGATTTATGTATGAAAGAATAGGTGAAAACTTCACTTCATTGAGATATTATGAGACTAGTTCCAGCTTTTTTTCTATAGTTCAGGATACGTTTATGCTAAGTGCCGTTTATATAAACCTGGGGATTGGCTATACTCAAACTGGGGATTACTCAAAGGCTATAGATCATAGTAAAAACGCATTGATTTTTGCGAAAGGATTAAATAATAATTATCTTCTTTATCAAAATTTTAAAAGCTTAGGAGATGCGTACTACTTTAAAGGGGATTTAAAAGAAGCTGAACAAGCATATCGAAAAGCCCAATACGCATTTGATCCTAAGGATGGTACGTTTGAATTTTTTAAAGCCCGATTGCAACTAGAACAAGGTAAGCTTAAAGAGGCTGTAGTAAGCATAAAAAAAGCAATCGATCTATCGGGAGAGGATAATGGTACCGAAGAAGCAGAAAAACTACTAGGCGAAATTTATTTGGAAAAAGGCGAGCCTGAAAAAGCAATAGAATTATTTTTGAAGGTTCTTCCTGCTTATAAAGCTGCTGCTAACAGACGCGAACTGGGAAAGCTCTATGTTTTATTAGGCGAGGCGCAAAAGAAATATAAGCAAACGGACAAAGCATTAAAATATTACCAATCGGCATTAAGAACTTTCCTGCCAGAGTTTATCAATGAAGACCCAAGGATTAATCCTGATCCTGAGCAATTTACCAGAGAGATTTGGCTGATGGAGATTTTTCGGGGAAAAGGAGCTTGTTTCTTACAAAAATATTATGCTTCTCAGAATAGCGACTGGCTCTTTCTCGCGGAAAAACAACTTCAACTAGCGGTACAGTGTATTCGGTCTGTTAAGTTAGCCTTTGATGAGACAGAGTCTAAACTCTCAACAAGGGAACATAGTGATGCTTTTTATGAAGATTTAATAAAAATAAAACTAACACTTTTCAAGATCACAGGACAAAAGCAGTATCAAGAAGAAGCTTTTTTAGTTGCACAAGAATCGAATGCTTTTGTACTACGTGAACTTTTGAATGAACAGAAAGCATTACAGGTGGCCGGGGTTGCTGAAGATACAATATCGTTGATAAAACATTATCGGGAACGATTAGTGGTGCTAAATAATAAGATAGCTGAAAGCACTATCACTGAACAAGATTCTTTACAAAAGCTGTTGTTTGATATTAAACAAAAGCTATTTAAACTGAAGGAGCTCATTAAAAAAGAACATCCTCTTTTTGCACGATTAAGAAGTGATCTGGATGGACTCAGGTCGCAGGAAATTCAAAGAGAACTAAATGCTTCCGAAGCCTTGATTAAATACTTCCTGGGAGAAGAAACCTTGTATATCTTCTCTGTTAGCAATTTGGGCTTTGAATTAGATACAGTTTCCATTCCTTCTGATTTTGACAATTTGATTACTAGATATCGGAAAGCTACCAGTGACCTGGATTTTATAAACGATTCTTTACTTTTTGCAGAGCAAGAGTATTTAAAAACTGCGCATCAACTTTTCCAATTCTTATTGGAAAAACCCTTAAAGAAGCAAGGTATAGGGCAAGATATTCAACGTCTAATTATTATAGCAGATGACATATTGAATATAATTCCTTTCCAGGCTTTACTATTGAAAGCAAGCGATAATTGGTTGGATGTTGATAATTTTGTAATCTCCAGATATGCGGTTAAGTATCTTTATTTTTGTAAAATGCTTACGAGCCAAGAAGACCGGATAAACCATAATAAATTTGTATCTTTTGGATTAGAGTTCGATGATTATACTTTACAAGGCCTCCAAAAAATATCTCAGGATTCTAATACGAATAAAACATTACGAGAGCTAGTAAGATCTGAATCCCTTTCTAGACTCCCGTTCTCTGATGATGAAGCTATTGATTTAGCCGATCTGATGGAAGGGCAATATTGGGTGAATGAAGAAGCGACAAAAACTAACTTTTTAGAACATAGCCTAAGCGCTAACTTCATTCATCTGGCAACACATTCTATCCTCGATGAGGAAACTCCTAATCGATCCGCTTTAATTTTTTCCAGAACAAAAGATTCTTTGGACAACTTTTTACGGTTAGAAGAGATTTATGATTTGTCTTTTAACGCAAATATGATTGTATTGAGCTCTTGTAGTTCCGGTTTTGGTAAGAATCAAAAAGGAGAGGGTCTTAATAGCTTAGCCCGGGCATTTAATTTCTCAGGAATCTCAAGTGTAACGGCTACGTTTTGGAATATTTCAGATGAAGTTTCTAAAAAAATGATGCTTCTTTATTATGAATTTCTTCTTCAAGGTCTTCCTAAAGATATTGCTTTACAAAAAGCACAATTGGAGTACTTAAGAAATGATGAAATAAGTAGTCCTGCCTTTCGAATACCCGTGTATTGGGCGGCCTGGAAGCCAATTGGTCAGAATGATGCGGTATATATTAAAAAAGAAAAGAGCTCTTTCCTTTTTTTGATCATCTTTATTTTATGTCTGGTAGTTGGCATAACTTTTCTCCGAAAAAGAAAGATTCCTGTGGTCTCTTAACTTATTGATTCTAAGTGAGTTTAAGTATTGATTATTTGCACCTATATCTGTTTAAAAACCAATTTTCTTTTATATTTTTGCACTTTCAATTTATACCGTATGGAAAACTGGGAATTAGATTACGAATGGCTAAAGATACGGCATAAGGTAAAAGAGGTATTTCGAAGAGATAGCTTGCCGGATCTTAATGGAGTATTATTTCTGATTGGGATACAGGAGTTAGGTAGATGGGGAAACACCTTTACGAAGGAAGAAAAGCAAGATTTAATGCATATTGCGGCCTGTAAGTTATTGAGCTACGACGGATACTATGAATTTCAGGGGAGAGATGCAGATGGCTGGCCACATTATAAGGCACTCCGGCCTTTGAGCATTACCGGCGTAAAAGATCAGGCGGAGCTTCTTAAAAGAAAAATTATCCAATACTTTCAGGTACTCGATGAGGAAGCCGCTCTCTCGGAAGAAGAGTGAGATAAGTCAACATATCTGAATACTAAAACATATTTGCGCTAAACCTTAAATTAATCTGATATATGAAACAAGTACTATTTATTCTGGGTATATGTGTTCTAACCGTGTTAAGTTCCTGTGATGGCGGGGATGGGCATACTTATGCTGAGATTGAAACGGACTTTGGCACGATGAAAGTGATGTTATACAACACGGCACCGCAACATCGGGATAATTTTGTAAAACTAGCGAATGAAGGCTTTTACGATGGCTTGTTATTTCATCGGGTAATCAATGGGTTTATGCTTCAGGGAGGAGACCCGGAATCCAAAGATGCTCAGCCGAACCAATCTTACGGTCGAGGGGGACCGGGATATCAGATACCAGCTGAAATCGGAGCTTTACACATTAAGGGAGCACTTGCGGCGGCCAGGAATAACAACCCTGAAAAAAAATCTTCGGGTAGCCAGTTTTATGTCGTACAGGGCAAGCCTATTTCTGAGGCGGAACTTACCAAGATAGAACAACGAAAAGGGCTGAAATATTCGCCCGAACAGAGAGAATTATATCGCACTCTTGGAGGTACTCCCATGTTGGATAACGATTACACCGTTTTTGGAGAGGTTGTAGAAGGAATGGATGTGATTGATAAAATTGCTGCAGTAGCTACGAATCCGGCATTAGGTGACCGGCCTCAGGAAGATGTGAAAATGAAAGTAAGAATTGTTAAATAATTCAAACTATTGAGTTCATGAATTTTAAAAAACATTATTTTTTGTTGTTTGCAGGGGCGGTCTTTTTTTCCTGTGGCAGGCCGGTAGCAGATTTTGCTTATTCGGGGACAAAGGAAGCACCCGCCAAAGTTGATTTTGAAAATAAGTCCAAGGAAGGCGAAACTTATGAATGGGATTTTGGAGACGGGAATAAATCAACGGAAGCTTCTCCAAGCCATCGCTATATGAATTCCGGGAATTATACGGTAATACTAAATGTAAAGAAGGGGGAAAAGACGGCGACGAAAAAAAAGCAATTACTAATTAACTCTCCGGAGAAATGTTATGTTGAAATCCAAACCGAATACGGCAATATGTTGATTCTGCTCCATGACTCAACACCTCAGCATCGGGATAATTTTATAAAACTTGTTGAAGAGGGCTATTATGATGATTTACTTTTTCATAGGGTGATTCAGGGCTTTATGATTCAGGGAGGAGACCCTACCTCTAGAAATGCAAAACCCAATGATCGCATTGGCAGTGGTGGTCCCGGATATCAAATTCCGGCTGAATTTGTCGATTCTCTTATTCATATCAAAGGGGCTTTGGCTGCTGCTCGAAATAACAATCCTGCAAAGAAATCTTCCGGCTCTCAATTTTACATTGTACAAGGGCGCAAAGTGACGGAACGGGAATTAAACCTCGTGGAAGCCAGACAGGATTTTAATTATTCCTCCAGTCAGAAAGAAGCCTATCTGGACCAGGGGGGAGCTCCTCAGCTTGATAGAGCATACACCGTTTTTGGGATGGTCATTGAAGGGATGGAGGTAATTGATAAAATTGCTGCGGTTCGTACTAACCCGGCGGACCGTCCGGTTAAAGATGTCAAAATGAAAATGCGGGTCATCCATTAAGCCAAATTCCAGTTATTTATACACATAGCCATAACCAATCAAAACCGCAAATCTTGAATTATTTATAACATTATGATGAAAAAAGAATATTTGGGGGTTGATATTGGCGCTTCCGGAGTAAAAGGAGCAATCATCGATATAGAAACGGGAGAATTGCTCAGCGAAAGAAAAAGGATTCCTACACCTGATCCATCTACACCCGAAGCAATGGCAAAGACATTTGCCGACCTGGTAAAAGAGTTTGGATGGAAAGGAAACATTATTGGTTGTGGTTTTCCATCAATTATTAAAAATGGGGTAGTTTGTACGGCGGCTAATATTCACAAGTCCTGGATTGGTACAAATGCAGAAAGACTATTTTCGGATGCTACCGGATGTATCGTTACCGTTCGAAATGATGCGGATGTGGCTGGTATTGCAGAAATGAATTTTGGAGTTGGGAAAGGAAAAAAAGGAACAGTGCTTATCGTTACCATTGGCTCGGGACTTGGTTCGGCCTTGTTTATAGATGGCAAATTATTACCCAATACCGAATTTGGGCATTTTTATTTGAAAGGGCATAATAAAGTAGTCGAGCAGTATGCCTCTGATGGTATCCGTAAAAGGAAAGAACTTTCCTGGAATGAGTGGGGAAGCCGTTTTAATCGTTATCTACAGCATATAGAAACTTTGCTTTCTCCGAATTTGATTATCCTTGGCGGCGGTGGTAGTAAAAAGTTTGGAAAATTTGAAAAATGCATTACAGTAGAAACACCGGTTGTTCCGGCAAAGCTATTGAATAATGCCGGGATCATTGGAGCTGCCATTCACGCTTTTAAAATGGAGCGTAAATTACAACCTATCTGATAATAAGTCCGGAGTCATTCTCTGCTTGAAATGTGAATAAGCTAGGGTAATAAGCCTTTCTTATATTCGTAGCGCTCGGCAAAAGTAGGCTCTTCTGCTCCACAGGCATTTGCTTTTTCTTCAATAAAATTGATTCTGCTCAATGAGCTTGGCCGCGTTTCCAGCCAGCTTATGGAATCAAAATTCATCTTTATCCGCTCGATAAAAGACTTTAGGCCAAGCGCATTATATTGAAATGGACAAATCAGCTCCATCACAAAATTATCTGCTTTTGAAACCGTTTCGGGCGAATAGACGATATCCTGAATCGACCTTGCAATATCAATGGCATGTTGCGAATCTGTTCCCAGGGCCAGATCGTTAACCGGAATGACACCGTATTCCTCGATCATTAATTGCAATACGGCATCTTTTTCAGCATAATAAACTTCATGCGCCAATAAACTAAATAATTCATTCTCCCCTTCAATAGCTTTTAATAATCCTGTCGTAATGTACACTTTTCCTCCCGGAATGCTGAAGGCGGCTTTCTTTTCATCATCCTTTAGAATAATAACTTGCCAGCCAAAATCATTGCGTGTTTCTACCTGCGCAGTATTGACAACTGTTGCCAGTATCGTGTTAATATATTCGTAAAACTCTTCATTTTCATCAACTGATAACTTATTATAAATATTGGAATGCAAACCCATCAGGCGGGATAGATTATTCCCGATACTGGCTTGTTCTTCAACGGTAAATTCCTCTCTGTTTTCGTGGAGTACTTTATCTTCCGGTTTTTCGCAAGCAACTGAAAACAGACACAAAACAAGAACGGCGAACAGTGTACGCGTAAAGGTATGATTCATATTAATGGAATTATAAATACACAGTCAATCTGAAAAAGGGGAAGTAAAATGAATGGGAAGGGACTTAAAAAAAGACAAAAAACATGCCACGCCAATAGATGGATCTTGTTTTCGAGTCGAGAATAGGTTTTTAGTTTAAACAAAGCTCCTTTTGAAGTGCCTATGGGCAAGATAGGTGCCGAAAAATAGCTAAAGTACAAGCTGGAATTGACATTTCCAGACTAATTAATAATTTCCAAACACGTTCTTGGTTGAGTAAAGTAGTAGAAGTAGATCAGTTTAATTCGATTTGTTAATAGCAATGATGCTTTTTATATCTTTATCGTTTTTGTATTCTGGTAAAAAAATGAAAATGTCATCAGCCGAAAACTCGTTTTCCGATAAAGTTTCATTTAATAAGCGTAAAGCAGAAGGACGCTCGCCGGAAGCTAGTAAACAAGCCACCTTGCAATAATCCAGTTCAATACCATAGGAATAATACTTCGCTTCCTCGGTGACATCCAGTGCAGTTTGATAATCACCGGTTTCAAGTAAAAACAAAGCGTATTGTATCCAGCAGGTATTGATTTCCGGAGCGATTTCAGTAGCTTGTCTCAGGTAATAACGTGCCGTATCATATTCCTTGATTTGAAAATAACAGGCTCCCAAAGCGGTGTAGTATTCTTCTTTTAAATCCTCTATCGATATTGCTTTTTCGTAGGCTGTTATTGCAGAAACCCATTTTTTCTCTTTTGCATAACACTCTCCCAGGCGGTAAAAGACATTATCGTTTTGCGGATTTAGTTGTGATGCTTTTAAATAGAAAGATTTTGCTTTTGAGAACTTGTTCAATTCCTCCAGGCAATGCCCCATATTCAACAAGATATCGCTATCTGGTTTGATATATTCCAATGCCTCCAGATAACAATCCAAAGCTCTTTGAAATTGACCTAACTTCATACAGGCAGCAGCACAGTCCCGATAAGCAAATTCAAACTGTTCATTAATAATATAGGCATATTCAAAAGCATCCGCTGCATTATTATGGTCTCCGCTTGCATTATAGGAATAACCCAAATTGTACCAGGCTACGTAATTATATGGATTACTATCAATCAGCCTGGAATGTAATTCGATGCTTTCTTCAAAACAACGGGACATTTCTACACTAAACCAGATGCGACTGAGCGCTTCCATATTGGAATTGTCTTTAAGGATGGATTCACGGAGTGCAAAGAACATTTGTTTGAATTGTTGCTTTGATTCAAATAGTATTGCTTTGCACAGATAAACTTCACTAAGTTGATTACTGTTTGCTCTGGCTTCGAGTCCATCAAGGATAGCATGCGCTTCTTCATAAAAGCCTAACATGTTTAAACTCTCTACACGCAGGATAACAGATTCGAATTCAGAAGGAGCATACAGTTCTGCCTGATCCAGACAATCCAAAGCCTGTGTAGCATAGCCTTTTTCTAAAAGCAACTCGGCTTTCTTCTTGTGAAAAGTCGAAGAGTAACAATGTTGTTTGATCGCAAGATCAACGACTTCCATAGCTTTTCCATAAAGTTCGGCTTTTTTATAATGTTCGATAAGAGTTAAAAAAACCGTTTCCTCATAAAAACCTACCGTTCCTTTTTGTGACATTGCCTCATACTCAGAAATTAGCGCCTTTTGTAAATTTGAATTACTGTTGTTCTGTTGCTTCATGGTCTACGTGTAGTTATAATAGCGGTAAATATACGTAAAAAAGATGCAAAGAAACCAGCATTTTAGCGCATTATTTTAGGAAAAAGTTATACTGTGGGTTTATGATCAAAATTTAAAAAATCCGCTATAATATATTGATTATCAATAAATTAAGAAATTTTTTAAATTAAAATTGTTTTTAATGCCATCATGTAAAACACTCTTTTACACGGAATAACATATACAATGAAAAATAAAGTGAAAAAAAACATATTTGAGTAGTTCTGAAATAGTCAGAAAAAGAGATTAGAAATCAAATTTGTTAAAATTTGTGACATTTTTTTTAGTTCGAAACAGGCTTTTTGCTACTAACCAGATAAACTCCAGCAAAGATCATCAGGCCAAAAACTACCTTTTGCAATACCAATTGATCACTCTGAACCAGGACCGCGACAAGTGTGGCCAATACTGGTTGTAAATAGATATAGATACTAACGGTAGAAGCTCTGACCATTTTTAGGGCATAGGCATTTAGAAAATAAGCCAGGAAAGTAGTAAATATCAGGACATAAGCTACCGCAATCCAGGTACTGCTTTTGAAAAGCGACCAGTCGACGGCAGCCAGTTCTCCAATTCCGAAAGGAAAAACAAAGAGGATTCCTATCGAAAACACCCATTTTACAACAGTAAAGGGATGGTATTTTTGCATTAATGATTTGACTAGCACTAAATAGATCCCATAGGAAGTGGCATTGACAAAGATCATGATATCTCCGAGTATCCGGTCTTTACCAAAGCTAAGTTCCTCTCCGTAGAGAATTAATAAAATAGCGCCACTGGCTCCCAGTACGATGCCTAAGAGTTTTCTGGCGGTAACGGCTTCTTTGAGAATGATAGCGCTTACGATCAAAACAATAATTGGACAAACCGTCATGATCAAAGCTGCGTTGATGGGCCTGGTCAGTTTGAGCCCGGTAAAGAAAAACATCTGATTGATGGCTACTCCAAAAAGCCCGCAAAGGATTAGTTTGCCGATATCTTTTCGCTCGATTTTTTCTTTTATGAAAAGAAAATGCACCAGGGAAAATAATATCAATCCGCTAAGTACACGTAAAAGAATAAAACCCAGGGGCTGGATATAGTCATTATCCAAAACCTCCTTGGCAATAGTGTAATTGGCGCCATAAATTAAGGCAACGGAAAATAAAGCCAGATGTGCTTTTAGTCGGGTACTCACTGTGGCGCAAAGATAAATAAATATATTATTCGTATCCGGACTTCTGAAAGACGAATATCGAATCAAAAAACCGATGCCTGACTAAATCAGACATCGGTAAGACTGTTGTATCGAATACCCGCAGGTATTCCGCAATATTTGTTCAACCAGGTTTCTTAGCGATTTCTCCGCTGACGGTTCTGGCGGATTTTCTTGAGAACCGACTTTTTAAACTTGCGCTCAGTGGGCTCGATTAAAGCCACTTTGCGTACCGGCAATACTTCGGAGAACTTGTTAAGGTATTTTTCTTTAAGTGCTGTTCTTTTTTTCTCTAGCTCAATAGATTTTGTCAACTCTTTTTCTGCTTCCTCATCGGGAACAGCTGCAATGTCAACGGGCTTGTACTTCTTGCGCAGCGCTCGCTCTTCTTTTTTATATTCTTCGAATAGAGGCCAGAAAGCTTTGGATTCCGCATCGGTAAGCTGGAGTTCTTTTTCGTAAAACTCTTTGCGCATCTTCTGAACCCTGGGATTGTTTTCCAGATGTCTCTGAGCAAAGGAAGCTAGACTAATGCTTATGCTCAGAATTAAAAATACAACTAACTTTTTCATTATATAACTAGGTTTACTGTTTTAAAATATATGTTCATTTATAAAAGACTTTCTAAATCTTCATCGCTAATGTCATCAATGTTTTCCAGCATATGATCAATTAGCGCGTCAATATTTTCCGGGTTATCCATTGATTCTTCGATATTGGTATCACTTAATAATAATGCCAGGTCATCATCCGTCAAATCGTCGATCGTAAGACCGTACTCTTCTAGCGGATCGACTTCTGCATCGGCAATAGCACCGGAATTATTTTCGATATTTTGTATGAGGAAAATTCCTCCGATCAAAAGTATCGCTACAGCAGCCAGTCTCATTGCATATCGGGGCTGGAAAAGCATGGCTATACTATTGATCAGTTCATCCAGCCAGTTCGTAGACTTTTCAGGACTCAAAGCCGGAACAGCTTCTGTCTCCTGCTTTGGCTGCACCTTTTCCAGTACAAGATCCGGCAAAGAATCGAAATAATTTGCAGGAACGCTAAATGCCTCTTTGGCTTTCAAAGCATTAAGTGGTGAAACACTTTCCAATACACCCTCGGGAAGTTCATCAAAGTAACCTTTTGGAACTTTGAAGGCCATTTTGTTTTCCAACCTGGCTAAGAAAGGAGCGAATTCCTCCAACTCTTTTCTTATTTCTTCTTTCCGATTCATCATTCTTTAATTTTATATTGGCTTAAAGCCCCTTGTGATCAGGCTAATTGCCTTTGTGATTAATTTCTTCATAATTTTGCGACTGCTCATTATTGTGAGCTCCTGTTACTTCCTCCTTACCCTTCTGCCAAACTTCTCAGATGGCTTTCAATTTTCTTTGATGCGTGATGATAAGAAGCTTTTAATGCACCGACCGAAGTTTCCAAAATCTCGGCCATATCGGCATAACTCATCTCATCGAAATATCGCATATTGAATACCAGTCTCTGCTTTTCAGGGAGCTTGGAAAGTGCTATTTGCAATTGCAATTGTATCTCATCTCCATCGAAATATTCATCTGCTTTCAAACGATTGCTGAGATTGATCTCTTCATCGTCAATTGAACTGGTAGACTTCTTTTTCTTTTTATTAATAAAAGTGATAGACTCGTTGGTCGCGATCCTGTAAAGCCAGGTATACAATTTTGACTTACCTTCGAATTTATCAATACTCCTATATACTTTTATAAAGGTGTTTTGTATGACATCATTTGCATCATCGTGTTCATAAACCATTTTACGGATATGCCAATAAAGTCGCTCCTGATATTTGGCCATCAAACTCCTGAACCCTTTTTCGTAGGTTGCTTCTTCCTGGAGCATTGACAATATTTGATCGTCCGTAATATTCATTGATGAATGTAAATCATTTGATTCGTTACTATGACTCACCGTTTTCTTTAAAGTTTAATGAATTAATATTTTTTTGCGAAAAGTTACCTGAAAAAGACTTTGGAAATGCTAGAAAGGCCCTTTTATACCAGGAAGTTGTTCAAAAAGAGCTTGGAGATAGTAGTAAGTGCTTGATTTCTAATACTTTATCTGTCTGTTTTTTAATAGCAACTAGAATCCAATGTTCAGGTCCAGCCGAATTCTGTCACCATCTTCTAAAAAACTACCCTCTTTTTCCAGTTGACGGACAAAATAGGTTCTCAAAACTAGATTAAACTGTTCTTCAAAAGCATAGCCTAAACGAATTTCTACTCCCTGAAAATTGGATAACCTTGAACCAGTCGCATTTACCGAAGTATAATCCCAACGCGCCCAATCATTTTGAGCAAAATAATCAACAATTGAGAATTTTTCTAACCGGGCGTAGTAAAGATTGAATTGCCAGTCACCTTTTTTCTTTAATTGTCCGAGTTTTGCGGTTATAACCAGGCCTTCTCTTTCATTTCTAAGGTTCCTTGGTATAGAATCCATTTGGCTGTAATCCTGAGTATTGAGATAGTATTCGATTCCGAGGCTAAAATTGGGCTTTTGCAGTAATTTGTATTTAGCACCAAAATGAAGAATGGAATAAGTAAGGGTATAGCTTCCTTTTTGGTCGGGGAAATTATTGATATTGTTAAAATAATAGAGAGCCGGGAACAAGTTTAGCTTTTTATTAAAATGCTCGGTAGCAAACTGAAAAACTTGTAAATAAGCATCCTGGTCAAAGGTTTTATTATTGGACTGAATGATAAAATGGCCAGTATTAAATTGCAGGCTGTTCAATAACTTTTTATCGAAGCTTTTTTTTAATCGAAGGGCAAAGCCTTCGGGGAAGACATTATTATTGAGAAAAAGTTCGTTTTCCTTCTTCAAGGGAAAAGCATTTTTCCCTACCCAAGTCGTCAGATATTTGCTTTTGTATTGGTAGAAGAGTTTTTCTAAGCCAATTCTGACCAGGCTAAATTCTCCGGTATTCCCGCCAATTGTTACATGGGGCCCTTGCTGATCGTCCAGATTTCCGGTACGAAACCTGAATCCAAAGGATGATTTTTTATTTAGATTATAATTCAGGCCAAATCGAGACCGGTATCGAAGCCTGCTTCTGTCTTCTCTTTGAATGCCTTTGGCATTAGTGGAATTCCAGTCATGTTCTATGCGAAATCTGAAATCACCCGTAAAAATCAGCTGTTTCCCGGTACTATCTATTTGTGCTTCTAAAACTGTCAGATTGGCCAACAGTGTTATTAGCAAACAAAAGTATGAGATGGGGTAACAAGAATTCATAGTTACCCAGAATACAAGGGACGCGCCAATTTTTCAAAATACTAGTTCTTATCAGAATTTTCCGATTCTTCAGACATCTGATTGGAGGAAGTCGATGCCAGGGAATTAGGGCTAATCACCCTGACTTTGGGCGGTCGCTTTTTAAAGGACACCATCAAAACCAGTAACAACATAATTCCGATGCCTACACCTACTCGTAACCAGATTTCTTGCTCTGCTTTGATTCGGCTTTCCAGAAAAAACGGATTGGCAAAGCCGGGCGTACCATTTCCATAATTGATTTCCCAGTTGTCGATATCACTGTTATCAAGATATGGAAGCGTCAGGCTTAGAGTATAAGCGGAATCAATGGGGGTAAGGTCATAAGTAATACTGTCAATAGCTGCTCCGTCATGTGTAAATAAGCCAAGCGATTCTTTCCGTTTACTTAATCCGAAATTGAAGTCTCCAACGGCATTGAACTGATTAGGGTGAACTTTCAGGAATTTTTCTTTATCCTGACAGAGTATGACGTAGTCTTTAGGCCCAATCGTAACAGCTGGAATTTTGAAATAATGTTTACTATCGGTTAGATACCAGTTATCTAATTTGATCGCCTCTTTGGAATAGTTATAAATTTCTACCCAGTCACCACTTTTTTTGTTATTACAACTAATCTCATTAATGGTTAACACATCAGATAAAGGGTGACTGTAAGGAGCGAAAATGGCCTTGATCCTGGTGGGCTGTCCTTTGCTTAAGCTGATGGTTGCTTCGAGTGATCCATCATCGAGTTCGATACCTTTCCAGCCGATGAAACGATAACCAAATTTCGGAATCGCTTTGATTTGTATAGGGACTTTCTCAAAATACTGCCCTCGAAATTGTTTATTTTCAACTTTGATCTGATCGTTGATCAGGATTTGCCCGCCTTTGGTAGCTGAAGCTTCTAAATCTACCAAACCGCCGGTATCAAACTTTTCCATCAAATGCATACGGATGTAGTCCGGCCGTTCTTTGGCAAAGGTACGCATGATATTGACGTGGTATTCCCAAATGCTTTTTTTGAGATTCCATCTTTCCAGGTGACGATCCATCTCGGGAACTAGCTGATCGTACAGTTCATTGATCTTAGTTTCTACTCTTGAACTTGCAAAAGTACTATTGAGGTGATCCGAAAATCTTGTGAGGAAGCGATCCCGAAAGTCCGGATTTTCCAGCAATTTCCTCAAGATCAGGGTACTCCAGGGCGGATTGGGCCAGGAAGGGCCATCGGCTTTAGTGTGAAAATTGAGGCTGTTGTATTTATATGCTTTCGAATCGTGCAATCCAAAACCCCAGTCTGTATCGTAGAGAATCCAGCGCCACTTTCCGTCTTCGGTTCGTGGTCTCCAAAATTTGATGTTTCCACCAGCATCCTGATTGTTAAAATAAATTTGGGCAATCTGATATTGCATGAAATTATCAATATCCATCTGGGACCGGAGATAGGCATAATTGGCGGGATCGGCCATTGATTTTTTTTCAATAAAGCGAAGCATTTTGCGATAATGACGGGTACTACCCCGCTTTAAAGTCATACGGTGTTCGATCAGATCGATGCTATCTTTATCTACATCATCATGATGTCCGGCAATAAAATATCGGTTAACCTTTTCCCGAACATTATAAATACCCCAGTATTTTCCATTTAGGTAGAGATGGGCAGGACGATAATCCTGCGTTTCAATATCCCAGTCTTCCAAAAGTCCAGTCATCAGCGCATCCCGAAAATGAGATTTTCCCCAATCACTGCCTGAATTCCTTAGAACAAGAAATTTATGCTTTTTCAAACCTTTATCAAAAAACCGGTGTTTGATCCTTTTTTTACCATATCGATCGCGAGCAACGATCGTCATGGATTTTTGTGGGAACAACCTGCTCATTCCGCCAAATAAACGGAGCCCTGTTATACTATTAAACTCATTTTCTCCATCGGTTTCGAATATTTCTGTATTGATCTTGATCTCCTTTCTACTCCAGAAATTGGCTCCTTCCAGTTTCCAGGTAGAATCCTGGGCATTAGGGCCTTTTACGTATAAACCTCGTTCCGGGTCAAATAATATTCTGGGGCTTACACCGATAGAAACGATAGGAAAATTAGTATAAGGTTCATCAATAAAATAAGTATGCCCCTTTATCTTGCTCATCTGTTTGCCTTTTCTTGCAACGGCTCTCAGAACAGTGGTTTTTTTTATTGAAATTGGTGTTTTATAGATTGGAGATCTACTGTTAGGGGTGCTGCCATCTAAAGTATAGTAAATCCGGGCGCCTGGAGATTTTAACTCAACCTGAACGCTTTCCGTATAAAATCCGCCTTCTACAGAAAAGTCAAGTTTTGGTTTCCTTGATTTTTTCTTTTTACTACCATCAATCAGGGTCTGAGTTGCAGGCGTTTCCTGCGCTTGCTGCGCATTCAGTGATCCGACCATGATAGAGACCAGAATAAGTGGGAATATAATGGTGCGTAAATTCAAACGTTCGTTTTAAAAGGTATATCTGTTTTTTTATAAAATGTTTCGAAGGGTGAGTCAAAAATAAAAGGTATTTCACGGCTTTGCAAGGAATTCAAAAACAATTAAGTTTGATAAGTATCGTATTTTCACGACTTTAGCGCAGTGCTTTAAACAAAAAGTATAAGCTTAAACCTGCTAGCTTTTATGTTCAGATTACTCAGTAAACTTATTTTTAAAATCATCGGATGGAAAATTGCGGGTGAATTTCCGGTTAAGGGTGTTAAAAAATCTATTTTGGTGGTGATTCCACATACGTCCAATTGGGACTTTCCGCTTGGTTTAATGGCTCGTTCTATTGTGAAAACAAAGATCACCTATATGATGAAAAGTACGATGTTTAAGCCACCATTCGGATGGTTTTTCAAATGGATGGACGGTATTCCGGTGGATCGTTCTAAAAGTACGAATTTCGTTGATGCGGTAATCGATTTATACGATCAGCACGAAGAATTGCATACGGTTATTGCGCCGGAGGGGACACGTAAAAAGGTTGAAACACTCAAAACAGGATTTTATTACATTGCCATAGGGGCGAAAATTCCTATTATCCTGGTGAGATTTGATTATGGGGCGAAAGAAGTACGATTTAGAGAACCATTCTATCCAACTGGAAACAAGGAAGAGGACTTTAAAATTATCAGGGCCTATTTTTCGGGAATCAAAGGCAAGATTCCTGAAAACAGCTGGGCCTATCCGGAATAGGTATTATTTTGTAAATCTTGATGAGCAGTGGGGGTTTATTTGATTTGGAGAGATAATTTTGTTTATTATCTGACATTCAAAAAAAATATCAGGATAGCATTGATCAAATTAAACTATCTTGATACTTTACTGTCTTTAATTATACAGAACCTTTAGATTGACATTTCGCTGTATCCCTGGATACATCTTTCAATTATTATCATTTTTTATTTTTTAATAAAAAAGTACAATGCTCTTGTACTTATTGTTGTATATTGTTTTAAGCCATTTAATAAAATTGAACTGCGTATGAAATTTAAGTTTATTTACACTTTATTAAGTTTATCTCTTTTAGCTTTTATTTTCATGTCTCATGAAGCTGGCAGGGCAGCGGATCAAGGGGAGGGCAATACCGGAGCTCCCGGAGATCAAACGTTTGGAGGCAACCCTCGTACCTGTATAAGCTGTCATGGTGGCGATGGAAGTATTCAAACTGTTATTAGCATTGTGGTACTCGATGAGACGGATACTCCCATTACTGAATATATACCCGGACAAACGTATCGAGTGCGAGTGAGTCACGATGTTGCGGTTGGTAATCCTGTGGGTTACGGATTTCAGGCTTTATGCCTGACTGCGCCGCTTGATCAAGAGGGCGATGATGCGGCAGGCTTCTCTAATCCGGCGAGTAATGTTCAAATTGCGGTAGCCGATAACGGACGCCAATATGCCGAGCAAAATGGTATGAGTGACTCTGAAGTTTTTGAAGTAGACTGGACCGCCCCTATTGCTGGAACGGGTACAGTTACTTTTTATACTTGTGGAAATGCAGTAAATGATGATAATACTAACAGTGGAGACGGTGCGGATTGCGAAACCCTTGAATTGACAGAAGGTGATCCTTCCTCAACCTCGGAACCGGAAGATTTGGTTTTGATATATTTGTTTCCGAATCCTGTAGAAGATAGAATGCAGGTAATGCTGGACAGCCCTGTCCCTGCGGTATTTAATATGGAAATATTTGATATGTCCGGTCGCCTGATGTTGGAGCATGAAATAGGCTTCGTCAGTGGAGAAAGTGTTTTCTTATTCGATGTCAATAGGCTTTCTACGGGTACATATATCGTGAAATTCTCTAATGGGGATAATATAGCAACGGGCAAGCTATTGAAACTTTAACAATTTTATATAAAAAGAAATGCCGAAGGCGGAATAAGTCTTCGGCATTTTTTCTTCTCAGCAAAATAAGGGATTAGTGAATAATTACTTTTTTAAAAAAGTGAAGTCCTTTGGTGCTTTCTATTCTCACCCAGTAAATCCCTGCAGCTACATCTTCTACGTTTAGGATTATACCTTCGCTTCTTTTTAAAATACGACCATATTGATCTATTAGAGAAAGCCCGGAAAACGCTTCTGTTGTGGATACCTGTATTTGCTTGTTTGTCGGATTTGGGAAAACCCTCCATGCAAAAGAATTCTTTGATTGTTCATTGACAGAAAGGGGAACATTACTTTCATTAAAAGTGGCTGCCTGATTTATAAAACTGCCCGTTCCGTTGGGAACACGGGCTAATGCTATATTTTTTTCTTGTGGCCCGTAGGAGAGAGAATCAATTATGGTGAAATCTTCGTAGATTAGAAATAAATCACCTTGTGATTTGCTTAGTTTAAAATTGGTATGCAAACCTGTCTCGTCCAAATCTCTGTCTGCCCAGATAATCAAATAATCATTTGCGGGAATAATTGTTCCTGCCGGAAAAGCCCAGTGTTTTCTAAAATCTTTATCATCGCTCAGATAATAACCTTCCAGACTAATTGCCTCGCCGGTATTATTATACAATTCTATCCAGTCGGGATATCCGCCAGCAGAATCTGCAATCCCTCCGGTGCTATCGCTCGAAGCCATAATTTCGTTAATACTTACGGACATTGGCGGAATGCTTTCCAGGGGAATACAATCAATATCTAAATCAACTAATTGATTTTCCAACTGCTCAATCCGGTTGGCGATCCATTCTTTCACAATGATTTGTTCGGCATCAAAATCGTCAATATTGAAAGGTATCCGGGGGTCTGTAGCTACAGCATCTCTGATCAGAGCTTCCCGACTTTCTAGCAATTGAACCAAGTCAGTTTCGATAAAATTATAATCCAGTAGCTGACAATAAATTTGTCGATAGCGTTCCTGATAAGCGGCTATTTCAAATACTTTCTGCGCTACTATATTAACTGGCGTAAAATCAATATCATAATTGGCAAAAGGGAAAAAAGCCAGGTTAAAGTCCCAGGGAATAAAATAGAAAAGCCCTGATTTGGGTTCCTGATACAAATAGTAATTATAACTTACATCGATCAAATTGTCTGTTGCATTGATCAGGTTTTGCGTGGCAATATTCCTGAGCAATGCTTCCGTATCGAGTATTTTATCCAGTGTATCCCTTAAAGCATCACCACTGAAAGTATTTACGGTATTAATGAGTTGATCATAAGCTTCCAAAGTCGCTCCTTCGGTTTTAACTTCCAGGCCAGTCTCGCCTGTTTTGTATAAAACACCGGAGTCATTTGCAAAATAATTGGAAAGGAATTTTTTATCGATTTGTTCCACGATCAGGTAGACACCGTGGAATTCATCATTGATAAAAACCTGAGCGAAAGCAGTCCGTGACGCTTTTAGCCCGGATCTCCGGAGAACCTCATACGACATGGCTTCCCTTTGCATGGACTGGTCGAAATAAGCATTGTGAAGGTTTACTTTTCGCAAACCATCGTATGTCTGGCCATCTATAAAACGATTGAAATCGAGCTTGAGTGGTTTTTTTACTTCAAAAGCTGAAAGGCCACCTTTTATCCTGACACCGACGGAATCCAGTTGCTGCCCGTCAATGCTTACACTAGCAGCCGAATAAGGAATTGTTCCCAGAATATTATTGTTAAAATCCTGTACCAGGTTATCAAAAAAGGCGGGATTAGGAGCGTATATCCGGATTTCATGCAGGATATCGGCAGAAAATAACTGGTCGCCATCTTCTTGTGCCAGACCACTAGTGGCGTATAATAAGCCGAATAATAAAATTAATCTTTTCATGGGAGTATAGGATTGGTTCTGTAAAAATACTTACGAAATATAAGCTGATCCTACGTTTCAGCACAAAGACAAATTATATTGTTTGTTGATTGAAAAGAGCGAATGGATATATTTAAATGCCTGATATAGAGCGAAATGCATTTCGTTTTTATGGAATGTTGTTTTTAGTTTTTACATTTTTTTGAAATGAAAAGCTTTAAATTTTCTCTATCATTTTAATGTCGTATTTTGTGATGCTAATTTTTCAATCCTTTGGCAGGATGTGTAAAAAAGGTAAGGAGATATCTAAAAATTCATTCTTAAGAAATCAGTCGTAAACAGTTTTCTACAATCCGATGTATAAAAAAGAAGACCATAGATCGCTTTTCGAACTTTCCAAAAAATTACTCAAAGAAGAGGCTATTCCGGAAAAAGCAGAAGCCATTAAGGAAGTAGCCAATTTGCATAAAGTCATTGTTTATCACGAATGGAAATATTATGTGCAGGATGATCCGGTGATCAGTGATTTTGAATATGACCATTTATACAAAAGACTGGAAGCGCTGGAAAAGGCTTATCCGGATTTGATTGGGCCCAACTCTCCTACACAAAGGGTATCCAATGACCTGACGGAGACTTTTGCTTCGGTTGAACATCTCGTTCCAATGTTATCCCTGGCTAACTCGTATAATGAGGAAGACCTCAACGATTTTGATACACAAATCAGAAAACTCGCCTTGCTGGATGAGGATACAGCAATAGAGTATTGTGTCGAACCTAAATTTGATGGAGGCTCGATTGCATTGGTTTACGAAAGGGACGTATTGGTTCGAGCAGCTACGCGCGGCAATGGAACACTCGGAGAGGAAATGACCAATAATGCCCGAGTAATGAAATCGATTCCGCTCGAAGCAGATTTTTCTTCTAAAGGCATCCACAAAGTCGAACTGCGGGGTGAAGTGGTTATTAGAAAAGATATTTTTGAAAAAATGAATGCTGCCAGGGCTGAGCAAGGCTTGACCTTATTTGCTAATCCGAGGAATACTGCTTCCGGAGGGCTTCGAATGAAAGATCCAAAGGAAGTAGCCAAGAGAGGCCTGGAAGCTTTTATTTATCAAATGAGCTATGTCGCCGATGAAGCCGAAAATGACAAAATGGACATTTTTAAATATCATAACGATACCATCGAACTGCTTGGAAAGCTTGGCTTTAAAATACCTATAAAGGAAAAAAAGGTTTGCAAAGATATTAAAGAAGTACATGAGTTTATTCAAAAATGGCAAGGCTTGCGGGAGGATTATCCTTACGAAATAGACGGGATGGTAGTGAAAGTCAATGATCTGGCGATTCAGGAAAAATGCGGTTATACCAGCCATCATCCCCGTTGGGCTATTGCGTTTAAGTTTAAAGCAAAACAAGCCACCAGCAAATTGCTGAATGTAGAATATCAGATTGGGAAGATTGGGTCAGTCACCCCGGTTGCCAAACTTGAACCGGTTCAATTAGCCGGTGTAACGGTTTCCTCCGTTTCTTTACACAATGAAGATTTTATTAAAAGCAAGGATATTCGTATTGGAGATACCGTACTGGTAGAGCGCGCCGGCGATGTAATCCCTTACATTGTAAAGCCTATGGATGACCTGCGCGATGGCTCCGAAACAGCTATTGTCTTTCCGCGACAGTGTCCGGTTTGTTCTACGCCGCTGGAACGTGCAGAGTCCGAAGCAGCTTGGAGATGTGTCAATTATAACTGTGAGGCACAGGTCTTGCAGCGGATGATTTTCCATGTTTCAAAAGATGCTATGGATATTGATGGCTTTGGTAAAAGTTATATTGAGAGGTTTTACGAGCTGGGTTGGCTTAAAAATCTTGCAGATATTTACCAATTGGATTACGAAAAAATAGCGGCCCTGGAAGGCTTTGGTAAAAAGTCAGCTGCAAATCTGGAAAAGGCAATTAATAAAGCCAAAAACAATCCGGTATACAGATTGCTACACAGCCTGAGTATTCACCATTTAGGTAAAAAGGTATCTAAACTCATTGCTGCAGAGATTGATCACGTTTTGGATTTACAATATAAAACCCTGGATAATTTTACAGAGATCAAAGATATCGGGCCAGTAGTTGCAGAAAATATAATTGCCTACTTTTCGAACCCGGATAACATTGCTTTGTTGAAAGAGATGGAAGGATTAGGGGTTAATCTTCGCCAGACTGAAAAAGATCGCCCGAAAGCAATTTCAGCTGATGCCCCTCTAATCGGGAAAACAATTTTATTTACCGGAACGCTTCAACAGATGGGGCGCAAAGAGGCACAATCCCTGGCTGAAGCCAATGGTGCTAAAAATATTAGTGCGGTAAGTTCTAATTTAAACATTTTGGTAGTTGGGGAAAAGGCCGGTTCAAAATTGAAAAAAGCCCAGGCACTCGGTACCGTACAAATACTTAGTGAGCAAGAGTTTTTAGACTTAATTCGTTAGTAATACAATAATCAAAGTCAAGTAAACAAAGGTTTCTTTTCAAATCAGGTGTTATTTTTGAGAAGAAAATTTTAAAAACAATATTTATGAAATATAGTACCATATTCACCCTGGTCATACTTTTCTGGAATTGCAAGTCCCCTGAAACAGTGGTACAAAAGGTCTCGCCTGACAGTGAAAATATTGAAGTTTTATGTTTGGCGAAAAATTGTTCGGACAAAGAACCTTTAAGTCTTTATGAATTCAATGGTATTGGCTTTACTAAAATTAAGGAACTGGAAAAAGTCGGGAAGGACAGCTTTGCACTGAAAATTCCTCAGGGGCAGGCTCGCTTTCTTTATGTCGGAACAGCCTCACAAGCTAAATTGCCTGTAATTTTTAGTGATGAAAATCTGCTTATCGAAGGAAATTGTAAAGCTTTTCGCCGGTCTAAAATTCAGAACTCCCCTCAAAACGTTTTATATAATGATATTCTCCAGGAGATTCGTAACAATAAACGAAACGTGCAGATGAAATTAGGGGAGTACCGCAAAGCTGCGAAATCCCCGGAAGCACAGGAGGAAATAAGAGCAGCACTGGTCGCAATGGATCAAAAACATATGGCGTATCTGGATACGATTAGGGGAAAAAATCCTTTCCTCGCGAACATTGCTGCTCTGGGAACAATGATGAGTTACCCCAACAAAAAGAATCAATATCTAAACGAAATTGATTTCTTTGCTTCGGAGTACTTTAAAAATGCGGACCTTGCTAGTGGCGACTTTAATAATATTCCGTATTTATTTGAAGCCTTCAAAGATTTTTCTCAAACCATTGCTTCTGTTGGCCTGGATAAAGAAGCTGTCCGTCGGCTGATTGATCAGAATTTGAATAAAGTACCGGATGCTTCCAAAGCATTGCGTTATGCCTTAGGAGGGACGAGTCTTGGCCTGCAAGCGAAAAATCATCCTTTGTTTGTGGATTATGCCAATATATTTATCGAAAAATTCGGTGCAACAACGGATCAGGCTTCTATAGATCGCCTAAAAACACAATTGAATCAGGCTAAGAGTTTTGTGACTGGTGGACAGGCTCCCGAAATCGCTTTAAAAACGCCCGAAGGAGAAGAATTAAAGCTTAGCGATATGAAAGGCAAAGTCGTTCTGATTGACTTTTGGGCAAGCTGGTGTGGCCCTTGTCGGAGAGAAAATCCCAATGTGGTCAGAGTATATAATAAATACAATCGCAAGGGTTTTGAAATATTGGGAGTAAGCCTGGATAAAACGAAAGATAAGTGGATGGCAGCTATCGAAAAAGATGGATTGACCTGGCCACATGTCAGTGATCTGAAGGGCTGGCAAAGTAAGGCTGCTCAAACTTATGGGGTTCGATCCATTCCGCATACGGTTTTGGTTGACCGGCAAGGTAAAATTATTGCGCGAAACCTGCGTGGTTCTGCGCTTGAAAGAAAGCTGGCGGAGATTTTTGATTAAGGATTTCTACGCGGGGTTACACCGCATTTTTCATATTTGATCATGTATGTACGGCTTTTTTTTCTTTTCATTCTGAGCTTGTTAGTGTTTTGTTGTGTTGATGTACAACAAGGCCAGGAAGCGGAATCGCTGCATCCGGAAAGGAAAACACCTGAGGTTATACCAGCTGACACCAGTGTGGCTAATCCGGAGAAAACAATAGCGGTTCCGGATTATGACACCAGCCAGTGGTCGGAGCTGATCCGCCTGGATGAGACCATTGTACTGGACATGCGGTACGCTACTATTAATAATTTTGTAAAAGAACAACTTTATGATTGTGGCAGATGTTTTCTTCGGCCCGAGGCAGCGAAAGCAGTTGCCGGGGCGAATCAAGCGCTTGGAAAACTGGGATTCAGATTAAAAATGTTTGATTGTTTTCGGCCCCTACCCGTTCAGCAAAGACTTTGGGATAAATTTCAAAACCCCAGTTATGTAACGCCTCCCTCCAAAGGTTCAATGCACAACCGTGGTTTAGCAGTTGATCTTACGATTATAGATCAGACCGGAGAGGAGCTGGATATGGGAACGGAGTTTGATTTTTTTGGCAAAGAAGCGCATCATACTTATACCGGGCATTCTGAAGAAGTTAATAAAAACCGGCTATTGCTTAAAAAAACGATGGAAGACGCCGGGTTTAGGGGAATCCGTACCGAGTGGTGGCATTATTCCTATTCTAAAAGAACTTATAAACTGTCGGAGATGCTTTGGAATTGTCCAGCGCCGGACAAGGATTAAAGCAGCGAAAGTTTTTTGTCATTCGATAAATGTTGTTGGTCGTTTTGTTTAGGCTTATCAATAGACAAGCTTTATCATTAGAGCATAATTCTTAATTTAACGGCCAGCGAAACAAAGCCTATAATTTCCACGTTACATTGCTGTTATTTTTCTAATTTTATCGACCCAAAATAAATTATAATAATTCCGTCAAAGGACTAAAAAGCATTCACCTTTATAAACATTAAATATGCAGGAAATAGCCTACAAAAACGAAGTAGAAGCAGTAGATGCGCTGGCTCAATCATATAAAGACTTATCACAGGAAATCGCAAAAGTGATCGTCGGACAAGAAGATGTAGTTCGGACTGTGATCATTTCTCTATTTAGCAATGGGCACAGCTTGTTGGTTGGTGTACCGGGTTTGGCGAAAACGCTTTTGGTAAGTACTATTGCTGATGTATTGGATTTGGATTTTAAGAGAATTCAGTTCACTCCGGATTTGATGCCTTCGGATATTACCGGATCGGAAATACTGGATGAAGATCGGCACTTCAAGTTTAATGCTGGGCCACTATTTTCCAATATTGTATTGGCAGATGAGATCAACCGTACCCCTCCGAAGACACAGGCGGCACTGCTTGAAGCTATGCAGGAACGGTCGGTTACAGTAAGCGGAACGCGCCACACTTTGCCCAAGCCCTTTTTTGTATTGGCTACGCAAAACCCAATTGAGCAGGAAGGAACCTATCCCTTACCCGAGGCGCAGCTCGATCGTTTTATGTTTAATATACCCTTGGATTATCCCTCTTATGATGAAGAAATTCAAGTGGTAAAAGCCACTACATCGGATAATAGAGTCAACCTCGGTAATATCGTTACCGCTGAACAAATTCTGTTTTTCCAGCAATTGATCAGAAAAATTCCGATTGCCGATAATGTACTCGAATATGCGGTAGGTCTGGCAACCAAGACCCGGCCAAACACGACAAAAGCAACGGATGCTGTTAATAATTACATCGCCTGGGGGGCGGGGCCACGGGCATCTCAGTATCTGGTACTCGGAGCAAAATGCCATGCGGCAATCCACGGTAAATACTCTCCGGATATCGAAGATGTACAAGCTATTGCCAAATATGTGCTCCGTCACAGAATCGTACGAAATTTCAAAGCTGAGGCAGAAGGAATTACCGAAGAAAATGTGATCGAAGGATTGTTTTAACCCGATTTTTTGATCCTAACCGGAACGGATAACAGATTAATAGATTTGTTATCCGTTTTTTATTATACCTAAAAAAGTACGTATCAATAAATTGGCATTTTCCATTGAGGGCTTAAGTTTTATACGAACCGCTCGTTTTTAAATGGGAATTAATGGAATAGTGACCGGGGCCCTAAATTACTTTGGAATAGACATAAAACAATCTTAAAAGCGGTTAAAGATACGCCAAAAGACAGCGGTAAAGCATCTTTCCAGCAGAAACACAATATGCCCTGGCATAAATTATTAAATTTACATGCACCTGGTTGGGAATAGGTTAATATCTGTTAATGCTTATGATTATCCGGGAGCCTGAGTCGTCGAATAAAAACTAAATATATGAAAGCTTATTTCAGTGTATTAATACTTGCTCTGGGAACATTATTCTTTAGTGCCTGTAATAGTGACTTCGTAGATCAATTGGCACCTACTCCGGTTGCTTACGGGCAAATTAACGAACTGGTTCTGGTCGCTGATAAAAACTTGTGGGAAGGCCCGGTTGGAGATACACTTCGTTATTATCTGTCCTCAGCCTATATTATACTTCCTCAGCCAGAACCCATTCTTGATATTCGCTTTTACGAGCCCAAAGATATGGAGGCCGTACCGGGGCGTAAAAATTTCAGAAGTTATCTTTTTGTAGGAGATTTAAGTGATGAAGACTCTCCCACTACTCAAAAAATTAAAAGAGATATAGGCTCCGAAAGCATATACCGGGCAAATCAGGATCCTTCTTTCAATTTGTCTATCGGGACCAATAAGTGGGCAAAAGATCAGATGTTACTTTACCAGTTTGCAAAAGATAAAAATACATTGGTTGAAAATATCAAGAAAAATGCGCCGGTTATTTTGCGTAGAGTTAAGAAACATGATCTTGAAATCGTAGATGCTAATGTTTATCAAGGGGGTGTTAATGCGGATTTAGTCTCGCTGGTACAGGCAAAGATGGGCGTGAATTTTAAAGTGCCTTATGATTATTTTCTCGCAATGAATGATAGTACATCAAACACTATTTGGATGCGTAAGGAAAATGATTATTTGAGCAGTAATATTTTTTTACATAAGTTTTCTTATGATCGTAAAGAGCAATTGTCCAAAGAGGGAATAAAGACCAAGTTGAACCGGTTGGGACAATTTGTAAGTACGGAAATTGAAGGAACGTACAAAAAGATTAATGATATTGATCTGCCAATGTATATTACCAATCGCCAGTTAGATGGAAAATACCTCGTGGAAGCCCGCGGGATTTGGGAAATTGAAAATGATTTTATGGGAGGCCCCTTTATAAGTTATTCCATCCTTAATCAGGCGACTAATGAGATACTTTTGCTCGAAGGGTTTATCCATGCTCCGGGGAAAACCAAGCGGGAGTATATGCAGCAAATAGAACATATATTCGGAACCTTGAAGTTTTGATATTTACCTTTTCGATTTTCGGAAGGTGAACCTTGAGAGTCGAAGAATGAAGGATACCGGCAAAAAAAGTGTTTGAAGATTTCCTCGAACACTTTTTTTATTCCTATATTATTTGGCGAATAGCCATTCCACTTATGGGAAAACCACTCAAAGCTAATATTACGTCTTGTACGGACGAGGAATTACTAAAATTAATTCATTCCGAACCGGGTAACAACTATGCCGGTGAATTGTACAAGCGTTATGCTCACCTTGTTTTTAGCATATGCTTTAAATACCTCAAAAATAAGTCTGATAGCAATGATGTAATGATGAATGTGTTTGAACGTTTTCTGAAGAAGCCTCCTTCGGGAGATATTTTTTCTTTTAAAAAGTGGTTGCTCACGGTAAGTAAAAATGAGTCCCTGACTTTTCTCAGAAACAGTAAAAGAGCGAGTACACATCTGGAAGAGTGGAAAAAAAATGAAAAAAAGTCTGGAATTTTTGTGGAAAATGAAGATGTCTGGAGTCTTAATAATAAAGCAAATGATGAAAACCATCTGCGAAAAGCAATGGAGGTACTGAAAGCACCTCAGCGTATGTGCCTTGAGCTTTTTTATATCAAAGGGAGAAGTTATAAAGAAATCGAAGCGCAGACAGATTTCACGCTTAAAGAGGTTAAAAGTCATTTGCAAAACGGGAAAAGAAAACTCAGGCTTTTATTGGAGGACACAAAGCCTGAATGATCGCCGGGGAAAACAGGATTATATGATATTAGAATAATAAGATGAAAAAAATATTTCAACCAACGGATTGCTTGTCACCTGCGGACCTTCAGGATTATATGAATGATAATCTTACAGAAGACAGGAGGTTTCGGCTAGAAAATCATCTTTTGGATTGTCCTTTGTGTTCGGAGGCATTGGAGGGCTATGCCGCAATGGATTATATAACTGAAATGGATTTTGGGGATTTATACGAAAAGATTAACCAAAAAACCAAGGGACGTGTAATAGAATCTCGACAACGGTTTTTTTCCTGGAATAACATTGCTGCCGGTTTTATATTTCTCATACTGGCGAGTGCGGCATATCTGTATTATCAAGGGAATCGTTCTGCAATAAATGCTTATCAGGCCTATTTTGAAAATCAGGATAATTCCTTTGCGGTGAGATCGATAAAGGAGAATAGCTTTTCAAAAGAATTGTTGACGGGAATTGAATTATACAATAATGAAAATTATCAGGCTAGTCTTTCATTTTTTGAAGATTATTTAAAAAGCAAGCCAGAAACAGTCGAAGCAGCGTATTATGCAGGCCTGTCCGCACTTCATGTCGGTGAACAGGAAATGGCTATAGATTGGTTAATGACCGTGCGGCTAAATAGCGATCAACTGTACGAGGAAGTAACCTGGCGATTGGCAGAAATTCATTTGAAAAAGGGGGATCGTAAAAAAGCAAAAGTACTATTGAGTGAATTGGTTAAATTAAACTCTGGTTATTATGCCGAACAGGCGAAAAATCTTTTAGAAGTATTGCAATAGAAAAACCCATAAGCCTCTGTTGTGGGATATACCCAATCAGGAATTGGTTTTTATTAAAATTACACCACTTTATTCTATGTCGAATTTGAGAATAAATAGGATATTATTTTCTCTTGGTATTTTTCCTTCCATGCTGCGATTATTCCCTGATTTTCCTTTGAATTTTTTGAAGTAGGCATCATTGGCGCTTTATTAAGCCTGGGCTCAGGGTATTTTTTGGGAAAATCTAATACATTAACGTTTCGACTGCTTTTATAATTTTAAGCATCAGTGTACAAATATCCCAAGATAAACTTCTGGCCAGAATGATTCGATAACTTTGTTATAATAAAAATCGGGTAGTACTTCTTAAAAGTACTACCCGAGATTGATTTTGATTAAATGCTTTTTTACTTCAAGAACTCAATACTCTTATTGATGAAGCTGGTTAATTCTGCTCCTTTCAACATTCCCTGGTTCAATAAAGCTAAATTATAAAGATGTGTTACAAACTCTTCTTTCTTCTCTTCGGAACGCATTTTTAATAATTTTTCTGCAACCAGACTGTGGTTGGTATTTATAACCACGTTATAACTATCCGGGAAAGCATCCGACTGCATACCCTGTAGGGCCTGCATTTCTTTCATCCTTCGCATAAACTCGGGACGGGTAATCACTACCGGCTGATCATCCGGAGAAAGTGGTTTTAAACTAATACTTGTCCCGGGTTGATTAATCTTGCTTTCAAACAGGGCCTTGATTTTTTCCTGTTCCTTTTCACTGAGTACCGACTCTTGCTCCTCGTCTTTTTGTACAAGATTGCTGACAATATCCGAATCCACCCTCACAAAGGTAATACCTTCGGTTTTGTACTCCAGATGTTGCATAAAGTGATTATCGATTACCGTATCAAACTCTAATACATCATAACCATAGTTCTTGGCAGATGCAATAAAGCTGTCATGTTCCGCCAGATTATTTGAATAGATCATAATGATCTTTTCATGCTTATCGGTTTGATTTGCCTTAATCTGCTCTTTGTACTCATCGATGGTAAAGAATTTCCCTTCTGTGTTTTTCAGTAGGGCAAATTTCAATGCTTTTTCGTGGAATTTTTCTTCTGAAAGCATTCCGTATTTGATAAATACGCCCAGGTCTTTCCATTTGCTCTCAAATTCTTCCCGGTCTTTTTTGAAAAGCTTGGCCAGTTTTTCAGCAACCTTTTTAGTGATATAACCGGTAATCTTTTTTACATTCTGATCACTTTGTAAATAGCTCCTGGAAACGTTTAGCGGGATATCCGGAGAGTCAATTACTCCATGAAGCAAGGTCAAAAACTCTGGAACAATCTCTTTTACATCATCTGTAACGTAGACCTGATTACTGTAAAGTTGGATTTTATTTTTTTGTACTTCGAGATTATTATTCAATTTTGGGAAATACAAAATCCCGGTGAGGTTAAATGGGAAATCAATATTTAGATGAATCCAGAATAAAGGCGGAGTGCTATATGGATAAAGTTCGTTATAAAATTGTTTGTAATCCTCATCTTTCAAACTTCTTGGCTGTTTCTTCCAAGCCGGATTAGGATTATTGATGATATTATCTACCTCTATTTCTTTGGCTTCTTTATCATCACCTTCGCCTTCATAGATCGTCTCTTTTTTCGTACCGAATTTGATTTCTACCGGTAAGAACTTACAATATTTGCTGAGCAAGGTTTGGATTCTGCCTTCTTCGAGATATTCTTTGGAGTCTTCACTAATGTGCAGGATAATATCGGTTCCACGTTCTTTTTTACTGCTCTCTTCCAGCGTATACTCTGTATCTCCATTGCAGGTCCACTTGGCAGCCTTCACCGTTTTCTTGTAAGTTTTAGTAACTACTTCTACCTTGTCAGCCACCATAAATGCGGAATAAAAGCCTAATCCGAAATGACCGATAATGGCTTCGTTTTTATACTTTTCAAGAAATTCCTGTGCACTGGAAAAAGCGACCTGGTTGAGGTACTTTTCTACTTCTGCACTGGTCATCCCGATTCCTTTATCGCGAATAGTGAGGGTTTTGTTTTCACTATCTAGGATAATCTCGATGGTCATATCGCCGAGTTCCCCTTTAAAGATTCCTTTGGAAGCGAGTGCTTTTAGCTTTGTGGTAGCATCGACAGCATTGGATACTAATTCCCGTAGAAAGATTTCCTGATCGGAGTATAGAAATTGCTTAATGATCGGAAAAATATTTTCTGTTTGTACAGATATCTGCCCTTTTTGCATGTTTTATAAGTTTTTTGAAAAGAATAAGATCATTTTAACTGCTTTCTATTGTTTTCAAACTATATGCCACCGCTTTTTTACTGACAAAATGGCGGAACTTCAAACTTTGCACTTTGGTATTCAACTTTTGTAATAGGAAGAGCAAAAATCGGGTAAGGAACAACAAATAATGAAAAATTTATATGGCTCACTTATTGCACTTAGCTTAAACACACTGAATAATGAAAATATTATGGAAAACTTCCGAACCATACACAGTTCTAAAATCGAAAATCTAATCACAAAATTTTACTACAAAAAGAACCATTTGTGCTTTCAGATTTTGTTGAACTGCGAAGGTAATGAGACTAAACTCTATAAAGAATTTAATGACTATGCTCAGTACAAAGCAGCGTACAACAAATTACTTGAAATGAAGAAACTGGATGAACTGATTTTGCTTGAAGAAACAGCAGTGAATGAGACACATTTGAGTTTTTCGTAATGGCATAGTTCTTGGAATTTATCCGAACGTAAATAACAAAGAAAACAGGGAGATTAAACATCAATGAGAAACTAAAAAAGTGTTTATCCCGTCTAAAAACCTCTCCCCCTTCAAGGTTTAGTTGAATAAAAAATCGATGATCCGGGTTTGATCATCTTATAAAGATATGAGGTCATAAGTGACCTTATAACGAGTGAGTGAGGCCAGTTTATTGGGGGGTAAAGTTGGCCTCATATACTCACTTGATTGTTGAAAATTAAATATTAAAGAACTGATTTTTGCTATTCCCCCCTGTGGAATCCCCCCTGGCAAATAGTGAACATAAAAGGGAAAAATGCAAAGATCTTAGGGTCAATAGTGACTCTAAACGAGTGAGTGAGACCAACTTATTGGGGGGTAAGGTTGGTCTCATGTACTCACTTGACTGTTGAAAATTAAATGCTAAAGAACTGATTTTTGCTATTCCCCCCTGTGAAATCCTCCCTGGCAAATAGTGAACATAAAAGGGAAAAATGCAAAGATCTTAGGGTCAATA
>JANQLV010000040.1 GCA_028280415.1 Saprospiraceae bacterium
CACCCTTTCTAATCAAAAGAGTGACAATCCCGACCAATTATCTCTTTTCAATGGTTTATAATTTATTAAAAAACGTCAACCTATTTTAGGCACGGACATATTGTTAAAACAAGTAACCAGAACCTATAACTTCCAGTACAACCTTGAGACCACCAGAAGAGCAATTGATCAAAAAATGATTGGAATTGATTCCGAGGTTATTTACAAAGATGTGCTCGATCTAATGTGGGATATCATGCAGAATTATTTCGGCTCCCAATATAACTTAATCAAAGAGTACAAAAAAACGATTCATTTAATCAACGAATCGCTAAAGTAAACCCTATGCCTCTGGTTTTAATTTTATTTTGGACATTTCCTTTCTTAGGAAAATAAAAGTAATCAAAGCTGCTCCAATATCCGCTATGGGAAAGGCAAACCAAACGCCATTAAGTCCAAACCAAAAAGGTAAAGTAAGTATCAGTGGTATCAGAAAAAATCCTTGTTTGGAAAGCGTCAGCATCAAGGCGGGAAAAGCTTTTCCAATTGCCTGGAAATAGGCACTACCCAATAAGCTTACCGCCAGAAGAGGGGTCGCCAGGAATACGCTTCTTAAAGCAGGCACAGTATGCCTGATCAAGTCCTGATCTTCTGTAAAAATCCCAACAATTTGAGGGGTAAAAATCATAATTCCAGCAAAAATGCACAGTGCAATAAGGCTTGCCGTTTTCATTGAAAGGATGATTAGATTTTTTACGCGATCAAAGAGTTGAGCACCGTAATTAAAACCAACAATAGGTACAAAGCCCTGGGTAATCCCCAGAACCGGAAAATTAGCAAACATCATCACTCTGTTAATGATCCCGTAAGCGGAAAGTGAAAGCTCCCCTCCGTAACTAAATAAAGTATTATTGAGAACGATCGCCAAGACACTGATTGTTCCCTGCCTCGCCAAGGTGACCGATCCGATGGAAGCAATTTCCCGGATAATCGGGAAATCCGGCTGGATGTTTTTGATCTTAAGCTCCAATTGGGATTTCCCGGAAGTGAAAAACCAGATGGTATAAATGGCACTGGCCAAATAAGATAAAGCGGTCGCCCAGGCTGCTCCTTTCAAGCCCATATCCAGAGCCACTATGAAAATCGGATCGAGAATTATATTGGCAACTGCCGGTACCAAAAGGATAAGCATTGCAAATCGGGGATAACCTTCTGCACGAATCACATTATTACTCATCATCGCCCAGGCCAGAAAAGGTACACCAAGTAAAACTATGCTAAAGTATTCTGCAGCCGGTTCTAATACATCCCCCTTTCCACCAAAAGCATTGACAATTTGCTCTTGAAAAATGAAACCGCAAAATACCAGGATAGAAGCAAAGATGAGAATGAGTAAGATTTGATTTCCAAAAGTCTGAAAAGCTTTCTTATCATTGCCTTCACCGAAAGAACGCGAGATAATCGAAGAGCCACCAATCCCAATCGCCATTCCAATACTCGAAATCAGAAAAGTAATAGGCAATACCACCGTTATCGCTCCGATAGCAAGAGAGCCCACCCAACGACCGACAAATATCGTATCGACAATCCCGTAAATTGACATCACCAGAATACCCACAGCAGCCGGAACGGCTTGTTGACGGAGCAATTGGGCTAATGGCGCTATGCCAAAACTATCTTTTTTACTCATCGGAGCGCAAAGTACTATTTTATCCAGTTATTCTGAGCTTTTTAACAACTAGGCAACAGGTCTTTGAGATAGACATCTCAAAGCCTGGGCATTTATAGAGAAGAGTTTATCTCTAAAGGAGGAAATGTGACTTTATGATTTAATGAAGCCACAGATTGCACTTTCCTGGATAGCTGATCAAAACCAATCTTTACTGAACATGTATAATTTGCTCTTCTTCCAGCAAGGGTTGTCGCATGTATTTCAATAATAACTGTACTACTGCCAAGACATCTTTTTCGCAATACAAAGCGATTCTGTCCAAATCTTTCTCTTCCCAAAAGACCTGACCAACATTGCTGCCATCGATATCGTCTTTGGGAGATGGGATACCGAAAAGGTGTGTTAATAAATTGAGTGAGGTATAATGCTTATAATCGCCAAACTTCCACATTTCCAGGGTATCCAGCAGATGTTTGGTTTCCCAGGGTTTCTTGCCACCAATATCCAGACTCAGTGGCAATTTCATTTGATGAATCACCATACGGCGGCAAATATAAGGGATATCGAATTCCCGTAAATTATGCCCGCAAAAGAAATGTTTAGCCGGATTGTTATAATAGTTTTCTACTAATCTGGAAAAATCGGTTAATAAGTCTTTTTCATCCTCACTGGCAAATGACTTGAGGCGTACGCTCAGCGCCCTGGTTCCCGGATCCCGAACGACAATTCCTACAGAAATGCAGACAATTTTTCCAAACTCGGCAAAAATCCCCGCTTTTTCAGGATAAAGGTTTTTAACGGTATCTTCCTCCAACTCTTCATCGTATTGTCGTAATACCTGTTTGCTTTTCAAGGCCCAAAGCTTTTTAAAAGAATCATCCAGCTGATCGTAATCTGCCTGACCGGAAACGGTTTCTATATCCAGGAAAAGGATGTTTGCAATATCTAAATGCTCTAACATTATTCGTTATTCTTGGTTTTTAATTTGTATTTCTGAGTTTATGACTAGTGGTTCGAACCCCTAACAGGCAAATCATTTTCAGAATTTTTTAAATATTTTTTAAGATAAACATAATGAAATGAAAATAGCTTCGTTTATAGTATCGTATCATAATCAATCAGCTTCTGAATACTTACCAGATATTTATTCTAGTCAAACCTAACTCTTACAAAATAAGAAAAAGCTATACAATTTTACAACTATTTGATGATTCATTGTAATCTTTTTGAATACATTTTATTTTTTTCAAAAATAGATACATTTAATCTCAAAACTAAATCGATTTCTTGGTTTACCTTTGTAAAGACAAAAAAAATTAACAGTCGGCGCATTGAGTTTAACTTGGTCTTAATAAAAGTTCGCGAATTTTATGAGTCCAATTCAAAACTGGGAATTCAGAAATTTTTAATTCTAAAAACGGTTAGAAACCAATCATCAAAAAAAATATTCATTATGAGTTTTTCAAATGATTCAAAGCAAAAATTAACTGCAGTAGCAGCTGTCATTATTGTAGCTCTTTTGGGACTTAATGCCTTTTTAATTTACAACAACCGTCAGCACAAAGCCGAAAATGAAGAGTTAACGGTCAAACTGGATGAAGCGAAGTTATTAGAGGCTGAGATCGAAAAGCAATACTACGATGCCTTGACAGAATTGGAGGCGATGAGAGGTAAAGAAGAAAATCTCAATGCCCTGATTGATCAGCAGAAAGAAGAATTACTAGAACAAAAGAAGAAGCTTTCTGGTGCTATCCGAACCAAGAAGGACCTTAAAGCCGCACGTAAGCAGCTCGAAGACCTGAAGGCTCAAATGGAGCAATACATTGCTGATATCAACACCCTAAAAGAAGAAAATGCTCAATTAGCCGCAGCAAATGTGCAGCTCACCGAAGAGAAAACCATGCTACAGGGTGAAGTCGCCAAAGAACGGATGATGAACGAGGAATTGACTACTGCCAAATCTGTCCTGATCAATGAAAAAGAGGCCCTGGAAGGTGAAAAAGCAGATTTAAGCGCAACGGTTCTATTAGCTTCTGTCATTAAGGTAAATAATGTAAAAGCAACAGGGTTCAAGAAAAAATCCAGTGGAAAAGCAAAAAAACGCAGCTCTGCTAAAAATGTTGATTACATTCAAGTTTGTTTCGACGCTACACAGAATGAAGTTGCCAGTCATGGTTTAGAGCAATTTTTTGTAAGAGTGATCAATCCTCTTGGCGAGACGCTGGCTATCGAAGATTTGGGTTCCGGTATTACTTCCAATACCCGAACAGGTGAAGAAATCCGGTATACCAAAATCAAAGAGATTGATTATAATAATGAAAAAGTACAGGTTTGCATGTTATGGGAACCCAATACTCCTTTCAATAAAGGAACTTATGAAATCGAAGTATTCAATAAAGGATACCTGGCCGGAAGCGGAAGCTTCAAATTGAAATAATTAATATTATTTCAGACATATAAAAACTACTATCCCGCTGGTCGAATCGACCGGCGGGATTTTTTATTTAATAAAGTAGTTTAAAAATGATGGTTTATTTGCAAGCCATTGAAATCCAATATTGTAGTTTTTGCTTCCTCCTACTTTGGTACGAAACTCAAAAAGAGCTTTGTCCTGAGTTCCAAGCACTTATAATTAATTTCAACCTTCGTTTTTAAACAACTTCAATATCAGAGCAACTTTAATTATAATTTCTATGTTAAATTTGTTAAATAATAGCCGCAAAGAAATACATTGATAATAATTGATTTGTAAACTTTAATGTAAAGGTTTTGTAATATGGCGGAAGAAAAAAAGAAAAGTGAAGAAAAGCCTTTTGTCAACCCGATTGACAAAGACAAGGTGGCAGAGAACCCGCATCTACTACCCTATGCGCATAATGTGGGCAGTGCCGTGATCAAACCAATTGATAAAGGGCGGGTAAAAGGTTTAGCGGTCTCTGCTATGTATGAGCAAACTGAAGCTCAGCTTAATCAAATCCGCAAACAAGTAGAGTTACTCGCGGAGCAAGCCCAGGCTATTCATGATCGCGTTAAAATTTCCGAAGATATCTATCAAGCTGAAGTCGGATTTAAGCCATTAATTAACCATGAGTACCATCTTTATAAGAAATCAGACGGAAAACACGTTCTCTCTATGGTTGCGCCTTATGAATGGGGAAAAAAGGCCCCCTATGAATTCGTAGCAACGGTACGTTTATTGTCAGATCATACCTGGGAAATCATTGATAATCCATAAACAAACAACAAATGAAATTCATTGGATTAATTCTACTTCTAGCCTTAAGTCCCTTCCTTGCTGACCCTGTTGTTGAATGGCTCGACGAAAAAGAACACGACTTTGGTGATATTGTCAGAAACAAACCGGTTGTCAAATACTTTTCTTTTAAAAATATTAGTGGCGAACCAATCACTATTGATAATATCCGTTCCACTTGTGGTTGTACTGCCCCCGATTGGTCGGCCGCCCCGGTGGAGCATGATTCAATTAGCAAGATTCGAATCGAGTATGATGCTAGAAAGACCGGTTATTTCCGAAAGAAAATCAAAGTTTTCTTTAATAGTCAGCGAAAAGCAGAGGTTTTATACGTGGAAGGTTACGTACTGGAAAGAAAAGAATAAATCGGATTTTAAATATCTCGATTTCCTTTTCAAGATTTCCCGCGAGTTATTACTCTGTACTATCCTTGCTTTCGTCTTTGAAAACAGTTTACACTTCTATCATTTTAGTGCTTATCGCATTCCTTTCAATATCTTTACCATGCTTTTTTAGGAAAGTATAAATTTCGACTATATTTGCAGCAAATTGGCTATACTTAGGTATACCTGTCATATGAAACCTACTGTGATTTGGAAATTGGTCCAATAAAAATTATCACAATTTGAACTAAATTTTAATAAGCGTGACTATACTAATTTTTTTGATTGTCTACTACTTATTGACGAGTTTCACTTTACAAAAGCTTTTTACAAAAGCCGGAGAAGACGGATGGAAAGCTTTGGTTCCCGGACTTAATTTTGTGGTCTGGTCCAAAATAATTGGACGTCCAAACTGGTGGGCAGCACTTTTACTTTTGCCGATTGTCAATATTTTTATCTGGTGTGGGATGTGTGTAGATATCGTTCGTTCGTTTGGACGCTACGAATTCATGGATTCTTTTCTGGCAGTGGTAGCAGCTCCCTATATCTTTTTCAAGATAGGTGGTAATCCCAAAGAAGAATACATAGGCCAGACTATCAAACTGGAACGTGAGTATTCCGAAAAACTAAAAGAAGCAGAAGCTGGCGATGACAAGTATAAACTCAAGAAGCTAAGAGCTAATAATCCTTATAAAAAATCAACCGGGAGAGAATGGGCAGAAGCAATTATTTTCGCTGTTTTTGCAGCTACCTTTATCCGGATGTTTTTGATCGAAGCTTATGTGATTCCAACTTCTTCTATGGAAGGTTCTCTGTTGGTTGGTGACTTTCTTTTTGTAAGTAAGGCCCATTACGGCATTCGAACACCGCAAACGGTGATACAGGTTCCTTTGGTACACAATACTGTTCCTTTAATTGGTTCTGAATCCTATCTCGAAAAACCCAAACTTAATTTTCATCGCCTTGGAGCTATCGAAAATATCGATCGAAACGAAGCAGTGGTTTTCAATTTTCCGGAAGGCGATTCGGTTTATGTAACGCCTAACCGAACGTTCAGTGTTTATCAGACCCGACGTTACCCTCCTGGACAAAGGGCACAAATCGAAAGATATGGTTTGCGTACCCGGCCCATTGACAAAATGGATCATTATATTAAGCGTTGTGTAGCTTTACCGGGTGATAAATTCGAAATCCGGGACCGGCAAGTTTATATTAATGATGCTCCCGGCGAAAATCCGAAAAACCTCCAATATTCCTATATCGTTAAATCTCCGGATGCAGCACTTAATTTAAAAAAACTGGATGAATGGGGAATCAGTAAGGAAGATATTACCACTTTACAAAATAATACTTATGTATTGGTCTTAACCGATTCCGAACTGGAAAAAGTAAAAGGAATGAGTGCCAATATAACGACTACTTTAATGGATCAAAAAGGAGGAGGCGGTCCAAAGGATTACTGGCCGAATGATGGAAAAATTTCCGCCAACTGGAATAATGATAACTTTGGTCCATTCACCGTACCCAAGGCTGGATCAACCGTCGACCTGCGACCGGATAATATTGCATTATATCAAAGGATAATCGAAGTTTACGAAGGCCCAAACAAAGTAAGGGTTAAAAACGGTAAGGTTTATATTAATGATGCAGAAGCTTCCATTTATACATTCCAGTTGGATTACTACTGGATGATGGGAGATAACCGGCATCGTTCTGAAGATTCCAGATTCTGGGGATTCGTTCCGCAAACACATGTTGTAGGTAAGCCTCTTTTCATCTGGTTTTCAACCAAAGAAGGAAACCTGTTCAATGGTATCCGCTGGAATCGACTCTTTACTTCGGCTCAAAAAGAGTAAGGACATTTCCTCTAATCTTGTAGGACCATTTACCGCAAGCCTTCTTTTCATCTATATTTTGTAGTTGGAATCCTTGGCGGTAAATGGTCCTATTCTTATAGACCTCCGATGAATTACTCATCTGCCTAATGCCTCTACACCCCTCTTGGCAAAACCGAAGCTTTTAGCTATAATTCTTGCCGATTCGACGGATCATAAATATTTTCTATATTTGAGTAGATTTCAAAAAACTGACATCGCTTAGAAAACAATCCCTCATGTTTGAAAAAATAGCAGCCTTTTTTAGAAGTATCTTCCGTAGTCTTTTTGGTGGTGCTGAGTCCTCTTCTCGTGGGAAGAATTCTGGTACAGACAGGCATAAGCCCAATACCAATAATGATACTCAAAAAGAATTGCCCAAGGCGGAGCCCGACTTCCCGCAGGACGCTCATGAAGTAGACAAGGATACGGCCGCAGCGATTGTGGTAGTAGATGAATCCGAGCCCGTAGCTTTAGAGCCAGGAGATGATCCTGCAGATAATATCGATTCCGAAAACCCAGGTGTTGCAGCGATCCCTGCTGATACGGAAGTAATCGATGCCCCGGTCATTACCGAGCCGGAAACTCCCGAAACTGAAACGCAGCCTCCGGTAGAAGAAGAGCCGCCTGTAGTTGAAAAACCCAGGCATAAAGCGCGCTATACCTGGTGCCTTGATAATGGGCATGGCAAAAGAACTGCAGGCAAGCGTTCTCCGAAACTTGAAGATGGAAGCCAGTTTTTCGAATATGAATTCAATCGGGATATTGTCAAAAAGATCATCGCGCAATTAGACGAAATCGGTGTAAAACACTTTAACGTCGTTCCGGAAATCGATATCGATAATTTTCTGGAGGGCCGTGTAGCCAGAGCTAATAATTTAAAAAGTGATCTCCCCAAAATTTACCTTTCCATACATTCAAATGCCTTTGGAAATTCGGGTTGGGAGTTGCCTAGCGGAATTGAAACCTGGTTTTTCCACAATAGCCGCGCCGGCAGAGCGATAGCCAGAGTTTTTCAAAAACGTCTGATTAATAAATTAGGCTGGAAAAACAGGAACCTGAAATCTTATCCCGGCAAAAGACAATTTTATGTCTTACGCAACACTTCCATGCCGGCAGTTTTAACCGAAAATGGTTTTTATACGAATAAGGAAGAGTGCAAGCTTTTGATGAAGGATAACATCCGGCAAAAAATTGCCGATGCCCATGTCGAAGCTATTCTGGAAATTGAAAGGAATGGTTTATAAAAGTCTGAATCCTAGCTCAATATATTGAAATTCAATAAACGTCTTGTTAATGTTATACTAAAAACTGCATTTCAACAGTTTTTATAAAGACCGATTTTTTATATTAGAATTTAATTATTACATTGTGCCATACTCACTAATGTTGCTTTGGGATTACAAGTTTTTGCCTAATCCTTAGTCTTAAACCCAATTCCTCCTTCCCGTCGGTTGCAAAGCCTGAATCATTTATTTCTAACGTTATTCGATATTCAGAAATGAATCCCGAACACTGTCATATGAATTGATGTATGAGAAGATTATCACTTTGCCTGCTGATGGTTTGGAATGTGCTTTTGATCAGGGCACAGATCACTTTTACCGCAAATGATGAAGTTCCGCAATACCAAGCGCCTTTCGGTTACGGAGTAAATCCCGGATTCTATAATGGCTGGGACGATGAGTCTCTCGCTGACATAGCAGCGGGTAACCCGGATTTTGGGGTCAAGGGGGTTGGCTGTAACACCATGCGCCCTCCCCTGCCCGAGTGGTTTCTGGAATTCTGGGGTTATGATATCCGCCTGGATGAATTTCAATATTATGAAAACCTGGGAATGCAGGATTTAACGGTCTTTCTCGGTGATCCTTCCGATGAACATCGGGACCCCAATCAGTATTGTCCGGGATACCAGTCTTTGCTTTTTGATAATATGTATCTCCCGATCTGGGATAATGGTGAAAATGGTACTCCCGTCAATGATGATAATTACTATGCAATTTACGTTTATCGAACGGTACAATCTTATAAGGATCACGTCAAGTTCTGGGAAATCTGGAACGAACCAGATTTCGATTATTCCGCTTCCGGTTTTTTAAATCCCGGACAAGAAGGCAACTGGTGGGAGAACGTGCCCGATCCCTGCGATTATAAATTAAGAGCCCCTGTCTATCACTATATTCGATTATTGCGAATAAGCTATGAAGTCATCAAGTATGTTGATCCCGAAGCATTTGTTGCCGTTGGAGGATTGGGCTTTAGCAGTTTTTTGGATATCATCATGCGCCATACTGATAATCCGGATAATGGCCTGGTTTCTTCCGATTTTCCATTAAAAGGCGGTGCCTATTTCGATGCTTTGAGCTTTCATTCCTACCCGCATTTTTCATTAAAGGAATACAATAATGACATTGGAGGATTTGAGTACTTCAGATATTCCGATGCCGCTATGGAAAATATACTGGAACAAAGAACTGAATTTGAAATGGTTTTGCATAATTACGGATACGATGGCAATAACTTTCCGGAAAAGGTTTGGTTAATTACCGAAGGGAATGTACCTGCACAAAATTTCAACCCCAATTATTTTGGTTCTATAGAAGGCCAGCGCAATTTTATCATTAAAGCCACCATTGCCTGTCAAAAAAATGATATCCTGCAATATCATATCTTTAAACTTTCCGAAGATGAACCCCTCGGGCAGGGCTATAATGAATTCGATCGAATGGGACTTTATGAAAACATTGATAATGTCAATCAGTATGAACAAGTTCCAACCGAAGCAGGAATTGCTTACAAAACTACTTCAGATCTTATTGGCGATGCTGTCTTTGATGCAAATCAAACTGAAGCCCTGAACCTTCCAGATAATATTGATGGGGCTGCATTCCAGCATCCGGATAATTCTTTTAGTTATGTACTTTGGGCAAAAACCTACATAGATAATACCGAAACCGCCAATGCCGTTTTTTCTTTTCCCGAAGCAATGACTATTAATTTACTCGAAAAAAGATCATGGGACTTTTCCCAAAATAATCAATCTGTTAACATTGGTCCGAATAACATTGCATTAAACGGAACTCCAATCTTTTTAAAAGATATTTCTGTAAATGGTTTTCCGCCTCTTGCCGGGTTTGATTATATACAAAATTCAGTCTGTGCGCCCTACAGTGTTTCTTTTACAGATCAATCTGAAAATGATCCGACTGGCTGGATATGGGCCTTTCCCGGTGCAATACCCGCTAGTTCTAATATGGAAAATCCAGTCATTAGTTTTAATGATCCGGGGACCTATACCGTAAGCCTAACGGTCAGTAATCTATTTGGAAGCAATACCATAAGTCAAACTATTGAAATTGGAACGGATCATACGGGATTCCTAAATACAACACTTTGCTTCGGCGATGAAATGATTGTAAATGGAACCGTTTATAATGAAGCTAATCCAAGCGGCACAGAAACAATCGAAAACGGAAGTGCTATGGGCTGTGATAGTACCGTGATTATTGATTTAAGCTTCGACGAAATACTAAGCAGTGATACGACGGTCATTATATGCGAAGGAGAGAGCTACCCATTCGGCAATCAGGAATTATCCGAACCAGATACCTATGTTTTTGAAACAAGTACCGAAGAGGGCTGTGACAGTATAGCCACCTTGCACCTGGAAGTGGAGACCAGTACAACAATAGAAGCAATATTCAGTATTTGCCAAGGTGAAAGCTATAATGGTATATTTTATGAAAACGATACCTTGCTCCGCTCAACGATACTCAGTGTAAATGGCTGCGACAGCATCATTGAGGAAGTTGCACTGGAAGTATTAGATACTTTTTATACCGAATTAAATGTCACCATAAGCCAGGGTGAAAGCTATCCCCTCGGCAATAATTCCTACAGTGAAAGTGGTGTATATTCAGCGTTATTGATGGCACAAAATGGTTGTGACAGTTTAGTAATACTCCACCTCACCGTTGATATTATTGATGCAATCGCAGAGCATGCCGATCCTGCCAAAACAAGGTTACAGGTCTTTCCCAATCCTTTTGATCATCAAATAAATGTAGCAATTACCACTTCTGCAATAGAAAGTGCGCAAATTGAACTTTACGATTCAAGTGGAAGACAGATACCGGTTTCCGTCAAATCCGCTTTTTATCAGGGAGGCAGACAATTGTATCAATTAGATGGCAAAGCTTTAATAGCTGGTGTTTACTGGTGCAAAATCCAGTCAGATACCGAAGTTTTCACTGTCCGATTGATAAAAATCTAGGAAGCTGCTCGTTGGCTGCTTAGTTATCCTTATATTTATACCGAATCAAAAAACTGGAATATGAGACTATATCTTCCATTGCTGATTGTGATGTTTTGTACGCTGGCTTGTAAAAACGATTCGGAACAAAAAGTCAATCAGGATATCACTCCACAGGCTTCAATAGCAATGGCTCAGCCCTGGAGTTTTACGATTGATTCTTTGGTTGAAAAAGGCGGCGGGCCTTGTAAATCGACTAATGACTGTATGAATATTCGAGTAGTCTGGCCAGTCATTCAGGGAGGAGATAGCAAGGTCAGAAAAGTTTTAAATGACTCTATCCAACAATTTATTATCCGGCATTTAGAGTTTGGTCCGTATAATCCGATATCCAGCATCGAAGCTGCGGTGAAACAGCTATTGGTTAGCTACGAAAGCTATTATAAAGAAAATAGTGCAGAATACACTAGTGGATGGGGAGTTGATATTGAAGGGAGGGTTAACCTAGGTGAAAAATACGCTTGTGTTGAGATCAATAATTATTCTTTTATGGGCGGCGCGCACCCCAATTATTATACGCAGTACAGCAATTTTGATCTGGATTCCGGAAAGCTTTTAAAATACGCCGACTTTGTAAAGGATACCAGTGCTTTCAAAGCAATTGCAGAACAGGTATTCATAAGCGTTGCGGAAACAAAAACCGGAGAAAAAGCCAATATGCAGGATTTCTTTTGGAGCGAAGGTTTTCAACTTGCAGAGAACTTCAAACTTGGAAAAGATACCCTTGAACTACTTTACAATCCATATGAAGCTGCGGCTTATGTCTATGGAGAATTTGAAATCAAGCTACCGCTCTCGGAATTAACAGGAATAATTGACTTCCAGGATTAAGCTTAAGTTCCAGGTTTAAGCATTAGATTTGGAATTGGACCTATCATTTGTGCATGATCTAAATTTTGAATACCTTCGTAAAACGAGTATAAACAAAGCGAGTGACCATGAAAATCCAACTTAGCATACTATTGAGCCTTTTCATCTGCTGCAACATCCAGGCTCAACAGCTCCCCAAGACCAATGTCATGTTATTTGATTTTAAACAACAAAATGATACGGTCTATACGCTAAAAAATCCAAAATTCCTTACGGCTTTTAATAAGAATGGCTACAATAATCAGCCTTATTTCCTGTCTGATCGAATGTTGTACCTAACCGTTCAAACGTCGAAAGACACTACTCAGACCGATATTTATGCTTTGAACTTAAAGACCAAGAAAATCTCTCAGGTTACCAGAACGGTAGAAAGTGAATATTCTCCTACATTTATTCCACCCAGGGGAACGAATACCGACTTTGAGTTTAGTTGTGTTCGGGTAGAGACGGACGGAAGCCAGGTGCTTTGGAGATATCCCCTCAATCGAAGCCATAAAGGAAAAACGATCTTTGAAAATTTAAAAAACATTGGCTACCATTTTTGGATTGATTATCGGGATCTGGTATTGTTTTATGTCGGGCCACCTCATAAAATGATGGTAGTAGATTCCAGAGATGAGTCTGCCAGATATGTCACTTCTAATATTGGCCGTTGTTTTCAAGAACTTCCGGATGGCAATGTGGCTTTTGTTGAGAAAATGGACGATGAAACCTGGTTATTGAAAAAAATGGATAGCCGCACTTATCGTACCAGTCTAATTACCGCGACACTTCCGGGAAGTGAAGATTTCGTAGTTCTCAAAGATGGGACAATCATTATGGCGAATGCCAATAAGCTCTATAAATTTAATCAAAGAAAAGATACAACCTGGCTGGAAATTGCCAATTTGAGCTATTATGGTATGAACAATATTACCCGATTAGCTGTGAATAATAAAGAAGACAGAATTGCAGTGGTTATAGATTAAATTGTGATCCGCTACCGGGGCCGTCAACCATACTTTCGAGTTTGCTGGTGCTTTCCAAATACTTAACCATGATTTATGAAAAGATTATTTTTCTTATTGGTCCTGTTTATACCCGTCACCCTTTTTGCACAGGGTTCTTTCAAAAAACAAATCAAAAAGCATCGAGCCGATTATAAAGCTGATTTTCTAAAAGAAGAGCGTTCTCCTTTTTATAATAAAAAAGACGATCTGAAATATTTGCGTTTCTTCCGTCCTAAGAAAAAGTATCAGGTCCTATGTACTTTCAGCCCCACACCGGAAGCTGAACCTTTTGATATGGCCACGTATAGCGGGATGGTCAAACGCTATCGAAAATATGGTACCCTAGAGTTTGAGATCAAAGGTAAAAAACATCAATTGGCAGTATACCAAAGTATGTTTTTAATGAAAATGGAAAAATATAAAAACTCCCTGTTTTTGCCCTTTAAGGATTTGACCAATGGTGAAAGTACTTATGGTGGCGGTCGTTATATCAATCTTAAAACAAGCGATATCAAAGACGGAAAACTGCTTTTGGATTTCAATAAAAACTATAATCCATATTGTGCTTTTTCAGATGGCTATAACTGCCCTGTTCCTCCCGGTGAAAATCACCTCAACATTGCTATAAAAGCCGGCGAAAAGAATTTTGCAAAGGACAAACACTAAAAAGGTACCGGAGTACTCCGATACCCTGCATACAAACTCTTGTACAAATCGCAATTACATTGGGATAGGTAGAGACTTTTGATCCCGGAAATTTCCAGTAAACACCATTATCAAAAACATAATTCACTAATTTTAAGACAAAATATCGTTTATAAAACAGATTAAAGCAGCATCCTTGAGACTGGAAACAATTTTTTCATTTTGCTTATTACCAGGACAGCTTTTTTCAATAGATTTCGTGTATTCCATAGACTTTCGCAGAGAGAAATTCGATAGATGAATATTCCAGCATTAAAAACAATAACTTATTCTGTTCCACTAGCCTGCTGAAAAAATTAATATATGCCAGTATCTTCTTTCACTGATCAAATGGGTAAAACCTGTCAGGTAGATTTTCCACCAAAACGGATCATTTCACTAGTGCCCTCACAAACGGAGTTGTTGCATTATTTCGGTTTGGAAAAGGAAGTTGTAGGGATCACAAAATTTTGTGTACATCCCAAAGAATGGTTTCGTTCAAAAACGAGAATAGGGGGAACCAAGAATTTTAACTTTGAAAAAATTGCAGCGCTTAATCCTCAACTCATTATTGGCAATAAAGAAGAAAACGAAAAAGAACAAATTGAATTACTTAAAAATCAATATCCCCTTTGGATGAGCGATATCAAAACGGTCAAAGATGCTTTTGAGATGATCGAAAAAACAGGTCAGCTCACTGGCAAGACATCTACAGCGATGGATTTGTCCAATACCTTACAGCGACGATTTTCTGATTTCGAGCAAAAAACGAAAGGCCAAAGCAAAAAACGGGCGGCTTACTTCATCTGGAAAGCCCCCTTCATGGTAGCTGCCAGAGATACTTTTATTAATGAAATGATGCACATTGCAGGCTTTGAAAACGTTTACCATGATAAAGAAAGGTATCCGGTTATTGAATTGGAGGACCTGACTCGCAGAGATCCGGAAGTGATATTATTATCATCAGAACCCTACCCTTTTAAAGAAAAGCATATTGACGTATTCAAAAAAGCCTGCCCCAAAGCGAATGTAATTATTGCAGACGGGGAGCTATTTAGTTGGTATGGTAGTCGCTTACTGTATAGTATTAAATATTTTGAAGCATTGCACCAACAAATTTGGTAAATTGCAAGAAAGCTCCTAGACCTTGCATTCCTTGCTTGTACACAATTAATTGCTAAGTCATTTTATGAGAATGAGTTATTTAAATTATAAGAATATGAATATAAAGCTTCTATTACTGTTTTTAGGAACACTTTGGATAAAATCCGGCTACACTCAGAATGCAGAAGCCTTTATACCCGGAGAACTGGCAATTCAATTTCATTCAGAAAAAGCTTTTCAGGATTTTTTGGCGCAAGAACAACAGGATATTCGTTTTGTTTCCCGGGTTTCTGATCATCTAAACCTGCATTTTTTCAAATATGATAACTCTACTGTCAATATAGATCAGCTCGTCAAACGGCTCAATGCCAATCCATTAATCAGCGCTGCCGGACAGAATTTTTATGTCCAGAAAAGAGCGACGATTCCTTCGGATGAATTTTTTAATAATCAGCAAAGCTTTGACATTATTCAGGCTCCGGAAGCCTGGGATATCAATACCAGCGCACCGGAGGATATGGTCGTAGCTGTAATTGAAGGAGCTGATATAAGCCACGAAGATATCGCAGAAAATATCTGGACAAATGCCGGAGAGATTCCCAATGACGGCATTGACAATGATAACAATGGCTATCCGGATGATTATTGGGGAGTGAATGTAGAAGACTCGACGGATGTTCCGATCGTAGACGATCACGGAATCGCAGTTGCAGGGATTATCGGAGCCAGAGGGGATAATCAGATCGGTGTTGCCGGAATGCTCTGGGATTTAAAAATGATGATTGTCAGCAGCAATTTGTCTTATCTAAAAATCATAGAATCCTACGAGTACGTCTATAATATGCGTAAAAGATATAATGAAACGAACGGTGCCGAAGGAGCCTATGTAGTCGCTACGAACGCTTCTTTTGGTCAGGATAATCGCTTTATTGATGAGAATCCCCTGTTTGCTGTCTGGTGTGATGCTTATGACCTATTGGGAAGTGTGGGGATATTGTCTATTGCAGCAGTTAATAATAGCAAGGTAAATATTGGGGAAGTGGGAGATATTCCCGGACTATGCCCGAGTGAATATCTGATTACAGTAACCGAGACCGATCTGGAAGACAAATTAAAAGCCGCTTATAATCCGATCCATGTAGATTTAGCTGCTCCGGGAAGATCGTTCACGACCGATCTAAATGATTCATATAGTCTATTCACCGGTACATCCTCTGCAACGCCGATCGTTACAGGAGCAATTGTTATGATGTATTCCTATCCCTGCCAGGATTTTCAAATGGCAGCGAGATCGGAATCGAGCCAGACGGCCCTACACTTAAAGCGTATTCTTTTAGAAAATGTCGATCAATTGGATGAGCTTGCGGGTATGGTAGAAAGCGGAGGCCGCCTGAACGTTTTCAATGCAATGCAGAGTCTGCAAAGTTTTTACGGTAGTCCTAAAGGTAATCTAGGTTTTATTAAGGTATATCCAAATCCAATACTCAGTAACGGGTTATTATCTGTGGAATACCAAACTCCCGAAACCACTGATTATGATCTTAAAATCTATGATTCTATGGGCCGGTTAGTCTATCATCATATCATTCCGGGAATTTGCTCCCCTAAAGTTATAGAAGTGCCGCTTGACCGTTTTCAAATTGGAACTTACTTCATGTCAATTGAAAACATCAACAATATTAAGTCAACGAAGTTTTTTGTCCGTTAGAAATGTGGATTGCTCTACTACCCTGCGCTTTCTATTGAGTTTATTTCAAGCTTATCAGACTGGAGATTTTTCCTTTAGAAAGCGTTTGAAATTAGGTATTTTGTGAATATTTTTTAAAAGAAAAACTTTTCTAAAAGGGAAAATACTATTATCTTTGCACTCCGAAAGGAATATTACGGTTTTTTCGAAGTTAAAAACCCAAAAAATATATCCTTCTTGACATAACAAGCGAAGCGGATCATAAAGATTCGATCCTTTATAAAACGGCTTCATAGCTCAACTGGATAGAGTCCCTGACTACGGATCAGGAGGTTGCAGGTTCGAATCCTGCTGAAGTCACTAATACTATTTTTGAACCGGTTGATAAAAAATCTGCTGGTTCTTAATTATTTTTAAATTAGAAGACCATGTCTAAAGTTTGTGACCTAACAGGTAAACGGCCGATTACAGGAAATCACGTGTCTCACTCTAACAGAAAGACAAAACGTAGATTCTTGCCTAATTTGCAGAAAAAGCGTTTTTTCATTCCTGAAACCGGAGAATGGGTAACTTTGAAAGTTTCAACGAGTGCGCTTAAATCGATCAATAAGCTGGGAATCCATGCTTATTTAAAAAAATTGGAAAGCAAAGGTTTATACACTGGAGTTAAACTATAAGCTTATCTGAGTTTTCAATAAAATCTATATAAATACCATAATATGGCAAAGAAAGCAAAAGGAAACCGAATTCAGGTCATCCTTGAATGTACAGAACATAAATCAAGCGGCCAGCCAGGTACTTCTCGTTATATTACTCAAAAAAATAGAAAAAATACGCCTGCGCGATTGGAATTGAAGAAATATAATCCGATATTGAAGAAGTACACTATTCATAAAGAGATCAAGTAATCTCTTTAATTTATTTTTCAAAATTTAATTTATAGAGCCATGGCTAAGAAAGTATCAAAAAACTCACGAGTAGGACAACGTGCTGCAAATGCAGGTTCTGGACGTGATTTTGTAAAAGTTGTAAAAAGTGTAAAAGATCCTGTCACTGGAAAATATTCTTATAAAGAAATGATGATCCACAAAGATAATGTGAAGGAATTTTTTGCGAAAAAATAAAATTACTGTCAAAAGTAATCTATGAAAGGCTTTTCTTCGAAACAAGGAAAGCCTTTTGTGCATTACAGGATTATGAAAGATATAAAGCGAAAAAATAAAGATGCATCAAGAAGCAAAAAAATAGAGTTAACTTAGGGCGCTCTATTCATTAAATAACAGTCAGAGAAAATAAAATATAGTATAAGGTAATGGGTTTTTTTGGAAAGTTTTTTAACAAAAAGAAAGAAGAAGAATTAGATAAAGGACTGGAAAAAACGAAAACCGGTTTTTTTAGCAAAATATCCCGGGCTATTGCGGGTAAATCTACGGTTGATATCGAAGTGCTGGATGAGTTGGAAAGCATACTGATTTCCTCGGATGTCGGCTTGGATACTACGGTCAAAATCATTGAGCGAATCGAGGCCCGGGTGGCACGCGATAAGTATATCAACACGACGGAGTTAAACGAAATTCTACGAGACGAAATTGTTCAGCTACTCAGTGAGAACGTTACGGAGGAACTAGAAGACTTTACCATCCCCGCCGATAAAAAGCCTTATGTCCTTATGTTTGTAGGGGTCAATGGTGTTGGTAAAACGACTACCATTGGCAAGCTCGCACATCAGTATAAGCAACAAGGCAAAAAAGTTGTTTTGGGAGCCGGAGATACCTTCCGGGCAGCAGCCGTTGATCAATTAAAAATATGGGCGGATCGAGTAGGCTGTGATTTTTACAGCAAAGGTATGAACACCGACCCTGCCGCTGTTGCCTACGAAACGGTACAACATGCTATCAATCACAACTGTGACGTAGCAATCATCGATACCGCCGGAAGATTACACAATAAAAAACATCTGATGGAAGAGCTGACCAAAATAAAACGCTCAGCGAATAAAAAGCTGGAAGGTGCCCCGCATGATGTCGTACTTGTCCTAGATGCCACAACCGGCCAAAATGCAATTGAGCAAGCCAGACACTTCACCGCAGCTACGGAAGTTTCTTCCCTGGCACTCACCAAACTGGATGGTACCGCTAAAGGAGGGGTGGCTATCGGTATCAGCGATCAATTTAAAATTCCCATCAAATATATTGGCGTGGGCGAAGGTATTGAACAGCTCCAGGTCTTTAACAAGCGAGCTTTTGTAGATTCCCTGTTTAAGACGGATAGCCAGGTACAAGGATAGCAGGTTTTGTTAAGCCATTAGCCTTGGGCGAAGGAGTATACATCAAAATGATTTGCTCCAAATCTACTTCAATCCGGCTTGTTATATTTCGTAGTAGTAAGCATTGTATCCCTACTGAGCCTTTCAAAAGGCTGCTCTAGCCAATAAATACCCGGAGCTTCCAATCCACAGTTTTATCTGACCCGGGAAAGGCCTGTTATCTGGTTTATCCACTCAAAACCTGCTTTCCAGAACTCTCTGACCGGCTGTTTGATTAGAGATAATTGGGCCGCCTCAGGGTTTACAGACTAAAAGATCATTCATAATGGATCAATATTTGAAAAAAAGATTTTTTAGCTTTGTTTTAAGAATCTGGCTATTGATAATAGATAAGATCCTCTAGAACTTAAAAATTATTTACCGATTGAACATGAAAAAAATATTGCTATTTGGAATATTAAGCATAATAATGATGATTGGAATAGCTTGTGATGATGAGGTAGCGACATCAGATCAGCAAAATAAAGAGCAGAAGATAATCCGTATAAAAGAACAGTGGGTGCATCCCCCTCCTACATTCGATACCCTTTTATATAGTTATTGGGAAGCGTATGACAGTACAGGAAATATGATTGAACAAAAAAAGTATGCCATTGCCGGGCCTTTGGCTTATCATACGAAAATTCAATATAATCAACAGGGTGATGAGATTTTTAAAAGTGTCTATGAAGCAAAATCAGACAGTTCCAAAACCTATACCAGCCAGATAGAATACCTGGATGACCGAAAACATAAAATCAAAGTAGACTCTCCTGAGGGTCCATACCACAATATTTATTCATATAATCCAGATAGCTCATATATGTTTACTACCTTCAGTAAGGGGCAAAAAATAGGTGAATATCACTATAATAGCGATATGAAAATACTCCGGTCCTATTTAATCTGGAATAAACATGAAGAGCTCTATGAATACAATAATAAGGGCGATCTGACAATGAGAATAAGAAAGAAAGGCGATAAGGTGAGAGATACTATTGAGTACAAACTGGATTATTATAAAAGCGGCCAATTAAAAGAAACATCTACCCGGGGCAGAAAACATGTTTATACCTATAATCAAAATGGCGATATAAAAACGGAAACCTGGTATCGAAACGGAGAGCTGTATCGGGTAGTCAAATACAAATACGAATATTATTAAATAAGTCACCAACACCTTAAAACCACTCCCTATGGCAAAAACCTATATTCTACACCGTAATAATGAAGAAATAAAAATCCAAAAGGAAAGTTCCTATTTCACTGCCATTGTCAATGATGAATCACTTATAAAGGAAGTAAATCTCAGGCCCGAAGTGAGCCAGGTAAAGCGAGTATTCAATAATGTATTTAAAATAAAAGCAGAAGGACGGGATTGTAATGCACTCGTTGATAAATTGAGAGAACAATACGATACCCGGGTAGTTTTCCATCATGCTTACAAACCTGCCGGTGATAAATCGACACGCTATTACATTACTGATCTAGTTGTGGTCAATTTTAAAAGCCAAACGAGTAATCGCAAAATTGAATCGATTATGGCTGATTGTGGTTTGCAATACATCAAACAATACGGAGATTCCGGAAAAACTTTTCTCTTTAAAGTAACCCGGTCAGCAGGTAAAAATCCGGTCAAACTTTGTAATGATCTGAATAAGTTTGCTGAGATCAATTATGCAGAACCCAATCTTGTCAACAGATTTGACAAATCTGCCCTGCCTGCAGATAATCTTTTCAAGGAACAGTGGCACCTTAAGAGTAAAAGTGGCGTAGAGCTGGTCGCGGGTGCAGATATAGACGCTGAAGAAGCATGGAAAATTACTAAAGGTAGCAGAGATATAGTAGTCGCCGTGATTGATGATGGCTTTGACCTTACTCATCCCGATCTCAGAGGCAAAGATAAAGTTGTACATGCCCGGGATTTTGTTGATGGGGATCGCATCCCTTTTCCAAGCGATGCACATAATGATTATCACGGTACTCCATGCGCCGGGGTTGCGATCGGTGAAGAAAATGGCAGCGGCATCGTAGGTATTGCTCCAAAATGTGCCTTTATGCCTATTCGATTTGATTTAGCTGCCGATGATGATTTACTTTGGGAGATTTTTGATTACGTTGGAAAAAGAGCTGATGTTATTTCCTGTAGCTGGGGTCCTGTCCCCGTTTTTGCTCCCCTGGGAACTTTGCTTCAAAGAAAGTTTTCGGAGATCGTTAACTCGGGCGGCCCAAGGGGAAAAGGTGCAGTTCTGCTCTTTGCTGCCGGTAACTTTAATGCCCCGATTAAAGATTATAACAATCGAAGCTTTGAATGGCGGCATCCGTCGCAAGGCATCAAAAAACACTCTAGAGCTATTTTAAATGGTAATTGTGCGCATCAGGATGTGATGGCAATTGCCGCTTCTACCAGTCAAAATAAAAAATCTGCTTATAGTAACTGGGGAAAAGAGATTAGCGTTGCCGCTCCCAGTTCCAACTGGCATCCACTTGACCCTTTCAAAAAGATGCCGGGACGTGGGATTTGGACTACGGATAATGAAAATTTCGGGCTCGGATTTACGGGTAATAGTCGATATACTGGCATTTTTGGCGGTACTTCCAGCGCTACGCCACTGGTAGCGGGTGTTGCGGCTTTGATACTATCTATCAATAAAACGTTTAGTGCCAAGGAAGTCAGAACCATCATTGAGTCCAGTACCGATAAAATCACCGATGAGAGTACAGATATAATTCTAGGACATAAAAAAGGGCATTATTCCGGACGAGGTAAGACAAGTCATTCCGAGTGGTTCGGCCACGGAAAGGTCAATGCAGCGAAAGCAGTGGCTTTGGCGAAGTCAATGAAAGAAGCGACTGAAGCTACTACTTCTGAAACTCCTAAGCCTAGTCCTAAGAAGCCAAAAGCTATCAGTACCGGAATTCTAATCAGTGCCGCGCTCATTAATCCGAAAGGCAAAGAAGCAGGAAGTGAAAATATTTCTCTATTAAATCAAAGCAGCGAAGCTGTACAACTGGATGGCTGGTACATTTCCAATAAAAAGAATAAAAAACAAATGCTGGATGGATGGTCTATTGCCGCAAATGCTTTTCTGACCATTAAGATGATTCCCGCCAAGATCAGACTAAGCAACTCAGGAGGTACTATTACTTTGTATAATTATGATGATAAAAAAGTACACGAGGTGACTTATAGCAAAAAAGACGCTTCGAAAAATGGCTGGACTACTGTTTTTTAGAAAAAAGTAAAAGTATCAAGTATCAAGCCCAAGTTCAAGAATCTGTTATAGATACTTACACCTGGTACTTGTACTTGATACTTTTTACCAATTAAACAATCACTTCCATAGTGATCTCTCGTAGCTAGTTTCCAACAAAAATTAAGGCAGGCAATCCTCGATTAATTCCCAGGCTTCTTCCTCGTCATTAATCGTCAGCGTTTCGCCAGTCTCTAATTCGATCACAGAAAGCGGATATACAAAATCTTCCAGATAATCATTCTCTTCCAGCAAATCGAAAAGTTCATCATCAGAATTGGCACTAAGTACTTCTCCATCATCATCCATTACTGAAACAGGATAAACATAATTATAACAAGCCTCTACTTCCGGAGCATCTAAATCGGTACTTACCAAGGTAAAAATATATACAATACCTTCCTCATCAAATTCTTCTTCTTCTTCACATTCATCCAGTAAATCTTCCAGGTCTTCTTCCGACTCAACGAGATGCACTTCACCATCCTCATCAATTAATTCGATAGGATAGACAAAATCCTCGGGTGGATTATTCGAAAAGATAATATCATCCAATTCTGATTCATCCTGAACCGTCACATGTGAACCATCTTCAAGAACAAAGGTGAAAGGATATACAATATCATAACAATCTATATATCCTAATGCCAGGCTATCACATTCGTCATGGCCCTCTCCTTCTTCTCCCCATTCTTCAAAAAGACAGCCAATGATATAATTAGCCAGTTCCACTTCATCATTTGCCACTGCTGTCTCTCCCGTTTCGGGGTCAACCAGGTTTATCGGATATTCCCAATCCACCGGATAAGGCTCTGAATCAAAAATGTTTTCAAGATCGTCTTCGTTTTGGGCAGTAGCCGTACTGCCATCTTCTAAAATAAAAGTCAGGGGAAAATCTATCTCATAACAAACTGTGCTATCGGTGACTGTGCTGGAAGTAGTAGCGGAGGAAACCATTCCGCTAAAACTATTAAAGGTAGTTGGGGTTTCGGTATTGGGTTGATCAATAAGCTCATCCATATCTTTGTCTTTCTTACAGGAAGATAAAACAAAAGTGAATGCAACTAAAAACATTAAAAATCTCATAATTTTAATATTCATTACTCTTTTTTTTGCTCCTAATATCCAGTTTAATTTATGGGCCCCTCGGATATTTAAGAGTGTGGATTAATAAAAATATCTTGATTTTTTACACGTACATCTACCAGACAAACAAAGTCTTCGTACCCCCCAAAAGAATTTTTATTTTTTTAGAATATTGAAAAAATCATCTCCTTGCACCTCAAGTTTTATTTTTAATACGTTAGGCTTTTATCTATAACTGATCAGTTATTTACAAAATGAAAAATTCACAATGAATCACTATTTTTGATTCACAACTAAAAATAGGACCCAATGAAGCAGCTCACGGAGCAGGAAGTCACACAGTTACTCCAACAAATAGAGAAAGGAGATGAAAGCGCTTTCCGAATGCTTTTTGATACCTACTATAAGTATCTGACAGTGATTGCTTATCGTTATCTGAACGATGGGGAAAAAGCTCGTGACCTGGCACAGGACGTTTTTCTGGATATTTGGAATCGCAGGGCAGAATTACAAATCAACTACGAAATCAAGGCCTATTTAAGAAGAGCCGTGATCAACAAATCACTGAATTATCTAAAACGCGAAAAGCGTATTGATTTCTCAGAAAATGAAAAGTTACCCGATAGTCCTATTGCTCCGCAGGCTGCCCTGGAGGTGGAAGCAGCAGATTTAAAAAGGATCATTCAACAATGTATCGACCAGCTTCCCGCAAGATGCCGGATTATCTTTTGTATGAGTCGCTTCGAGGAAAAATCGCATAAAGAAATCGCCAGTCATTTGGGTATTTCAACCAAGACTATTGAAAATCAAATTACCCGAGCCTTGAAAAGTATTCGAAAAACACTCGCTTCATATAAGCTTTCCATGATTTTGCTTTTTTTACAAAACCTGTTTTTCCTTTAGGGGAATCGCTCGTATTGATTGTCTGATAAGAAAGACATATTACTCAATATTATCGCTAAAATATGGATCAAGACTACTACATAAATTTAATTTACAAACAACTCAAAGGAATTATCTCCGATGAAGAGGCAATTGAACTGCAAGGCTGGCAACAATCCTCAGCAGAAAACCAGGCCCTCAAAAACGAGATATACGAAGCCTGGGAGAACAGTGAACATTACGAACTCCCTTTCGAGTTAAACCTGGATGAGGATTATGCTCAGCTACAAAGCAAAATCAGGCAAAATGATCACGCTCAAAAGGTTAAAAAACTACCAACAGAAAGGAGAAATAATCATTGGTGGCGGATAGCTGCAGCTTTGGCCATAATCTTGCTTGCAGGATTTTTGTTGCGTAATTTTTTAAACCAGGAAGAAAAATGGCTGGAACAAACTGCAGAAAAAGAAATTCTGGAAATCAATTTGCAAGATGGAACTAAAGTTTTTCTAAATACCGGAAGTAGCCTCTCCTACCCTGAAACTTTTTCCTCGAAGGAGCGATTGGTCAAATTGAAGGGAGAAGCTTTTTTCGAGGTGGTAAAAGACCAAAGCAAACCTTTCCGGGTAAACTCTCCGGAGCTTGAAGTACAAGTTTTGGGAACATCATTTAATGTACGGGATGAACTACAAAATGGTCAGGCTTCCGTTAGTGTTGAAGAGGGTAAAGTAAAAGTTAGCAGCATATTTGCAAAGCAAACATTAATGCTAGTTGCACAGGAATCCGCTATTTTAGAGAATAATACATTGGAAAAGAAGCAGGATACTAATCTCAACACATTAGCCTGGAAAAGAAAAAGCCTGAGTTTTTCCAATACCAGACTCGAAGATGTGATCGAAGATATTGCCCGACAATATGGATTAAAAATAAGCTTGGACAATCCTTTTACGGATGATTGTCCTTTTAGCGGCAGATTTAGTACGGATCTGCCAATAGAGAATATTTTCAAAATTCTGAATGACATCCACGATATCGAAGTGCAAAAAATAAATGAGCAGGAGTATTTGCTGATTGGCGGAAGATGTAAATAAATTATTCGGGCATTCAAAAATCGAGGCTCGAAAAACATGTGATCTCTCTATGAAGTATAGGCTTTGGCTTTTACTATTATCTTTTTTTTGGATAAATACCGGTATTGCTCAGGATATCCTGGAGCAAAAAATCAGCATTGATATTACTAACACTCCGATTGATGAAGCTTTGTTAATGATCAGCCAGAAAGCGGATATCAATATATTTTTCTCTCCGGATATTTTTCAGCAAAAGAAGACTATCAACCTAAGCAGCAGGCAGGAGTCTTTGAAACAGGTACTTAAACGATGTCTGAAAGACAGCCAGGTAGGTTTTCGTTTATCGGATGGTTCACTTGTCCTTTTTAAAAAAACACAGGAATCCTATAATCTGAGTGGTTATCTTACTGATGCACAAACCGGTGATCGTTTGGTCGGTGCCAATATCATTTCACTCGTAGACGGAAACGGTTGCGCCAGTAATGCTTATGGTTTTTATAGCAAAAACTTCAAAGCCGGAAAAAACCGATTGCGTATTTCTTATCTGGGTTATCAGAGTAAAGAAGTCAACATTAATTTGTCCAGAACACAAAAGCTGGACATTGCACTTAATCCCACTATTACCCTGGCGGAGATAACCGTTAAACCGGATAAAGATTCTTCCTTGATTTCCGCTGATAAAATTGAAACTACCCTACCACTGGGCTGGCTTTCGCAAACGCCAACCGTAGGTGGAGAAGCAGATATTGTGCGATACCTACAATTATTACCCGGTATTCAGAGCGGAACGGACGGCTTTGGAGGGCTGCATATCCGGGGCGGTAACAGCGATCAAAACCTAATTTTATTTGATGATGTCCCGGTTTATAATCCTTCTCATACTTTTGGTTTCTATTCCATTTTCAACCCCGATCTGGTAAAAAGTGTAAAGCTTTATAAATCGGGCTTCCCGGCCCGTTACGATGGCCGGATTTCCTCTGTTCTGGATATCCGAACCAAAGAAGCCAATAATCAAAAATTTTCAGGAACCTTTACCATGGGCACAACAGCATTGCGGGGGCTGATTGAAATCCCGATCGCTCAGGGGAAAGGGGGGATTCTACTATCCGGCCGAAAGACGCATATTGATCTTTGGCTGAAGCCATTGAGCCGGCACCTGAAATCGGAGGATGGTAGCGAAGGAGAAATGTCTTATCAGTTTTATGATGTGAATATCAAAGCGCATTATTCTGTCAGCAATTCTGACAAACTCTATTTTAGTCATTATCAAGGCAAGGATGTATTTTCGGACTCAGAAGAATTTGAGTCTTTTAGTTTCGATCCTGAAATTAATGATGTTATTGAAGAGGAAACGGAAACAGATTACCTTACTGACTGGGGGAATACCATTAGCTCTCTTCGCTGGAATCATCTTTTTAATAATCGTTTGTTTGCCAATACGACTTTGACCTACAGCAGGTTCAATTATTTAAGCAATGTTGAATATCAGGCTCAAGCATATGTTTTAGATGAACCTTTTCTGGCTGTCAAAGCAAATTCTTATTACAGTTCACTGATCGAAAGTTATGCCCTGCGATCTGATATTGATTATTTCATTAATAACCAGCATCATCTAAAAATCGGGGCAAATATTTCTTTCCAAAACTTTCGCCCCGGTATAGTAGAATTTGAAGAAATTAATAATGAGCTGGATAGCATCGAAGTGGAAACCGAAAATAATTTTGAGGAAAATCCGGTTATCCGGACTCAGTTGTTTAATGCCTATGTAGAAGATTTTTTTACATTAAACGACAAATGGAGCGTTCATTCGGGTATTCATCTAGGCGCTTTTATAAATGGCGAACAGATACACCTGATTCCGCAACCACGGTTGGTCCTTAATTATGTCCCTTCAAAATATTTAAAGACCTCTTTGTCCATTATTCGAACTGCCCAGTTTTTCAATTTATTAACCCGCTCAGATGCAGGCTTACCTAATGATCTTTGGGTTCCGGCTGCGGAAGATACCGATCCGCAAAAATCCTGGCAATACAATATCGGTCTTTCCGGAGAACTGGGAAAAAAATATCACTGGAAGTTCGAGAGTTATTATAAGACGATGAACAATGTATTGCGCCTAAAAAATGAGGCTTTTGATTCGGAAGAACTACAGGAATCCAACGGCTTGAATATCGAAGGCGATGACTGGACGGAGATTACGGATTTTGGAAGTGGAAGGGCCTATGGTTTTGAAACTACACTGGAAAAGCACAAGGGCATACTTAGCGGTTGGATCAGTTACAGCTGGATCAAATCGAATCGAACTTTCAACCAACAGACGAGCCCCTATTTATTCGATATCAGACATAGTATTAGTCTGACTACTGTTTACCGGTTTAATCATTGGTTAACGGCTTCCGCCAATTATATTTTCCAGACCGGTCGCCCCTTTTCTATCGAAAACTTTGATGAACAGGATATTCCATTTTTCAGCTTACTGAATGAAGTAGACCTCGATCAAAATGCAAATCGATTGCCAGCATATCATCGAATGGACATCGGCTTATACGCCAGTCTCAAAGGCAAACGTTTTAATCATAAAATCAATTTCAGTTTGTATAATGTCTATAATAGAAGTAATGTCCTTTTTGCAGTTGGTTCAGATGAACAACAAAGCAGCATAACCGGAACCAAAGGTTTGGGAATCGTTCCTTCCCTGAGTTATTCAATTTCCTGGTAGATAGTATTTGCTCATCAAGGCTATTTAAGCGCTCGCCCAAACAATTCTCCGGCAATGATATAATTTGTTTTGTCAAAAACAATTTTTTTGCGTTTTTCAGGTTTTTAATAAAACAAATACACAATATGTCTATCCTCAGGACAGTATCCCTGATCATCTTATTCTTTCAATTAAATACACTGCTTATAGCACAGGAAGAGGGAGAGCCACCCAGGCGGATTGCTGAATATATTAAAGAAGCAGAAAGTGCATTATTGAACTTTGATCTACAGGAAGCTGAAAAACTATACTTGATTGCTCTCGAAAAAAAACCGAATTATGCTCCGGCAATGCGGGGTCTGGCTACCATCTATTCCCTCCGGGGGGAATTCAAACCGGCAGTAAAACTGCTTGAAAAAATTGTCAAGAAGAATCCCAGATTTTCCAGAGCCATATACCACGATATAGCAGTAGCTCATTATCGGTATGGAAACTATGATGCAAGCATTGAATATTTTAACAAATACGATTCTCTGCAAGCTGTACCACATATTGAATTCGGATTTAATGGAAATAGGGAACTTATGTATGAAGTGGAGTATCGGGCAAAGCTATCTGAAAACCTAAGAGCCTGTCAGATTGCCAAAGATTCTATTTTCAATAAAAATGTTCGTTCTATCAGCAATCTCGGAGCACCGGTTAATACTGCAAGTAATGAGTATTTCCCCTTTTTGACGAATGATCAAAACACGCTTTTTTTTACTCGTCAGCATCGACAATTTGGAGATGAAAATTTATTTTATAGTCAAAAAACCGGCGAGAACTGGTTTCCCTCCATTTATATCGACTCTACTTTTAATACACCGGTAAATGAAGGGATGGCTACTTTTACCAGAGATGGTCGTCAGATGTTTTTCACTGCTTGTCAGCGCCGGAACGTACAGGGTACCTGTGATATCAGAAAAGCAGATGTCACTGAAACCAGAATTAACTCCACAACTATTCTGAATGGTGCTGTCAATTCGCATCGCTGGGAGTCACAAGCCTGTATCAGTTGTGATGGTATGGCTCTATACTTTGCCAGCAATCGGGATGGTGGCTTCGGAAGTACGGATTTGTACGTTAGCTATTTACAGGAGGATGGAAGCTGGGGTGAAGCCATCAATCTGGGTATTAATATCAATACGGATAAGGATGAGGAATCCCCTTTTATTACCAATGATGGCAAGACATTATTTTTTTCTTCTACCGGGCATTTGGGGATGGGAGAGCAGGATTTATTTATGAGTCGTTTGCAGGAGGACGGGAACTGGGGAGAAGCCATTAACCTGGGACCTCCGATCAACACTGCCTACCGGGAGTTGGGATTTTTTCTGACAGCTGATGGGCGAACCGGCTTGTTTTCTTCTAATCGCCCCGCCGGTGAAGGTAAAATGGATATTTACCAATTCGATCTCTCGCAGGAATTATCCAGCGAACCGATCACTTTTGTAGAAGGTTTTGTAAAAGACTCTATCACCAAAGCTCCGGTACAAACTATTCTGTATCCGCTCAATCATCGCCCTGTCCCAACGGATGAGCAAGGACGTTTTTTTCTATGTTTAAAAGCCGAAGAGGATTTTGATTTTAAAATCAATGAAACGAATTATTATCAAATGTACAAACGTATTCAACAGATTCCGGTATGGGATAACAAAACTTTCTTTCCGATGGAAATCCTTTTACAACCGTTTCCAAAGGCTCCGGAGAAACCGGATACGCTCGAACTCAATCTGGATTTATATTTTGAATTTGATGTGGCTAGTCTGGCAGATTCCAGCCAAAACCAACTGGCGCTCTTTTTAAAAAATATTGACCCAGAAAAAATCGCCGGAATTCAAATCATTGGTTACTGCGACTACTATGGCACTGATGCCTATAATCTCAAGCTATCCAAAAAACGAGCAGAAAACGTAGCTACTCAACTTGAAGAACTGAATTACCTCAAAGGCAAGATTAAGGCAACAGTAGAAATAGAGGGAAAGGGTGAAATCAAGGATAATGCTCCAAGAGCCCGCAATCGCCGGGTCAGGTTGAAAATTTTTCTGTATTAACAAGGTCAAGTTTGAACCCTTTTCAATACTTTATACCATCAATTCTTTTCTTCTTCCTTTTTAAAGATTTTTTCAAAGGCATCATACACTGCCAGATGTAGCGCATCACCATGATTTTGTTTTTCGAAAAAACCATAATGTATTTTTAACAGGTCCTTTTTTTCCAATAATAATTTATCAAATAATGACCTGGCAAGTCTTTCCATGATTTCTCCTTCTTTACCAACTCCTATATACACTGATTTTTCTTTCAATGAATCTTTTAATTCAAATTTCAATAACATCTCATTATCCCACCATAAGCTTGGGCTAATAATTATATAATGATCAAACATCTCTGGTTTTTTGAACAGGATTTCGGTAGCCAATAATCCACCTAAAGATTGTCCGATTATTGTTCTTTCCTTAGCCACCCTGTAGTTCTCATTAATCATCACCTGCAATTCACTAGAAATGAAATTTATAAAGTTTTCCGATTTTCCAGAGGTTGAGAATTCTTTTCTATCCAATTCAACACTGGAAGGATAAGTAAAATCCCGCTTTCTATCAACATTTCCAATGCCGACAATAATAGATTCCGGAATTATATTAATCCAGGAAAAAGAGCAAAACTGTACCAGTCCGGCAATATGTATAAAATCTTCATCTTTAGAGCCATCCAGTAAATAAATCACCGGATACTTTCTTATAGTATCCTCCTGATAACTATTCGGCAGATATATGTTGATCGTTCTGGTCTCATTCAGAACTTTTGATTTTATTTCAATAGTTTCTCCGATTGAAAATTTGCTTCGCTTTACTATTTGAGCATTTCCAATTTGATACATTAATAAGGTCGAAATTAATATTAGTATCTTTTTCATTTCCATTTTGTAACTATTCCCGTATCCTCTAAAATAGTTGATTTTCCTTGATTTTCAAGAATTCAAGATTTTAACAACTTTAAGTTTTCTACTACTTTTACTACCTTTTTATCCTTTGCCACCTTTTCCCTAACTTGCATTCATAAATGAAGGGCATGAAGATTTTGATTATCCAAACGGCATTTCTGGGAGATGTTATTTTAGCTACGCCATTAATCGAGAAACTGGCGCTATACTTTCCCGAAGCCAGTATTGATTTTCTTTTACGCAAAGGAAATGAATCACTTTTAGATAATCATCCACATATCCGGGAAGTTTTGATTTTTGATAAAAAGAACAATAAATATCCTCAGCTCTACCGCTTAATTCGCAAAATCAGAAAAGCATCCTACGATCGAGTAATCAACTTACAAAGATTCTTCTCTTCCGGTTTAATCACGATTTTATCAGGTGGAAAAATCAAGACAGGCTTTGATAAAAATCCTTTATCCGCTTTTTATGATGAAGAAATAAAACATGTCATTCAGCCGAATACTCAAAGTGAACACGAAGTACAGAGAAATTTAAACTTAATTCGGCATTTTACCGATGATCAGTTGATCCGGCCAAAGCTATATCCCAGTCCAAAAGATTTTCAAATTGTAAAAACCGACAAATCATACCTTACCATAGCTCCTGCTTCTATTTGGTTTACCAAACAGTATCCGAAAGATAAATGGGTACAATTAATCAATCGACTGCCTGAGGAACAGGTAATTTACCTTTTGGGTGGAAAAGCAGATATTCCACTCTGTGAATCTATTAAAAATCGGACCACTCATAAAGATGTAGTCATTAAAGCAGGCCAACTCAATCTGTTGCAATCTGCTGCACTGATGAAAAATGCTGTAATGAATTATGTCAATGATTCTGCACCGCTGCATTTAGCTTCTGCCATGAATGCTCCGGTCACCGCCTTCTTCTGTTCTACTGTTCCGGAATTTGGCTTTGGTCCACTTTCTGATCAATCAATAATTCTGCAAACGCATCATCAGCTTGATTGTCGCCCCTGTGGTCTACACGGAAAAAAAGCCTGTCCCCAGGGTCATTTTAAATGCTCAGAGATAAATATCTGAATACCAGCACCTCTTGTAGAATAAATTGTCCCTCGAAATGATTATTAACTACTTTTGAATTACCAGTTGCTTTAAAACTATTTTATCATCAATAAAAATCTTTATCGGATAAACCGCTGCCGGCCATTCTGAAAAGTTAAAATCATAGGTTTTTATATTGATTTGTTCCCGATCGGTCCGTATTAATATTTTACCACTCACATCGGTAATCATAATATTCACATTTGAAGAATTCTCCAGTGCAATATTCAACTGAAAGATTCCGGAACTAGGATTGGGTAATAAATCAATCCGGGCTTCCAATTCCGGATCGCTGATACCAACGAGATTATCAACTATAATCGATTCGAAAGTTTGGATACAATCATTCGCATCCGTTATTTGCAATACATATTCTCCTGCTGGCAAGTTCGTCAAATCGGCACTGTTTGAATAATTTGTGCCATTGTAGAGCCACTGATAAGTATAAGGAGCAATCCCTCCGCTTAGGGTAATAGAGATCGCACCATTTGACTGTCCATTGGTTTCATCGAATACCGCGTCCACTGTTAAAGCAATTTCACCGGGTTCATTAATCGTTACAGAAGCATTACCGGTACACCCATTGGCATCCGTTACCAATACATTATAAGTTCCCGAAGCAAGGTTTGTCGCTTGTGAATTGGTTTGATTAGCCGGATCATCCCACAAATAGGTATAAGGAGAAGTTCCTCCTTCTACAAGGATCGTCCCTACCCCATCATTGTTACCAAAGCAACTAACATCCTGTGGGTTAACGGACATAGGTGTCACCATAGCCGGTTCCAATATCTCAATGGCATGAGTCTCGGTACATCCATTGCCATCCGTTACTGTCACTGTATAATCTCCGGCGAACAGGTCATTTTGTGTTTCTCCGACACCGCCATTTGACCAGGCATAGGTATAAGGAGCTGTTCCCCCTGTAGCCATAACCGTTACAGTCCCGGTGTTATTTCCATTACAGTCCGCCGGGTTTATTGCAGTAGCGGCTACCTCTAATACTGCCGGTTCAGTAAAGGTGAAGTTTTCAATCCAGGGACAACCATTGGCATCTGTTACCGTTACTGTATAAGTTCCAATACCTAAATTGTTGACCATATCCGTATTAGCTCCGTTGCTCCAGGCATAAATGAAAGGCTCCGCTCCGCCTTGTGGATAAACCTCAATAAAGGCATCATTCGCCCCATTACAACTTATTTCCTGCACTTCAAAGTCTACTCCCAGAGAACAGCCAAAGGCACTGACTACTGCGGACTCGATGATCGAACAGTCATTAGCATCTGTCAAAGTCACTGAATAAATACCTGGTTCCAGGTTTTCAATAGTCTGGCTATTTCCGCCATTACTCCAGACATAAGTATATGGAGCTGTCCCTCCATTCGGATTTACGCTAGCCGTTCCATCATTGGTATCTTCCGCCGATTCTGCTGTCGCTTCTATATTAGCCAATAACAAATCTGGTTCTGTAATCTCTACCGATAGCTCAGCGGGACATCCCTCGGCATCCTGTACGGTAACGGAGTAAACACCGACATCTAATCCGTTGACCAGTGCAGAAGTCGCTCCATTGGACCACTGATAAGTATAGGGCCCGGTTCCACTCAAAGGTTCTACAAAAGCCTGTCCATTGCTTTCTCCGAAACAGGAAACCGACAAAGCAGAAAGTTCGGTAGTTAAAACACAAGGTAATCCCCCACATTCTACAGTTCCAATACGAGATACTTCGCAGTTATTTTCATCACTCACAACTACGATATATTGCTCTCCGGTAGCAAAAGTGTCCTGCATGGTATTCCCCTGGAAAGTATATGCTCCAACACCGCCAGTTGCCGTATATTCAATCATTCCGAAGCCGTCGGTAATACAATTGATATTGATAGCTAATTCCAGAGGCTGGAAATCACTGGTCGAATTATAATCCAATAAGCTGATGCATAAATCTCCTTCGATAAAACCAAAAGTATTTAAAGAAGAAGCAATTTGTATGAAATAGGTTTCACCAGGTATTAAGCCGCCTACTTCAAAATAGCCATCACAGCGGGTCGGATTGTTTAAACACATCAATTCTGTCAGTTCATTACAATCCCCTGAGAAAATGGCAACACTATGTACAAATTCAGCGCCTGTATTGACCTTTACTCCACCAGAGGAAGGGGCAATGAATTGATACCAGATATTGGCCTCCGAAAATATCTCGCAACTGGGATTAGGCCCATCAAAATTGGCCAATATATTTTGTCCTTGTACGCATCCTCCACCTACAATAATTTCTGTAGCATTGGCACATAAATCATTATCCGCCGGTACCGGATTGGTTTCTGTTACAGCAATACAAAGATTACCTTCTACAGTAGCAAAATATCCGGCTATTTGGATGTAGTAATTTTCTCCGACCTGTAGTCCGGAAGTCCTGAGGACTTGTCCATACTCATTACTCGCTACTTCGCTCAGCGTGCCGCATATCCCACTATAGAGCGTGATTACATCTGCAAAATCTGCATTGGTTTGAATTTCAATTTCTTCGCTGGTAGTTGCTTCAAAAACATACCAGATATCTGCCCGCGATTTCAGGTTAAGACTGGGCTCTGGGCCATTGAAATCTGCATTTAGATTATTTCCTGTATAACAGGTATTATTGACGGTCAAAGGAATAGCGTTTGCACAATCATCATTGATCGGCGGAACCGGATAGCTGGAGACCTGCTCGGCAGAAATACAAAACTGTCCCCGGGCCAAGCCAAAAGCTTCTTCCTTTCCACTTATTCTAATCAGGTATTCCGTTCCACTGCTTACATCCATATAGAGTGCCTCCCCTGTAAAACCAAACTCATCGCGGTTGATACAAGCGGTTTCAGAAGTTGTTGTACAATTACCTGAGTAGACAGTAATTACATCATTAAAATCAGCCTTGGTTTCAATTTTCAAAATACCCGTAAAATCAGCAGTATACCGATACCAGATACTGGCAATGTTTTCATCACTACATCCGGGCTGACTACCATCAAAAATCGCGTTCAGGTTATTCCCCTCCAGACAATCCGTACCGGTGCCAAGCTCAAAAGCATTTTCACACAGATCATTAATCTGCCCGTCTCCAATCACTTTAAAATTATCAATACCGGCCCACCAGCCCCAGGCATTGCCATCAAAATAAGCAATGACAACCTGCATACTTTCACTACGAAAAGCAGAAAGGTCAACCTCTACCTGTTGATGTTCCATAAACTGTGGTCCTCCCACATCTTCCGAAAAGGTTTGCACCAACTGAGCTTCACTGCCATCCCAAACCCATACCGATACTTGTTCCAGGTCAGCATATTTTCTAAAAACCATATCCATTTGCAAAGTATAGTTTGCAAACTGGCTACCAGAAAAAACGGGACTAATCAGCAATGCATTTGAAAAAGCGGCATCCTGACCTAAACCATCATCGTCGAAATAGGCGAAGCAAGTTCCGTTCATAGAATTGCTGGAAGCATTTCCATTATCTATAAATCCAAACTGCCAATCATCATCACCTTGTTGTATCTGCGTAGTCCAGCCAGTTGGAATAGTGCAATCATTAAAGGTTTCTAAAACGACATTCGTACCGCTTCCTTTTCCTACGATTTCGATATTATCAACACCGGCCCACCAGCCCCAGATACCATTATCATCATATTCGATAACCAGTTGCATATTGCTACTCGCAAAAAAACTCAAATCCAGGGTAACATTTTCAAATTCAGAAAACTGTTCTCCCGTAGCATCGCCATCGCCCCAGGATCGAACTTCATGATAATTTACACCATCGAATACTTTAATTTTTAGCGTAGATCCCTGGTAGGGCCTCCAGTGTACATCCAGGTTGAGTTCAATTAATGGGAATTGTGTACCATCAAAAGCTGAAGAAATCACCTGGATCGTATAGGCCGGCGTATTATCTCCGGTTTCATCATCGTCAATAATCAACATACAGCTACCATCAATAGTACTTCCGTCGGAATCGCCATTATCGGGCATCCCTACAGTATAAACAGGTGTACCATCACCTATCACATTGAGAGACCAACCTACCGGAAAGGAACAGCTATTGAAATCTTCGGATAATAAACTGATTTGAGCCTGGGAAAAACCTGAAAAGAATAGGAGAAAAAAAGAGCATTTAAAAACTATCGCTAAAGGTGTTTTCATTTTTGCCAATTAAATAGTCATCTAATTTTAAACAACCGCAAGAACCCAGTAGCTGTTTATTTAACTATAATTAAAAAGATAAATTGCTTATAGCCTAAAAAAATAATATAATCAAAACTCAGATTTAAGAACCCATATTATTGAACAATATATAGATTTAAAAACTTATATGATAAAACTACTTTCTTACAGACTTATAAAATATTATCTAAAAATAATGAGTTTTAGGTATAATACCACTGAATTAAGTATTTTTATTGTTAAGTATAAGTCATGATCAGAAAAATTCAGCTGGTACCAATCCAATTTTTTTTATTTTTATTTAGCTGGATCGTTTATTGTACGGAAATAGCAAGGAATAATAGGATCAATTTAGATTTGTCTCTAATATGATCCGAAAGGTTCTGATATTATTTCGACATCAAAGCAGTGTACAAATCATATACCCGATTTTCCCGATTGCTGATGATTTACTATTTTTTGATAAATCAATCGTAATTTACTTGCTAATAAATGCTTTTTAACGAGCAAATTATTGAAAGATTTATCCTATTGATATTTTGTTTATTTCGTTTTTAAACGTTTGAAAAAATATAACATGGTTCTACAAAACTGCGCAGTCAATTCGATTGCACCTTATGAGCCGAGTCCTCAAAATCCCTGGAATGCCCAAAAAGTAGCTCATCTGTACCGTCGATTGGGTTTTGGAGCCTCTTCTGCAGATATACAAGCCGGACTCGCCATGAATCCTTCTCAACTTGTGGATCAATTAATTGATAATGCTATTGCGCTTGGTTCTCCTGCCCCACCCCTCTGGGCCAATTATACCGCCGATGATTATAATGGTGACTTTGATTTGATTTTTCAGCATCAGCGAGAATTCCTAAGCCGCTGGATACGCGAGATGGCGACGGAAGGCGTTCGCAGTAAAATCGCTTTATTTTGGCATAATCATTTTGTCACCGAACTGGAAGTTTATCGCTGTAACAGCTCTTTATGGGCCTATTATAATATTTTGCATACCTATACACTGGGCAATTTTCGGACATTTGTAGAAGAGATAGGTAAAACCCCTGCAATGTTGGTATATCTGAATGGAAATCAAAACATCGCCGCAGAACCCAACGAAAATTATGCCCGGGAATTGATGGAGCTTTTTACTATGGGAGAAGGCAACGGATATACACAGGAGGATATCGTCGAAGTCTCTCGTGCGCTGACCGGCTGGCGCATGGATATGTACGCCTGTACTCCGGCTTATTTTGATACCAGCTATTTTGATAATACTCCCAAAACCATTTTCGGACAAACGGGTAACTGGGATTATGATGATGTACATGATTTAATCTTCTCCCTTCGTCAAAATGAAATAGCTAATTATATCTGTAGTAAAATTTACAGCCATTTCATCAGCCCGAATATTAATCCACAAATGGTTGAACAGATGGCCAATACATTTTTGGCCAACAACTGGGAACTTGCTCCCGTATTTCGGCAAATATTTAAAAGTGAACATTTTTTCGATGAGCTGAGCATAGGTACGCAAATTAAAGATCCTATTAGCATTTTTGTCAGCTTACTAAAAACTCCGGACTTTCAGTATGATACACATTATAATGATGATATGACCAATACTATGGCATACATGTGTAGTGAGCTCGGTCAGTCTCTTTTCAATCCCGTTGATGTGGCCGGTTGGCCGGGGTACCGCAGTTGGCTCAACGAAAACACACTTACTTCACGCTGGGCCTACGTCAACGAAATTCTATACGACTTTGAGGATAGTGCCAAAGAAGCATTGGTAGGTTTGGCTATCGATCTTACCAATAACTCAAACGATCCAACAATCATTGTACAAACTATAGCCGAACTCTTCATACCACTACCTCTCAGTGCAGAGCATGTAGAAGTAGCCGTTTTAAATTTTAAAGGAGATATTCCCGAAAATTATTTCGATGATGGAAGCTGGAACCTTTTCTGGGACGAAGCGCCAGATCAAATGATCAACCTTTTGAGTTATCTGACGCGTCTGCCCGAATTCCAGCTCTGCTAAAATCCTGAGAAAAAATAAAAGCCTAAATCCAAAATTATTATTTCATGTGTGATAAACACCAACCTTCGATAAATAAAAAAGTAAAAAAACGTTATGGCAGTGCTTTGGAGCATGGAAAAGCACATGATCAGCAGCACAAGTGGTCACGTCGGGATTTCATGCGCAAATTAGGTATTGCGGCTGCCGGTGCTCCCCTCGTATTAGGCGGTACTCCGGTTGCAGCTTTCAATGCCGCACCTTTGCTGGCAGGTCTTAATGCCAGTGATTGTGATCGAATTCTGGTACTCATCCGGCTTAAAGGAGGAAATGACGGGCTCAATACACTCATCCCCAGGAGTAATGACGAATATTATAATATCCGCCCAAGTCTGGCCATTCAGGAAAACAACCTCTGGGCACTTAATGATGAATTCGGGATGCATAGTGCAACTATCGACCTACAGCCTTTTTGGGAAGAAGGCAGAATGAAGATTATCCACAATGTAGGTTATCCCGATCAGAATTATTCTCATTTTCGATCTTCAGATATTTGGGCATCAGCTTCTGATTCAGATGTCGAGGATAGTAGCGGCTGGATCGGACGGCTGATGGAAATTAATTTTCCGGCATTTATGGATGCCCCTCCGGTAGTGCCACCCGCTTTGCAGATTGGTGTACAAACCAATCAGGTTTTCAGAGGTTATGGTACAAATATGGCACTTTCAATCAGTAACCCTACCGAGTTCTATCAGATTGCTCAAAGTGGCCAGTTATACGATACTTCTTTGTTGGGAGATTGCGCGCCGGATCAGGAACTAAGTTTTGTCAGAGAGACTGCGAATAGTGCTTACAGGTACTCCGAAACGATTCGGGATGCTTATAATAATGGTAGTAATCAGGCCAGTTATCCTGGCAACCGGCTGGCAGAGCAAATGGCAATTGTAGCTCGCCTGATCAAAGGAAATCTGGGAACGAAAGTTTATATGGTTTCAATCGGGGGCTTTGATACCCATGCCGATCAAGCTGAATGGCATGCAGAATTACTGAATTACCTGGGTTCTTCCGTTAAAGCCTTCTTCGACGATCTGGCTGCCGGTGGTTCTGATCAGAATGTGATGGCTATGACTTTTTCCGAATTTGGACGAACGATTTTCGAAAATGGTTCCGCAGGTACGGATCACGGTACAGGTAGCCCAATGTTTTTATTCGGGCCCGAATCCCTGGGAAGCGACTTTGTAGGAACGCCACCCGATTTGGAAAATCCCGGTCCTTACGGCGATCCGGAATATTCAGTCGATTTCCGGTCAGTATACTCAACGATGTTAAAGGACTGGCTTTGCGTAGATCCGACTGTAACCGATTATGTGCTGGGGCAAACTTTTGAACCCATTTCGGGACTCGTTCCTCCCGGTTCACCTGCAATCGGCTCAAATGATACTGCCGCGTTATTAGGCCATAATCCCGATCCGAATACACCGGGTACGATTTTATTAAAATATGCGATCAAGCAAAGAGGAACTACCCGCTTAAGAATACTCACTACTTCGGGACAGCCCATCAGAACCTTATTTACAGAATTTAAAGATCGTAATAGTTATACCTTCTCTTTCAGACCTTCGGATTACTTCCTACCTCCGGGAGAATATATTTATCAGCTGGATACCGGTGGAAGAATCTATAATAGAACACTTAGATTTTAAATCAAAATATCAAACTCCAGCCTGAGTTATCCCGGATTTTGCTTAAGCTCCGCCGGGAAATGGAATAGTATAGCGCTGTTTATTGTTGAGTGGAACAGGTGTTAGGCAGTAGGTATTGGGATTTAGGTATTTCGAGGAGGCTAATGCTGGATCAATCATTTTTCCCGAATCAGTTCAAAATAAAACATATCAACCAAGGTGCCATGAAAGGTTCTGAAATCCTGTTTAAAAAAACCGCACTCTACAAATCCTACTTTTTTAGCCACCCGAATACTGGCCTCATTGCCCCGTTTGATACGCAGCCGGATTTTATTCATCCCCAGTGATCCAAAACAATAATCAACAATAGCCTCCAAAGCTTCTGTAGCATAACCTTTTCCGGATTCTTCCATAGAAATAAAATATCCAAGTTCACATCTTTTTACCGCATTATCGATATACATAATGCTGATATGCCCAAGGTAGGCTTCTGTCTGTTTGTCCAAAATGGCATTCCAAAGCCACTTCCCCATGAGGCGATCCTGTTCCAGACGAGCAAGAAATTGGCGGGAAGCATCAATCGTCGGGTTTGAGCGTAGCGTATAAGGGCCGGTATCGTAGAGCTGAGTTTCATTATCTCTCACAAATTGATACAAACAAGGCGCATCCCCTGATTGAAAAGTTCGAATCAACAATCGAGCAGTATAAATTTGAACTTGCTTTAGTGATTTCATTAATGTAAGTTACAAGCAATTTGTGAAATAACAGGTTTAGGACAAGCGAAAATGGCCAAGTTTATACGCAGTTATGTCCTAATACTTATCAAAAAATTATGCGATGTATATTCCAAAACAATATCAGGGGAAAAGCAGAAACGATGCGATCACTTTCATGCAGCGATACAATTTTGGAATCATTGTATCATCCGCAGGTGTAAGACCTATCGCTACTCATCTTCCCTTCACTATTATGGAAAAAGAGGAGCAGGTCTTTCTTTTCTCACATTTTGCCAGAGCCAATGAGCAACTGAATCAATTAAACGATCAGGAAGTCCTCATTATTTTTTCGGAACCGCATGCTTATATCTCTCCCCGTTTTTATAATAAAAAAGAAAACGTTCCGACCTGGAATTATCTTTCTGTACATGCTTATGGCAAAGTCCGTCTTTTACACAAGGAATCAGAAAAGATGGAAGTTTTAGAGCGAATGATACTTGATTTCGAACCGGATTATAAAAAGCAATGGGATGATCTTTCCGGAAAGTACAAATCAGGGATGTCCAGAGGAATCGTAGCATTTGAAATCAAAGTAGAAGAGCTACAATACAAAGAAAAGCTCAGTCAGAATAAAAAAGAGCAGGAAAGACAAAATATAATCGACGCATTTTCCCAAAGTCAGCATGATCATGAAAGGGAAATAGCAAAGTATATGAACAGAGATCAATGATGTGTTCAAAGAAGGAACAGGAAATACAGTAAAGCATTCGTATTAAGAGCAGTATTATATTCCTAATCGCAAGAAGAAGGTCATGTACAATTGGAATATCCTGGCCAATAATAGTCCGCCAGAACAGACCAATAGCTTAAGCGCATATTGTCATTTTTTGAGCAAAGAGTATTACAAAGTAGTATTGAAGGCTTCAAATGCGATAATTACATAATATTATTAATAAAGTTAGCGTTTTTATTTTGATTTAATCTAAATAAGAATTAGTTTTGCCTATCTTTATTAACAACAATCATCATGAGTACCCTTAGAGTAAAAACAGCAGCACCGGATACAATTATTCGCCTACCCTTTGCCCTGCCGATTATTGAAGGAAAAAAACTAAAAAAGAAATGCTGCAAGAAATATAAAAAGGGCAAGCGATGTGGTCGTTGCCCTAATAGATAGTTTTATTTTTGAGACTATTTTCGAAAAAAGTGAATATGCTTCCTATTCATCCAGCTTCAAAACCTGTATAAATGCTTTTTGCGGTACTTCTACATTACCAATCTGACGCATTTTCTTCTTTCCCTTCTTCTGTTTTTCCAATAGTTTACGCTTTCGGGTAATATCCCCTCCATAACATTTGGCCGTTACATCTTTTCGAAGTGCAGAGATCGTCTCCCTAGCAATCACCTTAGCTCCAATAGCCGCCTGAATAGCAATTTTAAACTGCTGGCGAGGAAGTAATTCTCTTAATCGTTTACATATCTTACGGCCAAAAGATTCTGCTTTTTGACGGTGTACCAGTGCAGACAAAGCATCTACGGGATCACCATTGAGTTTGATATCCAGTTTAACCAGATCGGATTGCTGGTAATTAAGCGGTGAATAATCAAAAGAAGCATAACCTCTGGAAATGGATTTCAATTTATCATAAAAATCAAATACAATCTCTGCCAAAGGCATTTCGAAAGTTAGTTCGACCCGGGTAGTTGTCAGATAAATCTGCTTAGTCAGGGTCCCCCGCTTGTCCATAGCCAGCTTCATGATCTGTCCAATATATTCGGGCTTGGTAATGATCTGCGCAACAATAAAAGGTTCTTCTACAAAGGCCAGAGTCGAAGGGTCCGGTAAATCTGCCGGTGTTTTTACCAGAAATTTCTCGCTATCCTTTTTATTGGTTTTAGCAAAATAGGTCACATTGGGAACGGTAGTGATTACTTCCATATCAAATTCCCTGGACAAACGCTCCTGTATAATTTCGAGGTGTAGCATGCCGAGAAAACCACAACGGAAGCCAAAACCGAGCGCCACAGAGGTCTCGGGTTCAAAAACCAGTGAAGCATCATTAAGCTGAAGCTTTTCGAGGCTATCGCGCAAGTCTTCATAATCTTCATTCTCAATTGGAAAAATTCCGGCGAAGACCATTGGTTTTACATCTTCAAAACCCTGAATCGCTTCTGCACAAGGGCGAGCGGCATGGGTTATCGTATCCCCTACTTTAATTTCCTTGGATTCCTTGATCCCCGTAATCACATAACCTACATCCCCCGCAGATAATTGCTTTTGCGGAACCTGATTCAACTGTAAAACGCCAATTTCATCCGCATCGTATTCTTTACCGGTATTTACAAAACGGACCTTATCCCTGGATTTCAATGTACCATTTAGTATCCTGAAATAGGCGATAACTCCACGATAAGAGTTGAATACAGAATCAAAGATCAAAGCCTGTAGTGGTGCCCCGGGATCTCCTTCCGGCGGAGGAATCCGATCTATAATTGCATTCATGATATCCTGCACTCCCAGACCAGTTTTGCCACTCGCCAGTACAATCTCTTCTTTTTCACAGCCAATCAAATCGATAACCTGATCCGAAACCTCATCAACCATCGCCGATTCCATATCTACTTTATTAAGAACCGGAATGATCTCCAGATCATTATCAATAGCGAGGTATAGATTAGAAATTGTTTGCGCCTGAATTCCCTGTGAAGCATCGACCAGGAGCAAAGCACCTTCACATGCTGCCAAAGAGCGGGATACTTCATATGAAAAATCCACGTGTCCCGGGGTATCTATCAGATTAAATGTATATTTTTCACCATCCGTATGATTGTAGTACATCTGGATAGCATGACTCTTGATCGTAATCCCCCTTTCGCGTTCTAAGTCCATATCATCCAGCGCCTGATCCTGCATTTCACGCTCGGAGATCGTTTTTGTAAATTCCAAAAGGCGATCCGAAAGCGTACTTTTTCCATGATCAATATGAGCAATCACACAAAAATTTCTGATATTCTTCATCTATATTGATTATTTTTTGAATATAGTCCTCACAGAGAATAAATACAAAGTCTAATTATGAATCAATCTTTGTCAGATAATCTATTTGCTGCAAATGCCTTACATTCAATTTTTAGTCCACAAATATACGGCTTTTTATATTTGAAAGGGAGGTCAATTCGGTAATACTTTTGTTTGTATGAAACATCGTTTTTTGATAAAAGTTGTACTAAAAATCAGGTGCGAGGAGGGCCACCGGTCAACGAATCAAAATGATTGATACCATTAAAATAAAAGGTCATTATCCTTCTGGTTCCTTTGCCTGCTTTTGCTACATTATAATAATTCATCAAGCCACCTTCATGCGTAGCCGACCAAACATCAATAATTAAATGTTGTTCGCCTTGTCCCTTTTGTATCAGATATTTATTAACGGTTTTAAGTAGTCTTGCCCCATTATTGAGAATATCTACCATCGAACCATAGGCCAGTCGTGCATATAGTCGCAGATAAGCGATAAAGAAATATTTATTTCCCAAATCCAAACCTTGCCTGGTCAACTGATCATAAATGGTATTCAATGCACAATCATTACCCGTGCCATCCATTTTATGCCGCGTAAATCCGAGTTCATTTAATAATGCGATTGGATCACCGGGCTTTTTAGCAGATTTTTTCACAGCAGATTCTGTGGCCCTGCCTTTATATTTTTCTACTAATTGACGAATTGTTTTTACCCCTTCTCCTTTAGCATTTTCTTTAGATAGTTTTTGATCCAAAAGGCTTTTCTTAATCGCAGTTCCAATGTTTTTCATAATAAATGGAAAGGCAGAATGCATCAACTCCTCCCAGTGAAAAATTGCCCGGACAAATTGCAGCGCACTTAAAGTTTTTCCTATCCTGATATCCAGTAACTGTCGAGCTGCATGTGTTATCTCTTTTCCACTGGAATCAGGTTTTTCACCACTTTTCAGCAGGAACTCCACCCTTCTCAGTCTTTTCATGTGCTTAGCTTCCCCATGGCCTTCTGCTCTTCCCAAAGCGGAGCTATCTGAATGTGTCGCAGAATCAATTAATTGAGAAACAATCGTATACTGGCGAATAACTTCACTCAATCTAGCCTGCCAGATATGAATCGGAGCTTTTAAAGCAAAAAGTGATTCTACCCGAATGAAAGTATCTTGCGCCAGTCGACGATAGGAGCTGCGAGTAATATCTTTAATATATCTCGACAATCGCCTGCTCAGTACTGATAACAGTTTGTTCGCTGATTGTCCGGCAAAAGCCATAATATCATGCCGTACCAATGTCCATGCAGCTGTATGGGAAGCCTGACGCTTTGTAAATTTCGTTTTGGGACGATCTTTATCGGAAATGTTCACTTTTCTAATAATAACATTTGATGAATCATAAAGGTATACACCAACTTTTCTACTTGTCCCCCGAACACTAATCATGGATGTTCCGGCATGCTCCCCGATATCCACTTTGGCATTCGCTACAAAATCGACGTCCAATTTATCCGGGACTTTACCAAATGCAGTTCCTAAAGTTTGATAAGGATTTTCAAAGCGAGGAATAAAATCCTTAGGATTATTGCTAAGGCCAAAGTGTTTTACAAGTTCTCCCCAGGTAGAAACTTTTAATTTCTTTGCTGTCTTTCCGGATATTGGGGCATCAAAAACATTTTTAATAATTGCGATCCCATGAACCATCATTAGCCTTGGGAAAGCGGACATAAGTGATTCTGCCCAATGGTGAACTGCAAAAGCAAATCCTTTAGCCCCCAGCGATCTGTTAAGAGCAACATCCAGTAATCCTGCTGCATCCTTAATTAGTTTCTTGTTATCAACTGTAGTCACATATTTTTCCCTTAGTTCTTTGTCTGCCTGCCTGAGATTAGCCATTTTAGTAGCCTCCCCTTTTCCTGTGGCACGACCCTTAGAAAAAGTAGCCGCCGAACTAGCCTGATAAGCCTGAATGTACGTCGTGATTAAATTACTCAGCAAGGATTGCCAAATATTAATGGGCAAAATGGCCGATTTTAAATTCGATAGAGCTCTAGTGCCCGCCTGAATGAGCAATTTTGCTTCTTTCTTTTGCTCTATTTCTGTCAGACTGTGAAAGGCATTAGAGAGGTACTTCAAAAGAACAGCTGCAGGAATCCCGACTTTAGAAGTGAGTGCTGCCCTCAGTAGTGTCCAGGCTACCGTGTGTGATTTTTGCTCCGTTCCGAATCGCGTATCCGGACGATCCATATCCCCTAATCTGATTTGCTCTACCAGTACCATATGAGGTTTATACCGCAAATCAAGCATACCTTCACTGTTTTTATATTTATTTCCCTGATATAAGGGACTCAATACTACCTGTGAAGTCAGATTAGTAACCAGACTGGGGCCAACCTTTTTTTTCGTATTCCCCCTCTTAGGTTTTTTGGCAATTCTGCCGGGTAATCGATTTGATGGTTCAAAAAAAGAAGTAGCATCATGACTTTTTTCATCCCTTGACTCTTTCTCTACCTCCCGCATGCGTTTCTTTTTATTATCATATACCGAATAAGAAGAGGTTTCCGGTACATGCATCATATTTAATCTTAGCTCTTTTCTATCCTCATTCAAATCTATGGGCCGAAATGCTCCACCCTCGATCGGAATTAGTATAAGCTGAAAACCATCCTCACGTTCAACTATAATTCCCTTTCCATTAGATGTTTTGGAACGGTAAACATAAATATACTTTGTGTCCTCATCTATAAATTGTATCGGAGAAGGCAAAGTAATATCCATTGAAAACGGGCTTGGAGGTTTTTGAGCAGAGTATAATTTTCTAAAAACCCCTTGAACAATCCCTTTATTTTGGATATTAGAAGCAGATGTTGAAAAGCCTTGCTTCTCCACGAATTGATCGGCCCTTTTCTGAATAGCGCTTTGTCGGGCAATTAATGGGCTATTATTAATCTTTTCCTGATTTTTGAGTTGGATATTTGCCTCCGGTCGTTTGTTTACAAGCGTAAACTTAGAAGCTTTATTCGTAGCTTGTTCGCTGATTTTTTCATTCGAAGAATCTTGATCATCCCGCTTGGACGGTCCAGAAAAAATAGGCATAATACATTTTTCGGAGGTAAAACATATTAAAGTTAATAATTATTTGTTTCTTTTAAAAGAAATTTTCTCAAATTAACTTTTGAGCATTTTCCAGACTTTGATTGCTCCCAGGCTTTGATACAGCATACAGAGGATTTCGGAATAGACTACGATCTTTTGCGCCGTTGCCTGCAAATAAAGTCCGTTATTGGATCGATAGGCTCGAGGTCCGAAAAGCATAATATAAACTTGAATCGCTAAAACAATAACAAAAATAATAAAAGCCAGACCATAGCGATTAGGATAGTTTTTTTCCAAAAAAATCGCCGTGGTATAAAAGAAGGACATTAAGAGAAAAAGGATAAATCCAGTACGAACAAAAGTGCGATGCCCCCAATAATCAATATCATAAGGCACGGTAGCAATGCCGATGTAACAAATCCCGGCCAAAATCCCCAGGAAAGAAGCAATAAACATAATGGTTTTTGCAGTATTTTGCCGGAATAAGGCAGGTATAGCAATGAAGTAAAGAATCAGGCATAGCCCCGAAGTGCCGAGTGCGGTTTTAAATAAAAAATGACTTAACAGATTTGAAGTCCCGTCAAAGGTATGAGTACGTCCGAGATCACTGAAATAATTATAAAAAAAGTCGTACTGTTCAAGCCCCCGATTATGAATCGTTCCGCCCGGATATACCAGCATTGCCAGTATTGTCAAAATAAAAAATAAAACAGCTGCAAAAATTCCCAATCTAAAAAACAGTAATCGCCAATCACTCATGTCATTTGGGTTTTAGGATTAAGTATCAGGATTTAGATAATATTGATACCTAAATCCTGACAACTCTTGCCTATATCATATTTCTCCGGGTTCTACAACCTCTACCCATTTACCGGGCTTTCGAGCATTTACTTTATTATCGTACATAGCTTCTGCCGAAACCGAAGGCATGTAGAATCTTCCTTTATAGGCGGCATTCAACTGAATACGGAACACCTTGGATCTTCCATGCGCCGCACCGTAATAGGTATACACCCTATCGTCGCGAATATCCTGATAAATCGGCTGGTCTCCCTTTTGGAAGTTCCCAACATTTGACATCCGGGTATTCATAATTTCCCAGCCTGAGGGGAAAATCTGACTTAGAGCCATTTCTTTGTGATAATAATTTCGTGTATCCTTATTCGTCACTGTAACCTCGGCAATAAAGTCGGTCCCCTGTTCTATTGTCGCCGGATCGATCTTGTTACCATTAGTCGACAGATAGGCAACCGACAATTTCATATTCCTGGATACTTCCGTCTGATCACCTACTGCAGGTTGTCCCCTTAATACCAGTTTAGCGTAAATGATCCCCGCACTGGAATTTTTCACTTTCACCGTATTATCATTTCGTTTGCTCACATCCATATCAACCAAACTGATCGGTTTCTGCGTTCCCATTTCTATTTCCTGACCATTACCCAGTTGATAGATATAACGCAATTCTTCTGACAATTTATTGGATGCCGCAAATTTACCCATAGCATTTAAAGAATAGGCAATAGCCTGGGTATTATACCAGCGATTCTCATCAAGCCTCTCCGCGATCGTCTTGGCCATCACTGCGGCCGGTTTCATCTGCCCCAGTTCGAGCATTGTTTCCAAAATCATAGCCTGATCTCTGAGCCTGGAGCCAAAAGTATAAGAAAGCTCTACGTAATCGTCAATATCAGTGGTCAGATTCTGAGCGATTTGATTCGCTGCTTCTCCTTTTCCAGCGAGCGCATAAGCCGCCGCAAGTCTCCAGCGGGTAGAATTATTGAGGTCTTTTTGTTCTCTCAGCCGGTTCATCGCCCCTAGCTCAGGTTCTCCGGCCAAGGCCAGCGTATACAAGCGATAAGCTTGCTGGAAAGCATAATTGCCATAATAGTAATTTTCGTATTTATCACGCTGCCGCCAGCTTCTGGCTGATTTTTTCTGATTTTCCAGCCATTTGTTTAGAACGATTGCCGGTACATCATAACCCTTATTTTTAGCTTCCAATAAAAAATGTCCGGCATAGGTACTTCCCCAGGGATTCGAATAAGTACTACCTGGCCAGTAGGAAAAGCCTCCATCGCCTCGTTGAAACTTTCTCAATCTCTGTATCCCGGCTTCGATATTATAATCAATTTCCCTTTTCATCTTGTCATCGATCTCCATCAGCTCGCTTACATAGAGTTGCGGAAAGACAGATGAAGTAGTCTGTTCCACACAACCATGCGGGTAACGAATCAGATAATGGGTCCGCTTGTCCAGATTAAATGGTGGAATATTGGAAACCTCCAGACGGGCACTATTGGTACCGGAGATACCGGTCAGGTTGAAAGCCTTGTCCCACATTTCGCCCGGTTGCAATACTTCTGCATATACATCGGTAACGACCGGATTAGGATTGCGAATATCGATTTCTATTTCCTGGGTAGCTGTTTCTCCCCCTCCGGTTGCCGTGATCTTAAATTTGGCTATACCAATCAATTCCGGTACTTCAAGATCAAACTCCGCAATTTTATCCCCGATTCTGGAAAAAGAAAGACGCCGGGTATTTCCACCGGCAAAGCGAATTTTACCAGTTGTTTCTTCTACTTCAATCGTAACATTTTTCACTTTATCCTCCATAGCAAATACATTGACCGGCATTTTCAGTGTTTCGCCAGGGCCAAGAACTCGCGGTAATGTTGCCAGTACCATTAGCGGTTTTCTAACCGGAGTGGTTTTTTCAGCATTACCATAAGCACCTTTATGAGAAGCCACGACCATTGTTCGAACCGAGCCTACATAATTGGGCATGATGAATTCATGCTTTTGCTTTTTGCCTTTTTTCAAATGAAAAGGACCAAAATGCTTAACTACGGGCTTGAAACGGTTAGCCTTTTCCGGGCCACCTTTATCAACTGCCGCCGCATCTCCTCCAATACTCAACAGCTTCTCAATCGTACCACCGGAAGCTCCCAATACCTGATCATAGATATCCCAGGTTTTTACACCAAGTGCTTCACGTGCGTAAAAAACATCCCAGGGATTCGGTGTTTTAAATCTGGTTAAATCCAGCAAACCATCATCCACCACTGCGAGGGTATAAGTCATCTCCCGGCCATCTGCTTCACTTACTTCTATACTTACTTTTTCTTCCGGTTTCAATACTTCTGCCATCTTTATTTCCGGCTGCAAGATGGTGTTAGGGTCTTTGATATGTATCGGTATGACACCATACATTCGAATTGGCAGATCATTTTTAGTCTGGCCATGTGCCTGAACCAGGGTCACGTTGGCATAAACGGTCGGTGCCATTCCCCCTTCCGCCTTGAACTTAAATTTTGTTTCTTCGGCATCGGCATTGATCCAATAGCTATCCAGGACTTTGGAACCATTTTCAATAGAAACCAATATCCTCCCGCCTGCACTACTCGGAATTCTCAATTCAACTTCATCCCCAACATTGTAATTCTGCTTATCCGATGAAAAAGAAAGCATTGCCGCCGCTTTGCGATGTTGATTTTTATCTTCTCCATACCAGGGGTATCCAGCGTAGAAATAGTCGCCTGAACAATGTCCGCTTTCTTCATCACAAACTCTGACCAGATAATAGCCCCATCCATTCACTTTCACATCCCAATCTGCTATCCCGCCTGTATTGGTCGTAATGGTTGCAGTCTCCAGTGCATTAAAATGATTACTGGAATTAAACTTACTAACGTTTGATCGATTGCTTTCCCACCACCATCTCCATACGGAGCGATAAACTCCGACTTTCAGCTTCCTATTTCCAAGTGGATTACCTTCCTGATCTACCGCAGCAACTTGCAGTGTTCCTCCTTTTTCTACATCGATTCTTTTTCTGCCATAGCGGTTTTTGGGAATAGAAATTCCAGCATAGCTCTCAAAGGGGCTATAATTTACGGAGAAATTATCTTCGCTAAAACCGCCTCCTTTTTCAAATGCCCTGATCCGGAAACTCGCACGCATTTTTCCGGGTAAAAATTTATTTCCCCTAAAATCAGTCTCTACCTGAGCATATCCGTTTTCATCTACCGGATCATCAAATAATGCCGTATATTCCGAATCAATCTTTCGGGCAGGATCGTCAAATTCAAAATCACGAAACTTCGAAAATCTTGTATTGATTGCAGACAGTTTCATTTCAATTTTAGAACGAAGACTTCTGGCCGGAGCGCCGTGTAACCAATTGACTTGTAAATCGGATTTCAGTGGCATGTCTTTAACAGATAGCTCTTCTTCGCCAAAACCCAGATTGATTTTTAAGCGATTGGGTTTAACGGTCTCTATTTTTAAATTTTTCGTAAATGTGGCACCTCCCAATTGAACTCTCGCACGCCAGTTTCCGGTTCCATCATCCTGTTTAGTAGCAACTGCCAGGGGATAAACGCCATTGACATTATCGGTAGTTGTAAACTTCTGGTAAAGTTGATTACGCGCATCGTACAACTCGAAAATCAGGGGGTGGTTTTCCGGAAGCTTATCCAGTTTATCTTCGAGTACAAAATTCAGGTACAAGGAATCACCTGGACGCCATACCCCCCGTTCTCCGTAAATAAAGCCTTTAATACCTTCCTGCGCTTTAGTCCCGGTTACGTCAAACTTGCTCAAAGAAAGTGCATTATTATCCATTAATTTTAAATAACCCTTATCCGTTCCCTGCTTGGCGATGACAACAAATGGTTCATCCTCTTCCTGCAAATCAATAACAGCAGCTCCCTGTCCATCCGTTTTAACAGTTTTCAAAAGCTGCTGCTGGTAATTGTAGATTTCCAGATCAATTGCCGATACACCCTCTGTAGTTCTCAAGTCTGTAACATGAAACATGATCTTGCGATCCGTTCCCTGTTTGGCAATAATTCCAAGATTAGAAGCAACGACATTCCGGCTTACATAATGATGACTACCATAGTAAGCAGAATAACAAGGGTTTTCCCGGTGATCATAACTGAAGCCATCATAATATCCCCGATAGCCATAATAGCCATAGTTCAGGATAGATTGTTTTCGGGTCTGATCTTCAAAGGGATCCTTAAGGGCTTGAAATTCATCTGTATTCGTATCCGTCCCGCAGTTGTAAGAAGTGTATTCCTGTCTGAAACCAATTCGCACCTGATAAATCGCATTGGGATCTTGTTCAATAAGTGTACTTAGATCAAGTGCATAACGTGTCCATCCAAAACGATTACCGGAAGTGTTCAGTGTATTCAATTTGATTTGTTTCTGCACTTCTATATTACCCACTCTGTTCAACTGATAGTCATTTCCGCTATCTAGTTGGCTGGTTTGTAAAAATTGCAAGATGTTATTATTATAGATTTTAAAAATCTCGACATCAATGGCATTAAGGTTAATAGCATCAAAAGGGAAAGTCAAACCCGTAGAGTTGGGAAGGATTACTCCATTTCCGACTAGTCGAATGGCGGGTTTGGGTTCTTCGAAATGCACCATTTCTTCCAGACGTTTTTTCAAAGCAATTCCCCCGGCATTTTTCAAGCCTGTTTCTATGGTAATTTTGCGTTCACCGCTCAGGCGTTGAGCCGGATATACCCGCAATTGATTACCGTCAACCTGAAAGCGCAATTGTCCATTATAGCCTCCAATCGTAAGTAAACCCTTGAAATCCTGAGATTTGGAAATGGGATCAGAGAAATGAATCAGGGCATATTGCTCATTGTCCTGAATGACCTGGGTAGACATCACTTTGAAGTTGTTTAATCCGGGTACGATAAATTTATCATCATCTTTGACATTTACGTCCAGAGCCGAACCATTCCACATGACCATAAGTTCAGCATCTTCTTCGGTCCGTTTAATATTTTCGATAAAAAAGCGATGTTCATTTTGCTTACTTGCATGTTCCCAGCGGATCACCGGTTCTTGTCCCGACAGCTTTACTTTCAGGATTTTCTCAACGTCTTTTTCATCTGCAATATCGTAAGTAGTGATAATGCCACTTAATCTTTGGTTTTTGGTATCCGCAGGATCAATACCTTGTAAACCTCTGAAGCTCACGCTAAAGTTTTGCTCCTTGGTTTTGAAACTAAATTCAAACTTTTCCGCATCCCTGGGAAGGGTTTTATACAATTTTTCCAGGTTTACAGTACCGATAAAGGCTTTATTGGCATCGAGGTATTCACTAGGAGTAAAACGAATTGTTCGATCATCCTCCCAGACTGCATTTCCTTTAATCCGGGGTCGAAAACTGATCACACCATCTTCCACCTCGGCACCGATTTGTTCGGTAGAAATGAGATTACTGGTGAAACGTACTTTGACTGAGGCGGCCTTTGAGATTTCACCGGAGGTATAGGCATAAATAAATGCATTCAGACTAGTCGGCATATCCGTAACCGCCTGTTGTTGCTTGCAGCCAAGTACCAATAGAAAGGAAAAAAGGATACTTAGCCGGGATAAAATTTGAATTTGGTTTTGCATGACAATTTGTTTTTGGCTTCCTGCAGAAAATGGTTGGCTTATCCACAGAGATTTTCCGTCTGGCTTTTAATACGAAAAATCAATTTTAAAGATTCTGATTATCAGGTTCAATATCCGTACTTACATTAATATCATGTTGGGGTATTTAACATTCGATGTAGAAAGCTTAATATTCGTATAAATCGAGATATTTTTTGAAATGAGGTGTTTTGTTTTCTCCAGTAATGTAAAACTAAGGAAGAATATTAGAAAAACAGAACATATGAGTTAATTTGTGAGCGATTCAGTGATCTGTGGTCGATTTGCCACATCTCCCTTTTACGGTGTATTTTTCATTTATTTTTCGCAAAACTTGCTGTTCGCAGGCTATTCCAAATTCAAAAAGCCCTGCTTGTACTTCCTCCTCTCCCTCGGCCAATTCTACAAAACATCTGGCCTCCTTTTTGCACATATACAGAAAAACAATGATGTTTAAATATCCCTAAAACTTAAATTGAAAATCCCGCGTTTTATTAATTTAGCAGGCGATTATATTAATCGGCATTATTTTATTCCGGCATTATGAAATTTGAAAAATAAGATCAATGAAAGACTTTATCCCCTTGTTTCCGCTTAAAATGGTGGTTTTTCCGGATGAAAACCTGAATCTGCACATTTTCGAGCCACGTTATAAGCAGTTGATTCGGGAGTGCGAACAAAATGGTACAACTTTCGGCGTGCCTGCTTTTATTGATAATAAAATCATGGATTTTGGGACGGAGCTCAAGCTATTAAAAGTGGAAAAAAGATACGAAAACGGTGAGATGGATATTAGTACCAGAGGGATAGGTATTTTCAAAATCGAGGAATTTTATCGTACAACACCCAATAAATTGTACAGTGGTGCAGATATCGAGCGATTAATCAGTAATGATGAAGGCGACCCTTCATTATACGAGTTGATCCGTGAAAGTATCGAGGAACTTTTTATCGCACTTAATATCAAGAATAATCTCGACATTGATCATACGGAATTTAAAACCTATCACATCGCCCACCATGTCGGGTTTAGCATTGAACAGGAATACAAGTTTTTGTGTATGGGGACGGAAAGAGAGCGTCAGGAATATATGATAGATCATATTCAAAAGCTTATTCCGGTCGTGCGAGAAATGGAAAGATTAAAGAAAAGGGCTCAGTTAAACGGACATTTTAAGAATATTCTACCCTTGAAATGATACTCATCAGCAGTTAGTCGTTTCCCTTTCCTGCGAAGAGCTGGCTCATTTCAAGTTAGCAGGCTTCTTATCCCACTTTGCTGCATAAAAAAACCACCCAAGATATCGAGGTGCTTTTGGACCCCTTACTGACATGGTTAGAACGTCCAGATTGGTTTTGGTAATCTCCTTGTTTCGAAAATCGAAAACCGGACAAGTCAACGGTTGGAGCCCGCCCTACTAACATTCTGAGATGATGTCCTAATAATATAACTGTTGGACCAAAGCTTATGATACTTGAATGGTATTTTTTGATGATCCTTATGATCATCGGACTTCAAAGGTATTAATATTTTGGTCTATATGCAATGGTTTTTTCACAAAGCACAATCATTTGATCCATCTCTTTCTAATTTCCTGATTTGCACTATTTTTGTGACAGTTTTGGAAAATAAATATGAATCGAATCCCTTCAAGTCTGAGATATTTTTATCAATTGATACTGCGTCTGGCTTTAGTAATGATTCTTTTCACATTTATCAAAATTATTTTTTACTGGGCTAACTCCAATGCCTTCCCAGCCATAAGTTCTGGAAAACTTCTCAACATTTTATTATCCGCTTTAAGGTTCGATCTTTCCGCTGTGGTATATATCAACAGTCTGTTCATATTGTCAAGCTTAATTCCTTTTAAAATCCGGGATAACCGAAATTATCAAAGCTTCCAATTGCTGGTTTTCTTATTATTAAACGGGATAGCTCTTATTTTCGAGTGTATTGATATCGGCTTTTACCGTTTTGCAAACCGGCGAACGATTGGTAGTGATTTGAATTTATTTCGAAATACCTCCGAGATGATCCCCGGTTTTCTGGCAGAATACTGGATTTTGATTCTTTGTTTTATTTGCTTCATATTTTTTTTATTCTTCTTTTGCAAGAAAATAAAAGTTCCTCCCCCAACGCAAAACATAAGCTTTAAAAGCCAGTTACTCATCTTTTTTTTCGGGATTGGTATTTTTACTATTGCAGCCAGAGGTGGTATTCAATTAAGACCTTTGATGCCATTAAATGCATTGCAATATGTCGAAGACAGCAGGTTGGCTGCTTTGGTTAATAATACCAGCTTAAACCTGATTTTTTCCACTCAACAACAGTTTTTAGAAAAGAAAAATTACTTCCCCGACGAGTTGCAACAAAGCTTGTTTAATACCCAGAAACAATATCATCAAAACCGGAAATTAACATCGAAAAATGTCTTTATAATTGTCCTGGAAAGCTTTGGTGAAGAACATATCAGTTTTTTCCATCCGGAATTAAATACGACACCTTTTCTGGACTCTTTGATTAAAAAAAGCTTTAGACTAGAACAATCTTATGCCAATGGATTGCGATCAACTCAGGGGATCGTTGCTATCAGTACCGGTATTCCCGCGCTGATGCAGTCGCCGCTTATGTTTTCTGCTTATCAAAGTAATCGTATTGATGGCTTAGCTGAATTACTAGCCGCTCGCGGTTATAAAACGGCCTTTTTTCACGGTGCCAATCCCGGGTCAATGGCCTTTGAACAGTTTTCTGAAATGGCGGGTTTTCAGGATTATCACGATCGCAGGCATTTCAATAATGATGTAGAATATGATGGTCAATGGGGAATCTGGGATGAACCCTTCTTTCAGTATGCCCTGAAGGAAGTAAACCAATACAAGCAGCCCTTTCTGGCCCTGTTTTTTTCACTCACTTCACATCATCCCTATCAAACTCCGGACTGGTTTGAAAAACAATATCCGGAGATGAGAGGTATCCACCGCAGTATTCGTTATACGGATTATGCTTTGGAATCATTTTTCAAAACGGCCGAGAAAATGCCCTGGTATAAGGAAACAATTTTTGTAATTACAGCTGATCACAGCGGCGTAAGCGATGATGAATTTTATCAAACCCGCAATGGTAAATACAAAGTCCCTGTCCTCCTTTTTGATCCTCAACAAATGTTTAGCGGGCTACATTCGGGCATTGCTCAGCAGATAGATATTCAACCTACCATACTTGATTTTCTGGGATATGATGCCCCCTTCAAATCCTATGGAGAAAGTATGCTGGATAGCATGAGAAACAATCAAATGTTTAACTTCAACAGCGAAGTCTATCAAATTCTGGATGAAAACTCCTTGCTTCTTTTTGACGGGCAAAAAACAATCGGTCAGTACGATTATCGCAATGATCCTTTTTTAATCAATAAAAAAGACGATTCTAAATCCAATGAGCTTGAAGATCGGCTCAAAGCAATTTTACAACAATATCATCGGGAAATGATTGATAATGATTTAGGTAACTAGCTAATCAGGCTTTTGATTCTTATACGATTATTTTCGCTTTTTTAGATCGAGAGATAGGGAAAAGATATGCGAAACCAAAACCTGGGATACATCGCCAATATCAGTCAAAGCATAATCCAACTTGAGCTGGCCCAATTTCAAGCCTATCCCAAAATTGGGTTGTAGCGTAAGGATTTCATTCTCTCCAGTGATATCGTCTTTAGCTCTTTGAAAATTACCTACTCCTGCGCGTAAGAACAAAAATCGCTTGTAACCTAGTTGAAAGCCAATTCGCGGATCAATATTCATAGCCTTTGAACTGATCAACACATTTCTTTGTCCGTCTGTAGTGAAATTAAGATCAACCGAACCGAGAAAGCTGTAATTGGAGCCAAAGTTGACATCATAGGCTGTTCCAAGGATAAAGGTAGGAGTCGTAACTTCAATAGAGCTTTCAGGAATATCATTGCCGGTTATTGTAAACACCTCCTTCTCCCGCTCACTAAGTGAAAAAGACCAGGCATTGAAGGTTGAAGTGATATCTTTCCCTACGAGCGCGAATTGCCATTTACCAGTTCGGTATTGCATTCCGGCATCCAGTCCGAAACCCCATGAGCCACCAATCTGACCAATCACTCTTCGAATAATTTTGGCATTTCCACCAATCGAGAGGGTCTTGTCTTTTATTTTAACATCACGGGCATAGGAAAGAAAGAATCCATAATCTGCTGTGGAAAAAGTTGATACATTATCATAGTTGATCGTCCCGTCCGGTTCAACGAGATTAAGCGTATAAGGAATATCATCGACTGCCAAACGGATCAGCGAAACACCAAGCACCGAATTGTTATCACTATTCAGGGGTTTGGCAAAGCCAATATAATCATAGTTGGAAATTTGTGCAAACCACTCTGCATGCATCACTCCTATTTGAAAGGGTGCTTCGATCTGGGTAAGTCCCGCCGGATTCCAGAACGTGGAATAAACATCACTGGTATGTGCAGTCATAGCACTGGACATGCCGTGAGACTGCGCACCTACGCCAATGGATAAAAATTCATTGGAATATTTTCGTTGACCGTAAACCAGGCTAAGGGTCAATAAACAGATAAAAACCAGCGAGCTTCTTAAGGAGAATTTATGCATATTCGTGTTTTGAAATCTTTGAAATCGCGACTGTCCTGCCTCGGAATCACTAAAGAAACGACAATTTTCGAATTATGTTGGATAAACCGGCGACATTGCCACCATTTTTAAATTAAGCTCCAAAAATACGAAAACCCTATCTATTTGGATACAAATTAACATTATTCAATATACGTACCAAAAGTCAAAGTCCCGGGTTTTGAAAGAATAATGAACTCAAAACTCAATCCCGATATTTAAAGTTTGACACTTATTATGTCAATAATCTAACAAATCAAATAATTGTTTTGAAACAACCGAGCTATATTAGTAGCTTTATATATCGAAATATTCCTCTTTATCATACTTTTTACTTTTCATAAAGGTTTTAATATTATCATTTGAAACCTCTAAATAGATTTAGGATGAAAAAACTTTTACTATTATTATTCTTGTTTTGTTCTACCATGGGTTTTTCCCAAATCTCTTTGAACATGAATTTGCTAGGCTCCTTTGATGTCGATACCTTGCCTACTCACTCTTTTGGTACCTTCAATGATGTTTGGGCTTATGTAGATGGAGCGGGAAATGAATATGCTGTAATGGGGAGCGCCAAATATATACATTTTTTCGACGTAACTGATCCATCCAATATTGTTGAAATACTTGCCCATGAAGTAGATGCACAGACAACCTGGCGTGATTTCAAAGTATATGGGGACAGAGTCTATGCGGCTTCAGACAACAGTGGTGAAGGCCTGATAATTTTTGATGTTTCAATGTTGCCTGCACCTCCGGTAGTCACTTATGATAGCACAGAGTTTTTTAATTCTACGCACAATATCTTTATTGATGAGGAAAATGGTCGTTTGTACGCTGCGGGGGCAGACACCCAAAATGATGGTCTGATTGTCCTGGATATTGCTACTAACCCGGATCAACCCCTGCTTCTGGGTAGTGTTAGCTTGGTTAATGGCCTTTTGGGAGGTTATGTACACGATGTTTATGTTCGGGATAATATTGCTTATTGCTCCCATGGTAATACCAGTTCTTTCGTGATCTGGGATTTTAATGATGCTGCCAATCCGGGATATATTGCTTCTTTTGAATCCAATGGCTATAATCATAGCAGCTGGCTTACTGATGATGGAAACACAGTAATCTTTGCGGAGGAAGTTCCTACCGGACTCCCCCTGGGGCTTTTGGATATAAGCAATATGATGAACGATGAATTGACGCTTTATCAATACTTCAAATTTCCATTATTAGCTCCTGACCACGAAGGGGCTACACCTCATAATCCTTTTATTTTGGGTGATCTGGCATTTATTTCCTATTATGAGGATGGTCTACAGGTTATAGACATTTCTGATCCCAGCGCTCCATTTACAACTGCCTATTACGATACTTATCCGGAGAATAATGATTACAACGGTTATGTGGGCTGTTGGGGAGTGTATCCTTATCTTCCTTCCGGTAATATTTTGGCTTCGGATATGCAAAACGGATTATTTATACTCGAAATGGATCTTACACCAACCTCTACTACTGATGGTTTAGAGCAGGTAAATGCGTTTAAGGTTTTTCCAAATCCAACTAATGGCCTTTTGAATATACAATTAGAAACTAGCCAGGCTGAAGAAGTGGAATTTGTTGTTTCCACTTTAACCGGGCAAACTTTAATATCACAAACACGCCTGGTCAATGGTTCTGAAAATATCGACCTCAATATCGATGAGCTTCCGGCTGGCATCTATATTTTGACCGCTAATTTGGAAAGTGCTCAATTGACAGAAAAGATTATCAAACAATAGGTTAAAAATCTTCAATTATAAAGTTTTCGAGGATAAGGTCCTGGGTGTTTTCACTCAGGACCTTATGTTTAGGTTTCATTATAGAAGCTCAAATGACACCAGAGCTCCTTTTGTCTTTAAATGAGGTGCTCTATGGCTTCATGATTGTTCTATGTAACAAGAAAAAGGCGGTTTGAGTGTTTCTTCCCAAACCGCTTTTTTGGATGATAAAGTTGAAATTATTTTTCTCTATTGTTAATCCAGATTTGCTTTCCAGATTTTTTTAGAAAAACGCTGATCTCCATTATAAACCGTAAAAAAGTAGAAATTTCCACCTTCTTCTTCGAGATTAAAAACAAACCTGTTTACTCCTGCCTGTAGTTGAACGCGATCTTGTTCCAATACTTTTCCAGTGATATCAAAAAGATCAATAAACACCGGTCCTTCACTTTGTGAATGAATTAGAACAGTAAGCTCATTCCCGACTAAAGGCACGGGGTAAACTTCCAGAAGATCGATTTCGGTTTTCGCTCTTTCAACTGCAATTACTTCTGAAAAGCTGTAAGAAGCATCAAAATCAATGATTTGCAAGCGATAATAGGCCAAAGAAATAGGCTCCTTATCAATAAAATCATATGATCTTTCAATGCTGGAATTCCCGCTTGCTTCTACTTGTCCGATATTCTCGAAATCTCTGATACCATCAGGAGAACGCTGAACCTGAAAAGCCATGGTATTCTCCTCAGAGCTGGTTTTCCAAATCAACTTATTCGAACGATCATCCTGAATCGCTCTAAAGTCAGAAAGTTCGGCTGGAAGCGGTTCAAGACCAGAAAAGAAAATACTTCCCTGTCCGCATGAATTATCGTTCGTATCAAAACCGTCCAGACTGACTTTGATCACATCACCACAAGTTTTGGTAATTGTAGCCGTAATCGTTCCGCCCGGACTTACGGTTACTCCCGTACAGGAGCCTCCCATACAATTGGAAATCGAACCATCTGAAACGCCTATATTTGCGGTATGCGCCGTACTGGTGTTTGCTAAAATGATAGATACCTGATAGGTACAGGTTCCATCCAGATTATCAATTTCGTCATTGATAAATATACCTGTAGCACCAATACAAGCTGAGCTAATAGTAACACTCAATAAAACAAATAGTGCAGATAAAACGGTTAGTTTGAGTTTTGTGTAAATGTTATACATGTTCATGTTTTTTGTTAAAATACGTGGGGGTAGTCTAAATTTCCTTAACACAATTGAATAAAAGTATTAAGAAGAGATTCCAGGTGTGCTTAGATAGCCATCATAGACTAAAGAGGATTGTAATACAAAATAACAAAAAATTTGCAAGACATGAAAGTATCCGGTATCACTTTCACTATTTTTTATAAAAAAGGGTGACTGAATTGCTCCAGTCACCCATTTTTCCAATCAAAACATGTTTATAATCGTACAATCACAAACTTCTTAGCAAAATTTCTTGTTCCTTCCATTTCGATATACATTGTATACGCACCGGCTCTATATTTACCGGTTAAATCAAATCTGTAAGGCATGGTATCAACTTCATCTATAACTTTCACATCCATCCGTTGTCCCAGATGGTTAAAAATGGAGATGGTAGCATTTCTACCTTCAAATTGTTTCAGACTGATATAAATCTCATTTGTCGCTGGATTCGGGAATACAAGGGTCTCGTCAAGGTCAATATCAAAACTAACTTTACGGCTTGAAGTATACTCACTCGAACCATCTTTATGGACCTTTTTCAATCGATAATAATTATCTCCCAAAAATGGATCAAGATCGTATTCAGTATAATTAAATGCACCTGGATTATCTGTAATACTGGCAACATTCATTAAGGGTTCAAAGTTGACCCCATCGTAAGATCGTTCAAGTATGAAATAATCATTCCTCGTTTCGGAGTTGGTCATCCAGTAGAGGTTGACGTTTCTTCCATTTTTAATTGCCCGGAAATCAAGAATTTCTTCTCCGGCCATGAAGTTTTGTGAACTCCCGCCTACAGTAACCATAGGCATCACCGCACAGATCGGCGTCCAGTTTTCATCGTATAATTTCACAGAAACGTAATAGGAACCACTTGGTAATCCATCTGCAATTGCCGGATCCGTACAATCAAATCCACAGTTATAAACGGTCTGCCACTGCGAATTAAAGATCATTATGGTAAAAATTGGCGTATTAAGATTAGTAACAGTGATAGAGCTATCGCTTGTAATAATCGTAATATCTGCACATGGATCGTCATTTCCAATATTGTCATCACAGTCATCCGGAATACCGTCACCGTCAACATCAATATTATCATCTCCGCCTTCACAAACGTCTTCCGCATCACAAACGCCATCGTTATCTGTATCCACCATAATAACGGTTTTGATGATACAATTACTTTCTCCCTGAGTCCAGTCATCACAATCCGTTCTGCGACTACATCTCACATAATAAGTAGTTTGAGTAATTGCCCCCGGATCAAAAGTAGCCTGATCAGCTCCCGGAATTGCCTGATTTAGATTTGTCGGACATCCCGTCGTAGAAGACAACCATAAGTATTCAATATTTCCATTTCCTCCGGAAGGTGCGATAAGGGATGTAATCGGTGCGGGATCATATCCTACACAACCTGCTTCATCACCGGTAATTTCTCCCCCATCCGTTACATTATCACATTCATTGGTATCACAAGCATCCGGAATACCATCCCCATCATCATCCATATTGTCATCAAATCCGGCACAAACATCTTCCGCATCACAAACCCCATCGCCATCGCTATCGGTAAAGGTTCCCGAACAATTACAATTGGCATCATAAACATCACCGGTCGTACAGGCATCACCATCATCGCAGGGGGAGCCTTCATCAAAGGGGCAACCTTCACTCACCTCAATGGTTTCGAAAATTTCACAGATTTCCTGCCAGTTGGCATCTCTCAAACTCACTTTTACAAAGTAAGTTCCTGCTGCAAGATTTTCAACTACCGTAGGATCGTCACAGGCATAATTACAATTGAATTCCGTGCCCCAGCTTGAATTGAAAACATAGACATTAAAGATTGGAGCGTCGATACTACTTACAGTAATAGTTCCTGGTCCGGTTAGAATAGAAACATCATCACAGGGATCTCCATTTGGATCATCATTATCACAGAAATCCGGCGTACCATCTCCGTCGGTATCAACGTTATCATCCCCTCCGGCACAGATATCTTCCGCATCACAAACACCATCATAATCGCTATCATTAAAATCTACTGTTTTGACAATACAATTGCTTTCTCCCTGGCTCCAGTCATCGCAATCTGATCTGCGACTACATCTTACATAGTAAGTAGTTTGGCTAATTGGCCCCGGATCAAAGGTAGCCTGATTAGCTCCTGGAATTGCCTGATTTAGATATATGGGACATTCAGTCGTAGAAGACAACCATAAGTACTCAATTGTTCCCGAACCTCCAGAAGGTAATTCTACAGATGTAATTGGTGCAGGATCATACCCTTCACAACCGGTTTCATCACCGGCAATTTCACCTGCATCCGTTACATTATCGCATTCGTTGGTATCACAAGCATTCGGTATACCATCCCCGTCATCATCCAGTGTATCATCAAAACCGGCACAGACATCTTCCGCATCACAAACCCCATCGCCATCGCTATCGGTAAAGGTTCCCGAACAATTACAATTGGCATCATAAACATCACCCGTCGTACAGGCATCGCCATCATCGCAGGGGGTCCCTTCGGTAAACGGACAACCTTCCGGAATTTCAATGGTTTCAAAAATCTCACAGATTTCCTGCCAGTTAGCATCTCTCAGGTTCACTTTTACATAGTAAGTCCCGGGAGCAAGATCAATGGTCGTTGGATCGGTACAATTGAAATTGCAGTTGAATTCTGTACCCCAGCTCGAATTGAAAACATAAATATTAAAGATCGGAGCGTCAATATTACTAACAGTAAGGCTACCTGTTCCTATAGTTAGCTGAATATCATCACAAGGATCCCCACTTGGATCATCACAGAAATCCGGAGTACCATCTCCATCGGTATCTATGTTATCATCTCCACCGGCACACACATCTTCCGCATCACATACTCCATCGCCATCACTATCGGTAAAGGTCCCGGCGCAATTGCAATTCGCATCAAATACATCTCCCGTCGTACAGGCATCGCCATCATCACAGGGCTGACCTACTGTGGAACAATTATCACAGAAATCCGGTACACCATCTCCGTCAGTATCTATGTTATCATCTCCACCGGCACACACATCTTCCGCATCACATACTCCATCGCCATCACTATCCGTAAAGGTCCCGGCACAATTGCAATTCGCATCAAATACATCTCCCGTCGTACAGGCATCGCCATCATCACAAGGTTGACCTACTGTGGAACAATTATCACAGAAATCCGGTACACCATCTCCGTCAGTATCTATGTTATCATCTCCACCGGCACAGATATCTTCCGCATCACATACTCCATCACCATCACTATCGGTAAAGGTCCCGGCACAATTGCAATTCGCATCAAATACATCTCCTGTCGTACAGGCATCGCCATCATCACAAGGCTGACCTTCCGTCGAACAATCATCACAGAAATCCGGTACACCATCTCCGTCAGTATCTATGTTATCATCTCCACCGGCACATACATCTTCTGCATCACAAACCCCATCACCATCACTATCCGTATATGTCCCGGAGCAGTTACAATTTCCATCTTCTACATCATTAGTTGTACAATCATCCCCATCATCGCAGGGAGTCCCGGCAGCAGGACAAGTTGAAGCAACTTCTACATTGAAGATGCAGATTTCAGAATTTCCACAATCATCATTAATCAGATAGATAATTTCATAGATTCCTTCTGCCGGGCTACTGCCATTTGCGGGCCCGGTCACCTGTTCGACCGTTACATTCCCTGTAAAACAGGTAGTACTTGCCGTTGGTTCTGTCCAGTTAAAGTTATCCGTATCTGTTGCAAAGTCTGCGGGGCAGGTTTCCAGTGTTAATACCGCATCTTGTGTATTAACCGTAACGCTAAATGCGCATTGCGCAAAATTATTGCAGGAATCAACCAGGGAATAAGATACGAATGTAGTCCCAACAGGAAATAGTCCGCCATTTGCGGGCCCTTCATCAACTCTAGTAATTTCAACTCCTGGAACAAAACAGGTAGAGGTAGCCGTCGGTTCTGTCCAGCTTGCTGCCGCACTTTCTGCTCCCGGCTCAGCATTGATAACAATATCTGCCGGACAGTTAGAGGCAATTTCCGCGGGATTGTCTTCAACGGTAACCGTGAAGATGCAAATCTCCTGATTACCACAGGCATCCGTTACTTCATATGCGATTTCCGTAATTCCAATTCCAAAGTCACCCCCATTAGGCGGTCCACTAATTTGTTGGACGACCGGCTCATCCGGCGTAGTACCGCCATCGTCATTTCCAGAAATACAGAAATGGACGGTCTCCCCATCTCCATAATCACCACCTGTCCCGTAAACGGTCCCATCCGCTCCGGTTAAAGTATATGATCCATTGCCATACTGACAGCAAATACCATCGCCATAACTATCACTAATAATAAAATCGTAACAACCATCTGTCAGACAATTTGTAATTGATATATTCGAACCATCAGGTTGATTTCCGTAATTACCTCCGGAAGCTACAACAGAACCGTTTTCATCCCGGATTTCCCAGCTAACATCTTCCGGATAGTTATCAAAAACGATATCAAGAACCACATCCTCACAATTTGAAGGAGTATTGCTACAAGGAACTTCCATCACGTATTCGTAAGAATAGGAATATGCCCCACGATCTGTCCATTCGCCAGATGATTTCTTCAATCTGACCGCCTGATTTGTTCCATTGCCATTAGGTTCACCAGCTTGCCAGTTCGTATAATTGACCGGATCGCCATTGACCCAGTTAAATACATCCGGAGATGCAACCGTATTTAGACCAGTCCACACGGAGCCTGTAGAAGGGTTAATGTTATTTTGAATAAAATCATTTTCCTCCTGACTATTAATAACAACAAGATGTCCTCCATTAGCTTCGCTATTTGATTTCGCATATCCCCAATCCGATGGATGATCTGAAACAAAATATTTAGCATCATTAAATTCACCGAGATAAATAAAACCAGGTTTATTTTCGGAGACATCATCACAGGTCGGTGCTTCATTTGAGCAAGGGATTTCCATCACGAATTCTCTATGAGCAGAATTCGATAAATCATTCCAGCGGCCATGTGATTTTAAAATTTCCGTATAATCTTCGCCATTACCATAATCATTAGGCTCTCCACTATTCCAATTCGTGTAGGTATCATCCTCACCGTTAACCCATTCAAAATCACCTTCGTTAGCTTCATCCGTATAACCAATCCAGGCGCGGTCAGCAATTAGGCCATCCCGAATAAAATCATTTTCTTCCTGGCTTGTAATTACTGCCAAGAAGCCACCTTTTGCAGCAGCTTCTGCTTTTGCTGCTGACCAGGTCCAGTTATTATTATTAGAACAATAGTACTTGCTATTATTGTATTCTCCCATGAAGATAAAACCCGGGATATCCTCATCTACATTGATACACTGCTCTTCAGGTCGGCATTCATTTCCATCCCCGCTAAGCATGATATTGATATCACCGGCTTGTGGATTATTTCCATATACGATTTCCAATTCAGGACCATTGTCCGGTTGGCTAAGTACCTCTGCAGATAGCCATCCGCTTGCCCCAAAGGCATTGGTACCATCTGTAGGGTTTGCACCCTTTCCAATCTGAAATGCTTCTCCAAATCTTGAGATGCTAATTTCTGCACCAGCCAGCTCGTTAAGCCCAGTCAGTGTCCCATCCGATGTGGTGTAATAGTACCAATCCGAAGCATCTTCATTAATATCGCAAAAAGATTCTTTTGGACTTCCGGCAGGTGGTGAAAAGGTTCGTCCGGTCAAATCCACTTCAATATCAAATTGATAAGCACTATTATCGACATTCGTCAAAGTGCCTGTAAATTGAGCAGTGCCATCTTCAAATTCTTTAAAAGAACCATTTTCAAGAGTGTAATGATAGTTAAAACCGGATAGTTTTAAATAAAATCCATACACTACCCCACTGTTACACTGCGTAGTATTAGTCGCTGTACGATCTGCACATACTTCCCCGTTCAGCGTACAAGTAGTGGTAGGTGCTGCAGGTTCATCCCAGCTAACAGAGACAATAGCTTCTCCCGGCTGAGGGCTAATGGTAATATCTTCCGGACATGCAAAATCAATATCTTCATCATCAATCGGCTCAATTGGAGGAACGAATTCTACAACAAAGATAACCGCATCACAAGTCGAGCTTATACCCAGGTTGTCTTCAATGGTTAGTGTTACTGATTGAGCCCCAAGGTCATCTATTGTAAATTGATCCTGGCTAAGCGTTCGGGAAGCCACCGTTGCGCCACAACTTGCATAGCTACCTTTGTCAACCAGGTCAAGGTCGAGCGTTCCTTGCCCATTTTCGTCCAGTTGTACTATTGCACCTGATTTACATCCGGCGACCGGTGGTTTGGTCTGATTAAGATCGTTATATACCTCTCCGAATTCCAGGATGGTTTCATCCACATTCCCCTGAATTTCATAGATAATTCCATCGTGTAAAACGGTAGCAGCGATATCAACAGGTGAATCCTGAATAATAGCTCCGCATATTTTGGTTTCTATCGTACCATTATTGTTAAAAGCACTTTTATTATCTAAGGTTCCGGCATCATTAATAGTGGTATATCCATTATTTGTTACTGTATTGTTATTTAAAAGTCTACCGGATACTTGCAAATCATTATTATTGAGCAGCAAACCATCATTAACAAAATCTCCGGCGTTTTGAATTTCCAAAACACCATCATTCGTAAAGTCACCATTATGGTTCAATGTTCCATTGTGAGCAAACACAGACCCATTTTTATTATCTACATTCGCTCCTGAATCAGAAGTAAATACACTTCCGAAAGGGTTTTCAATATTTCCATAGTTGATTATAGAACCGGCATTTTGAAAATCATTGGTACTTCGAATATTCCCGTAATTTGTAATAGTCCCATTATTATCAAGCAGTCCATTATTTCGAAAAAGGCCGTGATTAATCAAAGATGCGCCGTCGGCATTTGTAAAGTTTGCTGATGCGGCATTATCAAAAATTCCAAAATTTTCAAACGTACCCGTATTGGTAAATGTACCATCATTATCAAATACAACGGAGCCGGCATTGACAAAATAGTTGTTATTATTAACCAATGTCCCGCTGGTAAAATTAATGATCGTACCATTATTGTATACAAAGTCATCAAAGGTGATAGAACCGGCATTTTGAATTGTAAAATCCAAAACGGGAGAGCCACTATAAACGGGGAAGTTACCTCCGATAGGAGTTCCCGGAATCGTTACAATCATTCCGGTAGTGGGCACTCCGGCAGACCAGTTATTGGGGTTCATCCAATCTGAATCTATGTTCCCGGTCCAAACTGTTTGTGCGTTCAACGAAAGACAAAACATCGCTGATAGAAGAAACGAGTAAAGAATTCTCATTTTTGTCAGTTTAATTTTTATAAAAGGGCTTAGAAAAAATAATTGAAACTCATCATGTATTGAGGACATGACAAGTTATATTCAGGCAATTGTATATTGTGTTAAAATCAGTTAAAGGGACCAGCTTGTTTATACAAGCTATTTCAATTCAATTGGTTGATAGGAATTATGTCCGGATTGTGGTGATTTGATGAACGAAAGTTCTCCGGAAACGGAACTGCGCTTTGTGTGTTCTTATAAATAAGGTTAGGGGCAAATATAGCATTTTGCACAACAATAAAAAAACATAAGAAATATAAATAAAAATTTGTTATGCATAGAAATTGTTTAAAAACAAATAGATGGTTTATCTACAATTCATGGAAATCCAATGCTGTAGTTTTTTCCGCTCCGTATGTTACAAATGCGAAACGTAAAAAAGAGTTTTGTCCTGATTTCCAGGTACTTACAACTATTTTTAAGCTCCCTTCCTGGACAACTTTACAAAAAACAAACTACCCATAAAGGGTAGTTTGCTTAAAATTCAATATAATACAACCTACTAGTTTCGATATTTTAATGTAGCCATATACAATTCGTACTTCGTCTTATACGAAACGAAGCATCCCTTGTAAATTATTCTCTTATGATAAGTAGTAGAAAATGGTGACTAAAAAATTCGAAAAGGTTGAATTCTTAGTTTTTGTAACAATATCTTTGATAACATTTAGGATAAAAGAACCTGTGATTCTTTTTGAGGTGATGTATGGTCTATCAAAATTAATAAAAAAAGCATGATTTGGAAAAGAAATAAGAAATATTTTCCAAATCATGCCAAGAACGCTCCAACTCGAAAGTTTGCGTTAAAATGGACTATTGGTTTTGAGTCTCGCCAGATGAAGCCTTTTCTTCTACCTTGGGAATAGAAAAATTCTTTCTTCGAGTCAATAAATAAGATTCAATACCATCCGTAGTTTTAGTCGCTGTCAATTCCCATCCATTTACATGAAAGTAATTTAAAATAGCTACCACGCTATTGAATTCCATTTGCCTTCCATTGTTATTATACATTTTTAGCGTAGCGCCATCTTTATCAGAAAGTAAATCCTGACCATAATCTACCATAACATGAAATTTTCCCGTACGCTTATTGAATTTTTCCCAAACCTCAATATATTGGTAAGTGCCTTCATTGAGATTTGTCTGGTTAACAATAATTTGAGCGGTACACCAGTGTGCACAGCAGATCAAAGTGAGTAAGAAAACTTTTTTCATAATCGATTAAAACTTGATATAAAAAGTGATTTAATTGGGTTATTTGTTCAAGGATAAAAAAAGTGCCACCACGAGCTTTTTCGAGATGGCACAACAACATAACCATGAAAATACATAACCAATTCTTGACGTTTTATCCACCATTCCGGCAATAAAAACGCATGTATATCTTATTGTAATTTTTTCGGTGAATCCCCTGATCGATAAAACTAATTCGGCTGGCAGGGGGTATATTCTCTCGTTTCAAACTGGTTTACGGTTATTCTTTATAAAAGTTGAATTAAAGAGAATAATTTTATGAAAAAATTGTATTTTTTATTTCCTTATGTCTTATAATCTACTAGACAATATACAACAGATAAAATCAAACATCATACCAAACATATATTTATTTTAAAAATTTATATATTTTTTATATCTATGATTTCAAAACACTCATTCCTACTATTCTGTTTCACTTTATGCTTTTTGTTGACCTGCAAAAAGAACGAGCCAGCGGGTCGTGGCTATACCATACAAAAAGAGGCTTTTTCAGATCAGGCAATGGTCGTCAGTGCTCATCCTCTGGCGACAAAAGTAGGCCTCGACATTCTTCGACAAGGCGGTAATGCTTTTGATGCTGCGATCGGAGTACAATTTGCTCTGGCAGTAGTCTATCCGGTGGCTGGAAATATCGGAGGTGGTGGTTTCATGATCAGTCGCAGCCACGATGGACAATTAGATGCCCTGGATTTCAGGGAAAAAGCGCCAGCCGCCGCACATCGGGATATGTATCTGGATAGTCTGGGCAATGTCATCAAAGGCTTAAGTATCAATGGTCATCTGGCAGCCGGAGTTCCGGGCAGTGTTGACGGAATGTTTAGAATTTTCGAAAAATACAGCAAGCTAAAAGATTTCAAAAAACTGATAGAACCCAGTATTCGTTTGGCAGAAGAAGGTTTTCTGCTTACTCCGGCTCAGGCCCGAAACCTAAATGCAAAAAGAGCGGACTTTGAAAAGTACAACACCAGGACACCCGTTTTTGTCAAAACCAAGGAATGGCAGGAATATGACTTATTGGTGCAAAATGATCTGGCAAATACTTTGAAAAGAATACGGGACAAGGGCGAAGCAGGATTTTACGAAGGTGAAACGGCAGATTTGATTGTCCAGGAAATGCAAGCCGGAAAGGGCCTTATTACGAAAGAAGATTTGAAAAACTATGATGCTATCTGGCGTACACCGCTTACTACCGATTACAAAGGCACAAAAATCATATCCATGCCTCCTCCTTCGAGTGGTGGTATTGCCCTGATCCAGTTGCTTGAAATGGTAGAGCCTTATCCTTTAAAGGAATGGGGCTTCCACGATAAATCCTCGGTACATCTAATGGTCGAGGCCGAACGGAGAGTCTATGCCGACCGGGCCAAGCATCTGGGAGATCAGGATTTTTATGAAGTACCAATGACCGGTCTTACCCAGGCAGAATATTTACAATACCGAATGCAGGATTTTGATTCCGGCAAGGCTTCCCCGAGCGACTCCATCGAGGCCGGCCTTTTCCCTTTCAAAGAAAGTGAACAAACCACTCATTTTTCAATAGTAGATACAGAAGGAAATGCCGTTGCGATTACCACTACGATCAATAGTGCTTATGGTTCGAAAACCGTAGTCAGTGGTGCTGGTTTTTTACTCAATAATGAAATGGATGATTTCAGTGCAAAACCGGGCACACCTAATTTTTATGGCCTGTTAGGTGCTGAAGCCAATGCAATAGAACCCGGAAAAAGGATGCTTAGTTCTATGACTCCCACTATAGCTGAAAAAGATGGAAAGTTATTAATGGTGGTCGGTACCCCGGGAGGTTCAACGATAATTACCTCCGTTTTTCAGACTATTCTCAACGTTGTGGAGTTTGGAATGTCTATGGATGAAGCAGTAGCTGCTCCCAGATTTCATCATCAATGGAAACCAGATCAAATCAGGCTGGAACAAAATGCTTTATCCACAGAAACCCGAAATGCTTTAAAGGCAATGGGACATGAATTAGCAGAAAAGGGTACTATCGGAAGAGTAGACGCCATCCTGATTCATCCGAACGGACAGATAGAAGGTGGAGCCGATCCAAGGGGGGATGATCATGCAGAGGGGTTGTGACCAGATCCTTTAGGAAAATATTTTTTTTGTTAAAAAAGTGTTACCAGTTGAAGAATCTTTCGTCATAAGATTGTGCAGCCTATATACAAGCTGCTTTCCAATTTGTGGACACCTTTTTATAAAACATCTTTAAAAATTGGTGTTGGTAACTCTGTATAACCTATTGACCAATTAACGACTTCTCACCCTGCGAATAAACACAAAACAGAGCTAGAATGCTAAAGGTCTAACGGTACAATCCTATCTTCAAACCGAATGACCTTTAGTTTTTTCATTTTAGCACAAGCCAATCTCTTTTCGAAAGGCTACTGTTTTATTTAGTCTTTCAATCAGCGTCCCGGATTGTTCGTAGTCTAAAGTTTGTTGTCCATCCGAGAAAGCTTTTTCAGGACATTCATGTACTTCCATAATTACAGCATCAGCTCCGGCCATCACACCAGCCAATGCTACCGAGTCAACAAATTTGCGGACACCGATTCCATGAGAAGGGTCCACAATGACCGGCAAATGGGTCTTTTCTTTTAGAATAGGAATGGCATTTATATCCAAGGTATTACGATAGGCCTTTTCATAACTCCGGATACCCCGTTCGCAAAGCATAATTCTTTCGTTACCATTAGAAAAAATATATTCCGCAGCCTGCAGTAATTCGTCAATGGTACCGGAGATACCCCGCTTGAGCATTACGGGTTTATCCACTTTGCCCAGAGCATCGAGCAGATTGAAATTTTGGGCATTACGCGCTCCAACCTGAAAAATATCAACATAATCAATCATATCATCGATCTGTTCGGTCATCATCACTTCTGTGATTATTTTCAAACCAGCTTCTTGTGCATACTTATGCCATAGTTTGAGTCCTTCGATTCCCAAACCACGAAAAGAATAAGGTGAACTACGAGGTTTATATACCCCTCCACGCATAATACGCAGGCCATTTTTAACCAGATGATTAATGGTACTTTGTATTTGCTCTTCTGATTCTATAGAACAGGGACCGGCCATTATCTGAAACGCTCCATCACCGATTTTCACATCATCTCCCAGGTCAATTTGGGTCTGTTTTACCTTCCATTTACGGGAAACCAATTTGTAAGCATCACTTACCCGATGAATATCACTGATCCCTTCCATCGTCCCTATAGCGCGGATATCGAACTCTTTTTTACCAACACCAATGATATAGTCAGAAAACTGTGTAGATACTTTTACAGATTTATAATTAATTGCCCGCAGTTTTTCCTGAAGTCTGGAAAACTGTTGCTCGGTAATGTTTTTTTCCAGTTGAATAATCATAATAGGTATGCAATTTAATAAATGCCCTAAAAAAGAATACTAAACCATTTTCATGATTTAGTATTCACTAACAAAGGTAATTAGTTTTAAACCGAAGCGAAAGTGCTTTTTAAAAATTATCACTTCTTTATTCGGTATGCATTCAAGATCGTTGTTTTATTATAAACATTATCCAACTCTGGTGAATGCGCAACAAATTGCCCGCCTATTTTATTTTTTCTAATCAAAAATATACCTTACTCCGGCTCTGACCCCCAAATTCCCATGTTGTTGTTCGAGCGGATTCGCATCAGTAGAGAATAAAGAATTAAATCTAAAGCTCGGAGTCAGATGAATTTGTATATTTTCTGAGACATTATATGCAGCATTGATTCCTACATAAGGGCTAATCCCGATATTATTCCGATACCATTCCTCCTCATCTTCTCCAATATCATAGAATTCACCGGACTCCAGGCCTATATCACCTTTGTTCCTGATAAAGACATTCGCATAAATTCCAGCTTCCACACCAATACGCCAGGGATCCGTTCCGAAATTGTAGCCAATAATTACCGGTACATCTACAAGATGGAAATAATTATAGCTTTTTTTCCTATAATCAGTAGTCCGCGTAACCAATACATCTCCGAAAATAGTATCCCTTTCCCCGGTGATACCATTGATCTGTATTTCAACGATTCCAGGAACGGAATCCTGCTCAACGATCTGACTATTCCGGCTAAACAAGCTGGCTATACGAGTGTATTCAATACCTGTTCTAAAGAAAAAGTTTTGTTCACTCTGTACAATAGCATTAAGCCCCAAATGTATCGTTTCCAATTGTTTTTCCGTATTGGTTCTCAAGAGTAAAAATTCTTCTGCGGAAGCATTTTTTGCTTCGAGATCGGCATTGGAACGGCTAAGCCCGCCATAAAGCCCCAAGCCGAAACGTAAATCTCTAAAAAAGGCCCCTTTTCTTCTACCCCGCTTTTTAAAGTCTTTATTTCCGAAATTCGCTGGCAAAGTTTTAAAACCTGCCAAAAACTCGGGAGAGAAGTCCTTCTCAGAATGTAAAAAGCCAGGAGATAAAGTAGGCAGTGGTTTAAGTGCCTGAAATTGTTCCCGAACCACGGATATACCCAATGCTGGTTGCTTCCCTTTATCAGAAATCGTAGAAATATTATCATCGCTATCCGTTACAGGAAGCGTATTAGTCGAAGTCGGGGGGATATTGCTGTTATTAGCACCACGTTGTAGCTTTAGTGATTTGGAATTCGATGCTACAGAAATATTTTTAGACGTAGCAGATGCTTCTTTAGTTGAATTAATATTTACAATCGGCTCTTCTTTCACCAAAGGATCATTTGAAACAGAAGTAGTTGTATTCAGTGATTTTTCCTCAGCAATATCAATTGCCGCAGCTGTACCTGATGATTGCTGGTGAAGTTTATTAGCGTTTGCTTCATGATTTACAGCAGATGAAGCTTCTGTTTGAATATTATCATTTGCAAAGAACAAAGCTACTAGACCCAGGCCGACCACAATTCCCAAGAGGAAAAACCATAAGCCACCTTTCCGTCTGGGCTTTTCAGGACGAATCTGCGCACTCACCCCTGCCCATAAAGCATCTGTATCGATACTCATCTCATAATGGCCCAATTGCTCTCTGGCGTATTTTTCAAATTCGGCATTCATATTCTTAGTCTAATTTTTTCATGTTTGGATAAATACTTTTTCAACATCCCTCTTGCTCTGGTTAATTGTGAACGGGAAGTACTTTCTTCAATACCAACCATTTCACTGATTTCTCTATGACTAAACCCTTCTATTGCGTGAAGATTGAAAATTGTTCGATATGCCTCCGGTAATTTATTGATTAACAAAATAAGCTCTTCGGCAGCCATATTGGAATACACATCCGGATCAACAGATTTTTCGGGGAGGTCATCAATCGTGTAAAGCTCGTTTTTAAAACTACTTTTGTCAAAAAACTTGAGCGCCGTATTAACAACAATCCGCTTGATCCATGCCTCAAAGTTTCCTTGTTCTTTATAATCGGGAATCGCTCTGAGGATTTTCACCAAAGCTTCCTGCAAAACGTCCTTAGCTGATTCTGTATCACGAACGTACCTGTGACTTACTGCAAGTAAAAGCCCTGAGTATTGGACTACCAGTGCTTTCTGAAAACGCGGATCCTGTTTTCGACAACCGTTTATTATTTCTTGTTGTGAATATTTTTTCAATTCGCTTTATTTTTTTTCCAAGCTTTTGCCATCTTCCTGAAAGGAGAGTATCCGGAAAGTCAAAGATAACAAACCTTTGATTTCCCGGATACTCTTTCAAGTAATTAGTCGCGTATGACCTTAAACTCCCCGGTAAATGGAAGTACAACTATATTACCCCCATTATCATTGAACTCAGCTTCCCCACTAAAAGTACCGAGTATGGTTTCTCCGACATTACCATATTGAGTAATTATTATTTCGTCGAAGCCACAGTCGCCCTGGCCACCACCTCCTGTACATTGCAAGAAATAATCAGTATTATTACCAGGAACAAACATGCTCGCCCAGGTAACTACATCTCCTGTATAAGTACCAACGGCATCCACACCATCTAATCCGATGAAAATATTGTAATCTCCACCCGCTCCAAAGGCATTAATAAAGCTACTATCTGGTCCTCCATTAACAAAGGAGACATCAAGGAAAGTAGTTATTGTTCCATCAACAGTAAAGGTCAGATATTCATCCAATACATTACCACAAGCATTAATAGTACCTAAGTCAAGAGGATCAACAACAGTGAATGAAAGTACATCACTTTGTTCGAAATCATCCAGATTGGTAGCTACCACAGTTGCTATAGTTGTCGTGTCACTACAGTTCAAAATAGCAGCTTCAATGGTTCCATCATTTACAACATATGTACGAGGATAAGCATTTTCGAAGGTAATTTCAACCAAACCATTCGTCACGGGATCACCATTACAATCTACCACTGTTCCGGTAATATCTACTAAATTATCACCTGGATCAATGGTTATATTACCAAGATCGGTATCGCTTGAGAATGGTCCAATGTCATCGGTATACCAAACCTCATCACAATAGAAGTACTGTCCTACTTCCATCGTAAACTCCTCATCTTTTGGTACTTTTCCGGAGAACATACCGTTTCCATCTGTAAAGGCCCAGCCAGTAGCACCATTATTCATGGTCAATCTTACCCAGGCATTAGAAACTGGATTACCATCAGGGCTAACTATTGTCCCGCTGAGATTAATCAAAGGATAAGGATAATCACAATTCCAGAACGAAAAGTGAGAAACTTCGCCTACATATTTATCGCCCTGCAGGCTTGCAGAACCTTCTTCTACCCAAATACCATAGGTTTCATTAAACGACCAAAGTGGAATTTCAGCAGGCGCATCCGCTAACAATTCAGCTGGCACCGGAAAGGTCAAGGTTGCATTTTGCCCGTTTCCGAGATTAAGGGACTGCCCACCCGGGCTTTCCAACTCTACAGCCATCATACCATAAGAAGCCAAAGATACTTCCTCCAGCTCATCGCTGTTATTAGTATTCATAACCCCCTGAAGGTTTCCGGGCATAATTTCTACCAGATTATCCGCAGTAGGATCGATCCAGCGGGCATATACTTCAACGGTACCTTCATAACTGCTTCCTCCCGCAGTGATAATACTATTGGCGGGAAACTCAATAGAAATACCTTCTGCATCTGTGATCAAACCACCTTCCGTAGAATTGAAGTTACCTTTATTGGTCTTCGTTAGTAGTACAATACTTGTATAATTTACAGATCCATTTTCGGGGAAGAAGCGATGAGAACCGGGGAAATAGCCATTTTGCTTGACTTCAACGTAAGTTCCTGCCTGATTCATTGTAATATCTGTGAATATAAATCTTCCATTATCATCGGTAGTGGTAGTATACGTACCTAACTGCACTGAAGCATCAGATACAGCTACGCCGTTTTCATCGTTAACCGTACCAAACAGAGTAGCGGTTACGTCAATGACATCGGGTTCATAATCAATAGTGGTTGTTACCGGAGGGTCCTGTACTTCTGATACAACATTTGTTTCATCTATATCCTTTCGACAAGCGAATAAAGTCAGGAATAATAAGCTGAGTAAGGTTAATTTTTTCATCATTCTTATTGAATTTTCTAACTAGAGTTATAAAAAGGTAGAAAGTAAACAAGCTTTTCAATGTTTTAAGAGAACATGTACACTAAAAAACCTATTTACTTTTACCCCCTGTTAATAAAATAGTTCTAGCTTCAGGGAATCTTTATATGTGTTGTTAATTATAGCTGTATTATGGGTATAATCCCGTTCAGGATCAAAACGCTGCAAAGATTTTCCTTTTTTTTAAAAAAACGGGGATTGAGTTTGGTAAATCTCCTAACAAAAAATAAAGCAAAAAACAAAGATATACCATTTCCAGACCTCAATCCCCGCAGGAATAAATTCAGAACCATTCTTTAAGATTGGTTCTCAGAAAATAAAATAGTTTTAGCCGCATTTACTTTCTGGTGTCATTCTGTGCATCAATGCAACAAATAAGCAGATTAAAGATTTAATCAAGGCACTTTTGCTTTGATCTCTCAAAAATCACGCTTACAGCTATATAATCCTCTAGTTTGAAAAAACGCTGCAAGAATACTAGTAGTTGGTTTGAAATATATCGATAAAATTTTCTAGAGATCAGCCGAAAAACAAACGTTAGCACCTCATAGTCAACTACTTATCATTTTTCGACTGATCAATCAATATCAATACATTTTCTTTACGGTTTCTTATAGTTAATCCCTGATTATCTCAAAAGTGGCACTATAGGATAAGGTAACCGTTTGCTGATTTGAATCTATGAAGTCAGAAGTTCCGGTAAAAGAACCTATCACATTTTCACCAACTTCTCCCAATTCGGTAATGATCAATTCCTCGACTCCGCAATTATTAGGCTGAGGATCCCAGCATTGAATACTAACCGGACCATTACTGGTAGGCAAATTCATCCAAAGACCATTTACAACATCTCCCGAATAAACTCCCGGTGATGTGATTTCATCCAGCTCCAAATTAACATGGGTACTTTGTCCAGGATGATAGGCGCTTATAAAAGAACTATCCGGACCATAAAAAGCCATTCCAACGTCGACAAAATTGGTGGTAATCCCATCAATAGTAATGGTTAAGTACTCCGTAGCAGTCGAACCGCAAGCTAAAATTGTTCCGAGATCTAAAGGATCACTTATCGTATAATTGGTGACATCACTTTGCTCCAGGTTTTCTAAATTTACAACAGTAACATTCAAATCCGTTGCGTCTTCACAGTTATAGATTGCCACATCAAAATCATTTCCATCTCCAATATAGAAACTGTAATTTCTGGTTCCGATTTCAATATCTATCCAGCCGTTTGTCAGTGCTTCACTATCACAATCTGTAAAAACACCTGAAATATTCAATACATCAGGGTCATTTACCACGACTATTCCTATGTCGGTATCATCGGCAAATGGACCAATATCCATAGACAATAAAATTCCACAACCATTGTAGGGATCATACTGATCATAAACGATCAAAGTAAGTTCTTCATTCATGGGTACTTTTCCGGAAAAATATCCATTCGCATCGGTTTGAGCCCCGGCACTATAAATTATATTGCCATCCTGAAATTTAACCATTACATAACCGTTGGCAAAGGGCGATCCATCCTCATTTTGTGCAGTACCACTTAACTCAATCAGAGGATAGGGGAAATCACAATTCCAGAAAGAAAAATGTGATACATCACCTATATAAGTTCCGTTTTGTAGAGTAGCGCTCCCCTCTTCTACCCAAATGCCATAGTCTTCATTAAAGGACCAAAGCGGAATTTCAGCAGGTGCATTTGCAGCCATATCGGTAGAAAGCGGAAAAGTAAGAGTAGCTTTCAATCCGTTTCCAAGGTTTAATGCTTCGCCATTTTCACCTTCCAGTTCTACAGCCATCATTCCGTAGCTAGCCAAAGCCACTTCTTCTCCGGCACTATTTACCCCTTGCAGGTTTCCAGGCATGATTGAGTAAAGATTATCTGCTTCGGGGTTAATCCAGCGAGCGGATACTTCAACGGTACCATTATAGGTCTCACCACTGGAATTCACTATACTATTAGCCGGAAACTCCAATTGGATTCCTTCAGAACTACTAATCAAACCTCCCTGGTTAGAAGGGAATGTACCAATGCTGGTACGATCTAATAAAGTAATATTGATATAATTATCGCTTTCATCTTTTGGAAAAAAGCGCTTCGAACCATTGAAGTAAGCGTCTTTGAAAACCTGTACAAAAGTACCTTTGGAATTCATGATCTGATCTTTAAAAATAAATCGTCCACGATCATCGGTTGATGTCGTTTGACTGCCTAACTCAACATTGGCATTTGCTACAGGGCTTCCGTTTTCATCAGTTACGAATCCCACAACCGTAGCTGTAACTTCATTTACCTCGGGGTCATAATTAATAATCACCTCATTCGGTGATTCGGTAATTCCTTCTACAGAAACATTATTCACATCCTTTCGACAGGAAAACAAGGCTAGCATCAACATGCTAAACAATAGTAACTTTTTCATAAAATAGTTTTTAGTTAATCAAGCTGCTTTACAACTTATTAAAATTCAAATAATGAAATCCAAAATTCCGATATGCGGAACTCGGGTATTAGTTTATAGCTTATCTTGAAAAGGATCAGCAGATATGTACTTAAAATTTAAACGCTGATCGAACAGATTTGAATGCGGCTATGTAAGTAAAAGAACTCCGAAAAGTCAGATATTCATTGCTTACATCTGGATAATCCTTTAAGATTGGAAAACGCTGCAAGGGGGAGCTTTTTTTTAATTAATTCCGTTTGGCTATAGAAGTGATTTAATCTTATTCTTTTCTGTAAAATGCTTGACATCCATAAAAGGGTTTGATTCTATTTTACATTTTCCGTAGCATTTCTTACATTTTCTACGAAGTTTTGTATTTCAATATCCAGATTTTCGGCCTTCGTCAGCACTTTGATAAAAGCACTTCCGATAATTGCGCCCTGAGCATATTGACAGGCGGTACTAAAAGTTTCGTAATTGGAGATACCAAAGCCAATCAGGCGGGGCGATTGGAGTTTCATAGCTTCAATGCGGTTAAAGTAATCGATTTGTTGTTGCTGGATATCGCTTTTGGCTCCGGTTATGGAAGAACGGGAAACCATATAAACAAATCCAGTACTAAGGCTATCGATTTTCCGGATACGGGCTTCGCTGGTCTGTGGGGTAATCAGGAAGCTGATTTTAAGATTATTTGCAGCTAACATTGCTGCATAATCGGATTCGTAAACATCTATTGGCAAATCGGGCAAAATTAGTCCATCAATTCCAACTTCTGCACATTTTTCGAAAAAGCTTTGCTCACCGTATTGCATGACCTGATTAAAATACCCCATGAGAATCAAAGGGATTTCACTTTTTTTCCGAACCGAAGCCACTTGTTCGAAAAGAATATCCAGGGTCATTCCATTGGCTAATGCGCGTTGTCCGCTCTCCTGGATAGTTGGTCCATCAGCCAGTGGATCGGAGTAAGGCATCCCCAATTCAATGAGGTCAACTCCACTAGCTTCTAAAGCCAAAATTATTTTTTCGGTATCCGATAACCCGGGATATCCGGCAGTGAAGTAGATATTTAAAATATTTTCTTTTTTATTTTCGAATAGTTGTTGAATCCGGTTCATAAAAAAAGTATTTTATTTTAATGCTTTTGCTTTATTAGCACCCGATGCTTTTCATTTTTTATTCTATAAAAAGCAAAGCTATCGATTGGGTATTCGATGTATAAATTTAATCCTTAATTCTCTTTGAAATTTCATACTGCTCTGGGGCAAAAAACCATTGAATTTTCCTACTTCAAAAACAAGACGCTAAAATAAAGGTCTATTCACTATCCAAATATTTGATATAAGTTTCCAAATCCTTATCCCCTCTTCCGGAGAGGTTGATGACGATATTATCTTTTTCAGAAAATTTAATTTTATCCAGTGCAGCAAAAGCGTGTGCCGTTTCCAAAGCGGGGATGATACCTTCGATTTTTGTCAATTGAAATGCAGCATCTAAAGCTTCCTGGTCCGTAATAGAAACCGCTTCTGCTCTTCCACTATCAATCAGATGCGCATGCATCGGACCAATGCCCGGATAGTCCAATCCCGCAGAAATGGAATAGGGTTCAATAATCTGCCCATCTGCTGTTTGCATCAAAAGCGTACGACTACCGTGAATAATTCCTTTCGTCCCTAGTTCACTCGTCGCTGCCGACTCTCCACTATCTACCCCCAAACCAGCCGCTTCTACTGCTACTAATCTGACATTCGGTTTATCGAGATAATGATAATAAGCTCCCGCTGCATTTGATCCCCCTCCAACACAGGCAATAATCAGGTCCGGGTCCGAACTACCGCTTTGTTCCAGTAATTGCCATTGCATCTCTTCACTGATCACCGACTGAAAAATAGCCACCATATCCGGGTATGGATGCGGGCCAACTACTGAGCCAATAATATAATGCGTCTCTTCCGGATGGTTGATCCAGTCGCGGATTGCTTCATTGGTTGCATCCTTGAGGGTTTGACTTCCACTTGTTGCCGGAACGACCTTCGCCCCAAGCATCCGCATTCGGGCCACATTAGGAGCCTGTCTTTGGATATCAATCGCGCCCATGTAAACAATGCATTCCAATCCCATTAAGGCGCAGACCGTAGCAGTCGCCACGCCATGTTGTCCGGCCCCGGTTTCGGCAATGATCCTTTTTTTCCCAATCCGTTTTGCCAGTAAAATCTGACCAATAGTATTATTGATTTTATGTGCGCCGGTATGATTCAGGTCTTCGCGTTTGAGATAAATATTGGTTTTGTACTGTGCAGAAAGTCGTTTGGCAAAATACAAGGGAGAGGGTCGACCAACATAGTCTTTCAATAAAGCCCTAAACTCTTTTTGAAAAGCTGCTTCATTGATGATATCCAAATAATTTTTCCGCAAATATTCGATATTCGGATATAACATTTCGGGAATAAAAGCTCCCCCAAATTCCCCATAATACCCTCTTTGATCGATTGAAAAAGTCATAGTTTATTTTATTTTTTTATTTCATAAATAAAATCACTAATTAAATCCACATTTTTAAAGCCGGGGCTGTTTTCAAAACCACTATTGATATCTACAGCAAATAATTTTTCGTGTTTGAAATTAATAATCTCCTGTTCCATTCCCGGCTTAATCCCACCACTCAGAAAAAAAGGAATTGTTCCTCTGTATTTTTTTAATAATTCCCAGTTGAACGACTGTCCATTCCCGCCTGGTAATTTCCCTTTCGTATCAAACAAAAAATAATCGCAATAATATTCATAAGCTTTTAAATTGGTAAAAGAAAAATTTTCATCAATTGCAAAAGCTTTTATAATCCGGATTCCGGCCTTTTTTATTTTTTTACAATAAAAAATATTTTCTTTCCCGTGTAATTGTACGTAGTCCAGTTGATATTCACTGGCAAGATGAATTACTCTTTCCACAGACTCGTCAACAAAAACCCCAACTTTTTTTATTTTTTGAGGGGTCTTTTCTTTCGTAAAAAAAGTGCCTTTTAAAAAATTCTGTTCTTCGGTTTTTTCAGCCATAAACCGGGAAGATTTTTCATAAAAGATCAAGCCTATAAAATCAACGGATAATTGAGCCAGTGCTTGTATATTCAGCTGTTCGCGCATACCGCAAACCTTGATACGTAAGGAATCATTGATCATGAATTAATTCTTTGCATTTTATTTTCCAGGGCATTCACTTCATTAATAAATTGCAAGCAGGCTTTGGCGGGATCAGCCGTTTTCATAAAGGACTCCCCTATCAAAAAGCCTTGATAACCAGCTTCTCTTAATTCGATAATATTGCCCGGACTACTGATTCCACTTTCCGATATTTTTACAAACTCATCAGGAATCGTTTTCGATAATTCAATGGAAGTCTGAATGTTGACTTCAAAATTTTCGAGGTTTCTATTATTGACACCAACAATTGTCACACTATCGCAAAGCTTGGATAATTGCTCAAGTGAATGCACTTCCATTAAGACCTCCAGCCCTAAGGATTTTGCCTGATCCGCCAGTTGTTTTAACCGGTCTTTTTCCAGACATTCCGCAATTAATAAAACAATATCGGCACCAATGGATCTGGCCTCAATGAGCTGGTATTCATCAATGATAAAATCCTTTCGCAGGATTGGACAAAAATTAAACTTTCTGGCCTCGGTAAGGTCTCCACTTTTTCCACCAAAAAATCTTTCATCCGTCAGTACTGAAAGCCCGGAAGCTCCGGCCTGCATATAACCGATGGAAACCGATTCCACCGTAGCATAAGGATTAATCGCTCCTTTAGACGGTGATTTCCTTTTAAATTCTGCAATTATGCCGCTCTTATCTTCACGTAAAAGATATTTTTTCATCGAAACTACCGGAGTATTCATGTAAATACTTTGCTCCAGAAGCTGAATCGGATAAAGCTCTTTCCGACGGGCGATCTCTTCTTTTTTGTGAGTAATTATTTTATCCAGTATTGTCATTTTATTTTTTATTCGAGGTTTGTTTAATGCAATTTAATTTACCAGCAATTTCAATTTTTCAAAAGCCTGGCCACTTAATAAGGACTCCTCTGCCTCAGCGATACAATCTGTAATTGATTTTTCGGGATTCATACATTGAATGGCCAAACCAGCATTCGCTGTAATAACATGGTTTTGGGCCCTTGTACCTTTTCCGCCCAGAATATTGGTAAAAATCTTGGCAGCAGATTCCACACTATCCCCTCCCCGCAAGTCTTCCGCCTTCAATTTAGGCTTGCCTATAGATTCCGGACTAATCATTTTTTCTCCATTATTATCTCTCAGTTTAAAATTACCCGTCAAGGAAACTTCATCGTAGCCATCCATTGCATAAACAATCGCGTACTGCCTCCGGGTCTGCTGAAAAATATATTGATAAAGCCGGGATAATTCGAGATTAAAAACTCCGAGCAACTGATATTTGGGTTGCCCCGGATTCACCAATGGCCCCAGCATATTGAAAAAAGTTTTAACGCCTAATTGCCGCCGAATCGGAGCAACAGTTTTCATTGCCGGATGAAATAGAGGTGCGTGGAAAAAGCAGATATTAGCTTTATCCAGTTGCTTTTTCAAAATATCTTCTTCATTCGTAAAGCTATATCCCAGATGTTGTAAAACATTGGAAGAGCCACAGGCAGAAGACACCCCATAGTTACCATGCTTGGTCACTTTATATCCGGCTCCGGCAATGACAAAAGAGGAAATTGTAGAGATATTAAAAGTATTTTTTCCATCACCACCCGTACCTACTATATCGATTGAATCAATTCCTTCCAGATTCACTGGCAAGCATAATTCGAGTAAAGCATCCCGAAATCCTTGTAATTCTTCTACCGAAATGGAACGCATCAAATAAACACTGATAAATGCCGCAATTTGTGCTTCATTATATTCATTATTGGCAATTTTTACCAAAATTTCTTTTGCCTCGGAGCGTGTAAGTTTTTTGTGTTCAAATAATCGTAGCAGAACTTTTTTCATGATAATCGTTTTTGTTTTGATCCAAATCAAATGGCATTACTGATACTGGTTCTATTGGATTCAATTTGGGTCTTGGCATATTGCAGCATGTTTTTAAGCATCTCTTTTCCGTATTCGGTCATAATAGATTCCGGGTGAAATTGTACCCCACTCACCTGATGCTTTTTATGTTGTAAAGCCATAATCATTCCACTGGCATCCACGGCAGTAATATTCAAATCCTCCGGTAAATGTTCTTTTTCAACAACCCAGGAATGATATCGACCGACCTTAATACCATTGGGAATCTCATGAAACATGGGATGATCCGATTCGAGGATATCAATGGTCGTTTCAATACCGTGATAAACTTGTGAAAGGTTGTGTAGCTTTCCCCCAAAAGCTTCTCCGATCGCTTGCAAACCAAGACAAACCCCAAAGATCACTTTGCTTGCAGCATAGCGCTGAATTAGATCCGGCATAATACCCGCCTGCGCAGGAACACCCGGGCCAGGTGATAATACAATCAAATCATATTGGTCAACTTCTTCAAGGCTGATTTCATCATTCCGAAAAACATCTATCTTATCTTCACTTAATTCCCGGAGATATTGCACCAGGTTGTACGTAAAAGAGTCATAATTATCTAAAACTAAAATATTCATATCGACAATTTGTAACTATCTGTATGTAGTATGATACGCTATTATGGAATTATAGTTTTTCTGCTTCTTGTAAAGCTTTTTTCAAAGCACCAAGTTTATTATTTACCTCCTGTAATTCATGTTCTTCCACACTGGCCGCGACGATTCCTGCACCAGCTTGATAATGCAATGTATTTTCCTTGCTCAAAAAGGAACGGATTACGATGGCTTGATTCATTTCACCATTGAATCCAATATAACCAATTGCTCCACCGTAAAAACCTCGATTTTCTTTTTCATACTCATTAATCAATTGTAAAGCTTTATACTTGGGTGCACCACTTAATGTCCCGGCTGGAAAAGTATCTCCAAAGATTTGAATTCGATTCACTTCGGGAGGAATTACTCCTTCTACTTTTGAAACTAAATGTATTACATGACTAAAGAACTGAATATCCTTTAATTCTTTCACATACACTTTTTCGGAGTGCTTACCAAGGTCGTTCCTGGCCAAATCCACCAGCATGATATGCTCTGCATTTTCCTTTGGATCAGCAGCTAAAGCCTGGGCACTTTTACGATCCTCTTCATCATCGCCGGTTCTTCGATAGGTACCGGCAATCGGGTTTACACTCGCTATATTTCCTCTGATGACCATTTGCGCCTCGGGAGAGGAACCAAATATTTTATAACTACCATAATCAAAATAAAAAAGATAGGGCGAGGGATTCACCGAACGAAGAATTCTGTAAACATTGAATTCATCACCGCTGAACTTCTGGAAAAAACGCCGGGAAAGTACAATTTGAAAAACATCTCCCAGTTGACAATGTTGCTTACCCTTGGTAACCAGCTCTTTAAATTCCTTATCGGTCATATTCGTTTCTTCGACTCCATCCAATTTAAAATGATAAGTCCCAAAACTTTGACTGTTGATCAAATCTTCGACATCGCTGATACGGGAAGTTTCTTCCGGGAGCTTATTTTCTATTATATGCAACTCGTCTTTAAAATGGTTAATTGCAATAACAAAACGATAGAGGCTATAATTGATGTCGGGGAGGTTTGTTTTCCTTTTAGCCGGATCGAATTCCAGGGTATCAAAATACTGTACTGCATCAAAACCCGTGTGGCCGAAAAACCCGTTTATTCCCCGATAGGTTTGTTGATATTCAATTTTAAATTGTTGCAAATAATTATTAAAGGTTTCGACGACCTGATTACTTCGCTCTATTTTTGTGACTTGCTTCCTTTGGCCGCTAATTTTTGTCGAAATCTCCCCATTTTCCACTTTAAACGTAGCGAGTGAATCGAGGCCAATAAAAGAATAACAATTTTCCATACTCCGGAAGTCCGTACTCTCCAATAATACAGAACTCTCAAAATGATCTCTCAATTTTAAATAAATGCTGACCGGCGTGTAGGTATCCGCCAATAATCTTTTGACATTCGTTTGAATTTCTATCTGATGGGCAGCGTTTGAAATATCTGCAGTCGTTTTGTCAATCATTTTTTTAATTTTAAAAAACTAAAAGCGGCTTACCGAGTACATTCGATAAGCCGCTTTATTTATTTTGTCCAATTGATAGCTAACTTAACTCACTCGGATATTGAATAAGATAAGTTCCACCACCAAAGCTTGGTACAAATTTGATAATTCATTTTTACAATCTCTATTTGGTCGTAAATATAAAGGTGTTTTTAGGAGTATTGCAAATTTTTAGGATTTAAAATTTATTTTTCAGCAGAGCAAAGTTTTTTCTATGTCACAAATTTATTTATATACGAAAAATAAAGATTCAATTCAGATTAAATTGCACATATAATTTATGCAAAGTTATTCCAGCTAAACAAAACCGACGAGAAAAACCAACTACTATAGCAGCGCTGTCCAACGACTATGAAAAGGTATCCCGCTTTGAATGGGATAATTTGAGTACACCTATTAAACATAACCATGATAGCGTCTTTACAGAACCAACAAAAGGTCTTATTCCTTTTAATCTTCTTTTTCAATCCGTTTTTATCATCAGAAGCTCAGGACTGTAGTGAAACAGCTATGACCTCTGCCGGTCATCAGATCATTTTCAATGGAGTAACCTATAATACCGAAGGTAATAGCTGTACTTCGACCTGGAGTTATTGCCTAATAGCTGGCCCTGCCGGTAATCCGGAAATCAGTCATTTCATGATCGCTAATGATGCCTGTCTGGAATGTTTCGATTCAGAAGACGATATTATAGATTCAAGTCACCCTTTTGAGATTGGAGTTAACCCCACCACTAATCACTGCGGAATAAAATATGATTTTGGACTCAATTATAATGAAGAGTTATGCTTTAGTTTCACATTAGATGGCGCATTCGAGGTTTCACAAAGCATTTTCGTAGCAAAAGCCGGAAATGGTTTTACCACTGTAGAAATATGTGGCCCTGGAAACTGTACCAATGTTAGTTGTGAAGAAGAAACCACTGTAGATTGCACCGATATAACTGCTATCCGACAAGTAGAAAACACGGCAGATAATTGTGGAACCTGGTGCGATGGAGCTTATGTATTCACCTTAGGGCCAGGCAATTGTTATGTAGCTGGCGATGATCTTATTTTTACAGAATATACTAATGGTACAGCTCTTCTTTCCGGCTCTGTAATCCAGGGAACAAACATCGGGCAGCTTTCCGTCACTTTTACCGGACGTACCAATATAGCTCCTGAAGGTAGTCCAAAATATATGCTCTGCATCGATAACGGAGGCGATTTTTGGTATTACTACAGTAGCTTCACCGGCACCTTTACCTATGCTGATGGCCATACCAAGGTTATTAGTCAACGCGGACCGGCTTTTCAGGTTGGATATGGTGCAAATGTACAGGATACAGAATATGGCGCTTCCGGATGGTTTGATACAGATGATGGAGACGTTGGAGATATGAATTTTCAGCTTTCCAGTCCAATCGAATGTATTGCTGATGAAATTGCCCTGGAGTCAGAATGTGCAGAAGTAGGTGATCTTTTTGAAACATTAACGGACAATGAGGCTTCCAATGGAACTTACCTTTCTGTCATTCCCGGTAATAATTCTCTAGACACAGCTCCGGAGGGTAATAGTGATCGAATTCGATTTACGATAACTACTACTAAAAGTGGCGCTTATAACATATTTGCCAGAGTAAAAGCACCAGGTGGAAGTGATGACAGTTTTTGGGTCAGAGTGAATGGCGGAACATGGGTCAAATGGAATAACATCGAACAGAGTAATCTTTTCATTTGGGATCAGGTACACGATAATAATAACGGTAATACTCCGGTTGCTTTTTATTTTAACGAAGGTACAAATACAATTGATTTCGCTTACCGCGAAGATGGTGCCGCTATTGATAAGATATTTATTAGTCAAAACCAGGGTTCTCCCCAGGGATTGGGTGCAGAAGCAGAAGCTTGCGGAAATACCGGCGGGAATTTAGATTGTCTAGATATTATTGCTGTACGCCAGGTTGAAAATACAGCAGATAATTGCGGGAGCTGGTGCAGTGGAGCTTATGTATTTACACTGGGGCCAGGTAATTGTTATGTAGCTGGCGATGATCTTGTTTTTACAGAATATACTGATGGGACCGCCCTTCTTTCCGGTTCTGTAATCCAGGGAACAAACATCGGGCAACTTTCCGTCACTTTTACCGGACGTACTACTGAAGCACCAGAAGGCAGTCCTAAATATATGCTTTGCGTACACGATGGAGCAGAACACTGGTATTACTATACAGCTTTTAGTGGTACATTCATTTATCCAAACGGGACTTCGACTTCTATTATCAGAAGAGGTCCCTCTTTTCAGGTCGGGTATGGGGCAAATGTACAGGATTTTGAATTCGGTGCAAGTGGTTGGTTCGATACTTCTGACGGAGAGATTGGCGATTTGAATTTCCAGCTTTCAAATCCAATCGAATGTACCGGGGACGAAATTTTTCTGGAAATAGAATGTGCCGAAGTAGGAAATATATTTGAAACTCATTCTGATACCAATGCTTCTAACGGAGATTATCTAAGCGTTATCCCGGGTAATAATTCCCTGGGCACAGCACCTTCCGGTTCACAAGATCGAATCCGGTTTAATGTAAGCGTTTCTCAGGCTGGTCCTTATCACATTTTTGCGAGAGTGCAGGCCGGTAGCAGTAATGATGATAGTTTTTGGGTAAGAGCCAATAATGGCGAATGGGTACGCTGGAATCAAATAGAGCAAAGCAATACATTTATCTGGGATCAGGTACATGACAATACCAACGATAATATCCCCGTTACTTTCTTTCTCGAAGCAGGTGAAAACACAATAGATTTTGCTTATCGGGAAGATGGAACCAATATTGACAAAATATATATTGCACTAAGTGATGAGGTTCCGACAGGCTTAGGAGCAGAAGCGGAAAATTGTGAATGTTACGAAATCATTGATATCAATTGTGTAGCTGTAAACGATATCTGTGGATCAGTAGATAGTTTGGGGATTAATCTGGAAATCTCTGGTACATCTTCCAGTTTTGATATCCTCTGGAGCAATGGCGCCACTACACAAAACTTAACGAATCTGGAACCGGGGACTTATTCCGTTACAGTTACCGCAGATGATGGATGCAGTGCAAGTTGTGAAACAACACTTGAATTTTATGAGCCTTTCTCCATCGAATGTAATGCTACTCCTGCTACCTGTAATCAAAATGGTGGAAGCAATAATGATGGAACAGTTACCGTAACTGCTACAGGTGGAACTGCCCCATATACTTACCACTGGAGCAATAATGCTTGTACTGATTATGAAGATAACCTGGAAGAGGGAACTTATACCATCACTGTAACCGATGCCAATGGTTGCGAGGAAGTTTGTACAGTGGAAGTGATAACAGAGCTTCCAATTTATATAGGCTGTTTTCCACTCAACAGCACTTGCGATGGAAATGAAAACGCTGCAATTGTTTTGGAAGTATCCGTTGATCCTAATCTTTTGACTTACGAATGGAGTAATGGGGCAACAACGCAGCATTTATCTGATGTAGGTCCGGGAACTTACTCAGTGACCGTTACCAGCACAATTTCAGGATGCACCAAGTCTTGCGAAGCAACTATCGAGCCTTTAAGTCCACTTAGCATTACCTGTGAAGGAACGGATATTACTTGCGGAGAGGAAAGTAATGGTACGATTACAGTTACGGCTACCGGAGGGACGGCGCCCTACACTTATCACTGGAGTAATAATACTTGTACAGATTATGATGATGGCCTTTCCGAAGGAACGTATACCATCACTGTAACCGATGCCAATGGTTGCGAAGAAGTTTGTAGTGTAGAGATTCAAAACAATGGTTCGCTATCCCTATCCTGCAGTGTTAATGATAATGTTTGTGATGAAAATGCCAGTGCAGTTATTTCAACTCAGGTAAGTGGTGGTACTGGAAATTATACTTATGTATGGAGCAATGGCGCAACGAGCGCTATGCTCGAAAATGTAGCTCCGGGGATTTACAGTTTAACAGTCACTGATCAGGAAGGTTGTTCAGCAATTTGTGAAACTGAGGTTATACCAATCTCAACGATTCAACTTTCTTGTTCTGCCAGCAATACCTCCTGCGATGTCGGGAATGACGGAACTGCATCCGCAAATGTGAGTGGTGGTACTGCTCCTTTTATTTTTCTTTGGAACAATGGCGCAAATACTCAGGAGATTTCTAATCTCAGTCCCGGAACTTATTCCGTATTAGTTACCGACGCGAATGGTTGTGAGGCTACTTGCAGTGTTGATGTAATTGGAGAAGAAGCTATTTCTGTTAATTGTAATGTCATTGAAAATGTTTGTGATGGAAACATGAGTGCAGCGATTACTACTCAGATTACCGGGGGTTCGGGCAACTTCATCTATAGCTGGAGCAATGGTGCGAATACTCCTAATCTTGAAAACCTTGGCCCTGGTATTTACAGTCTGACCGTTACCGATCAAAATGGTTGTTTTGCAACTTGTCAGGCAACTATTACACAGGTTGAGACATTAAACATTTCCTGTAGCGCTATAGATGTTTCCTGCGAAGGAGCTAATGATGGTACAGCTAATGTAATTGTATCCGGAGGGACTGCTCCTTTTACATATATTTGGTCAAATGGTGCAAATAATGCAGATATAAGCGGATTGACTGCCGGTAATTATTCATTACTGGTCATTGATGCGAATAACTGCGAAGCAAGCTGTAATGTAACAATCAATGAAACTCCGGGAATCACCCTGATTTGCGATGCGCAAAATGCAAGCTGTGATCCCAATAGTACCAATTCAATAAATGTAACTGTACAAGGAGGAACCGGTAATTACACCTACGAATGGAGTAATGGTGCCACTACACAAAATCTGGAAAATATCGCCCCCGGAACCTATAGTCTGACCGTAACAGATGACAATGGTTGTCAAGCCATTTGCGAATCGGTTATTGATAATATATCTGCATTTACTGCCACTTGCAATGCCAGCGATTTAGTTTGTGGAGAAGAATTAACCGGAAATATCAGTGTAGATATCAATGGAGGCCTTGCACCTTTTAGTTATCAATGGAGCAATGGTGCTACCAGCACTGAATTAAGCAATATTGATGCAGGGCCTTATGCTGTAACAATTACGGATGCTAATGGCTGTACTGCGAGTTGCGAAGCTATTGTTGAGATACCAGATCCAATTATTGTCATTTCCACCTCTACCCCACTCGACTGCTATGGAGACAGTACATCAGTAGCGGATTTCGTTATTGAAGGAGGGGTTGGCCCATATACCTATATTTGGGATAACGGATCCACAGAACCTGTTATTGAAGGACTTCCTGCAGGTTTCCACGGTGTTACAGTCACCGATGCGAATGGTTGTATTGGTATCTGCGGAACATGGGTTGAATCTCCTGAACTGATTCAGGTGGAGTTTACGAATACCAATGTAACCTGCTTCGGAGGAAGTGATGGTTCAATTAATACGACTGTAAGCGGCGGAACAGGGGTCTATACTTTTGAATGGAACAACGGTCAAACCACACAAAACTTAAATGGTTTAGCAACTGGTGAATATACACTTACCGTCAGTGATGAAAACGGATGTACAAATATCTTTACAACATCAATTGAGTCTAATGCAGAAATAACTGCGACTTGTACATCAACTCCCTTATCCTGTCACCAGGACAATTCAGGAAGTATCCTATTGAATGTAAGTGGCGGAAGTGGGATTTATACCTTTGCCTGGAGCAACGGAGCCAGTACACAGCATCTCGAAAATCTTGGTAGTGGTAACTATTCCGTCACTGTAACTGATGGAAATGGCTGTACTGCTACCTGTACCACTTTCGTGGAAGAGCCCACAGCCTTAAGTGTTTTCTGTTCTGCCAATGACCTGATCTGCGCACAGGATGCTACCGGTCGTATCGATGTAAATATAGAGGGTGGCAATGCTCCATATACTTTCCAGTGGAGTAATGGAGCGACAAGTCAAAACCTTGACAATTTAAGTACCGGTGCTTATACCCTTACCGTAACGGATGCTAATAATTGTACCGCTGTTTGCAGTGCAAATGTTGAAACTGCCGCGCCATTAATTGCTATTTGCAATGCTCAGGATTTATTCTGTGGAGAAGCTAACACCGGTATTCTTACGGTTGATATAAGTGGTGGAACAGCCCCATTTACTTATCTGTGGAGCAATGGAGCAACAAGTCAAAATCTCGATGGTCTCAGTGCAGGATTCTACGAAGTGACAGTAAGCGATGCGAATGGTTGTACTAGTGTTTGTAATAATACAATCAATGTTGTTCCGGTGCTTAGTGCTAGTTGCAGTGGTCAAGGCCTGCTTTGTGGCGAAGCTAATTCAGGTCTTGTAAATTTAACGGTAAGTGGAGGAACAGCTCCGTTTACTTATCTGTGGAGCAATGGAAATACTACACAGGATTTGATCAATGTAGCAGCAGGCAATTACTCCGTTACCGTAACTGATAGCAAGGGATGTGTGGCTGTTTGTAATTCGACCATTACTTTTATCGAACCAATCATGGCTGTTTGTAATGCCCAGGATTTGGAATGTGCTCAAAGTGGTACAGGTAGTATTGATCTAAACGTTTCGGGAGGTACACTGCCTTATACTTTCCTATGGAGTAATGGAAGTATAACTGAAGATTTGACTAATCTGGATGCAGGAGATTATACGGTGACCATCACAGATGCCAACGGATGTACAAGTACCTGCACTTCTACAGTTAATGCTGATCCTATGCTCGCGGTCGTATGTAATGTTGATGGCGCCACTTGTGGAAATTCTAATTCTGGAAATATCAATATTGATGTCAGCGGCGGAGTCGCTCCGTATACGTTCTTGTGGAGCAATGGAAGTACTACTGAAGATTTAATAAATATTTCTTCCGGTAATTATGTTGTGACTGTTACGGATGTCAATGGCTGTATTGCCAGTTGTTCAGCAATAGTAGAAGTTTCTTTAGGTCTTAATCTAAGCTGTCAGGCAGAAGGTACTCAATGCGGAGAAGCCAATACCGGGAGCATCGATCTTATTGTAAGTGGTGGAACTGGTAATTATACTTTCGCATGGAGCAATGGGGCAACAACAGAGGACATCCTTAATCTGGATGCCGGAACATACGCCGTGACCGTTACTGATACTAATGGCTGTACAGGCACTTGTGTTTCAACGGTTGAAGAATCTACCGAATTGGAAGCAGTTTGCGATGCAACTGAAATACCTTGTGGTGGTCAACCCGATGGTAGTATCGATCTCACCGTTACCGGAGGTACAGGAGAGTATACTTACGAGTGGAGCAATGGAGAAACAACTGAAGATATCACTGGCGTTACTGCGGGTACTTATTCCGTAACAGTGAGCGACTCTAATGGTTGTACTACTACTTGCTCTACTACCGTAACGGAAGCTCCCGGATTACAATTATCCTGTGTAAATAACAATATTTCCTGTAGAAATGCCAATGATGGAAGTATTGATGCAAACGTAAGTGGCGGTACTGCTCCATATACTTATGTTTGGTCGAATGGTGCAAGCACTGAAGATCTGAATAATCTTGCTCCCGGTGCTTATACCCTCACAGTCACCGATGCCAATGGTTGCTCTATGACCTGTAGTTCACTAATTACACAACCAGCTAATCTATTGCTTATCGCATCAGGCAATGATATCACTTGCTTCGGTGATAATGATGGAACTGCTTTTGCCACAGTAATCGGTGGTACTGTCCCTTATGTATATACCTGGAGTAATGGCGCTAATACTCCATTTATCAACAATTTATCCGCAGGTACTTACAATCTTACTGTTACCGATGCGAATGGTTGTCAAAATATCACCACAGTTACAATTAACGAACCTACAGAATTGTCCGCAACATGCACAGGCTTTGATGAAAACTGTCAACCTAACTCGGGAGCAATTGATCTCAATGTAACGGGTGGAACAGCTCCTTATAATTTTATCTGGAGTAATGGGGTTGATACTGAAGATTTATTTAGCATTCCGGCAGGCTATTATATGGTAACGATTACTGATGCTAATGGATGTAATACTTTCTGCGCCACTACTGTTGAAGCTGGAAATCCTATTACTTTAAATGGAACAGCTACTGGAGCCAATTGTGGTACACCTAGTGTTGGAAGTATCGATTTAACAGTTAGTGGAGGCGGGATGCCTTATAGCTATGCCTGGTCAAATGGAGCTGCTACCGAAGATTTAGTAAACGTACCCGCTGGAACTTACACGGTTACCGTTACAGACTCTTTTAATTGTACTGCTTCTTACACAGCTACCGTTGATGAAGCACCATCAATCTCCATTTCTTTAAATCCGCAAAATGTCGATTGTAATGGAGCAGCAACGGGTAGTATTGAGCTTACAACAGGTCAGGGTTTAGCGCCTTTTACTTATCAATGGAGTAATGGAGCGAACACCTCAAATATAAATAATCTAAATGCAGGCAGTTATCAGGTGACGGTTACAGATGCGAATGGTTGTCAGGGCTTTGCAAGCACAACGATAAGCCAACCGAGTGCGATGTTGGTTGTGGTGTCATCAAATCCGGCAAGTTGTAATGGCAGTGCTGATGGAAACGCCTTTGTGACAGCCATTGGAGGTTTAGCTCCCTATCAATACTTGTGGAGTACTGGTGCTATCTCCCCATTTATCAATGGATTAGCTGCAGGAACTTATACTGTTACTGTAACAGATACGAACGGTTGTACAGCGACTAGTTCAGCTATCGTACAAGAACCAAATCCGATCAACGTAGATTTGAATATTAATCAAATTCTTTGTCAGGACGACAATAATGGAAGTATTGAGTCGATTATTTCAGGTGGAGAAGCTCCCTATAGCTATGCCTGGAGTAATGGTGCAAACTCCTCCACTATTGGAACACTTACTGCTGGAACTTATATTTTAACAGTAACCGATAATAATGGCTGTACAGCGAGTGCAACAGCAAGCATAGCGTCACAAAACCAAATTGTAATCAGCTGTACCCCCGAAGCCGTATTATGTGCCGGAGAATCAAACGGTGCTGTTAATACTGTAATTAGTGGCGGCCTTGCTCCTTACTCTTATACCTGGAGTAATGGCGCCACGGAAGCAAGCATAAGTAACTTACCTGCGGGTCAATATGGTCTCACGGTAACGGACGCGAATGGTTGTAGTGCAACTTGTAGTTCAATAGTTACTGAACCGGAGCAGTTAATCGCCATTTATGGTTCAATTGATGCCAATTGTTTTGGAGCAGATGATGGAATTCTTGAAGCTTATGGTCAGGGTGGTGTATTACCTTATACCTACGAATGGAGTACAGGTGACTCCACGGAAGTAGTCGGAGGTCTACCCGCCGGAGCATACGGACTAACACTCACCGATGCCAATGGTTGTATCTTCATTTGTGGAATAATCATCAATGAACCACAGGCGATTACTTGTTCTAGTGAAATTAATCCGGCCAGTTCCGGAAATCCGGATTTATCCGACCTGACGATTATTGCTCAGGGAGGAACGGGTACTTATGAATATAGTATAGACAATGGGGTAAGTTACCAAACTTCAAATGTCTTTGCTGATTTAAGTGCAGGTACTTATACTGTGATTATTTCGGATGAAAACGCCTGTACTTCATCCTGCGATCCAATAACGATTACCGGCGGAGCTGGTTTAGCTCCGGGAACTCCACAAATGATCACAGAAATGTCGCCTAATCCCACCACCGATCAGTTGAATGTTTCTTATGAAAGCCCGGAAGCTGGTTTTACAATCTTTGAAATAAAAGATATAGCTGGAAATGTAATGTTTAGCAGAGAGGTACATACCACTAACGGTATAAATAATATTCAACTAAATACCAGCAGGCTGATTAGTGGTACCTATGTCCTGACCATTTATACCGAACATGGTGTAGAGACCGAACAATTTGTAGTGATGAATTCGAATCGATAATTTTAGATTTATTTAATGTGCTTATGCTTATGTGGTTAGAAAATCTAACTGCATAAGCCAGCAATTTTTCAATGCAATATCTTCCAGACGAGTTCTTTCATTAATTCGCCTTCGTTAGTGGAGTCATTATCCACGCCCTTGGATCGTAGATCGTATTCCTTTAAAAGGTGAATAACTCTTTTAGTATGAGATAAATTGAAATTACGTGCAGCTATTTTGTATTCTTTTAAAAAATAATCCGATCGCAATTTAAGTGCCTTCGAAATTTCCGAATCACTGCGATTCCGCATGAAGTGGAAAATGAATACTTTACTGAAATAGTTATATAAAGTACCAATCACTACTACTAAGGGGTTTTTACGTGGATTCGCTATAAAATAATTAATGATCCGGTTAGCCTTTAGGACATCCCGATTCCCCAATGCTCTTTGGAGTTCAAAAACATTGAAATCCTTGCTAATCCCAATATTGTCCTGAATATGTTTTTCATTAATAGCTGTTCCCGCGGAAAGGTTGATCACCAGTTTATCCAATTCATTAACAATCTTTGAAAGATTGGTCCCAAGGTATTCGGCAATTAATTGAGCAGCATCCGGAGAGATAGTCATTTTCTTACTTTTTAAATAAGAAGCAATCCAGTCCGGCACCTGGTTATCATACAGTTTTTTCGATTCGAATACAAGCGCATTCGCTTTGAGTGCTTTCGCCAGTTTGGTACGGGCATCCAGTTTTTTATGTTTATGACAAATCACAAAAATCGTGGTGGGCACTGCTTTTTCGATATAGGGCTGTAAGTCCTGAAGGGCCTTCATTTCCTGTGCCTCCTTCAAAATAACTACCTGATGAGAAGACATCATCGGATATCTGCTGGCCGTATCAATGATCGTTTTGGCATCGGAGTCTTTGCCATAAAAAACCATCTGATTAAAAGATCGCTCTCCTTCGGATAAGACGTTTTCCTCAATATATTTTGAAATCACATCAATGTAATAAGATTCATCTCCATGCAGGAAATAAACGGGTTTGTATTGCTTGGCACGAAGTGATTTCAGAATCTCCTGGTGAGTCATTGGATAAACTTATGCTATGGCATAAAAGTACGAATTGTTTTTTGGATTATTGATTTTCACTGTTCGAGTTTGAAATTCCGTTTGTCCTAATTGACTTTAATTAATCACGAGCCAATACAAATACTATCATTCTGCTGCTTCCCGTACCATTTCAGCAACCGCTGTCATCCATTTCGGATGAGCATTCAGGCTCTCTACCAAATCGAGATGTTCCCCACCCTTTTCTTCAAATTCCTCTTTGTATTCATGGGTAATTTCAATCGTCGTTTCCAAACAATCCGCAACAAAAGCCGGGCAAAATACCAATAAGCGCTTATCTCCTTTTCCAGCTCGCTCCTCAATAACCTTACTGGTATAAGGCTGAATCCAGGCTTCCGGACCAAGCCGGGATTGAAAGCAAATAGTATATTGCTCTTTATCCAGTCCCAGTTTTTCCGCAATGGCAAAAGAGGTTCCATAACATTGAGCAGAGTAACAAAATTGATTTTTAACAGAAATCGTTTCACAACAATCCGATTCTTGTAAACAATGATTACAGGTATCCGCCTTTTTTAATTGACGTTGTGGCAAACCATGATAACTGAAAAGAATATGATCGTAACTATTCAGGTCGTATTTTTGGGCGTTTTCAACAAAAATATCGATCATCCGAGGATCATCATAGTACGAATTGATCAGTTTAATATTCGGAATACTTTCCTTTTTAGAAAGAAGTCGCATTACCTCTTCGTGTACACTTCCGGTCGTAGCTGAGGCATACTGCGGAAAGAGCGGAAAAACAGTGATTTCAGCTACTTGTTTTGCCAATAATTTATCCAGGGCAGAAGCAACAGACGGATTCTGATAACGCATAGCCAATTCTACTTCAAAATCATCTCCCAGTTGTTCCTGTACGCCCGCCACCAGGCGTTCACCGTAGATTTTTAAAGGGGAACCATCTTTGGTCCAGAGTTTTTGATACAATTTAGCCGATGATCCCGAACGGAAAGGCGCAATCAGTCCCCTCACAAGAAGATTTCGTGGCAACCAGGGATAATCAATAACCCTGCGATCCAACAGGAATTGTTTCAGGTATCGATAAACCGCTCCACGACTAGGAGCATCGGGTGTTCCCAAATTGACGATTAAGATTCCTTTTTTTCCAAAAACTGCCATATTGCTTGAGTTTGAGGCATTAGTAACAAAGTAGTAAGCTCTTCTTATCAAGAACCTTAAAAATGCCTGCTCTATTTATTAATCTTGTTTAACAATAATAAATTATCATTTAAAGATATAATTCTACGCCGTGTTTTGCGCCATAAACAAAGCTATACACTTCCCAAAGCGTCTATCCGGAGCAAAAATCCAAATCTTGTTTCAACACAATTTTTTGAACAAGACTAATATCTAAAATGAATCAATATTATACCTACCACAAAGTGAGCAAATGTAGAACAATATTTCGCAGCTTAGGTTGAAAAAATGTAAAGGGAAAGTAAAGAATCTCCGGTTTTCGACTTTCGACTTTCGACTTTCGACTTTCGACTTTCGACTTTCGACTTTCGACTTTCGACTTTCGACTTTCGACTTTCGACTTTCGACTTTAAAAAATGAAAAGTAAACAATAAAAGCCTAATAACGAATAATTAATTAAATTTGTGGTTTCAAAAAAAGTACGATGAAAAGACCTTTAATTTTAGCGACGAATGACGATGGGATTTTTGCACCGGGTATCAAAGCATTAGTTGAAGTTGCTCGCGAACTCGGGGATGTTATTGTAGTGGCCCCGGACTCCCCTCAATCCGGAATGGGACATGCCATTACGATCAGTGATCCACTCCGTTTGAAAAAGGTAAATCCTTTCAATGGTATCGAAGCTTATGAATGTACTGGTACGCCCGTTGATTGCGTCAAATTGGCTAATTCCGTTTTATTAAAAGATCGAACGGTCGATTTGTGTATATCAGGTATTAATCACGGTTCTAATTCCAGTATCAACATCATCTACTCCGGTACTATGTCTGCTGCTATGGAAGCTTCTCTCGTTGGAATCCGGTCTATTGGTTTTTCATTGCTTGACTATAAGATTGATGCCAATTTTGAAAATGGAAAACCCTTCATCAAAGAAATTATTAATTATGTGCTGCAAAATGGAATCCCGAAAGCAAATTTGCTCAATGTAAATATTCCGGATTTACCCACTGAGGATATCAAGGGGATTAAGGTGTGCCGTCAAGCAGATGCAATGTGGGTAGAAGAATACACCGAATCCAAAGATCCAAGAAACGAAAAATATTATTGGCTGACTGGCAAATTTGTCAACCGGGATCAGGGCGAAGACACTGATGTCTGGGCACTTAAAAATGGTTATATTTCCGTGGTACCCTCTATGCATGACCTTACTAAACACGAAGCAATTCCAGGACTAAAGGAACTGGAAAAAGTATAATAATAGCGCTCCGCTTAGGATTTATAATGATATGAGTTTTCTAAACAAAGATTCACTTGGCCTGGGTTTGGTCTCAGGTATTCTGGTCCCCCTGATTGGTTTTGGATTACTGCAAGGCCTGTTTTTACTATTGAGTAACCTGATCAACTCCGGTTATGGTAATTGGAGTTTACGGACAATTACACTTTTGGCCCTTTGTTTTAATCTCATTCCTTTTAACTATTATAAAAACAGAAGAAAGGAGCAAAGCATGTATGGGGTTATTATTCCTACCGCAATTTTCGCGATAATCTGGGCCATTATGTACAAAGATTATATTTTCGGCGGCGTATGAAATACTACATTATTGCCGGAGAGGCTTCCGGCGATTTACATGCCTCAAATCTGATGAAAGCGCTGAGTGCAGCTGACCCACAAGCCAGTTATCGCGTCTGGGGGGGAGATTTGATGAAAGCTGCGGGCGGAGAACTCATTAAGCATTACCGGGATTTGGCTTTTATGGGTTTTGTCGAAGTCGTCCAAAACCTGGGTACTATTTTAAAAAACATCCAATTTTGCAAGAAAGATATTCTTGGCTATCAGCCCGACGTTCTGATTCTGGTAGATTATCCCGGCTTCAATTTGCGCATTGCCCAATGGGCGAAAAAGCAAAACCTCAGGGTTTTCTATTATATCTCTCCACAAATCTGGGCATGGAACACCAAACGGGTACACAAGATTAAACGGGATGTGGATCGCATGTTCGTTATCTTGCCTTTCGAAAAAGATTTTTATAAAAAATACGGTGTTGAAGTTGATTTTGTAGGTCATCCCCTGCTGGATGTAATTAAAGATCGCTCCATCGATCCGGCTTTTAAAACTCAAACAGGTACAAAACCAATTATTGCCCTGCTCCCGGGAAGCAGAAAGCAGGAAATCAATAAAATGCTACAGGAGATGCTAAGTGTTGTAGATGATTTTCCAGCGTATCAATTTATTATTGCAGGAGCTCCAGCTATTGAAGAAGCTTTTTATCAAAATATTTTAAAAAAATTCAAAAGCCCCGTCAAGCTTATACATAATCAAACTTACGACCTGCTACAATCGGCAGAAGCAGCGCTGGTCACTTCCGGTACAGCAACACTGGAAACGGGCCTGTTTAAAGTGCCACAGGTGGTTTGTTACCGGGGAAGTAGCCTGTCCTATCAAATTGCCAAAAGACTCGTCAAGGTCGATTATATTTCGCTGGTCAATCTGATTCTAGACCGCCCCCTGGTGCAGGAATTAATACAAGATGATTTTAATCCCGAAAATTTAAAGCAGGCGCTAAAAGAAGTACTGGAGAATCGTGAGATTTACCGCAAGGGATACCAGCAATTAATTGAAAAACTGGGCAACTCCGGGGCATCAAATCGGGCAGCAAGCCTGATGTACAAATACCTGAGCACCGCTTAATCGGACATGGAGTACATCTGATGTGCTACTTTTTCTTTGCCACTTTTCTGGTCTTTTTTACAAAAGCATCCGGGATTTCCTCTTCAATGATCTTTTTCACATCTTCCAGGCTATAGTCTTTAGCCTGCTCCGAAGTCACACGCTGACCATCAATCTTGGGGATTTTTATACTCTTTTTACCAAAGCGAATAAAAGGCCCCCAACGACCATTTTCGACAGAAATTTTAAGATCATCCCATTTATGGATATAACGATTTGCTTCTTTTTCAATTTTGGCAGCAATCAACTCAAACATCTCGTCCTGAGTAATAGTCTCCGGATCAAAGCGCCGTGGAATATTGATAAACATTTCATTCCACTTCAGGAAGGGGCCAAAACGGCCTTTACCCTTAGTGATAGGCAAACCTTTATAAGTACCTACTGGAGCATCCGCTTTTTTCTTTTCCTCAATCAGTTCAATCGCCTGTTCTTTCGTCACCTCCAATGGATCCGTGCCACGTCCGATGGAAATGAAAGCACCATCATACTTTACATAGGGGCCATAGCGACCTACTCCAATAATGACTTCATGTCCCTGATAGTCCCCTAAGCTTTTTGGCAGTTTAAAGAGTTCCAATGCTTCTTCAAACTCAATAGTTTCCAGGGATTGCCCCGGGCGAAGATTCGCATAACGGGGTTTTTCATCCCCCAATTCTTCCGTCGTACCGATCTGCACCAGAGGGCCAAAACGAGACATCCGCACCAGTAGCGTTCGACCGGTTTCCGGATCTTTACCAAGAATTCGCTCCCCCGTTGCCCGGTCGGCATGTTCAAGCGTTTCCTCTACATTAGCGTGAAAGGGTTGGTAAAACTCATCGATCATATCATTCCACTGCTGTCCTCCGGCAGCGATATTATCAAAATTCTTCTCGATTTCAGCAGTAAAGCTATAAGTCATAATATCGCTGAAATGCTCGGAGAGGAAATCGCTGACCAGCATCCCCAAATCACTGGGAACCAATCGATTTTTAATTGCTCCAGTCACTTCTGTATCTGTAGTAGTCTCGACCTGACCATTTTTCAATTTCAGGATTTTATAAGTCCTCTCCACACCATCTCTCAGCACTTTGGAAACATAACCGCGGTTAGATTCCATAATTTTGCTAATCGTAGGAGCATAGGTTGACGGACGGCCAATACCCAGCTCTTCCAGTTTCTTAACCAAACTCGCTTCTGTATACCTGGATGGCGGTCTGGTAAATCGTTCCAGTGCCGTCATTTCATTCAAATCCAGAGTTTGCCCCACTTTGAGAGGCGGTAACATTCCCTTCGCTTCCTCTTCATCATCATCGTCTTTACCCGCCAGGTATACTTTCAGGAAGCCATCAAACTTAAGTACTTCTCCTTCGGCTTTCAAAAAGGTATCCGGAATATTGGAAATTCCAATATCCACGATGGTTTTTTCAAGGCGAGCTTCCGCCATCTGTGAAGCAATCGTACGTTTCCAGATCAATTCATAAAGACGTTGTTGATCCCGGTCAGAGGTGACCTGTTGAACAGAAATATTAGTTGGACGGATCGCTTCGTGCGCTTCTTGTGCGTTTTCTTTTTTAGTTTTAAACTTTCGCGTATGCACGTACTCCGAACCATATTTGGTTTCAATTTCAAGCGCAATACCTTGCAGAGCTGTTTCACTCAAATTAACGGAATCCGTTCTCATATAAGTGATATGCCCCTGTTCGTAAAGTCGTTGTGCATTTTGCATTGTTCGGTTTACCGAAAAGCCCAGTTTACGGCTCGCTTCCTGCTGTAAAGTAGAAGTAGTAAAAGGAGCCGTTGGCTTGCGCTTAATCGGTTTAACCTCGATTTTTTCGATATTAAAAGCCGCACCATTACATTTGTTCAAAAAATCAGCAGCATCTGCCTGTTCCTCAAACCTGGTAGCTAATTCGGCTTTCAGGGCAACTACTTTATTCTGTTCGTTTTGTACATTAAATATGGCAGAAACTTTGAAGAAAGGCTGCGCTTGAAATTTCATAATATCCCTTTCCCTTTCAACGATGATTTTTACTGCTACCGATTGTACTCTTCCGGCAGAAAGCTTTCCTTTGACTTTTTTCCAAAGAATTTCAGATAATTCAAAACCTACCAATCTATCCAGTATCCGTCTGGCCTGCTGTGCATTGACCAGATTCAAATCCAGTTTACGGGGGCTTTGAATGGCCTTTAGAATTGCAGGTTTGGTGATCTCTCTAAAAACGATGCGTTTGGTCGTATGCTCATCCAATCCCAACACTTTACACAAATGCCAGGATATCGCTTCTCCTTCCCGATCCTCATCCGTTGCCAGCCATACTTCTTCGACATTCTTAACCGCATCTTTCAAATCTTTTACGACTTTCGTTTTTTCGGGAGAAACGATATATTTAGGTTTAAAGCCATTTTCCTTATCTATGGCTTTATTCCCCTTATCCAGATCGCGGATATGCCCCATACTGGATTTAACTGTAAAATCTTCCCCCAGGTACTTTTCTATCGTCTTAGCTTTCGCAGGTGACTCAACTATCAATAAATTTTTAGCCATAGCCTATCGTCAATTTCTATGAGTTTATTTTAAAAATCATTCTGCTTACAAAGTTAGCAAGGTTCAATTAGCAATCGAATTCGCTTAGATTGCAAACTATTATTATATACAGGAAAGCAACTAAAATGTTTACCTCATTCAGGTAATCTAAGTTGCCCGGATTCAGTATTTCGGAATGCAAAAGTAAAAATAAAAAGGAATCCGGCGAAGGCGGAAGCTATAATTTGTTATGTTCGGGTAATATATCTTTCTTCCTTTAGCTCCTTATAACCCTCGAAAAACCCGGTTTTTGTATTTAATTGTCTTTCAATTAGCGTATCAAAAATCAAATTAAAATAAGCTGTCTTAACCAAGACAAAAGAAAAATAGAGCTTATCTTATCTTGTTTTTGAATTTAAAATTGAGTTTTTAAAAAATATTTACCCATTGAATTTTGATATAAGTTTCATGGGTATAGTTTTGTCTGGTGTAAAATTTAAGCTGTTGCTAAAAGGTGACAGCTTTTTTATTTTCTAACTTTTAGTTCTGTTTCTTCCTTACTTCTTTGTGTATCACCGTTCCCCTGTTTTTCCTCGACTCTTTTTCTTTTTCCTGTTTGGCCTGAAAAGTTTCGACTAATTCTTTGATTTTCAGCTCTTCTTTATTCAGATAGCGATGATAAGTGGTTATAATAAATCTGGCCATATCATCCGGGTGATAAATTCCCAATTCTCTAATATGATGTGATAAACGCGAACCTTCATAAAAGCCCCAATTATAAATCATCCATCTGCCAAAGCTAAAATGGAGTTTTTTGACAGCGATATCTTCGGGAACCGATTTGAATTTGTCTTTGGACTCTTTATCGATCAGTTTATTTAATCTTTCAAAAGCATCCGGTAAATCTTCGGGAATATATACTCCGTAGATATACTCTTTTTTGATTCGTTCCTGGTATTTTTTTTCGGCCGCTTCATCCGGAGAGGTACTGGGTTGCGTAAGTCCCAAATTACTGGCAAAAACTAAAAGCAGGATCAAAGCAGTTAATAGCTTCATAGATATGCAATTGGAGTATATTTTTCAAAATCAAATAAAAAACGCATTTATTCTAAAAACAGGTATTAAAAAATTCAGATTTTCCGAAATTTAAGAAAGTATTAATAGGAGCAAAACCTGCACCATTTTTAAATCGGGCAATTAGAGAAAATGGATCCAATGAATCTCTTGCCCATACCTGCTTCCTGTCACCTCAAAACTAAAACGCAAGGTTACGGATAAAAGATCATTTCATTTGGAAAGAAAAGGTTAAATGTCTAATTTGAGTAAAAATATACCTTTGGGCATAGTCAAATTTTTCACCATGTTGAAGTTACGCCCGCTAGAGTGGTTTCTGGTACAATTCATCCTATACATATTACTTTGGTTAAGCAGTGATTATATAGCTACCCTGATATCTGTCATTTTTATCGTTGTATTTGCAGCTATTCTGCTGGTAGCCGGTATCAGCGAATTAGTAGAGCCATCCAGAGTACCAAGGAGTTATTATTTCTTTATGGTGGTTTCTATTCTTGCCCCTTTACTGGCCGGAGCATTATTTTTGTTAATAACCGGAGGGGATTTGATCTGGTTAAAAACGCCTTTTAGCAACTGAAAACGGATTCGTGAAGCATCTTAATTACAATATATGATTACTATAGCCTTTTTATTTGCAGCCTGGATCGTTTATAAAGCTGCCAGAAGGATTAGTAGCCAGTACCGGCATCTGGACAAAGAAGAAATCAGGGATGTGATGCTCAACCGAACGGATAAAAACAGCCCCGAATACAGTAGAATTATTCGGCATTTAGGCATCTGCGAGAAATGCCAGGATAAACTTCACAATTATAAAAATGAAGATTACATCGAAGACCACCTGGTAGATTAATACATTCAGGAAAGAACTACAAATCTTCAAAAAGCCTTCTTGCCTGCCGGTTGATATTATCCATCATCTCCGTTCCTCCAATGAAATCTCTACCTTGTATCTCATTCGGTGCATTCCGATAAAGCTCGATTTCCCATTGCGGGTTATTGAGTTCACTCAATGCAGTAGAATGTAACAAGCGAAAATCTCCAGGTGAAAGTGATGGATTATAAAAGATAAATTTCACCCGGTTCTGATTCGTACGGGGGAAGTTTTCGTAAACCCATATTTCGTAAGGCGGCGCCGAAGGATCATTATCCACACGTACTATATCATGTGGTTTGCCATAACGCAGAAAAATATAGCCCCGATCTGTTTCAAAACCATAGCCAAAACCAGATTGAAATTCCTGATCAACCCATCGGGCGACTTGCATAAACTGATCATAAGTACTTTTGGTATCTACCGGACTTTCAATTGCCCAAAAAGTAAACAAAAAGCGCCGTTGCGCAGCCAGACTGTCTTTATTGGCCAGTATATAGTTCAATATTTCCACATCCGCATCCTTCACCAGCGGAGCAATAGCCCGGAGACTGTATTTTAATTCTTCCTTGTTTAAGGACGAAACAAACTCCTCTTCCAAAGGTGCCTTTTGTGCATTTTCGAGATCCAGATAAGGATTACTTCTTTGGAAAAAAATCTCTTTATTACTGAGCAAGGCTCCATCCCTGTTTCGGACTTCAACTACCAGATTGTAATTTGCCGATGGCAGTTTACTGATATCCATACTCAATAAAAGGACATTAATTGGTTCTGCCTTGCGCTTTTTATTGGCAATTAGCATCGTTTCCTTGGAACCATTTCCATTCACTTTTTCAATAAAATAACGCACCAGAAAATCATCCCCTATTGCTTTATCGGAATTATAAAGCTCATTATAAAAAATAAGATTGGATAAGCTTTTATTATAAAAATTAAAAGGCAATGCCTCCATATAAATGCCGTTCTTGACTGCCGGATTATCAGAATTGTCTTTTTTAGCTGAGGAAAGCAACTGGATATCCGATTGCATCAGTTTTGCTCCTTCGTAATTGATATCGACTTTTGTCTTAAAAACACTGCTATTGCCCTCTTTATTAATGTCACGGATAATAATTTCCATATCGTAACTACCATTAGCTAAACCGTAGCGCTTAATATTATAAAGACTTAGTTTTTGTTCAGATATCGGGCCATTTAACAAAAATTTATCAATTTTGGATATGGTATCATTTTGTTTAAAAAGCGTCACGATCTCTACGTTAGCATAAAACATCGAATCCGGTGTCATCATATGCTCAATCGAAGTACCATGAATATAAAGGTATACTTCTACATAAGGCTGATCTAATGTCGTGAAAGTGGCGTAGGTAACACTTGCATCCAATGCTTTGAGAGATGAATTAAAGGTACAAAGCAAAGCAAAAAGTAATATTAGCTTTTTCATATCTGACGCTAGTTTATGTTCGATAATGAAGGATATCGCATCTTATTATAAAAATAACCACAATACCGAAATCAGAAAAATCTGAATCATCTGAAAAGTCAGGTTTCTGACTAAAAAATAATGGGAAAGTGTGATACGCTTAATAAACGAAAAGCTGATCCAATTCGCTTATTCCTCTTTTGAAAATGTGAGTTTAAAATCAAAGCCCATCAACTGAGTTGTTGTTATTAATTCCGAAGGAGTAAATTGTACGATTTTATAAATTTGATGACCGTGAATAATTTCATTATTTTCGAAAGTAAAAGTCGAATTTACCTCTTCACCTGTAAAATTACAAAGCATTTTATCCCCGGAAAACTGCATAAAAGTACCTTCTAAAGAGCCTGTTTCCTGACCATTTCGTTCTGCAGATGTCAAACTCCATTTACCATTTAATTGCTCCACAGAAACTTTTTTGCTTCCCCCGTTAGAATCCGAAGTACAGGAAACCAATACCAATAAAAGTGTAAAAAAAGAGATAGTCAGATGTTTTAAAGCATTCATACCAAGGTTCTTGATTTAGAGGGTAAAATTAACAAAAAAGCTGGAAAAAGAAGAGTGTTAAAAGCTTACAAAGGTTGAAAAGGTTTCCAGTGTAAAACCTTCTTTATAAGAATCCAGGTAGCCGATTATGGCCTCTTCGCTTAATATCAACGGCGCTTTAGTTCCAAAACGGTGATCTCTGGTAAAATACCTACCCTTCCGGGATATCCTAAAAAACCGAATCCACGATTAACGTATAGGTATTGCTTCCCGCTATTATACAAACCCGCCCATTGTTTGTATACATATTTCACCGGACTCCATTTGATCCATCCTGGTATTTCCACTCCGAATTGCATCCCGTGTGTATGGCCGGAAAAGGTGATAGCTATATCTTTAAAATGCTTGACGACCTCGTATTTCCAGTGCGAGGGATCATGGGAAAGTAATAATTTCAGTTTGGCAGACTCAGCTCCCTGATACGCCCTGGACAAATCCCCGTATTTAGAGAATCGCTGACTTGCAGAAAAATTTTCAACTCCGATAATGGCTACGGATTCGCCATTGATATTCAGGATACGGTTTTCGTTGAGTAATAAATTCCAGCCTAATTTTCGATGGGTCTCAATCAATTCAGTGAAATTATTCTGCTTGGCTTCCATACTTTCCCAGCGAACATAGTCTCCGTAATCGTGATTTCCGGTTATTGAATAAACACCGTATTTGGCTTTTATATTTTTAAACACATCAATAAAAGGATACATTTCCCGAGCCACATTATTTACAAGGTCCCCCGTAAAAAAGACTAAATCCGCTTTTTGTTTATTAATAAGATCAATCGCTTTTTGTAAAGGGGCATCCGGTGCAAAACTTCCACTGTGGATATCAGAAATCTGAACGATTTTCATTCCTTCTAATTCATCCGGCAATGAATCAATAGCCACCTTATTCATGATAACCCTATATCGATACCGGTTGCGAAGCATTCCATAAATAAGTATAACACAGGGTATCAATCCTGTCCAAACTGCTATAGAAGACAAGAAAAACGAGCGTTGAATTTCTCCGGTCCCGGTTTCAGTTATGGCTTGATAAACGTGCAATACCAACATGCGCAGCTCATCCACTAAAAGAATCAGGATAATTAAAAACTTCGCCAGATAATTGAGAATAGTAAAAATTCTCACACGACTTATCAATCCTCGCCCCCAGCCTTTTCCAATATTGAACACGGCGATGGCACCAGCCAAAACAATAAAAGCCGGAACCGCCCAATAAAGGCCGAATAAAGCTTTTTGGCTTTCTTCAGACCAGGTCTCACTAATGGTAACAAATGCCTGGAACGCATAGTAATCCAGCAGCAAAAGAAACAGTACGGCTATGATAAAACGCAAAATCAAAGTTTATTATCAATTTAACAGGGTGTAAACAAAAAGTATTTTCCAGCTTGTACAGCATATTCTAAAATGATCGGGAACCTAAATTGTTTTGACCTGTACATCCTTTTTATATGCATTGTAGAAAATTTTATACTAATAGTTTTAGGGCAATTAGAAAAACTGTCGAGTATTAATGATCCGAATCATCCTATTTGTCTATCTTGAAAATACTCTATACATTCGCGAAAAGATAAGTTTATGCAATATGTACTGGTCACCGGGGTCTCCAGCGGTATTGGTTACGAAATCACCCGGTTTTTAATCGAAAAAGGTTATTATGTATTGGGCAGTGTAAGAAAGCAAGCAGATGCCGAGCGTCTCCGGAAAGCATTTCCCCAACAGTTTCATGCTCTAATTTTTGATGTCTGCGATCAGTCTGCAATTGATCTTGCAGTTGTAGAAGTAGAAAAAAAACTCCAGGGTTCCGGTTTGACCTGCCTGGTCAATAATGCCGGCTATGTTGTAAACGGTCCGCTTCAACACTTGCCAATAGAACAATTACAACAACAGTTCGAGGTCAATGTTTATGGGGTATTACGGGTAATTCAGGCTTTTTTACCATTGCTAGGGGCACAAATTCCGGCTAAGTACCCACCGGGAAAGCTCATTAATATCAGTTCTGTATCCGGCTTTGTTACGGCTCCTTTTCTAGGAGCTTATGCAATGTCCAAATATGCTTTGGAGAGTATGTCTGATGCACTGAGAAGGGAACTATGTATTTATGATATCGATGTGATTATTTTAGAACCAGGCGCCATTCAATCGGAGATTTGGAACAAGGCCAAACACCTTGATCCGCTTTTTTTAGAAACAGATTATGGTCCTATTTTAAAAAACTGGAACAAAATGGTGGAAAATTCCGAGCGAAATGTCTTAGCCCCCATAGAAATTGCCAGGACCATACACGCTGTAATCAAAAAGAAAAGGCCAACAACCCGTCATATTATTGCAAAGAACAAATTTGTTATGAAGCTGGTAAAATATGTTTTCAGTGATCGATTCATTGACAAACAACTCTCAAAATCGTTCAAAAAGAAGGTTGGGAAGAGCTAACATCAAATTAAAAAAGCTCGTTTGGAATGCAAACGAGCTTTTTATAAAGAAAAATCGAATCAAATTTATTTGACATACTTTCTCTCTTTGATACGTGCTTTTTTTCCAACTAAATCGCGTAAATAGTACAATTTAGCACGTCTTACTTTTCCTCTTTTCAATATTTTGATATCAACAATACCTGGTGAATTTAGTGGAAAAATACGCTCCACACCAACACCATTAGACATTTTTCTTACGGTAAAGGTTTTAGTATTACCTGTTCCTTTGATCTGAATAACGTCCCCACGGTATGCCTGAATTCGCTCTTTGGCACCTTCCACGATTTTATAATTTACAACTACATTATCTCCAGGACGGAATTCCGGATGTTCTCTAGTTTCGTACAAATCTTGCACATATTTTATAGCATCCATCGTTCAGTAATTTTAAATTGTTAAGTTAAATTTTCGGAGTGCAAAGATAATAGTTATTTACTTTATTATAAAGCAAAATCGAAAAAAATATTTTATCTGGCTTATAAAGGCTGGAAAATCACCTTATCAGCGTCACAAAGCCTTTGTATTCATTCGGCATCCCCCTGGGCCCGATAAAACTGACATAGACCAAATAAACACCATTGGGGGACATTCTGCCAAAATTATCCTCCCGCCCGTTCCAACTTTCCATCGGATCTCTGGTTTCAAAT
>JANQLV010000046.1 GCA_028280415.1 Saprospiraceae bacterium
TTGTGGTAATGATTCTGGATGGCATATGCCATTCCAGCCGCTATTTTAAGCTATCATACTGCTTGGAGGCTACTTTTTAGACTTATGCATTCAAACATAGTACTATTTTTTCGAAAAAACTGTCCCCTGAATCAATACCTTGCATTTGAACCTTAACAAAGAATCTGAGAAATAATACCATTATTGTTTACACTGAAATTACATATTCATTCCTGGATTCAATTCGGGAATTCTGATCAATTCAATACACTGTGACTCTAAAATATCAAATAAGCCAAGCGGAAAATGAGCTTTGAAATTTCTTTACGAACTTCAGGAATGTTGATATGGAATTGGGCAGCAACAAAGAGTATAGCCATTCCGGCCATTGTTCTCTACGTCTATGATATGAGGTATTTATATGCATAATGGTAAAGATTTAATTCACTGCAACTGCACCATCGGGAAAATTCTCGATCACTCCGACTCTGTAACAGTATCAATGATAGGCAACAATAAACCATACGCTGCTACTACACACTTTGTACACGATTCTAAAATCCACAAGGTTAAACGCCTGTATGTCCTTTGCAGCAATACAAGTCCTGAGTTAGACTATATTAGTAAAAATCCTGATGTATTTTTTAACACATCTTTTGTTGAAATGACTTCTCCATCCATTGCCGGGTTCATATCCGAGACTTCCCTGTTTATTGTGTCAGGTGAAGGAAAGGCAAATGTGATGACAGATAATGACAAAATAACAAGGGCTTCATCTATGCTAATGGAAAAACACTCACCTGACAAAGAAGGTGATGCCACAGCAACGTTAAAAAACTATAGAATCAATGACTTGCTTAGCAAGGAGTTAGAAAATTCGGCTTTAGTGAGTATCGATATTAGCAAAATAATTGGCAGGAAGGTTTCCTCAACTGTCAAGTAAACGTCGCGGCACGGACACCTGAGAATATAATCCTAACTATCGAAAAAAGTGAAAAAAGATAACAACGACCTTAAACCAAAAAAAAATCGAAGAACCCGGCGGACACCCATCTAATCCATACTTTGCACCTTTTTATCTGTAGCATTTTTGAATTTAGCTACGATTTCATCTTCTTTTTGAATTGCCTCTTCCAATTCATCCGGAATAAATAAATCCTTTGTGACATGTAAATTTGCCTTATAAAGATGGCATCGGCCAGGTTCTTTTTCAGACCGGTCAATAAATTCTGACAACTCCTTTCCATCACCAACAAGATCGTAGGATATTTTATTCTGAATATTTTTATGAACTACAAAAGTGTGTTGGGTCCCCACAAGTTTTAACTTTGTTAATCCTTTTTTCTTCAGCGCTATTAATTCTTTTAACTCTTCTTGGTTCATAGGGGTTTCCTTGTTAACAAATACAGCGTTTTGGCCCATATATATTTTTGTGGATTTGGTAGTGAGTTTTATAATTTTGTCATGTAACACGTCAAGATCATAAGTCTTTCCAATAAAGTCATCAGCCCCGGCAGCCAATGCACTCTCTTTATAATAGGGATTGCCCGAGGCCGAAAGAATCGGAATGTAATTCAGTTTGCTCCGAATATGCCGGATGGCCTCAAATCCATCCATCCTCGGCATGTGTGTATCCATAAAACAAAGGTCCTATTTCCCTTCGTTACATGTGGCAAGCTCCACGGCATGCCCTCCGTTCACGGCAAGGTCAAAATCAAACCCCCATTCTTCAAGCACCATGCCGATCAGCTCCTGGATTGCCTCATAGTCTTCAACAAATAGGATATTCATTACTGATCCTCTGAGCATGAATAATTGACCTCAACGTTGCATAAAAATTTTATCATAAAAGATGAAATCAGTTGGCGGTACAACAAACGCTTTGAATTTAAAGATGCTTTCAAGACTTCATCATAA
>JANQLV010000066.1 GCA_028280415.1 Saprospiraceae bacterium
CGTAGTTGTTCCACTAGCTCCCATACAGTTGAATGTTGGGTTGAAAGGAATAGTAGACCAGGTAACGTTTTCATTAGAACAACCATCAAAAGCGACAGCACCTCCATTATTGTCTACCCAATCATCGAAGTTATCCGGAGAGTTATAGTTACAGATTTCCCAGTGATCCTGAGCTTCTTCAATAATGTCCGGAGCTTCTGTATCTACCACAACATAAGTAGTTGTACAGAAAGAAGTACGTCCACAGTTATCCGTTGCACGGAAAGTAATGGTATTAATACCGTTATTGATACAAGTATTGATATTATTAGAGTTAAAGTTATTGAGTACGGTCAATTGATCTCCACAAGCAGCGTAAGCGGTTACTGAAGCAATGTAAGCTTCAATCACTGCAATCGTTCCTTCCTCTCCACCGTAATCTTCACAATTGAATTGTAACCAGGTATCTTCTTCGCATCCGCTAAAAGTAGGAGCACTGTTCTGAATAGTGAAATCCTGGAAATCAATAGCTGTTCTTCCACAGGCATCCGTTACCGTATAAGTATAACGATAGATCGTACCAGGACAATCTTGCTGACCAATAGCCTGAGGGCCAGTAACCATAACATCATAGCCCGCACCACAGCTTGTTGTTACCGTAGCCAGGTCTGGATTTGGATTTACACCAGCCAAACACTCGCAAGTAATATCAACAGGAGCTTGAATAGTAGGAGCAGCATTTGCATTCTCAGTGAAAGTACGAGTAGCTTCAACTGTTCTGCCACACTGATCGATTAGACGGTAAGTATAGATATATTGTGTTCCGGGACAGCCTTGTTCGCCTACGACCATAGGAGCAGTGAGGTATAAATTATACTCAGCACAAGCTCCGCTGACGGTAGCGTCATTTACATTAACTTCGATTTCTTCGAAGCAGTTAACGCCAGTTCCAGGAGGAACAGTAAGCGTTGGAGGGTCATTTTCAATGGTGACAATTCTATCACAACAACCAATATTACCCTGAGAATCTACCGCTTTATAAGTATAGATATATTGTGTTTCCGGACAACCAGGTACATCCGTTATACAAGGATTAGAAACCCACTGCTCCACGATAGCACCACAAGTAGAACCAGCAGTAGCATCGTCTGGATCAATAGTTACCTGATCAATACAAGATACCGTAATATCAGGAGGACAGGTAATCGTTACACAGTTAGTAAGGTTACATTTAGGATCTGGGTCACCACATGCATCATTAGGAGCGCCCGCTGCTTCTACAGTGATTTCCACACGACCGATAAAATTGTTAGGCGGACTAGCCTCAGTAGAAACAGGGAAAGGCCATTGAAACTGCAGGTCACCTTGCATCAAAAATCTTGTAAGTGATACAGGCTGACCAAGTAAAGTAGTGTTAAACGGATTCGGAGCACCGTAAGAGTTGGTTGAGTTGGTACCTCTACTTCCCAATATTCCTACCACCTGTCCAGCGGTAATGGGTACATTAACAGGGATCGCTGCTGCACCAGGAACATTTTGAGCCAGGAATTCGGTAGTATAATTAGTTGTATTTCCTGCAAAAGCTGGAGGAGGTGCAGGTAAAGTAAGAATCACTACACTTTGACTTGCTGAACTGGCATCCGTAGGAACGCGGATGGAAGTAATTGTGAAGTCAACGGGAGCTGTAAAGAAGTAACCTCTGGTCAAACCAGTGAAGACAGATGACTGAGGTGGCAGTGGCAAGGTAGTTTGTGCCGTAGATACTCCCGTAAGTATCGTAAGTAATAAAACGGTAAATATGTATCTTATTTTCATTTTAATATTTTTTTAAGATTAAGAGATTAGCGTACGTTGGCAAGGTGGCCATTCCATTTGTGAATGTTCCAGTGTTTTGCCTTTGGAGCATCCAAGTCAAGAGTTAGAATTAATCTGGAATTAGGTGCGTCTACCTCGACTGTGATCAAATCAGACTTTTCACCAAGATAATTAGCAGCCTGTTGCGCAGTTTGAGTATTCCATCCTAAAGTAGAATAATCAATCTCATATTTTTCAGATAAAGGCTCATCAACGGATAAGGTAATCCCCGTATCAGAAGTAGAAGTGGCATCCGGATAATTTTGTGCTTGTAGCGAGCTACTAAGGCACAAACCAAAAACCATTAAGCAGAGAAAAAATTTGAGTGTTTTTTTCATCGTAAATGTTTTAATTTAAAATATTAATTAGGTTGAGTAAATGCATTACAATAGTGTTCAACTTATATACAGTTGAGTCCAAATCATTATTCAAAATACTTGAGTAGAGGGTATACAACTGAAGCCTCATCTCAGTGAAATGAATAAAATTTAATATTTAACTCCCTTGATAGAACAAAACAAAAAAATCTAGTCCCGAACAATCCAAACTCAAAAGGATTGTATAATAAATGTAATTGAAAGGTACCGAAAGAATTTCCGGTTAAAGCAGCATTTGGTTTCCTTTACAATTTTGGTTTTTTAAGATTAAAAAATAAACTCTCTGATCTTAAAATGATTATAAAAGAAATATACTTTGAACCTAAAATCACTATTGATTTCATACGTTCAAAATTGAATGCTTACTCAAAACACCTTTGAGCTACATTTATTTTTTTGTTGAATTCAAAATCATTATTCAAAATACTTGAGTAGAGGGCATACAACTAAGACCTTATCTCAATAAAATGAATAAAATTTAATATTTAACTCCTTTAATTGAATAAAAAAACTAATCTAGTCCCTTAACAATCCAAACTCAAAAGGATTGTATAATAAATGTAATTGAAAAGTACCGAAAGATTTTTCCGGTTAAAGCAGCATTTAGTTTTCTTTACAATTTTGGTTTTTTAAGATTAAAAAATAAATTCTCTGATCTTACTATGATTATAAAAGAAATATGCTTTGAACACAAAATCACTATTGATTTCATACGTTCAAAATTGAATGCTTACTCAAAACACCTTTGAGTTACATTTATTTTTCTATAGTAAGTTTTTAGGACGTAATTTAAAAAAAGGGTTTGCAAGTTTCTGTATTCTTAGAGAATAAGAAACTATATAGCTTTACATAACTCTAAAATAACAATAAGTTTCTTTTATCTATAAATTTTTTCAACAATATTTAAAATTTTTATAAAAAAACATACCATACTAGTCATATAACAATCATCTTGAGAAATATTAAAACATATTTATATACTCATATCCTCCTTATTTTCTGATTGGTAACCTGATTTGAGAGGGATATTTTGCCGAATGATAAATGATATTATTGGCTTTTACACCTACAGATTCATCATAGTTTTTACCTCCTGTATTCAAGTTTCTGTCAAAACGAGGAAAATTACTGCTCGATATCTCAATCCGAATGCTATGACCTTTAGCAAAATAATTGCTGGTTGACATCGGGCTCATCTCCAATTTATAAACCTTTCCCTCTTCCATAAAAACTTCTTTGTCATATCCCTCCCGGTATCGAGCCCGCAGTATTGTTTCATCCAGATTAAAGGCCCGGCCATCCGGATAAACATCAATTAATTTGATTGTAAAATCTGTATCTCTGGCATCTGAGCCTACATAAAGTGTTGATTCAATAAATCCGCTTACTTCCATTCCCTCTTCCAGTACTTCGGAAGTATAGACCAAAATATCATTCCTCGTTTCCATCTGACGCTGGTCAAATGAGCCACCCTTTACCGCATTTCCGGTACAACAAACATTTCCACCGTAGGAAGGTACGGGATTAAAAGGGTCGTAGGTAAAGCGATCCGGTTTAGCCTGTTTATCCGGTTCAAGGCTATCCAAAGTACCATCACCAAAAATACTATTTGCACCTTTTCGGCTATTGAGATAAAAGGTTTGCATCTCAGTACCTTCCGGAGGCCAGGTTTCAGCAGTTTGCCATTGATTCGCCCCCATCGTATAGTAATGAATACGCGGAAAGTCCTTCAAAAATCCATTATCATTACCTTTAAGCCAATAATTAAACCATTCGAAAGTAATTGAATCGTAATCGAGACGGGCATCTCCCACATTCAGATCGCCCACCATGGTTTGCTCAGAGGCCCGCTTGTAACGACAATGTAAGGTTGGTGCAATGATCAGGTACTGATTTTCTTTTGTTTCCGCATCTTTTCCATTTTCCCGGACATGATTAAATAAAGCCAGATTAGGTCCTGTCGAAACATCAAACCAGGTCGCGATCCAAAGACTGGGTACCCCAAAAGGCATATCATCATGATAAAGTCCTCCTTTGTACCAATTGGGATCATTGGGTTTACGGCTAATCATTTCCTCGTAGATGCCTACTGGTCCGTTTTGATGTGTAATAATGTCTTTTATTGGTAAATGGCGCAGCCCTTCGGACCAATCCACTTTGGGGCGTTCCGGAGCCAGGTCAAAGTACCTGGATGCCCGGATTAATTGTTCCTGTGTAGCATCTTTAGGGAAAACAGGGCGAATTTCATCATTTTGTACACCGTATAACCAGGCAGTAAACAGCATTTGTCCTGCACCTCCGCGATACCAGTTGCCTTGCTCAAAAAAAGGCCCTACCCGGCCAATTCCCGCTCCGTAACCAGCCGGCACCATAGCAGCATGCGCCGGATGATCCAAAGCGGCAAAAGCCATTTGCCATTCTGCAGTTGAAGAACAACCGATAGTAGCAATTTTTCCATTGCACCAATCCTGCTCTGCGAGCCAGGTAAACGCATCATAAGCATCGGTCATAGGAGGTCCCAGGATATCCCAGTCCCCTTCTGAAAAATAGCGTCCTCTCTCGTTCTGTACTACATATGCATAACCTTTATCAATATAGACTTTGGCCGATTCAAATACCCTTTTGGACGCTTCTCCATCTCGCCAGGAATTGAAATTATACGGTGTCTTTACAAAAACTACCGGCACTTTCTTTTTCGTTTTCGGACGATAAATATCCGTACACAGCCGAATACCATCCCGCATAGGCATCATTACTTTTTGATCAATAATGATATCTTCCTTATCAACCTCTTCAAGGGCAACCTGAGCGCGAAGTGAACTGGAAAGTAAAACAAAGCCAAAAAGCAGATAAAAAGTGTATTTCATATTGATTCCAGATATGGGACATTAAATATTCTAGGTGGGAAGTTAGAAGAGTTTCAATGAATTACAAAAAAGAAGGATAAGAACCTGATTAAAAGTTATTAACATAAGCGAAACTAAAAATTCTGGCAGGTCCCTGATCTTTGATTTTTTCTCATTCAGTGATGATTTTTTCTCAAAAATGGTTTACTTTTTGAAAAAAGTAATATACATTTGCACCGCTAAATGAATAAGTCTTTTGAAACATTCATCATCAGGGATGAACTTTTATTCATAAGCATCGTAGAAAACCTAAGACCAGGAAGAGTGGCAGAGCTGGTTGAATGCACCGGTCTTGAAAACCGGCGTACGTTAACGCGTACCGGGGGTTCGAATCCCTCCTCTTCCGCAAAAAGGCGCTTCAATTGAAGCGCTTTTTTTATTTTTTGATATCCAGATCGTCCGGTTATTCAAACTTAACTCCAATAGCAGACTTCCCTGTTTGATAGACGATTGCATCTGCTCCGCCTTTGCTCTTTGTCTTTTTGTTAAGTTTTCTTATCATTTTCTCAATATCTTCATCAATCGAATTATTAGCGAGCCCACTGGTTACCAGACTTTTCATTTTTAGTCCACCTCTCACGTTCATTACTATTTTATAATCTTTTTCAGGTTCACCGAGCAGGTAGACTTCAACGCCATTGATTTTGATTACTTTGCCTTTGCCTTTTTGGCTCTCATCTATATCTTCTTTGAATTTAACCCCCGCAATTCTTTTTCCTCCGTAATAGACCACTGCATCTATTTCGACATTTTGTTTTTTAGCTACTTTGAGGACTTTCCGTACTAGTTGATTCGCCTTTGCGTTTATACTTTCATTTATTAAGCCGTCGGTAAGCAAACTCCCCCACTGCAGACCGTTTCGACTATCCAAAACTACCTCGTAATCTTGCAAGGGCTCAGCCAGAAAATAAGCTTCTACACCTTGTACCTTGTTGACTTTTATAATTCCTTCTGTATCCTGCCCGTTTAGAGAAGAGCAGAGAATAATAAATACGAATACGTTTAAGTATTTCATTTACTTTAATTTTTTATAAAACAATAATTAATTATATGAACAAAACAAGTATTTATCTGCCGCTGATTCCTTTTATAGAAAAAGCGAATGATAATGGGTAAATACAAATAGTCTTTTAAGTGAAAAAAATCGAAATGCTTCTATAAATATAAGCGAATAGTCTGGAAAAATGTTGTCTGAATCTCAAAATTATCGCAATAATGCCTTCATACTCAATCAGATTCTAAGCCGATAGAAACTATTTCTCCGAATTAAATCCTACAATCTTGAAATATCTCTCTCCGCTTAAATGAATTTTATTTTCTTTTAGCTAACGGCCCTCAAAAACAGGACTCAATAAATTAATTTATAGTCTATTTATCAAAGCCAAACACAAATTCCAAGTCTAAACTCAAAATACGCTTTTAAAATAGAATCTTCTGATTTTTGAACTTGAGTTTGATTATCAGCACTTCCAGCACCCCAGTCTAACAATCATTATGCACTCGGGGATTTGCTCCAAAAGTCTAGTTCCTAAAATCTGCATCAACTTCTGGTTGAGCTTTAAAACCCTCAATACACTTTAAGCTTATTTCGAAAGTCTTCAAAAAAGCCAAATTATCCGCTGGACTTTTACATTTAGGACGAATTAAAATTTATTTTTTTCCTTCAAAATTACATGAAACTTAGCTTTATATGTATATTTGGCGACAATCGCTCGTAAACCCTGCTCTAAAGAAGTTCACACTTTAGCTAGTTGCATTTCAATTCACATTGCTCTTTTTAGTCGATGACTAAACTGAGCCTAAAATCATTTTTTATTCATTAAACCCATTTAAAACATGAGATTAATCAAAACACTTTTTTTGTTGATGGTCTTACCCTGCTTATTAACTGCCCAAGGACCTATTTTTGAGAAAGTTCAACAACAAAAAGCCACAGCTAGTACGAGTACCAATTTGAGTTTGGTAAAAACGATCCCCTCTTCTTTCATGACCGCAGCAATAGAAGCTGAGGTTTCCAACAGTGTACTTTTGGAATTAAACGAGCAAGCTATTCAGCAACTCCAAACCGACAAGCCCGAGTTTGTACAAATGAATTTCCCCATTCCAGGTCAATCCGAAGTAACACTTGACCTGGTAAAGAATAAGGTATTAGCGGATGATTTCATCCTGAGAAAAAGTTCGGATGAGGATTCCTATATAAAATATGCTGCGGGTGAATACTATCACGGAGTTATTAGTGATGATCCGAGTACCCTGGTTTCTATCAGTGTTTTTGAAAATGAGATTCACGGTATGATCATGACCAATGATGGCAATTTTGTCGTTGCCAAAGTAGATGGTATGGACAAACATATCGTATATAATGACCGGGATCTGACCGATGCTGCTTCTTTGGATTGCGAAACTGAAGATGATGGTGTGGGGTATCATCCGAGTATGTTAGAATACAATGGGGTACGTGCCCCGGGTGATTGTATCCGGGTTTACATCGAGATTGATGATGATATCGTAACGAATAAAGGTGGTGCTACAGGTGCTACTAATTATATCACGGGGATGTTTAACGAATGTATCACGCTTTATGCAAATGACGGCATCACTATGGTGATTTCCGAAATCAAAGCCTGGGATACACCAGCGCCCTATTCCGGAAGTTCTTCAAGTGCTATGCTTAACTCCTATCAGGCGAATACCGGAGCTTTCAATGGTGATCTTAGCCACCTGGTTTCTTATCAGGCCAGTGGCGGTATTGCGGCCGGTTTCTCCGGAATTTGCAATTCCAATGTAGATAACAGTAAATGTTTTAGTAGCGTAGACGCTTCTTATAACATCGTTCCCCAGTATTCTTTCTCCGTGATGGTTGTTACGCACGAAATGGGACACTTAATCGGATCACGCCATACGCATGCCTGTGTATGGAACGGAAACAATACCGCTATTGACGGTTGTGCGGGAGGTACTGAAGGTAGTTGTTCTGTCCCGGGTAGCCCTCCCGGTGGTGGAACGATCATGAGTTACTGCCATTTGACGACGGGTATTGATTTCAATCAGGGATTCGGCCCTCAGCCCAGAGCAGTGCTTTTGAATACAGTTAATAATGCTACTTGTCTTTCGACCTGTGGTGGTGGACCGACTTGTAACGACGGTATACAAAATGGTCAGGAAACAGGAGTAGACTGTGGTGGTCCGGATTGTCCCGCTTGCCCGGAACCTTGTAATGATAATGAAATTACGGTTACCATCAACCTTGATAACTATCCGGAAGAGACCAGTTGGGACATCAGAAATTCAGGCGGAACAGTAATCGCTTCCGGTGGAACGTACGGTAGTCAGCCCGATGGTTCTACTGTGATAGAGACGACCTGCGCTTTGGATGGCTGTTATGACTTTACTATTTACGATTCTTATGGCGATGGTATTTGTTGTGGTTATGGAAATGGTTCTTATACGGTAACGGATCAAAATAGTAATGTACTTGCTTCCGGTGGCCAATTCGGTTCTTCCGAAACAACTAACTTCTGTCTGGGAGGTCCTCCTCCACCGACTTGTGATGATGGTATTCAAAATGGTCAGGAAACAGGGGTAGACTGTGGTGGTCCGGATTGTCCCGCTTGTCCAACGGGTGGTACATTATTAGCTTCTTACTTTGAAACGGGCTGGGACGGCTGGTTAGATGGTGGTAGCGATTGTTACCGTTATGCAGGTTCTCGTTCCTGGGAAGGTACCTACTCTATTCGAATCAGAGATAACTCCGGTACTGCTTCTGCTATGACCTCTCCGGTTTTGAATTTAAGCGGATACAGTGAAGTAACCGTTAATTTCTATTTCTATCCGCATAGTATGGAAAATGGAGAAGATTTCTGGTTGAGATATAATGATGGTTCAGGATGGACAACTGTAGCGGCCTGGGCCAGCGGAACTAGCTTTAATAATGGAAGTTTCTACACCGCCAGCGTCACTTTAAACAGCTCACAATACAATTTCCCGAGTAATGCGCGATTCAGATTCCAGTGTGATGCAAGTGCTAATGCGGATCATATTTATATTGATGAAGTAACGGTAAGTGCAAGCAGTGGAACATTGGTTGATGGAAATGGCCCTATTGTTTTTATCGAGGAAGTATTTAGCACAAGGCTGGATGAAGGCGATAATGCTTTAATCATTGATCAGCCAGAGATGCAGATTTATCCGAATCCTGCGCGGGATGTATTAAATATCAATAGTAATAAAGTGATCGAATCTATCCAAATTGTTTCTGTTTCCGGTCAATTGATGAGAACGGTTCAGGGAAACAGTGACTTAGAAGAAATCAACATTTCCGACTTACAAGCGGGTATGTATTATCTGTTAATCAAATCTGAAGGAGAATTAACTACTGAGAAATTTATCAAGATGTAATAAATAATTCATTTCAGTAAACTATTAAGGCTTCGGGGTTTCTTCCGGGGCCTTTTTGTTTCCAGACATTTTCTGCAATCAAAGTCCTGCTTATTTGCTTTTAATTCAGCAGGTTAATTTTCCGAAATGTTTAACTGACCATTCTTAATCCAGATAAGGATCTGAATCTTTTTTCATATTCCTCAAAGGGATAAGTAATTCATCCAGTCCATTGATTTTGATCTCGTACATCGTTTGTAACAGCATACCCAGTTTTCCTTTCGGAAAGCCCTTTCTGGAAAACCATTCAAGGTAAGCAACAGGCAGATCACATAATAATCTATCCTTATATTTTCCAAAAGGCATACGCATATGGACTAATTGAACTAAAATCGAAGGATCGGGATACATTCGTTTTCAAATAAATTAATAAAAGATATAATGTTCGCTCAGGAAATTGGTAACTTTGGCCAAATTTAATCACAAAACATTGAAATTCTTATGAGATACCTGTCTTTAATGTTTTTCCTTGCATTATTTATTTGCTCTTGTCAAAACGGAGATAGCTCAGCAGCGAATAATACTGATTCCGGCACATCAACTACCGCAGAAGTAGAAAAGCCAAAAACGAAATATCAGTTAACTCCATTTACACCTTCTCCCTCTTTCGAAGATGCGGAGTTGAAGACTATGACCTATATCAATGATACCTGGAAATTTGATATTGCTGGAGATTCTTATCAATTAGGCGTTCAGACTCCAGACGCTCCTCAAAAAATGTGTGCCAACTCGGATAAGGGACAACACATTCACCTGATTATTGATAATCAACCCTATAAAGCAAAATATACCGCTGAATTCAGTGACGTTGTCATGGAGCCGGGGGATTATCATGTCTTATCTTTTCTCTCTCGTTCTTATCATGAAAGTATCAAGAACGGGAAGGCTTTTAAAGCTCAAAAGATGAATATCGGAGATGGTTATATGAAAACGGCTGAGTCCATCAACTTCCCAATGCTTTTTTACAGCCGACCAAAAGGGACATATGTAGGCAAAAAAAATACGGAAAAGGTAATGCTGGATTTTTATGTTATCGAGGCAGAGCTTGGTGATGGTCCTAATCAATATAAAGTAAAAGCGAATATCAACGGAGAAGAGGATCATATTTTGGATAAATGGCAGCCTTATTATATCGAAGGTCTTCCAATGGGTAAAAATACAATTACATTAACCTTATTGGACAGCAAAGGTGCGGTTGTCAATGCTCCATTTAATCCTGTAAGCCGTGAATTTGAACTCAAAGCAGATGCTTTAGAATAATATTTTTTTAATTAAAATGCAGTAGCTTATATTTTCGATAAAGCGTGAAAGTTATAAGCTACTGCATAAATTATACATAAAAATTATGGCGCCAGAGCTTCCGGCAGGATAAAAAATCTTTAAATTTTTTGAAAAAGAATTTGACAGCTTTCGGGAACTTATTTTATATTTGCGTCACTTTTATAAATGGTGATTGTAGCTCAGTTGGTTAGAGCGCCGGATTGTGGTTCCGGAGGCCGCGGGTTCAAATCCCGTCTTTCACCCAAAAGTATCAAGCCTTTCGATTTTCGAAGGGCTTTTTTATTATTTAATCTTTGGTAATCAACACCTTATAATACAAAAGACGATCTCCGCTTTCCAAAACAATAGTATTCATCCCCGTACCCATAAGTTTTGCATCAATCATTATTCGATCCTCGTCTTCTGCCATTCTTTCAGCATGAATTAAACGCCCAAGGCTATCATAAAACCTAATAATTGTAGCCTGTGCATTTGATTGCTCTTTTTGAATTATAAAGAAATCATTGGCTGGATTTGGGAAAATACTGTATAAATCTCCCTGTACCAATTCATGGGTCGAATTGAGCGAATCTAAGATTACCATCGCCTCTACTCTTGGACTATTACAGGAAACATCATCTACAGATACCACATCTTGTACATAAAAAGAAGTGGTTCCAATAAGCTCCGGGGTCTCAAAGTCATTACCTTCTCCTAATAATGTACCTCCAACAGGAGCATCGTACCAATGTGGATTGTCTCCCGTAGCAGTCAGTACGGCAGTTGCCGGTACCTCATTGATTATAGCATCCGTAACCATCGGAGCTTCCGGCAAAGCAATAACTGTAACCTCTATTGGCTCAGAAGTAAGGTCTTCACAATAACCGATAGCCGTTACAGAATAAATACCACTTGCAAATACTAAAATTGAAGAAGTTTCCTGGCCACTGGACCATAAATAGTCAAGTGCAGGACTGCTTTGCAATTGTACGGTTTGACCGGCACAAAAAACTGTTGATCCCAATGCTGTTATCACCGGCTGAGTATCCGGGTCCTGAATAATTTCTACTATTTCAGAAACGGCAGAACAACCAAAAGCATTAGTGACAGTAACCTGATAGGTTCCTCCTTCGGTAATTTCAATAGTCTGGGTCATTTCGTCATTGGACCAGTTATAGATATTTCCCGGCGGGGCCGTAAGTTCTAAAATATCCCCACTACAAAGCACGAGATCATCCGGTTTTATAATATAACAATCCGGATAGGCACATTCTCCCTCTTTTACATTTAAAAATTGATTAATCACAGGATTGGCAAAAGTCTCCACATTCCCGGAAGGCCATCTGAGTACAAGGGAATCGATTTCTTCGTGCAGACCTAGACCAAAATGCTGGGTAAAACTGTTGGCAATCCCGTAACTTTCTCCCGCCCGAACCTCTCGAATCTGTATCCCCCAATCTCCGTACAGTTCGAGCCTGGCACCAATAGCATTGGCATTCCCGAAATCAGAACTTAGGTTGACCGCAAAATAATTATTATCGTTTTTCTCATTAATCCAGAGGACATCGCTAGCTTCTGGACTACCGGAATAAATATCCAAAAAGCCATCGTGGTTGAGATCACCTATGGCAAAAGTCCCCATTTGATAGGTATCAAACAATTCGGGTATTTCAGAAAAAGTCTGATCTCCATTATTTTTATAAAATTGATAACCATTCATACCTGCGACAATAATATCTACAAAACCATCATTGTCGAAATCGCGCAGAGCGGCCTGTAAGGGATCCGTATCAATATAAATTCCGCTACTCAATGTAATATCCGTATAATGACCAGTTCCATCATTGAGAAACAATTGGCTTATCGTATCTTTGTGATTTGCCAGAAAACAATCCAAATCTCCATCATTATCAATATCCTGAAAATCCGAAGTCCAGGTTTGCGCACCGTTTTTCAAACCATACTCTTCAGCCATCTCCGTGAAATTTTGTTCTCCATCATTAACGAAAAGCTGGTTGAGTCGTTCTACCGCTTCGAAATCCGTCACTCCAACTTTACATTTGGAAACATAGAGATCAAGATCACCATCATTATCAAAATCGGTCCAGGCGGAAGCATAGTTTCCGGAATTATCCGAGGGAGGATCAGTAGTCATATCAATCCAGTCATCAGCAGTGACAAAATTTCCATTCCCCGTATTTTCCCATATTCGATTTTCAGCAAGATCATTACAGGCAAAAACATCCACCGCACCATCTTCGTTGATATCCACAAAATTAGAGCCCTGTACCCAAAAGGAAGACTCAGGAAGCACTTGCTCCGTATAGGATTCTCCCTGATCATCTGCCATCAGAATCTTGATTTCATCTTCCAGGCCACCAACCATAATATCATTGAAACCATTAGCATCGACATCGGCAATGGCCAGACATATCTGCTGTGCCGCTGAGACATCTCCATAAAAATAGCTGCTAAAATGATCTCCGGGAGTTTGGTATTCAATCGTCAAAGTTCGTCCCTCTTCCAAGCGGATAATATCGTCCAGTTTATCTCCATTCATATCTGCAATTCCAATAATCAGAATGCTATTAAAATTCGGACCCGATAATAATTGATTTTGATTGTTAAAAGCAAAATCGGAGGATACAAGATTGTGATTGGGACTTAGTTGTACAGGTTCATTATTCGTTGATTGAGCAACTAGGTACACTGAAAATGCTGTGAGTAAGAAGGAAAGTAAATACCATTTTTTCATGATCATCTGAATTTATAGGCTAGTATCAGATATAATTTAGTCAACGGTTCTTTTCTGTTCTTGTTTAAATTTAGACAAATATTTATAGAATTACCCAAGAGAACATCACTTTTGTATATTCCCGACAGGAAGTATAAATTATTAAAATTTAGAAATAGCTTACTTGAGTATGAACGATTAATCACTTTTTGCCTAATAAATTGCGGAAGTTCACCGGCAAAGTGTTTGTTGAGTCATATAAAAATCGGATTTTTGGGTAAATCATATTTTTCAGATGAAGCATATCAACAAACTCGCATTTGCTGTTTTTTTATTTTCTGTCGTAATTTCATTAAGTCTGCTGCCCGTTGAACAAAAGGCACGAGCCAATTACTCTTTAGAAGCTTTGAGGAATATCCATGCGCCACTTTTCTTACCTCCGGTGGATTCCAGTCAATATTTTCCAACTCAAGTCGATTGTGAGGGTTGCCATGGATTCGATCCCGATGGTTTTGCTTTAGTGGATAATGCCGGCAATGATGTTAATATGCATGATGACTGGAAAACTTCGATGATGGCTAATTCGGCCAAGGATCCCTTCTGGAGGGCTAAAGTCAGCCATGAAGTACTCATCAATCCCTCACATAGTGCCGAATTACAGGATAAATGTACTTCCTGCCATGCGCCAATGGGGCATTATACCGCCAAATACAGAGGACACGATCATTATTTAATTGCCGATCTGCTCAATGATACGGTAGGCTTAGATGGTGTATCCTGTGGTGCCTGTCATCAAATAAGCCCGGAAAACCTTGGCAAGCAATTTTCCGGACTCATCACTTATGATACCAATAGGGTGCAATACGGTCCTTATGAAGCTCCATTCGCTCCGCCTATGACCAATTTTGTTGGTTTCGAACCACTTGAAGGAAAACATATTAATGATGCGGGAGTCTGTGCCAATTGCCATACCTTGATTACTGAATCCGTTGATCTGGAGGGAAATTTTACAGGTACTACCTTTGTAGAACAGGCTACCTATCACGAATGGCTCAATTCTCAGTATAATGAAGATACTGTAAGTTGTCAGGCCTGCCATATGAAACGCATTCAGGATTCTGTCATCATTTCCGATAATTATTTATTTCTACAAAAAAGATTTCCTTACGGCTTACATGACCTCGTGGGAGCCAATACTTTTATGATTCAATTGATGAAAGACAATAAGGAGGCTTTAGGCATAGAGGCCAGTGATGATGATTTTTTCGAAACTCTATTCAAAACCTACGATTTACTCCAATTAAATTCTCTTGATCTGGACCTGGAATTGGTAGAAACCACCAGTGATAGTGCTTTTTTCAAAGTAACGCTACTTAATAAAGCCGGACATAAATTTCCTTCGGGTTATCCCAGTAGACGGGCTTTTATAGAATTTACTGTAACCACCGAAGCAGGTGATACCTTATTCAAATCCGGTGTGTTGAATTCGAATTATGAAGTTGAAGGGCATGATCCTCATTTCGAACCACATTATCAGATGATTAATAAGCCGGATCAGGTACAAATTTATGAAATTGTAAATGGCGATATCAATGGTAATTTCACGACTGTATTGGAAAGAGCTTACGTCCCGCTAAAGGACAATCGCCTGACTCCGCTGGGTTTTAGTACTGAGCACGAGGTATACGATACTACATTAATCGTTGGAAATGCTGAAACCGATCCGGATTTTAACCGGAATGAAAGCGGGGAGCAAGGTACCGGGGCAGATATCGTCTATTATCATGTTCCTTTACAAAATTATAGCGGTTTGCTCGACATCCGCGCCAAAGTATGGTATCAATCATTACCTCCAAAATGGATGGCCGAGATGTTTGGTGAAACTACTCTGGAAATTGAAATATTCCGGGAAATGTACGATCAGGCGGATAAATCGGCTGTGCTAATTGATGTGGCCAACATTAATGACTTATTAATAGAATCTACAGCTGTTCAGGAAGTTAGCCCGGTAGCACTCGGACTATCCCCCAATCCAAGCTCGGATGGCTGGGTTTATCTATCCAGCCCTGATGAAATTCAGCAAATTAAAATTTTCAATATTCAGGGACAATTATTGAAAACCATCAATTCACCGGCTTCTCGTTTTGAACTTCCTGAGAATCAGGGCATTTACATTATTGAGGTCAAAACCCGGTCGGAAGCAATTACTAAAACGGTAAAAATGCTGCGACTGTAGAAAATGTTTTAGTAAGCTGGAAAGGAATTGTCTGGAAAATACGTTGGAACGATTAATTCCAGTTTATGACGAAGAGCTTGTAATGAATTCTTCTTTATACCAAAATCTTCTCTTGTAGATTGAAAATGCTAATTATTGTCTTTTAGCAGAAGCTTCCGCAGCTGGTAAACTTCTTTATCTTTTAAGTGTTGGTACTTCCGTAGTTCTTTTAATACCGGAAATGCTTATCTTAAACAGCACTTATCCTGTAATTAATATTTTTTAACATCTATTTTGTAAAACTATGGCGCTTAGCTCTATATCAAAATCTACCCTTAAATTTTTAGAAGAATTAAGAGAAAATAATCATCGCGACTGGTTTACGGAAAACAAACCGCGCTTTGTAGAAGCCCAAAACGAAATGAAAGCTTTTAATCAGGAACTACTCAATAAAATGAGTATGCACGATGAGATTGAAGCTATAAAGCTTTTCAGAATATACAGAGATGTACGTTTCTCAAAAAATAAATCTCCATATAAAAACCATTTTGGTGTTTATTTAAAAAGGGCGACAAAATGGCTGCGCGGTGGTTATTACTTACATATCGAACCTGGAAACAACTTTGTTGGCGGAGGATTCTGGAACCCCAATTCGGCTGATTTGAAGCGCATCAGGCAAGAAATCGCTGCGGATGATAAACCTTTACGAAAAATAATAAACAGTACTGCTTTTAAAAAGAATTTTGATACCCTTGGCGGTGAACAGGTCAAGACTGCTCCCAAAGGTTACCCCAGGGATCATAAAGCAATCGACCTTTTACGCTATAAACAATTTCTGGTAAATACCCCCTTCACAGATAAACAGGTAATTTCCGAGGGCTTTGTCAATGAGGTGTCTAAATCTTTTAAAGCGATGCGGCCATTTTTCAACTATATGAGTGAAGTGCTGACCACCGATGAGAATGGAGTGCCGATTGAATAATATTGTTTTGGGCATCAGGTAATTTTAAAAACCTGATGCCCAAAATTTTATTTGATTTTTATTTGATAGAAATTTTTCCAAAATACGTATCATTCGGAGTCACCAACTGAACAATGTAAATGCCTTTCGCCAAGTGTTTGAAATCCAGGTTATGACTCACCAGCCCATTTATAGTCCCCATATTTTCTACGTATACCACTTTTCCGGATAAATCCATCAAATGTAAGTCAAGCTCCGTAGGCTGTTCGAAATCCAGTCTAAGATTTACCTCTCCCGAACTTGGATTAGGGAACAACTTGATTTCATTACTATTATTCAAATCATTGGTAGAAACGAGGATGCTAACTTCAACTGGTACTCGATCTGTTTCGCATGATACAGGAGCAACGCTCACTTGCCAGTCGAAAAAATAATAGTATCGCTCACTTCCGCCGATGGATGCACCGGTAATATCCACTATATCGTCAATAAAATACTCCAGATAATTAACACCTTGATCTGCTCTTTTCAACCGCGGAGTATTGGTTCCGAGTTCCAGATTATTCTGCTCAACATCAGTAGTTAAAACATAATTAAACCCGGCAGGTACGTCGAAATCAAGCCCGATATTCATTCCCTCATCTCCGGTAGCAGGAATATTAATCAATAAAGACTCGATCAAATCACCATTGTCATTGAATAATTCGATTAAACGCTCTGCTTCGGTATCCGTATAAACCAATACGGAATCAATTGTAAAGTCCTCGAAGGCATTAAATATAATTCCACCATTCCAGGCCGCTCCACTATAATCGTTCCCCTGATGACTAAGCATTCCGGTATTCTCCAAATCTTCCTGAAATACATCAATATCGGATACCCAATAAGTCGTGGATTCCTCCACTAATGGCAAGTTAAGTGCAAGCCCTTCTCCCAGGAAGTTTCCACCGGTTTCAGCATCATACCACTGCGGATTAGATCCTTCCGCGGTCAAGGTAGCTGGTCCGGGAGTATTAAGCACCACATCTTCTGCTACAGGAACATCAGATTGGTATACAAAAACTTCTACGGAAGAAGAGGTAAATTCATCGCAAGTCCCCTGCGTTGTTACAGAGTACGTTCCGGAACTTGTCACTTCGATACTTTGTGTAGTCTCATCATTAGACCAGGTGTAAGCATCTGCCATTGAGGAAGTCAGCGTAACAGTCTCCCCCAGACAAAACTCCAGATCACCCTCTATTTCAACAGTAGGCGTTTCATCCGGATCTACGATAACTGCAATACTTTGTGAAAGACCATAACAGCCAGTTGTCATATTTTCCACAACTACATTATAATTTCCAGCATTGCCCACTGTAATAGTCTGGCTGGTTTCACCAGTACTCCAGATGTAATTATATCCGGCAGGTGCAACCAAATCGACTGTAGTAGTACCGGAGCAAATAACTGTTGGGCCATCAGCAGCGATATCTACAGAAAACGGCTCACATTCAGACTCTATTATGTTTAAATACTGATTGATATCCGGATTGTCAACTACATTAATGATACCAGAGGGCCATTTTACCACTACTTTATCAATGGAAGTCGCCTGCCCTAATCCAAAGTTTTGTTTCAGGGAATTCATAATTCCATAACTCTCTCCAGCTCTTACTTCTCTGATCTGAATCCCCCAATCTCCATAAATTTCTATTCTTGCCCCTATCCCATTCCGGTTAGTTTCCACACCCTGTAGATTCACTCCAAACCAGTTATTATCATTTCCATCATTCAGCCAGATCACATCCTCGATATCAGAAGGAGTAGTATAAATATGTGCATAACCAGCATAGATATCTACGAATCCATCATGGTTTAAATCCCCCAAAGCATAAGATTCAATATCATTATCATCAAACAGTCCCAGTATTTCCGTAAAAGTTCCGTCACCATTATTATGGTATAAATGATGCTTGTCACCAGCAACCAGAATATCCATAAATCCATCATTGTCAAAATCTCTCATTACACCCTGAACAGGAAAACTGGTGGATTCAATTCCAATGTCTTGTCCGGTTGAAATATCTTTAAAGTGTCCAAATCCATCATTTTCCATCAACATATTCGCGAAATCATGATTCGTAATAAAAGCATCTAAATCTCCATCATTATCAAAATCATTAAAATCGGCAGTCCAGGATTGCCAGCCAATTTTCAAACCATAATCTCCAGCTTGTTCTGTATAATTATTATTGCCATCATTTACAAAAAGGGCATTAATTCGGCGAGGATCCGAGCTGCTTTGTACCCCCTGGCGGCATTTTGCAATATAGAGGTCCAAATCTCCATCATTATCAAAATCGGTCCAGATACTACCATAATTTCCTGAATTATCAGATGGAGGTGTAGTAGCCATATCGATCATATAATCGGCTTCAGAAAAGGTATTATCTCCGTTATTCACCCAAATTCTACTTTCTGCATCATCATTACAAACGAAAATATCCAAAAGGCCATCATTGTTAATATCGGCAAAATTGGAGCCCTGAGCAAAAAAGTCTGGCCCGGGAAGCAAGCTATGACTAAAAGATGCACCATCCGCCCCACTTAGAATAATTTTTGTCGTGTTATAATCACCGGCGATCACATCATTATAACCGTTATTATTAATATCCGCCGCCGCCATGGTCCACTGGCTTTGTCCACTGATCGTATCGTAGGTAAATGGAGTGAACATACCACCCTGAACCTGATATTCAATTGTTAGAATCCTTCCATCGTTCAATCTTAGAATATCGTCCAATCCGTCACCGTCCATATCCACGACACCTATAGCTACCCCACTATGCCAATCAGTTGATTGCAATAAATGATTCGAATTTGTAAATGAAATTTGCGCTGAAATGGTAGTGGCGCAAAATAAAACACAGAATACTGTCCAGATCGATTTGTACTTGTAAATGTTTTGCATACAACAGGATTTTTTGAAATTAAAAAGCACATAAATATAACATATCCAATCGTGGAATTTATCAATAAGCTTACTTTTTGTCAAATGTTTACTAATTGAGTTTATCTTAAAGTCCATTTTCGAGAATCTAGAGGATCGAAGCCTCTGAATTCAGTACTTTATCAGTAATTTTATTGTTAATACTTTAAAACAGCGGGTTTGTAAAACGGCACTGTCTTTATACTAAATTTTGAAAATAATGCCTCATAATGGTGTTGGCTATTAAAAGTCAACATAAGTTGTGGCTAATCGCCCCCCTGCACCGAGACCACGAGACTCTACGTCCAAAAATTACCGGGCTATTATATTTTTGGTATATTTAGAAATCGTTTTCGATGATAAAATGCAAATTTCCGGTTCTATCTTTGGCCATATCATTCAGCTAACTGTTGATCGAATTTGGAATTCCCCTTTGCTGGCCAACAGGAAGGCATTGACCATCCAAAGGATACCACTTAAATCTATGCTCAAGTTTAAAGCCAATTATTTAATCTGATTATTCTGAAAATGAAATACAAAATATTCCTCTTTTTCTTTGCACTTTGCTTTATCACCTGCCAACAGTCTGTGACAGAACAGCATACTGAAAAGTCAACAACGGAGGAAAGTGCTGCCGAAAAGGAAGCAACTCCAAAGGAAACCAATCAAAAGCAAGGTAGCCCTCCCAGCTTCGTTATTGATTATTTTACAGGGGAAGCCGAAACACCGAGAAGTACCATTTCATTAAATATGGACGGAAAGATTATCGAGGTGACCGAAGCTATTGGTTGCCAGCCAATCCAGGCCGGCGACTATCAACAATATCAAATCCCGGATGCTGCCGTGGATGCCTGCGGAGGTTGGTGGGCAGGTATGGGAGAGTATTTCTACATTATCAAAAATCAGGAATCAGATTATTATATGGTGATGAAAGCCACTGTAGATGAACAGCAAGAAAGTCCGGGTTACGAATATCAGAGCATTATGAATATTGTACATAAATTCAAATAAGCTCTTGAGTTCATTATCCCTTTTTCTTTTTCCAAAATTTCCAGTTAAACTTCTTTTTCTTTTGTTTAAGGATAATGTAACGCAGGGTCAATGCACTTTGGCTTTCAAAAAAACGAACCCCACTAAAGGTATTCAAGGAAGGCTTGTAATCCAGAGAAAGGTTTAAACGGTCCAGGGACATTTCAACTCCTGCAATCAGGCTTATCCCGGAGGGATCAGGGTCATCTTTACTGGCAGCCCAACCTCTATGTATACCCGCTCCGTAGTAAAAATTGAAACGTTTACCAATTAACTTCCTGTGCTCTTCGTATAATAAAGTCAGCTTGGTATCATCGGTAGTTCTAAGTGGCACCTGGAAAATCCCTTCCAGCGTAGATTGTTTAAACAGCCTTTGCTGAACTGAAAGTCCGAATCCGGTTCCGAGTCTGACTCCCGCAGCCGTCCGGTAACGCTGAGCATTAAGTGTCTGGAAAATCAGGATCAAGCTAAATGATAACAGGAATCTGAGCATATTTGCAGGTGTTTGGCTTTTAACGATATTTTTTTTGACATTAGTATAGCTCAAAAGTTTGATGCTAAAATTGTTAAGTCTAGGTTAAATTCTGTTTTCGAAAGTTAAGGGTCGAAAATTAAAAGAACATTTGCATTTTTTTCGAATAAACCTACCTTTGCCGAAAACCCAAATACATGTGGCGTATTGTTTTCAGGTTTATCAATTTTTATTTCACTGCGGATACCCGATATACCGTGCACTCGCCTTTTGTTTTCGATTTTGTAAAAAATGTACTCGAAGATACCCGGCTTTTTTATGCTTATCACAGCATAGAAACCCATAGAAAGTTTTTATTGAAAAATCATAAAAAAATAGAAGTCACCGACCTGGGCGCGGGGTCAAAATATTCTAAACAAAAGCAAAGAAGCCTCCGTCAAATAGCCAAAAGTGCCCTTTCCAGTCCCCGTTTTTGCCGGATACTTTTTAAATTATGCCATCATTACCAGGCACAACGAATTCTTGAAATGGGCACCTCCCTTGGCATCTCCGCTGCTTATTTGCACAGTGCCGATACCCGTGCGCGTTTGATCACCATGGAAGGTTGTCCGAATATTGCAGAAGAGGCAAAAAAACTTTTCAAAACTTTAAAATTGAAAAAAATAGAAATCCGGGTTGGAGATTTCGAAAAGAGTCTGGAAGAAGCATTACAATCACTGGGATCGGCTGATCTTATATTTTTTGATGGTAATCATCGAAAAGCGCCCACCCTGGCATATTTTGAAAAGGCTATGAAATATGCCCACGAAAGTTCGATTTTTATTTTTGACGATATTTACTGGTCAGAGGAAATGATGGAAACCTGGGAGCAGCTTAAGCAGGATCAACGAGTACGTCTTTCAATTGATCTTTTTGATATGGGCCTGCTTTTTTTCCGTTCTGAATTCAAAGAAAAGCAGCACTTCAAATTAGTTCCCTGGTGGTGGAAACCCTGGCGCATGGGCTTTATCTCATAAAGTTGACAGCCGGGGGGATGCATACTGAATATCTTTATGCCGGCTACCAACGTATGAGAAAACACGCTTTGCGGATGCCTGGCATCCTATATTTTAAGCGATAGGCTTTCTATATTACTTAAATTTTTCTTTCGCTGCACTCTGTTTCGACGCTGCAATAAATCTCTGATCAATTGCCGATTAGCCTGTTCCCTAAGTATTTGCTCTGTTTTGTCTTTGAGCGTATATATGAAAAAATCACCGTTTTCAACTTCGCGTACCTCCAACTCCATACGGCCAATGATACCATCTGCTCTTTTGATCTTAATTATGGGATGATTGCCCGATATATTTTTAATCCGAAAGCGATTCTTTTTAGGGTTAAACCAATGCAAATCTTCCGCATCAATGAATTCGTAAAACCAGTATTTTCGCTCTTCCTGATCATCAAGGTTAAAAAGTTTATAAAAAGCCGGATTTGCATAGGTGATATGCTTATCTGTTTTACTTCTTAACAAAACCACATCTTTTGAATCGTTAAGGATAATATTCTGGAAAATGCGCTGACGGGCGGTATTAAAACTAATCCAATTAGATTTATAGGCCAGATAGAAACCAATTGCCACACAGCAATAACCAAAAGTGACAAATAGTAGAAATCCTAAATCCCAGCCGGATAGACAAAAAACTATAAATATGGGGATTAGTAGTATAACTAATAGACTAAAGGGTTTGGGGTATAAAGACTCTTCCTGAATAAACCGGAAGTAGTACTTATAACTCACAAGCGACTCGATCCTCATCTTTAATCGATTTTAGAAATTAGCCGGTATTTTATGACTAATTGGAATTAAAAAAATTGAATGTCAATGAAGTCGCAATTAGAAAATTAACATAATGATACGCAACAGGCAGGTAATATATACCAGTTGATATCCAGACACCAATTAATTTTAAACAACTTCAATAGTAAAATTCAATTCATGGGATTCTAATAGCTTATATTAAAAGATGGGACTATAATTTGTTAAAGATAAAAATTAAATATGTTCATTTTTACTAATACAAATACTTTGCCAAAAAGGTAGGAAAATTTGTGGAGGGGTATAATAATCAGCTATTCGCTATCTGGAAGTCAAATAGCGAATAGCCGGTTAATGAATTAATTTAATGAATAATAAATTTTCTGGTACTTGAGCGATTAGAATCGGTCAACTGGATTAAATACATACCTTTAGCGAATTGGCTAAAATCGAAGGGCTGAATGTGTGTACCCTGATTAGCTTCCAGCTGTTGTTGAAAAACCACCTGGCCTTTCAAATCCATTACACTCATGTTTAATGTAATGAAGGTCTCATTTTCCAAAGTTACGCGAATTTGTCCCTGACTAGGGTTTGGCTCGATCCTGAAATCATTTGCCGAATCGTATAATTCATCCACACTCACACCTTCTTCGAGAAAACCCAGCGTATAGTATGATCCGTCGGAATAAAGCTCTTCGGGAATGCTGACTGTTGTTCCATCCAAAGTCCCGGTAACGTGAGAAGCATTTGCAAATTCAGGTGTATCACTTATCAGTAAAGCATAATCAATTATTCCGGTTAAATCAATTCCGGTCAAATCAAATTGTGCGGTAAGAATGGGAACAAATGTTCCCTGAGTAGTCCCTCTCCATATTCTGGAAAGTCTTTTAGTGTACAGACCAGGGACATCCGTAGAAAAGTCGTTATTATCCGAAGAATGTGCAAATACGATAGATTGGTCCCCTTCCAGTGCGGTCCCCGTCAATGTCATAATATCAGAGCTGGCTTGAGTTTGCCCCGGCCAGACGCCCCTTACTGCATTTTCAAATAAATCGAAAATACCTTTGAATGGAACAATGCTCATTTCCCAGGTCCCTCCAATCAGCATTCCATCATTATTATTTCCACTCAGATCACCAGCAATTTCGCCGCTTGCTTCATCGTATTTATGGTAAATCCCCAGATTGTCAATATTCGGATGATTGGAATCCACATCCTTGTGCATCCAATCTCTGATCACCGATTCGTCAAGTACCTCGTTCCAATATCTTAATTCATCGATCAAACCGAAAAAGCCTAAGGCATTTACATCCCAGGGCGCAATTCCGATTCTAAAAGGGTTTTCATTAAAAGTATGATCACCTGAACTGGCAGCAGTTGCTCCGGCACTGATTCCATTCACGTAAATGGTAAGCATCCCCCCTACTTCATAAGTTCCGGCTACATGCGTCCAGGTAGTATCCGGCACAACTCCGGTTTGTAATACAGTTTGATTATTATCCGTATCGAATACCTCAAAATTGACCTCACCATCCTGAATACCGAAAATAAATCCATTTGCAAAATCACCCCCTATTTTTCCGCCTACTTTTTGGTTGAATTGAGCATCTCCGGTCAATATCCAGGCTTCGAAAGTAAAGCCATTATTGATATCCAAAGTACCATCGGAATTATCCGGGACTTCTACATAATTGATTGTCCCTAAACTAAGAGCATTCACGGCATGCTGGCTGTGTCCTGCAAATGAGAAAAAAAATAATGTAATTGCAATTGGTAGAAATTTGTTCATCATTTCGATTTTTGAATTTAAAAAATAGGATTGTCTAAATGTAAATACATCCTGGCAGTTTAGGATACAAGTATCACTATAAAACAAATCACACAAAATCAAAGCATTAACTGATTTTGTGGATTATCTACCAGCGTTTTAATGAGTTGCCAACAACAGGTATGATAGAAAATAATTACTCTACGATTGCTTTCGGAAACCAATAGATTTCTTGGTAAAAATAGAGCTTTCTTTATCTTTCGTAAACGATTTTAAATCCTCTATGGTAATCGTATCTTCATCCAGTTTCTTGCGCAGTGTTTTGGATAAGGAAGCCATCCGCAAGTTGTGGTTCTTAATGGCATCATTGACAATACTTCTTACGGTACGGGCATTGCCAAAGTATTTATCGCGGTATTCATAAATAAAATGCATATAATCCAATAAGAATTCTTTCGCCGCTTCGTCGATTTGCATCCCTTTTTGATGGATCATATACAGCGCAATTTCACTTAATTCGACCGGTTTATAATCTTCGAATTTCAGCACTTTATCAAAGCGGCTGTTCAATCCGGGATTAGCTTTGAGGAAGGTTTCCATATTGTCCGGATAACCTGCTACAAAAACGAAAAACTGACCGCGCAGGTCTTCCATTCGTTTCAATAATGTTTGAACGACTTCTCCACCAAAATCACCATGTGCGCTTCCCGGACTTTGAGTCAGTGCATAAGCCTCATCGATAAATAAGACTCCGCCCATTGCTTCTTCGATCTTTTCGGCAGTTTTAATGGCTGTCTGTCCAACAAATCCGGCAACTAATCCCTGCCGGTCCGTTTCCACCATATGTCCCCTTTCCAAAATTCCCAATGCCTTGTATATTTTGGTTAAAATGCGTGCTACGGTTGTCTTACCCGTGCCGGGATTTCCAACAAAAACCGTATGGAGGAAAAAACTGTTGAGCACATCTTTATTGGTTTCCCGATAAAATTTCACCAAGTTAACCATTTCATTGATTTGCTTTTTGATATTTTTCATGCCGATCAGGGCATTTAATTCTCCCAAAGCAATATCAAGTAAAGCAATATCAACGGGGATATCCGGTAATTCGCGTTTGGGTTTGTAGGCTATCTTTTCTACATCCTCATAATTTATGGTCGAAATAGCTTCCCTGCTGAGCGCTCTGGGGTTTTCATTGGACATAGTCCGCAAGCCAAGATTAATTTTAGCTTCCTCGATGATATCATAAACAAAACGAGCATTACCAAAGCTCCGGTCACGGCTTCTATAGGCATTAATAATAATATCATCAATTTTCCGGGAAGCTTCGGCGGTCAGAGCGACCCGCTTTTCTTCACAAGCATAGCCGGCAATTTTGGAAAGCTCCTGGGGCAAGTAATCAGAAAACTCGAAATTTAATTTGAACCGGGATTTTAAGCCGGGATTAGAATCAAGGAAATGCTTCATCTCTTTGGGATATCCCGCAACGATTACGGCGAGATCGCCTTCTCCATTGGACATCTCCTTGACCAATATTTCGATTACTTCACGACCAAAATCTTTGCTATCATCATTGCTGCGTGCAAGAGAATAAGCCTCATCAATAAAAAGTACGCCGCCTCTTGCCTTTTCAATAGCCTCTTTTACCTTGGGAGCAGTCTGACCAATATACTCTCCTACCAGATCAACCCGATCCACTTCGTGGACATGCCCTTTGGAAAGCAGACCCATTTTCTTATACAAAAGCCCCATCATGCCCGCAACTGTCGTTTTCCCGGTGCCGGGGTTTCCAATAAATACCGAGTGGACATTGATCTCGTCTTTTTCCTCGAAGCCCTTTTCTTTTCTCAATTGCAAAAACTGAATATAACGCGCATGATCGCGTACTTTCTGCTTGATCTGTTTCAGGCCAATCAAGGCATCAAGCCGGGCCATAACATCTTCGAAGGTCTGATGGATATCCGTTTCGGGACTAAGTACGATAGGAGAATGGCGATCGGGTAGTAAAACGGGAGTAATTCCCTCTTCAAAATCATCTGAAACCTGAAAAGGAATCACTGCAAGCAGCCTGTCCATGAAAATCAGCTCCGCAGTATAGCGATCCTTGCGCCAGGAGCCTTTCACATTAGAACCCCATCCGGCTGTAATTTTGATCATGTCCTCACGCTTTTCAACCCGCTGTAAGCGGACTACCTGGCCTTTCAACTCACGAGCATCATTATAAAACTTCGTAAAAAGTTCACATTGCCAGCTCTTGGTAACGTGGAGGTTTTTTAATAAAATTTCAACGTAAATATAGCGGGTCTCTTCGCTGCTAAACTGTCTGAAATAAGATCGATCATCTTCCGAGACATCATCATAAGGACCTTCATAAAGTTTTAAAGATTGAACCTCCAGGTAAGCATTTTCACCTTCAACAGCATTCTTACCGGCATCTTCAATATAAAAATACTTGGTAGCTACTTTTTCACCTTCAATCCACGCTTCCCAGTAATAGGTTCCCTTTTTCCAGAATTGACCTTCATTTTTATTGCCCCAACCTTCTCGTATATATACCGTAGCATCGTACTTGCTCACTTTTCTATTTTCAAAGCTCAAACTGCAAATCTCTTTACGACCTTTTTTTAGGCTATAACATTTCAACTCTACATCAATCTCCCAGTCATCAATATCGAAAAGCTTGTTATAAAAAGATAATTCTGCATAAACATAGGTCGTTTCATACCGGTCAAAAACCTGACGATATTTTTTCTTATTATCCGCCAACCACTCCGTCGAAGCGTATACTTTAAGTTCTCTGAACTTATAGTTTTTTGTAGATGGAAATTTATAACTCTCTGCCATATTTCTATACTAAATCTATCTCGTAACGGTATTTGTGAAAATTTTCAGGTTTTATGTTTTAGCTGATCAACACTTTAGTATAAAATACTGATTTAATGTTCCGGAATCAGAATGAAAGTAAATGCCTGATTTTCAGGACGAAACTGATTTTAATTCAATAATTGTAAAAATACCGAGTGAAAAACTATTTGCCAATCCGGTATTTTTTTCTTGAAAAAATATTTAAAAATCAGTGATTTCGCTTTAAAACAGCCAGAATATGTTTAAATCAGTTTTATACACAAGTACATAAACATATGTATTTTTTGAGTAGTTAGCTACATTATTTCAATATTATTTTCAGGAATTTGTCAAAAAATGACAGCCTTTATGACTTGAAGAGATTCAGAAGCCCAAATACCCCTTTTTACCAATGATAGAAACCCGCTTAAAGTTCCGGAGAAAGCATTTTAAATCAATATAAGAACCTAGCGATTTTTAGAATCTCAAATCCATTTTGTTCGGAATACAAAATCTTAAAAGTATGACAAATACATCCTGGGTACTCCTGCCCTTTCTTTTTGGTCTGGTTTGTTTATAAATTTTTCCTTACTTTCATGTCCGTTTTATAAAACAGCCTTGCCTTTCAAATAATGAGTTTTGTCAACTTCAATATCCCTGTTCTGGTCCAGAATGAGCGACTCAATAAACAATCTTCTTTTGTTTTGCGCCCCCTGTTCCTGAGCCACCCTGTGGTCAATGCCAGAAGATTTGAACAGGCCGTTACCAATTTCAAAAAAGAAATAAGACGTAATCTCAACAACTATCAGGTAGATCGAAGTAACCTGGATTATATCCTTTGGTATTTATTTAATCCGGAAATTGATCACTACCAGCTCAATCTCAGTATTACCATAGGAAAAACCAGTATAAATGGTCTTTTTTCGGTGCTCACTTTCGACCTTAAAGGCAAGACCTTTGCAATGCTTCCCGCTTTTCAAAATCACCTTTTTCTGATTGATAAAAGCAAAAAGAAAAAGTTGAGTCTGGAAAAAAATACGGCTAAAGTGATCGAAGTACTTTTCAGGAAGCTTAAAGATCAATTGGCTCCTGATTTTATTCCGGAAGATTATTTTTCTGATGGAAAAAGTTTTATCACTAATATTCAGTTGAGTTTAAATATCCGTTCGGGCAAATTTGCTTTTGAAACAGATGAGTTACCCGGTTTTTTTCAAAGAATGCAGCAGTCCACAGACTTTGACGGTGCTGTGGAGATCGAAAAAGTAGGCGAAAATCTGAATAACCGCTATCCGGAAGAACTCAAGCGCTCCTATTTCAGAGAAGCACTGGTAGACCGGCTTTCCCAAATTATCTACCAAAGAGAGAATACGCCGATTGTGCTTATTGGAGCGGAAGGCGTTGGTAAGGAGACCACCATCCACGAAATTGTTTTCCAGTATTTAAAGTCAAAAGAAGAAGAAAAAAATCAAAGAGAAGAACTTTTTGCAAAAATCTGGCAGATTGATCCAACGAGAATCATTGCAGGCATGAGCATCGTCGGTTGGTGGGAAAAAAGACTGGAATCGATTATTCACTTTGCAATGCACAAAAAGAAAAAGGGAGATTCGGATAAATTACTTTTCACTAATGTTGTAGCACTCATTCGCATTGGGAAAAGTGGTTCGAATGACCTTGCCATGAGTGATGTACTCCGACCTTATCTCGAAAAACGCCAGTTGCAGGTAATCCTCACCGCTACTCCAGCTGAATGGAAAATATTGCAGGAAAAAGATAGAAGGTTCAGCGATCTTTTTCAGGTCATCCGAATGGAAGAACCCGATCTGAAAACGGCTGCCAGAATGGTTCTGCGCCAAAGGCGTCAACTGGAGATAGAACAAGGCTGTACTTTTACCATTCAGGCCATTAATCAGGTTTTCCATTTCCAAAGAAATTATCTTAAACGAAAAGCCTTGCCGGGAAGCATTATGAAAATGATGAATCAACTGGCAGCTAAATATCGCTTTCAATATATCGATGCCCCCGAAGTAAAAGGGGAATTTGAGTCTATCAGTGGTTTGAATGAAAAAATCTTTGATCCGGGTCATATTTTTGAACAGGAAGAAGTTAGAAACAGTATTTCAAGCAGACTGGTAGGTCAGGAAGCTGCTACCGATGCATTGACCGATGTAATTCACTTGCTCAAGGCCAAACTTAATAATCCGGATAAACCCATAAGCTCCTTTCTGTTTATTGGCCCTACCGGAGTGGGTAAAACACAGGCAGCCAAAGAGCTTTGCAATTATATGATGGGGTCTGCTGATGCTCTGATGCGTTTCGATATGAATGAATATATCGATGCAGGAGCCCCCGCCCGCCTGATCGGTGACTATTACAACCCGGAAGGCCAGCTCACCGGAAAAGTTCGCTATCGACCTTTTGGTGTATTATTGCTGGATGAAATTGAAAAAGCCCACCCTAAAGTACATGATCTTTTACTTCAGGTTTTGGATGATGGACGACTGACGGACAGTCTCGGGCGTACCATTGACTTCTCAAATACCATTATTATAATGACTTCCAATATCGGAGCCTCAGACGTTGCTCAAAAACTGGGTTTTGATAAAGAAAATAATAATGATGGAGCGATCTATCGAAAAGCGGTAGAGAACTTCTTTCGTCCGGAGTTTATCAATCGAATTGATCGTATTGTGATTTTTAATCCCCTGGCCAAGCGACATATTCACAACATTGCCAAATTGCAAATTAGTGAATTGCTAAGCCGGGATGGATTTGTAAGGCGAACCACTATTTTAAATATTTCCAGAGAGGCCTTGGAATGGGTTGCCCATCGGGGTTATGATGCCAAGATGGGAGGAAGAGCTTTAAAACGTCAGATCGAAAAAGACCTCACTGCCCTTTCCGCGGAGCAACTCATTTCCACCAAAAGTGACAATCCGATTATTCTGGAAATTATACTCAAAAACGAAAGGCTGACACCGGTTATTCTGCCGCTGGAGTTTTCGGAAGAAATCAGTCCGGGCTGGCTACCGGAATTGCCGGACGAATCCTATGGAAAAAGTTTTTACAATCAGTTGATCCGGAGGGTAGAACGCGTCGAAAGAAAAGTCAATAATCTCGAAAGTGGAATGAATGAGGCAGATAATGATATGATTGTTATTGGAGATTATCCGGGTGAAAACCTAAACTGGCAGTATTATGACTTCAAAGAAAGGATTAGTTCCATTAAACAAAATTTAAAAACCTTATCACTGGGTTTCAAAGATCGTTATTTCAAGGAAGGTCCGGCGATACCGCTCCGGCTAAAATCCAACTCTAATATTATCCGCAATGATGCAGGCTACTCCAAATTATCCCGTTACAAGGTAAAAGATCGTCTGTTTCAGTTAGAAGCACTTAGAGAAGTCAACGAATCTTATCAATATTCTGCGGCACAGTTTGACAGTTTACAAACAGAATTTATAGGTAATCTTTTAGATGTGGCATTTCTGGAAATATCCAGCCGCAGTTTTATAAAAGGTCTAACGGATAAACTCACTTTGAGCTTCAAATCATACGTTCAGGGACAAGGAGAGCTGGAGATTAAATACCTCAAAAAGATTTATGGCGATCTCCTAAAAGAACTGGACCTAAGCTATGAATATCATAAAAAATTACAACAGTTCAGCATTGAAGGGCATGGTGTCTATGATTTATTGAAAAGCGAAGAGGGGATACATCTTTTTTATGTGCCCTACAGTACTCCCGTCCCTATTGGTGTCTTTTTGAAAAAGCACAATGCAAAGATCAATAAAAAACCTTCTAACAAGGTTATTCGTCTCTATGATCAAAATACCACACTAACGGATTTACGCTCCGGCTTCACAAACATTATTTCCATTACACCCGGTGAGTTCAAGCTCCTGCTCTATGCCGGAATGCAAAAGCGCTAAATAGCACTCGACAAATTATGCTTTCCTGCCACTAATCACATCCCCTGCAAAGCATCAGCCCTCCAATTCATATATTTTTATCAGTCTAAACTAAAAGCAGCTAAACTTGTTTTAAAAAAGTATAAAAACTACTTTTGCAAAAAAATTAAAAAACTAATTAGAAGCTATCTAATGGCTAGAGTCAAATTTACTTTTGAGGACAAAAATATCCAGCCGGTTATTGTCGAAAATGCGGAAGAAGGATATTCCATTTTAGAAATCGCCGAGGATAATGATGTCCACCTGAATCATAACTGTGGTGGTGTTTGCGCCTGTTCAACCTGTCATGTATATGTCGAAAAAGGAGAAGACGCATTAGAAGAAATCTCTGATAAAGAAGAAGATTTCATCGACCGGGCTATTAATCCCAGACTAGAAAGCCGTCTGGGCTGCCAATGCGTCATTTTGGAGGCAGATGCGGATATTGAAATACAAATTCCCGATCAATCCAGAATAATCGGACACGAGCATTAAAAACATCCCTTTCAATAAAAATCATAAAACTAATATATGGGCTTTAAAGAAATAGACGATTTTCCAATCAACTGGCCTGATCACGAAGACATAGCAATCAAACTGTACGAGCGATTTGGCGATGAATTTACAGAAGGGAAAATTTACCGAATTCGATTTACAGATTTGCTGGACTGGATTCTGGAAATTCCCAATTTTGAAGGTAAACGGGAAGATTCTAACGAAGGTCATCTTGAACAGATTCAGGCCAAATGGGTCTATGAATGGAGAGATAACCAATAAGCTTTTCAGCCTGGCTGATCAATGAATTATCTAGAGCAATTTCGAAAAATTAATACCTTCATTTTTGATGTGGACGGTGTTCTGACCAATAGTGAAATCATAGTATTGGAGAATGGTCGTTTGCTCAGGAAAATGAATGTTCGCGACGGCTATGCACTCAAAAAAGCGATAGAATCGAACTATCGTGTATGTATCATCACGGGTGGTAAATCCAGTGGTGTTGTTGCGCGCCTGGAAGCTCTTGGTATAATCGACATCTACAAAGGCGTTGAAGATAAGCTGGAAGTCTTCGAAGAATATATTGACACTTACGAAATTAATCCCGAAAACATTCTTTATATGGGAGATGATTTACCGGATTATGCCGTGATGCGGAGGGTCGCTTTACCAGCCTGTCCAGCCGATGCTGCACCGGAGATTGTTCAAATCTCACAGTACAAATCTCCCATTCCGGGAGGGAAAGGCTGTGTCCGGGATGTGATCGAAAAAGTGCTGAAACTACATGGAAAATGGACGCCAAACCTGCAGGAAGCAGAAGGTGATAATTATCCTGATCAGTCAAATTTTTAGGTGTGCGCTGGCTACAACTAATCCGTTATCCCAATCTGATTATCGTCGCTATCACTCAGTTTTTATTCTTCTGGTTTATTCAAAATGTGTTTGCCGAAGATCATATCATTCCGATCCTCGATCTTCCTAATTTCAGCCTGCTGGTTTTGACCACTCTGTGTATTGCAGCATCGGGCTATGTGATCAATGATATTACCGATTACGAAATTGATTTGGTAAACAAACCCGATCGCATGATTCTGGGAGAGTCATTTTCCATAAAAAAAGCTTATCGCTTTTATGCTTTGATCATTTTTATTGGCGGTCTGATAGCCTTCTATTTAGCCCATTATGTCGAACAATTGGATTTGTTTCTCATTTATCCCTTTACTGTATTTCTACTGTGGTGGTACTCAAAAAGTCTGAAAGCAGCGCCATTGAGTGGAAATGTAGTTATCGCATTTTTTTCCGCTTTTGTTCCGGGAATTGTCTGGTTTGCCGAACGAAAAGGCTTCGCTGCACTAAGCTCAACCTCGGGGGTACAAATGCGAAATCTGTTTTTATTCTATATGGTATTTGCATTTTTTTCGACCGTATACCGAGAAATTATAAAAGATATAGAAGATTACCAGGGGGATATAGATAATCACTGTCGAACCATTCCCATTGTGTTCGGTATTAAAAAAGCCAGGCTTATTAGCCACGTTTTTGCGAACTTTTTATTGATCAGTATCCTTTATTGGATTATAAGTCAATGGAATCAACTTGGAAGCATTATTTTCTTCCTGAGTTTTATTTTGCTGCTACTCCCCTATTTTGTATCCTTGCGTTCCCTTATAAAAGCAAAAACAAAAGAAGATTATCATCGGACAAGCCAGTTAATAAAACTAATGATGATTCTGGGTTTGCTTTATTTGTTTTTATTTCAAATTTTAAACTGATAAAAATTGAAGTTTCCTAAGATCATTTTGGCTTCAAAATCTCCCCGGAGAAGCCAGCTTTTGCACGATGCTGGTTTTACATTCGAGATCAGGACTACAGAAGTCGAAGAAGTTTATCCTCCCGATTTAGCTCCCAGACTAGTGCCGGAGTTTCTAGCACGCAAAAAGGCCCGGGCCTCGATGCATTTTTTGCAGGATGATGAAGTATTATTGACTGCCGATAGCATCGTTATTTTGGGGAATCAAATTTTTGAAAAACCAAAGGACAAAGCTGATGCCATCCGTATCCTGAAAAGTCTAAGTGGAAATCAGCACGAAGTGATTACTGGTGTTTGTCTGAAATCATCGAAGCAAGAACGCTGTTTTTCGGGTTTGTCCAGTGTGTATTTTGACGAATTAAGCGAAGAAGAAATCGAATACTATATAGAGACCTATCAACCTTTTGACAAAGCTGGTTCTTACGGTATTCAGGAATGGATCGGCCTGTGTAAAATCCGTAAAATTGAAGGGACCTATGCCAATATTATGGGTTTACCGGTAGATTTAGTCTACAAAGAACTACAACATTTCAAATAGAAATTCTGTTTTTACCGGATAAGCTTCGACTCCGGATGTTTTTTTGCTGGCAGACAGTATTTCAAAATAATGATTGACCGCCATTTTGAAATCAAACCGGAATTTATTCCATCAATATCGCTTCCTTCTTTAACCTCCCTGCCATTTTTTCTCCAAGAAACCGGTCTATCCCATAACGCATCGCATAAAGTAAGGGAATAAGCAGGATTGCCATTAGCAGTTTGTAGACATAATTGTTGGTACCAACCTCAAAGAATAGACTCAGTTCCCATTTCGCAGGTCCCAAAACAAAAGCGATATACAAGACTATAAAACTGTCAAACAACTGTGATACAACCGTAGATAAAGTTGCTCTTAACCATACTTTTTGCTCGCCCAACCATTTTCTGACTCTAAAAAACACATGAGCATCAATCAATTGTCCAATCAAAAAGGCAATTAAAGACCCCACTATTATCCAATTACTCTGCCCAAATACACTCGCAAAAGCCAATTGCATGTCTTTTACTCCCTGAGCTTCATTCTGAGTAATCCAGAAATCGGCCGGTGACATCCTGATCGCCAGGTATATCATAATGAAAGCATAGGAAATCAGTCCCGCTGTCAGATAGGATAGCAATCTTACGCCCCGTATTCCGTAGTATTCGTTAATCAAATCCGTCATAATAAATACAATCGGCCAAAGCAGTGTGCCGGCCGAAAACATATAGGGTTCGTTATTTCCAAAAAACGGGGCAGTTCCCAAAGTATTCTCTAAAGCAAATATTTTTACTCCAATGAACTCAGCTACTAAAGCATTTGCCACAAAAAAACCACCGAGTATGATAAATAGCCTTAGCCCTTTATTGTCAATCTGTTTCTTCATCTTGTACGGAAAAGGTAAAGTTTTGAAGTTTCAATTTTCTGATTTTGGAATATTTTCACAAGGACAGGGCTTCAAGGTAACAGAACTTTACTAAATATCAAAATTCATCGGCCTTAGGCCCTATGTCAAGTAAAATAATTTAAACAAACTTCCTTTTATAAAGTTAAACTAATAGTCTTTGGCAATCTATTATGTATTGATAGGATATTTGGTACATTTTGTAATTATATTTGCCGACCGAAATGGAAAAACCTAGGAACAGAAATTGATATGGCAAAAATCTCAATCAACATAAAAGAAGGTAAAGTCGCTCAGGAAGCGGACCTTATCATTGGTATTGATCTGGGCACAACGAATAGTCTGGTCGCAGTAATGGAAAATGGTCATCCCAAAGCGGTAAAGGGAAAAGATGGAAAAAACACACTCGTTCCATCCATTATTCATTTCTCTACAGCAACGGATGTTCTGATCGGAGATGATGCAAAGGAAAAATTAGTCAGTGATCCCCAGAATACAATTTACTCCGTCAAGCGCTTAATGGGTAAATCTTATCACGATATCGAGTCTTTTGAAAAATATTTTGGTTATAAGATTATCGATGAAGATCAGGATAGCCTCGTAAAAATCCGGGTTAAGGACAAATTTTATTCTCCCATCGAATTGTCCGGAATGATTCTAAAAGCTCTGAAACACCGTATTGAGCAATCTATTGGAAAACCGGTGAGTAAAGCAGTGATTACTGTTCCCGCTTATTTCAATGATGCCCAGCGCCAGGCTACGCGCGATGCCGGAAAGCTCGCGGGGCTTGATGTACTCAGGATCGTCAATGAACCTACCGCGGCCAGCCTTGCTTACGGTATTGGCATTGCACCGGAAGCGGCTCAGAAAATTGCAGTGTATGATCTCGGTGGGGGTACTTTTGATATTTCCATTCTCCAGATTCAGGATGGGATCTTTGAAGTTTTGTCTACCAACGGAAATACTTTCCTCGGTGGCGACGATATAGACCGGGCTATTATTGATTACTGGTTAGAAATCAATAATCTGGACGACAGTGTACTCAGCGATGATAAAAACCTAAGTCAGGAACTGAGGCTTTTAGCCGAAGAGGCCAAAAAAATGGTATCGCTTAGCCAAAACTCCTTTAAAAGGAAATTAAAATTTTTCAACTGTCAAATTTCTCCCGAAAAACTGAACGAACTGGTTTTATCAATTGCTAAGCAAACCATTGATTGTTGTAAACAGGCACTAAAAGATGCCGGCCTCTCTACAGCAGATATCGACCATGTTATTATGGTTGGTGGTTCTACCCGGATTCCGCTGATCAAAAAAGTAGTCAGCGATTTTTTTCAGAAAGAAGTACATGATAAACTCGACCCCGATGAGGTCGTAGCCCTGGGCGCTGCAGTACAGGCAGATATACTTGCCGGAAACCAGAAAGATATACTGCTCCTCGATATCACGCCTCTATCCCTGGGAATTGAAACTATTGGAGGCCTAATGGATACGATCATTCCCCGTAATTCGAAAGTACCCGCCAAAGCCGGCCGACAATATACAACCTCTGTAGATGGACAAACTAATTTGAAAGTTTCCGTTTTTCAGGGAGAGCGCGACTTAGTTCAGCATAATCGCAAACTCGGTGAGTTTATCCTGCGGGGCATTCCTCCCATGCCCGCCGGTATTCCCAAAATAGAGATTCATTTTATCCTCGATGCAGACGGTATTCTTACTGTAAAAGCCAAAGAGTTACGCTCCGGAGTAGAGCAAAAGATCGAAATTCGTTCGCAGTATGGATTGAGCGAAGAAGAAATGGCTATGATGCTACTCGATTCGATTGAACATGCTCAGTCGGATATGGACACCCGGGCATTGCTCGAAGCACGTAATGAAGCGAATAATATTATCCTTTCTTCTGATAAATTCCTGGAACAAAACAAGGAAATCCTCAGCGAAGAAGAAATCAAAACCATCCTGGAATATGTCGATCACTTAAAAACTGCAGTAAAAGGAGAAAATAAGGACTTGATTAATAAGACGATGGACGAATTGAATGTCTATACGACCCCTCTGGCTCATCGCGCACTGGATCACAATATAGCTGATAGTTTGAAAGGGAAAAAAGTTGATGGATAAGAGTTAAATAGGCTTGAAGTATAAGGTTCATCAAACAGGAATTCCGCGACTAATCACAAGAATACGTACCTTTGTATGTGAATTTACATTGGAGAAGTATGTATTATAGCTTTGCAAGGAAATTATTCTCAGGAATATTGCTCTCATTAATGCTAACCGGCATGCTGAGCGCACAGATGAAGGAAGATATCCGGGAAGAAATTGAAAAGATCATTTATTACGATACAGATGTCCTGCAAAAAGAAATTCCCGGTTTTTCAATTGCTTTACTCTATCAGGATTCGGTTTTCACCTTTCATTATGGCTATACTTCTTTTGCTCAAAAACAAAAACTGGAGGATAGCACTATATTCGAAATAGGAGGTTTAACCAAAGTATTTACTGCTTCCCTAATTGAAGTTTTGGTCCAGGACGGTCTTTTGGAATACGATAAACCTTTTAACAGTTATCTCGATAGCATCCATCGCAATGCATCTCTCAATCACATTACTATTGCAGATTTGGTTTGTCACCGCGCCGGATTACCAAAGCTGCCAAGTGAATTTGGCATTAAGGAAAAAGAACCTAATAATCCTTATGCTTATTATACCAAAGAGGATTTACTGAATTTCTATAAAAATTATACCCCTGACGAAGAAAAGCGAAAATACTTTTATTCCAGCCTCAATTATGCTCTACTGGAAATAGCAATTGAAAATGTTAGCAGGAAAAACTACGAATCCATATTAAAGGAAAAGATTCTGACGCCCCTGACTTTGCAAGAAACATTTATTCGTTTAGATCAAAAATCGGGTAAGATGCCCGTTCCAGGCTTTTCCATTGGGAAAAATCAAATGCCGGTCTTGAAGTTTCAGTCTTTTTCGGCCTCTGAAGGGCTCAAAACGACAATAAGGGATTTGGTCAGGTTCTTAAGGGTTAATATGGGTGCTTTGGAAGCATCGTATAGCAAAATTTTTGAAAATATTCATCAACCTGTCTATGAAACCGAAATAAATAAATATGCAAAAGTTGCAAAAGGCTGGCATGTTGTAGAACTTAAAAAGTATTATAATGTTATATTGCATTCCGGATCGACAAATGGTCACAGGGCATATATTGGTTTTGTAAAAGAAACCCAAACCGGTGTGGTTGTACTTTCGAATTCTGAACATAGCATGGATGGACTTGGTTTTCTAATCCTTCGTATGCTTAACCACAACTGGAAAAAGAAAAAGAGCAAAAAAAAGAGATAGCAGGATAAAAACCGAATTCAACATTCATATATCTACCTATCCGCTATCCATATAAACAACGTACGTTTAACCTTCTGTTTTAAATACAGAGCAATACACTCGTGTTATGGTTAAATACATGCGAGATACTAAAAAAAAGCGATTAAAATTTATCGTCAATCCTTTCGCGGGGATTGGAAATAAAAAGAATTTTCGAAAGCAGCTGAAAAAGCATCTTGATCATACTCTTTTCGAGTATCAGGTAGAATATACTACCTCCCCCGGACATGGAGCAGCTATTGCCCATCAGTCGATCAAAGATGATTTCGATATTATTATTGCCGTTGGAGGGGATGGCTCTGTGAATGAAATTGCTTCGGCTATGGTCGGAACCAATAAAATACTCGGAATCATTCCTGCGGGTTCAGGTAATGGCCTGGCAACCTATTTTGGCTATAGTCGAAATATTCGAAAAGCCATAAATAGTCTGAATAAGGCTACAGTGGTTAAAGTGGATACCGGCATGCTGAATGATCGCCCGTTTTTCAATGTCGCCGGCCTTGGATTCGATGCCTGGGTAGCCTATAAAACCAAAAAAAGTACCTTTAGAGGTTTCTTCGGTTATATGCTCACAGCAATCAGGGAAACTTTTGCATATCGTCTGAAAAACTATACTATCAAGCTGGATGATCAGGTAATTCAACGCAAATGCCTTTGTATCGAAGTAGCTAATGCAACCATGTTTGGTTATAATATGAAAATCGCCCCATTAGCCAAGGCAGACGACGGTTTATTGGATGTGGTCATTATAAAAAATGCTCCAAAGCTGCGTTATTTTCTTTCCATTTTCAGATTTCCTTTTGGCAGTATTCACAAAAGCCGTTTAGTAGAATATTATAGTGCCAAAGCCGTTGAAATTATCCCTCATGAGGAATGTGCTGCACACATTGATGGGGAAGGTTTCATGGTAAAAGACAATTTGTATTTTTCTTTAAAAAATCTATCTTTGTTGGTACTCAAACCTCTTTAAAAGACTCTTTTGCAGATGGTAAATAGCAAAGATCCCGGAGGGATGTCACATTTGAAAGCGACTTTAACAAAGCATTAGTTTAAGGCTTAGACAGGTATAGTTTAGTGTCAAACCATTAATTCCCGTTTAAGCATAGTACATTTTCAATACTAGAATATTACCCTAGTAAAAATAACCAATATGAGTAAGAAGAAGACCAAAAAAAACCGTATCGGAGTGGTTTACTCCTCTAACCCAAACTTCGATTATACATACGGTGCGGGAGATGAGGAGGCTGATGTTCCCCCCGAGGATCAGAACCTCCGAATCTTCCTTGACAGAAAAAAGCGCAAGGGGAAAGAGGTAACACTGATTACGGGGTTCGAAGGTTCGGATGATACGCTGAAAGAGCTGGGAAGTTTTCTAAAATCGAAATGTGGCGTTGGTGGTTCGGTTAAAGATGGAGAAATTATTATACAGGGAAATCACCGGGATAAAGTACTACAACTACTATTGGATAAAGGATATCGCAAAACCAAAAAGGCTGGTGGTTAATCTAAGCCGGCATCCACTCTCCCCTGATCATTCTGTCCTTTCCATTCAAATCTTTCCGCAATTCTATATTGATATAGCCTAATTCATTCATTATTTCTACTACTGCCGGAGCATTAAATTCATTAGTTTCAAAGAATAATTTTCCTCCTTCACGGAGATGTTGCCTTCCAAACTGACTAATCTTTCGATAAAAAATCAAAGGATCAGCTTCAGAAACAAATAAGGCTAAAGAAGGCTCAAAGGCTTTTACATTCAAAGGCATCATATTCAATTCGGAAGGCGGGATATAGGGAGGATTACTGACAATAACATCGAACTGCCCAAGTTGATCCCAATTTTCACTTATCAGGATATTGTGATTAAAAAAGCGAATGGGAGCAAGATTCCTCAAGCTATTAGACTCCGCCGTTTCCAAAGCTTTTGTACTAACATCAGTAGCTGATACTTCGAGGATCGGCCGGTTTTTTTTTAAACTTATAGCAATGCAGCCACTACCTGTCCCAATATCGAGTACCCTGTACAACGGTTGGTAAATACTGGCCTTTAATTCTTCCAAAATCCAATAAACCAGTTCTTCTGTCTCCGGCCGGGGTATTAACACACTGGGGTTAACATTGAATTTGAGGCCATAGAAATCAGCCTGTCCCAAAATGTATTGCAGGGGTTCGTGACCTACCAGACGATTTTGAATCTCTTTTAACCTCCGGTCCGAATTCTTGGAAAATGCGCCTTCCTTTTCGAAATTGCTTATCCCAAATTCGTCTTCAAATACAATACGCGCCATGCTCAAAGCTTCCCTGACAGGGTAAACCCGGGCTATAGAATCACAAAATTGTTGATATGCCTGTTTAATCGTCACGCTTGATATTTTGTAACTAGTGAAGTAGAAGAAAATCCAGATGTCCCAATCAAGCTATTCCGGAATCCTTCTTCGCATCCGCCTGTTCTATAATCGTCAATAATAAACTTCCCAATTCACTAATCTCTTCCATACTAATATTGAGCGGCGGTGCAATTCGGATACATTTTTCATTAAATAAAAAGAAGTCTGTAATGAAGCCCATTTCAAAACAGGTTTCCAGCACTTTTAGCGCAAATGCTTCTTCTCCAAAATCAATCGCCATCAGCAAGCCTGCGGCTCTGATCGCTTTAATTCTGGGATGTGTCAGCATGGATTGAAGTTTTTTGGATTTTTCAGCAACCTGGCTAATCAGCTTCTCTTCCAGAATACCTTCCAGCATTGCCATCCCGGCGGCACAACTAAGAGGATGTCCTCCAAAAGTGGATATAAAACCCAGCATTGGATTCCTGGACAATACCTCCAAAATCGCCCGATCTGCAATAAGCCCTCCCAGAGGAAGCGTTCCTCCAAATGCTTTAGCGACCAGTAATACATCCGGAACAATCCCATATTGCTCAAAAGCAAAGAGTGTTCCCGTTCGGCCGAAACCAACCTGAATTTCGTCAAAAATCAATAAAGTGCCCGTTTCATCACATCGCTTGCGTAATGCCCGGATGAAGTCAGGTCTTCCAATGCGCACACCCGGAGCAGCCTGAATGGGCTCGGTAATCACACAAGCCGTTTGTTCTGTGATTTTTTCCAAACTCCCAATGTCATTGAAATCCATATAACGAATGCCGGGCATCAATGGATAATAACCAGTCTTGTATTTCATCTCACTCATCAGACTCATTGCGCCATTGGTGCTTCCGTGATAAGCTCCTTTACAGGAAATAATTTCATGTCGCCCGGTATATCGTTTTGCCAGTTTCATCGCACCTTCAATAGCTTCTGATCCGCTATTTGTGTAAAAAACATTATTGAGTTTTTCGGGCAAATGCGCTACCAGCAATTTAGCGTAAAGCACCTGAGGCGCAAGGACAAATTCTCCATAAACCATCGGATGAAGATAATGAGCCGCCTGTTTTTGAATAGCTTTGACAATACGCTTGTCATTATGCCCCAAAGCACTCACACAAATTCCCGCAATAGCATCCAGATAACGCTTACCGGATTGGTCATACAGGTATATGCCTTCGGCCTTTTCCACCTGAACCATAGTAGGAAAAGAACTTGTCTGTCCAACATATTTTAAAAAATCTTCCTTCAAGGACATGTTTGTTAGTTTTTCAAGATTCGAATAATGCTATTTTTTAAAAAAAATAATTCGGCGATACAATAAAAAAACCAATAAAGAGTTTTATAGTTGTTTACTTCACAAAATAAACCTTCATACTATAGCATAGATTTACTTTTTAGAACATCCATTAAAATATAAACAACAGGAATCCCCAATTCCTGATAAAAAGTAAATCATTATGTATCGTACTCCTTCTGGAAATTCCGTAAACCGATTTAGTATAAATTTTATTGAGGTCAATACGCTGATTGAGGATCAAGATTTATCCCCCAAACTCAGAGGGCCCTAAGATTTATAAATCCTCCCAAAACCGACTCCGAATATATCGGGCTTTGGTCATTCCCTCCAGGCTAGTCCCCAGAAACCTTCGTTTCCACCCCCCAAAATATTATCCCCTGTAGTAGTTTAGGGAGTTTATAATCCCGAACCACTTCATTTGGCGTATAAGTTCAGAGTAGCCCCCTCCTGTTCTGGGCTTCCCCCTAATTCCAAAATTGCTTTCGGTAAAATCAATCATAGCCTATCAGTCATTCCCCCCTGACTGATAACCTAACTCCATCATAATATGCTGTTGATTCTTTTTATGTTCATCTTTCAGTCCTTGCGGAAAAGGAAATCGCTTCAACCAGTCAGCTAAAGAAAAATCCGTCCCATTTTGTATGCTGCTTATTAGTTCTGTCAGATAAGCCTTGTCCCTATTCTTCCTACTCAGAATTTCATTATAATCATTCTTTACGATTGCTCCATGACCGGGTATCAGCAACTGTATCGGATGCTTTTGCAAAATCAAATCTATCTTGTCTAGGGTTTGCAAATAATCGGAACTACTATAATACACAAAGGGAAATTCCAGATCACTCAAATAATCCCCTGCCAAGAAAATTCCTTCCCCTTCAATAATCGTAAACAAGCCATCCGCAGTATGACCGGGAGCTTGATAAAAACTCAGACTAAAATCATCCAATATCAATCGCTCCCCGTCTGTACTAATGCAGAAATCTACCTCGGGGTAACTTAAAGTATAATCCCTTTGCAGATAATGCTTTTGATCAAAGTCCCGAATTTCCTCTAATATTTCGGATTTGCGAATATTTTCCTGAAATGCCTGAGAAGCAATTACTTTGGCTTCCGGAAATAAACCATAACCGAGGATATGATCATAATCAGAATGAGTGAACAGCAAATAAAGCGATTGATCAGCATGATGTGCCGTAAGATAATCTCTGATAAACTGCACTTCATTGGGCAACCAGTTAGGATCGACCAATAAAGCCGTATTTGATTTATGGAATAAAATCGAATTGGTTTGATACAGGCCACTTTGAAAAAGTGTTAATGAAGCATTTTGATAGATGATCATGTACTAACCTGTATCTGTTTTTTAATATCTGAAATAATAATCTCGGCGTGTATACGGGTATTCTCTATGAAAAGCTTACTGGTCTGCATTCCGGCAATACTCACTCCTGCCATATATATTCCGGGGATATTGGTTTCCAGCGTTTCGGAATTGTGTACAGGTGTTCGAAATGCATCGTCCTGAAACTGTATTCCGCAACGAACAAAAAAATCATAATCCGGTTTATAACCGGTCATGGCCAGTACGAAATCATTTGGAATCGTCAAGCCACCTTCCTCTGTTTCAATAATCACCTCATCCTCCAGAATTTCAATCACATTAGCATTAAAATAGGCTTTAATTGCTCCTTCTTTGATTCGATTCAATATATTCGGACGAATCCAGTATTTAACGGAAGGTTTGATTTCCGGTTTGCGAATAACCATAGTGACTTCCGCGCCTTTGTAATAAGTTTCCAGTGCAACATCACAAGCAGAATTCCCCGCTCCAACAATAATGATTTTTTGCCCCACGTAATTATGCGGCTCATCGTAATAGTGCTTTACTTTAGGCAGCTGTTCTCCGGGGACATCCAAAGGGCGATAATTATCATAAAAGCCCGTAGCGAGGATTACTTTGCGACTGTAATAGGTATCTTTTAGCGTAATGACCTCAAAATAAGATTTTGAATCATCCTGATCGATCCATTCTACTTCTTCGTAAAACTTGATATTGAGTTGCCAGGATTCCATCACTCTTCTAAAATATTCCAAAGACTCCCGGCGAGTTGGTTTGTCACCATGAGAAATAAACGGAACTGCTCCTATTTCCAGCAGATTAGAAGTACTGAAAAAAGTCATATTGGTCGGAAAGTTAAACAATGAATTGACCAATACTCCTTTTTCTAAAACAAGGTAATCCAGTCCGGCTTTTTTTGCTTCAATCGCACAAGTCAAACCAATTGGCCCTGCTCCCACAATAATCAAATCGTATGTTTTCATCTTAAGTTTCGCTCTTTCGATTCGCCTCTGGTTCCGAAAACAGAAGGCGGATCAACAAATTTATTCCCCGATTACTTTTATCAACATCCCCGCAGGAATATTATCCGTTAGTTCCATGCTATTTAAAATGGCAACTTCTTCCATTTTTTCATTAGGAATATTATAAGAACGGAAAATATTTTGCAATGTGCCCGAATTCGTCACTTTAATGACTTTGACCCGATCCGGTTTGACATTAATCCGGGATTGATCCGTTAGTTTCTTAAAGTTTCTCATCGTATTTTCAAAAGTACCGGAAAAGGTAAAGTAATCCGAACTTTTCGTCACCCCAAAAATCTGATAAATAATATTATCATACTGATAGAAATAGGACAGGATTTTTAGCTCCGGTGACTGGTTACCGCTCTGATCAGATTGCGCGGGCTGCACTGCTTCTAAGCGCATCGCATCAAAACCATTGACATTTTTTCTCTTGGAGGAATTCAAATTCAATTTATTATCGGTAACAAATTGCTGAGCGGCCTGCTCCAGGTTTTGTCCTTGTGCCAGCCTCAGGACCATCAGGGCCTTACCTTCCTTCTGCCCCATCTGTACTTGTGAAGGAGAGTTGGCAACCTGCCAGTTATCCGGAACCGGGTATTCGAATTTAAGTTCAGGATGAAAAAACTTGCCATCAGCTACATATCCCTGCCTCGGGTCTTCTCCGTAAATCAGGCCATCAATCATCTTGAGGTATTTTTCGCGATTAATCGCATAATCTCTCCCGGGATCCTTGGCCTGCCATTTCTTAGCCATCTGACCAACTTTCACAAAACGATCACCCGGGTCAGGATGGGTTGATAACATGGTAGGTGGTCCTTCCGCATCCCCGCGCATACGCTTCAGGGTATTGAAAAAATTAGCCATTTCTTTAGCATCGTAACCAATTCGAGTAGAATACTCTACTCCCAATTTATCCGACTCGGATTCGTTGGAGCGACTAAACCTCAAAAACAATAAGCCCATACTCGTTTGGGCTATATCCGCATAATTTCGAAATTCCTTAGAGGCAATTACCCCACCGACAAAAACAGCCTGGGCTACAATCTGCTTGGAATATTGCCGGGCAGAGTGACGCGCAGTGATATGTCCGATCTCGTGACCGAGTACGCCGGCAAACTCCGCTTCATTATTGAAATGGGCCATGATACCGCGAGTGAAATAAACATATCCTCCGGGTACCGCAAAAGCATTTACTATAGGTGAATCCAGTATTTTAAATTCGTAAGGCAATTCGGGACGGTGCGAAATAGCAGCCATTTCCTTGCCTTTTTCATTAATAAAAGCCTGCATTTCAGCATTTTCATATTTCCCGTACTGGGCTACGACCTGAGGATCATAGCTTTTTCCCATTTCAATTTCCTGCTTAGTGGACATCAGACTCAGCTCTTTTTTACCCGTGACCGGATTATAGGCACAGGTTGGGAGCAAAATAGTGGCCAGCAAAAGCGCCGAAGCCATTATTACAGGTGAAAAGCGTTTGGATATCATATTTTTAAATTTCAATTAATTTGTATCAAAAATAGGGTACTTGCTCAATTTGACCTAATTCCCCATTGCTTATTTGACTTATTTTTTATCCGGAAGTTACATATAAAGCGGAAAAGGTGAAGAGGGGCCCGGCACCTTTGCATACTTCTCAGAATTCACTAGCTTTGGTGCATGATCAATCCCGGGCATTCCTTGAATATTCTTTTTTTGGCCTCCTGGTATCCCACCAGAGTAGAACCTCAAAACGGCAACTTCATCCAAAGGCATGCCGAAGCGGTTTCGCTCAATTGCAATGTTGCCTGTTTACATGTATTCTCTATCCCTGGGATTAAAGGTTTTGAAATCGATGCACAATGGAGGAATAACGTTTTCGAAGTGATTGTTTATTTCGGAAAAACGGGTAAATATTTTCCTTTGCGAAAAATAAATCGCTATCTGAAAGCACATCGCCTGGGTTTTAAAAAAGTGCTGGAAGTATTCCAAAAGATCGACCTGGTACATCTTAATGTATTTTTCCCGGCCGGGATTTTCGCTTTGGAACTACAGCGTAAATATAGTTTACCTTTTGTAATTACCGAGCATTGGACCGCCTTTCTGGATATCAATCCACATGCATTCAACTGGTTTGAAAAATTTTATATTATAAAAACGGGTAAAGGGGCAGCCTGTATTTGTCCGGTTTCCTACGATCTAAAAAAAGCTATCGAAAATATGGGGATTCCCGGACCTTATAAAATCATTCCCAATGTCGTAGATACGAATTTGTTTCATCTGGGTAAAAGAAGAGATTTTACGATAAAAAAAATCCTGCATGTTTCTACACTGAATGATCAGCATAAAAATGTTATCGGCATTCTTCGAGTCACTGCAAGGTTACAAAAAGAACGACAGGACTTTAAGCTTACTTTAGCCGGTAATAAATACGGAGATTTGCACCATCGGCACATCGACCAATTAGGCATTCAAAAAGAATTAGTCGAAATCCACGAAGAGATTCCTTTGGAGGCAATCGCTGCTATGATGCAGGAACACCACATTTTCGTTTTGTTTAGCAATTACGAGAATTTGCCTTGCGTTATTTCAGAAGCACAAGCCTCGGGAATGGTAGTGCTGGCAACGGATGTGGGGGGAGTAAATGAGATGATTGATGCAAAGAATGGGCTATTGATCAAAGCGAAAGACGAAGAAGCTTTGTATAAACAATTAAATAGTCTTCTGGATCGCCTCGATGACTATGATCCGCAAGAAATCAGCAGGAGTGCCAAAGCCAGGTACAGCTACCAAAGTGTGGCGGATCAATATCTCGAAGTCTATCAATCTACCCTAGAATAAAGCCAGATCACATGCACTTCGGTTTTAAAGTAATTGTTAAGCAAAATATTTCGAAGTCACTGGATACCAGTGCGCATAACCTGGCTGGCTTTGTTTATACTTCCAAAACTTCCGCTACCTGTTTTCAATTTTATTATTACCGGAATAAAAACTTTGAGAAAGATAAACTCTTTTTCGAAACGGATGAGCTCATTGCCGGAATCGATGGAGTTATACTGAATCTCGACCTGTTAAAAAAAACTTATGTCATTGATCAATGGCAGGATTTATTCCTTTTCCTTTATAAAAAATATCAGGAAAACATTGCTCAACATTTATGCGGAGTATATTGCGGATTCTTGTTTGAAAAACAAACAGAAAAGCTCATTTACTTTACCAATCATTGCGCTACCAAAAAAGTATACTATCATCAATCGGATAAAGGCTTCATTATTACTTCTTCCTTAAAGCAAATCTCGAAATATCTCATTTCTAAAGGTCAGCATCCTGAACTCGATAAAACAGCAGCCTACAGTTTACTCACTTATGGAGGGATGTATAAAAACAGGAGTTTAATGCGCGGTGTATACAGGCTGCATGGCGGCGAAATGCTTCGGGGACAAGGCACTCAGCTCCGCTTGAGCAAGTTTTACGATTATAATGCTACCACTATCCGGGAAAGGCCGGAAAAAGCAATTATTGATGATTTGGAAGCAACTTTTCGCTTGGCTCTAAAGCTGGAATATCAAAAAGATATTGCTTATGGCCACCGTCATCTGGCCACTTTAAGCGGAGGATTGGACTCCCGGATGAATGTATTCCTTGCCGCAAAAGAAGGGTATGAAGTAAGCAATTTGTGTTTTTCGCAAAGCAATTATGCGGATGAGCGAATTGCCAGAGCCATTGCCAAAAAACTGAAACAGGAAATCTACTTTGTTCCATTGGACGGTGGAAAATATGTTTTCGATTATGAGGAAAACATGAATATTTACGAAGGCCAGATATTTTATCCTTCTTCGGCACATTTCAATTTTTCAATAAAAAAGATAGACCTTTCAGGATTCGGACTCATCCATTCCGGCTTGTTAGGCGATGGAATTCTTGGGACGCATATTAGCCGCCCGATTAGCGGGAGTCCCGATCTTCGCGCAAAGCTAATTTCTAAAAAACTTTTCCCAAAAATTGAAAAACCAATGGAGCAACTGGGAAAGGAATATTGCTCAGAAGATATTTTTAATTTGCATCAGCGCTTTTTCAATTTTATTGCTTCCGGAGCCTGGGCTATGGAACGATTCAAATATTTGGTTTCCCCTTTTTTATACCCGGATTTCCTGGAAATCTGCTTGCAAATACCCGCACATTATAAATACCGGCAAAGTATTTATATCAAATGGATTAACCGCTATCACCCTGAAATGACTCAATTCGTTTGGGAAACAACGGGAATGAGGCCTCGTTATAGCTGGCAGCAGCAAATTAGTCCTTATACGAAAAAAGCAATAGCTTTATGGTACAGGATTCGGGGTAAAGGTCATCAATTAAATATGACTCCCTACCAATACTGGTACGAAAATGATCCCGATATGCAGCGATTTATGCAGACTGTTTTTGATCAGGAAATCGCAAAAGTGGAAGGTGATCCTGAACTATGGAAAGATGCTAATTTCTTATTTAAAAGCGGAAATGCAATTGAAAAAACTTTAGTAATGACCTTACTCGGCGCTGTTGAACTTTTAAATATTCGCGTTTGAAAGCACTGGATTTCATTAATAATTTTATTGCTCGAAAAGGCCTGGTGGTAATGCTTTCCGTATTTCTGGCCAAGGCCCTTAATTTTATAGTATCCGTACTTGTGATTCGAATCCTGGAAAAATCCGAGTTCGGTTTGATTGCTTTTGGTCTGACGGTCATTTCCTTCTTTGCCCCTTTTGCCGGTGCAGGTATACACCAGGGGTTGTTGCGTTTCGGAGCACTGCAGCGAGGACAAATAAGCAAGAAAATACTCTTCCAAAAGACCTTTAAAATCGGTTTAAAGTATTCTGTTCTTCTAAGCATTTTATTCATTCTTTGCAGCCCGCTTATCGCTCTAAAACTCCCCGGAGCTATTCCCTATATGCTGTTGATGAGCCTCCAGTTAATCAGCCTATTTATTTTCTCAATGATTCAGGTTTATTGCCGGCTGATTCATCGAAATCGTTTATTTGCAATTATTGACATTCAAAATAATGTATTGCTTTTGATTTTCAATGTAGGAATGTGCTACTTCATGGGCGGTTTTGGCTATGTACTCAGTATGATTTTTGTTCCCTTGTTTTTAGGATTGTTTTATTTAAAAAAGTTGAATCTGAGCCCTGTAGGCTTATCAAAAAAACTGATTGGAAAAGTAGAAAACGGTTTTGATTTTTCGTTCAAAGAATTGTTCTCTTATGGCCTATACACCAGTGCCGGAGGCGTACTCTCACAATTACTATTCGCAATTGATGTGCTTTTGATCGGGAACTTGCTCAGCGATCCGGAACAACTGGCTCAATATAAAGCTTCCAATATCATCCCGTTCAGCTTAATCGGACTTTCCATAGCTGTCTTGACCACAGATTTCGTAAAACTGGCCAGTACGTCCAGCACCAATAAGAAAGCGATAGGCCAATACTATTTCAATTATTTAAAAATTTTCAGCCTGCTAAGCTTCGGGATTGTTCTGTTTTTTTACTTCTTTTCCCCCTTCCTGATGCAGCTATTCGGAGCAAAGTACCAGGGACATGCTCAATTGATGTATATCTTTTCCATAGGTGTAGCCGGTGCTTTGTTATTTCGAGTGCCTTTGGGGAATTTACTTTCGGCAATTGGCTGGCCCAAAGTGAATGCTTTTTTTTCCATTATCATCCTGATCCTCAATCTGGTCAGCAATTATTTTATGATCAAAAAATATGGTATAGAAGGCGCCGCTATTACAACTTCTGCTTTGATGTGGTTATCCGGATTGCTCTCTTTAGGTGCATTTATCTATTTCCTGAGGATGAAAAATTGATCAAGAATATTTAGAGGTCGAATTCTTCCTCCTTGAAAATGACACCATGCTCCTTAAGCTCTTCCAGCACCGGATCGTAAACTTCTTTCATCACCGGAATATTTACTCCTTTAGCCGTTATTTTTCCTTGCATTACCAGTTTTGCAAATATCCCCATGGGTACACCTACCAACTTCGCCATTGCGGTATCGATCGAATTGCTCCCTTTGAGTACCAGTGTTGAGTGAAGTTCTTTCTTTTTACCTTCCAGCTCATATTCAAACTCATGGCGCATAATGATCATATCCTTATCATCTTCTTTGAGTTTCCATTTATCAAGCAGGAGATTTTCAAGGATCAAAGCAGGCGTTGCCCGCTCCATACCAATGCGTTTATTTCTAAATAAACCCAGCCAATCCAGTTTACGCATTACAGGAGAATAGGGCGTTTCTCCTAAAAACTCGGCTATGCGTTCCCGCACCGACCCTGTACCTTCATTCGGACCGAGGTAGGCTTCCATCAGAGAGTGGTAGGTCAAATCTTTGGATTCCAGGATTGGATAAGAACCATCCGTCAGGCCAATTTTAATCAAGGCATTCCAGGCATCGCAAAAGCCTGCATAGCGGATTGTTCCACGAAGGATATTCGGAATATCAGAAAGCCCGTATACATCCCGGTAAAGCAGTGAATCGCGATTTGCATAAACCTCAAATTCTCCCATATCCTTTACCTTAATGATGCGGTATTGCCGGAAAAGGCGATTATAGGGAATGTATTTATACTTTCCATTTTCCAGGTACTGTGCTGTCCCCTGCCCTGCCAGCACAACGTTGCGTGGATTCCAGGTAAATTTATAGTGCCAGGGATTATCATCACTCTCGGGAGCGATTAATCCACCTGTGTATGAGCGAAAAGAGGTCAATTTGCCCCCTTTTTCAATAATTTCATCAATTTTTTGTTTTGCTGACATATGGTCAATCCCCGGATCCAGTCCCATTTCTCCCATAAATATCAGCTCCCGGTTGCGCGCTTCATCTCCCAATCGGTACATTTCCTTGGAAACATAGGAAGCAGTGATCAAATGCTTATTGAGCCGGATACAATCATGCGCTACTTCCAGATGCAAATGCGCAGGCAATAGCGAAACCACGACATCAGCTCTTTCGATCAAGTCTTTGCGGTCATTAACCTTCATTACATCCAACCAGGTACTTCTCCCACAAGGATGATTATTTACTTTTTGTGCCGCGAGTTCGGGATCTGCATCTGCTACAGTCACGAACCAGGCATTTTCCTGAGCTTGTTTCAAAATATAATTGATTAAAGCTGTAGCCGATCTACCGGCACCAATAACAAGGATATTTTTCATATTTTCAGTGTCCTAATTTTGCAAGCGCAAATTTATTGTATTTTTAGAATAAAGTAAATCCGAACGAATATTTCCAAAGGCCAAAATTTGTCCAAGTCTCAAAAATCGTTATGAGGGCAGAATTTTAAAGCCAACAATTTTGTCTATTTTTAGTATAAAAGGGCAGATACAAGGATTTGCAGTAAAGGGTCAGACCCATTGAGCGTTTAAATTTAGCTAATGAAAAAACAAATTCTAAAAACTGAGGTATTAGTTTATGATTCCGAAAATAAGCTCCCGGATATTTATCAAAAACTGTTAAAGCAAGCGCATATAGAGGTCGGGAATGCCTATGCTCCTTATTCCAATTTTAGAGTTGGGGCAGCTATACTACTCGAAAATGGTGAAATAATCGGGGGGAGCAATCAGGAAAATGCCGCCTACCCGGTTTGTATATGTGCGGAACGTGTAGCGCTTTCAGCCGCAGCGGCTCTATACCCTGATACAGCGATTAAAGCCATCGCGCTCACTGCCAAAAGTCCCAGTATGGTTTTAGAGCAACCCGTCTCTCCCTGTGGAACCTGCCGCCAGTTTATGATTGAAGTCCAGGAAAAACACCAGCAAAAATATCTTGTTTTCCTGCAAGGAGAAACCGGACCGGTTTATCAGATCGACTCTCCTAAAGATTTGTTGCCATTGTATTTTGATGCCAGTGTCTTATAATCATTCGGAACGTCACTCGTCGCTCGTTATTCGATTTTCGATACTCGATTTTCGTAGTAGGATTTCATGATAGTACAACTAATTATTATATTGCATTGCTTCACTTTGAAAAAACACCTATGACAGAAAAGGAAAAAATGCTCTCCGGAATGCTTTACAATGCAGCAGATCCGGAACTGGATTACGAACGGTTGGAAGCCAGAGAATTACTCCACGATTTTAACCACAGTCGTCCTTCCAAATTATCCTTTCGAACGGCTATGTTGAAAAAGCTTTTTGGAGAAACCGGAGAGAATATTTACATCGAGCCGGTTTTTCAATGTGACTATGGCTATAATATCAAAGTAGGCGAAAATTTCTACGCCAATTTCAATTGTGTTATTCTCGATGTGATGGAAGTCAGGATCGGAGACAATGCCCTGTTCGGGCCTGCCGTACAAATCTATACAGCTACGCATCCGCTCGATCCGGATGAAAGAAAAACCATGCTAGAAGGAGCAAAACCTGTATCGATTGGAAATGATGTATGGTTAGGTGGTGGAGCCATAATATTACCGGGAATAAACATCGGCAATGGTGTGACGATTGGTGCTGGCAGTATAGTGACCAAAGACATCCCTGATTATACCTTTGCAGCGGGGAATCCCTGTAAGGTTATTAGGGAATTACGATGATGAAAAAACTCAGGTTGACAAAATCCCGGTTGAGCAATAAAAAATCTCCCTAAAACACAGAATTCCGTTTTAAGCTCATTACTTCGAAGTATCATTGGAAGGGACAAAATACTGCTAAATGAATCTTTAGCGTTTGGATATCATGATTGAATTTTAGATAAGTCTTCCGGAGTATCAATACCTCTTGATTCGTATTGGGTAATCCCCGCACTAATTGAATAACCGTTCTCTAACCAGCGCAATTGTTCCAGTTGCTCACTTTGCTCCAGGGAACTAAGGGGTAGCTTCACTAAATTCTCCAGTGTTTTTCTATGGAAAGCGTAAATTCCGATATGTTTGTAATAAGTGTGGTTGTTTAACCAATCTATTTCGAGAACGCCTCTTTGAAAAGGAATAGGTTGCCGGCTGAAATAAAGTGCATTTCCTTTTTTACCCAGAACTACTTTTACCACATTCGGATTAAAAAGTATACTGGTTTCCTCAATGGGTTTGACCAGCGTAGCGATTTTGTTTCCGGATTGTTTTTGAAAAGAGAATACCAGTTCATCAATCATTTCCGGGGGAATAAAGGGCTCATCGCCTTGAATATTGACTACCGTTTCAAAAGAGTTCAATAAAGCAGAAACTTCACCGCAACGCTCCGTTCCGCTTTGATGGCGGGTTGCTGTCATCATCACTTTTCCACCAAAGTCACTAACATGATCATAAATTCTTTGATCATCAGTAGCTACAATTACTTCGTCGATCGTACTTGCCAAGGTCGCTTTTTCGTATACTCTTTGAATCATGGATTTGCCCGCAATATCAACGAGTGGTTTCCCGGGGAAACGGGTTGAAGCATATCTGGAAGGAATAATGGCTAAGGTCTTCATCGGTACGTCTTTGGGCTTTAATATGTGATTAACAAATTTATTAAAGCTTCAACAAAATGCGCGCATATTTTCATTTTTTTTTATGGTCTTTTCTTAAATTTGTACGAATTGGAGATGATTTAATTGAACAAACAAATACTATGAAGAGAGCAATACTCCTGTCTTTCTTTGTCCTTGAATCTACCCTACTAATGGCTACTATTGTCAACGACAGTATTAAGGTAACGGGTGATAGTATCGCTTATCTTACCCTAGATGATACTATTTTTTTATCCATTGGCCCTTATCAGGAGAAGGTTTTTCATCATTTTATTGCCCCCAAACAGACCTTGTATTCACTTTCCAAATTCTACGGCCTTACGGTAGGTGAATTGCATTTTTACAATCCTGAATTAAAAGAAGAGGAGCTTGCTCCTGGTCAGCCAATTAAAATCCCCATTCCAAATAAATCCATTATCCGTTACCAGATTGAGGGATTCAATCCAAACAAGTATATTCCGATTTGTTATCGTATTAAAAAAGGAGACACTGTATTTAATCTTGCAAAACGGGTATTTCAAATGCCTATTGATACCATTATGCAAAGAAATCAGCTTACTTCTTTTAATCTATCGCCGGGACAAGTTTTACAATTGGGCTGGATGAGCCTCGAAGGTATCCCTGAGACCAATCGCAAATACCGTGGCCATCCAATCTGGAAAAAAAATGATACCCTCCGCCGAAAATACAATCAAAATCTGGAGAGCCAGAAAGAGCATATTCAAAGAGGAGTTGCCTTCTGGCAGAAGCAACGCAAGGATGATTCTAAACTTTATGCTTTACATCGTCATGCCCCTATAAACTCTATCGTTGCAGTCACGAATCCAATGAAAAATCGTACTGTCTATGCCAAAGTAGTTGGTCGCATGCCGGATAGTGTTTACAAAGATAATATAGTAGTTGTGGTTTCTTCAACTGCAGCCAAAATGCTAGGTGCCAAGGATGCCCGGTTTTATGTACAGGTTAGCTATACGAAATAATAGCGGGATGAGTATTTCAAACCGGCAAAGCCTACAGAAGTCTTAAAGGTGAGTGAGTACTTGCCTTTTTTATCTTAATTTTTTCCCTTTTTACTGTTTTTTCGAATAGAACAAAATACCTTTGTGCTCGTTAAACTAAAATACCATTTTAAATCAATCCAGGGCCGGGGTCGACCGGTACTTTTAAAACGTCATTATGATTTATAAGAATATTCTTGAAACTATTGGAGATACACCTTTAGTACAAATTAATAAAGTTTGCACTGAAGTTCCGGCAAGGGTACTGGTCAAAGTAGAAACTACCAATCCCGGTCATTCTATCAAAGACCGGATGGCTTTGAAAATGCTGGAAGATGCCGAGGCAAGAGGTGATATTCAACCTGGAGGTACGATCATTGAGTGTACTTCCGGAAATACCGGCATGGGATTGGCAATTGCAGCTTGTGTTAAAGGATATAAATGCATTTTTACAACCAGTGATAAGCAATCCAAGGAAAAAATTGATCTTTTACGGGCATTGGGGGCTGAGGTGATTGTCTGCCCAACGAACGTTACTCCAGAGGATCCCCGCTCGTATTACTCCGTAGCAGAGCGCCTGAACAAAGAAATTCCCAACTCCTACTGGTGCAATCAGTACGATAATCTTTCAAATCGCCAGGCACATTATGAGTCTACCGGCCCGGAAATCTGGGAGCAGACCGAAGGGAAAGTAACTCATCTCGTCGTTGGGGTTGGAACAGGGGGAACTATCTCCGGAACCGGCAAATACCTGAAAGAGCAAAATCCGAATATTAAAGTCTGGGGAATCGATACCTATGGATCGGTTTTTAAGAAATACCACGAAACCGGTATTTTTGATGAGAAAGAAATTTATCCATATATCACAGAAGGAATTGGCGAGGATATACTTCCCAAAAATGTCAATTTTGATGTCATTGATCATTTTGAAAAGGTAACAGATAAAGATGGCGCTGTGATGACGCGAAGACTGGCCAGAGAAGAAGGTATTCTTCTTGGTTATTCAGCGGGTTCGGCTTTTGCCGGCCTTAATCAAATGAAAGATCAACTGACAAAAGATGATTTAGTAGTAGTGGTTATCCATGATCACGGTAGTCGTTATATTGGCAAAATTTTCAATGATGACTGGATGCGTGATCGCGGTTTTCTCGACGATGAATTAAAAGTTCGCGATCTGATTGCCAAAAAAGAAAATAAAGAATTCCTTTCGGTAAAGGCCTCGTCCACGGTTAAAGAAGCATTTACGATGATGAAGGATCATGATATCTCGCAGATGCCAGTGATGAAAGAAGGTGAAATTGTCGGTTCAATTACCGAAAGTGCCGTATTAACTTATTTATTGGAAAACCCAATGTCTAATACGGATAAACTGGTAGAAACAATTATGGATCCGGCATTTCCAATTGTTCAGGAAGACCTTCCCTGCCGTCAGTTGTCAAAGTATATCAGCAAGAAGATTCCGGCAGTCGTTGCCAAAGATCGTTCCGGCGGCTGGCATGTTCTGACACAGTACGATATTATTCAGGCCGTATAAGTCAAGCCTGATGCGAGAAATCCCGAATTTTGCTTCAGATACACTGTGAAATAGAATCTCAATATATTTGTAGGTTTTAGGTATTGGGCATTAGGTTTTCTGGTGTTTGTACCTAAAACCAAAAACCTCATACCTTTTTATCATAAAGCTTTAATACTCTACTAATCTCTGTAGAAATGCTAAATTCGGGATGGCCCATGTTGCCTTTAAGGGCAGATAATTTCTCTAATTTCGTTCTTCCAGATACTTGTGAATTGCTGCGAAATCCAGCCGTCCCATGCCTTTATTATTCGCTTCGGCAAAAATCTCTTTGCTAAGATTCGCTAAATAGAGTGGCTGATTAAGTTCATAGGCGGTAACTGCTGCCAGATGTAAATCCTTGTGCATCCATTCTAATGGAAACTGCACCTCATATTCACCTCCTTTAATCATTTCGGCTTTGAATTTGGTAAAAGGTGCAGAGACTACCAGCCCGGGCATGGTACTCAACAGGAAGTCTCTATCCATTCCCATTTTTTCTCCCAGCAAAATCGCTTCGGAGAAAATCAGCATGGATTGGGCCAGCATCATATTGACCAGCATTTTAAACGAAGCCCCTTTTCCGGTCTCTCCGATGTGTAATACTTTTTTGCCCATATGATCCAGTAGTGGTCTAATTTTTTCCAAATCCGATTTCGCTGCTCCCACAAAGAAAACCAATTCTGCTTTTTCAGCATGTGGCAAAGTACCGGCAACCGGAGCATCGATAAAAGTAATCCCATATTTTTGGGCCATCTGATGCGCACGCCTACTAAAAGAAGGATTGACTGTCGAACAATCCACCCAGATCGTTCCGGGCCGCATAGCTGCTAAGCCTCCACCCTCTTTTATAAATAAAGATGCTACAACCTGAGGGGTAGACAACATACTAAAAACAATGTCAGCTTCCGCAACAGCTGCTGTTAAGGAATCAGCAGTCTTTGCACCTTGTGCCTTCAATTTTTCCACTGGCGCAGTCGAACGGTTATAAACCAAAACCTCAACACCATTTTTCAGTAAATTTGCTGCCATTCTACTCCCCATAATTCCCAAGCCTACAAAAGTAATTTTCATATATCTGATATTTATTTTAGTGATCAAATCCAGCTTTTGCAGCTCTTGGCTGCCTCTCGACTCTGTTCCCCAAAGATCGCTACAATGCCTAGAGAAAACTACTGCATAGCATCCAGAAATAACAAAAAAGCGTCAGAATAAAAACAAAGAAGTGCAGGTATTACTACCTACACTTCTCTTTTGTGATTGTGTTTTACACAACTAGCACCTTTTGATGAAAACTATCACTATTTAACTATTAATTTGTACTGTGGAGTTTTATTTAGGGGACAGAAGTATATATATTCGCCTTTAGTCAGTTTAACTTCATTAGAACTTACCGTTTCACCTTTTTCAACCGGCTTTTTCACATAGGCATCTTTCAAGTGAAATTCAGCATCGGTTTTACCTTCCGGAGTTAATACAAATCCTACCTTTTCCGTTTCGCTGTTGTTGCTGATTTCAAAAACATAAGTACCTTCTTCCAGGGTCAGACTTTGGATGGTAAATTCTCCATTCGTTTGCTCCAGTGCAATAGTTTTTGCATTCTGAGCAGTTCCAATTACAAATGTACCGATTAACAAGGCAAGGGTAATAAAGATTGATTTTTTCATGATGATAATTAATTATATTTTATAGACCTCCAGTTATTTTTAGCCTATAAGTTGAATGAATTGAATTTGAATTTGGGAACGGAATATCAAAGACAGTCCGCTCCCGGAAATATATTTAGACAGTTTCTGTTTCCAATGCAGGTGCAGCTGGGAAGTCAACTGGAATTTGAGTGATATTGTGAATATAATTGCTAACAACCTTATCGCCGATCAGAAGTACTATATCGATTAGGTTAGCCTCATTATATCCGGCAGCCAATAATTGCTCCGTTGCTGCTTCGCTTGCTCTTCCGCGATTTTGTACCACTGCTGCAGTAAATTGAGCCAAAGCATCAAACTTGTTATCAAAAGAAACTCTTCCACCGCGAATTTCAAGAATTTGTTCGTCTGTAAAGCCGTTCATTTTTCCAATAGCGGTATGCGCAGCTTTGCAATAATCACAACCATTGATCTGAGAGGTTACCAAATTGACGATTTCTTTTTCTTTTCCACTTAGGCTTGTTTTTCTGTTTTGTAAAGTAAGGTAATCGGCCAGGGCAGTATCGTTCTTCGCATAATAAGCGTAAAGATTGGGTACGAATCCCAATTTGCTATTCAAATTGTCAAAAATTGCCTGATTGTTTTCGGATACTTCGTCTCTTCTAGGGACTGTGAAATTTACCATTGTTTAATATTTTTTAGTTTTATAAAATTCAATTAACAATGCAAATATGCAGGCAAACTTCAGGCAGAGGTTAGTCATTTTTTCCCTAAGGATTATCAAAACTTCCTTTATCGTAAATTCGAAGTTCTTTTTTAGTTTTGTTACTTGACTTTTAATTTTTTAGCATCGAAGAACAGATACAGCGCAGGGAACATTGAGCAGTGCTCAATGTTGTAGTCTGTTCCGATTGCGCGAGAGGATATATTGCTTGGGAGACTGGCCAACCTTGTTTTTAAACGATTTTATGAAATAAGAAACATTCTCATAACCCACTTCATAAGCCAGCTCCGTCACACTGATGTTTTTCTGTTTCAGAATATCCAGTGCTTTTTCCAAGCGCTTTTCTTTTAGCCATTTCTGTGGAGTGAGCTGATAAAAAGCTTTAAAGTCCCGGCGAAAACTACTCAGACTTCTTCCGGTCAAATAAGCATAGTCTTCGATCTTTAGGGGTTTATCAAAATTATTTTCCATAAAGACTTTGATGTTGCGCTTTTTAGGCAAGGTGAGTTGAAAAAGGAAATTGGCAAACTCCTGTTCTTCCGCCAGACCATTGAGTAAATGTAATAATTCCAGAATTTTTAATTCCAGAAAGCTTTTGTTTTTTAGTTGATGATTATCATAAATCCGGATTAGCGTTTCCGAAAAAACGCGAATGGAGGGGACTATACCAAATCTCAAGTGATCGGGAACTGTTTTTTTAGAAATTTCCGTTATTCGCGAGCTGGATAAAAAATTTTCGACAATACGATCATCAAAATAAAAAAGCAAGCTTTTAAAAATGCCGCTATCCGGTATGAAATCAGAGATGTGGTACATGCCCCGGGGAATAAACAAAACCTCATTTTCCTTTACACGGATCGTTTCGCCATCAATATTGCGAATATGCTGCTCCCCGGAAAGCAGCACAAGAATCACATGATTGGAAATATAGCCCTCGCGATTTACAATAGACTCTGTCAGGGATTTGCTGAGGATACATACATTCCCATCCCTTAAAATTGTACGTACCTGATCCGCTCCAAATAGTTTTTGTGGTATTAGAATCATCTTTCGTGGTTCGTGGTTCGTGGTTCGTGGTTCGTGGTTCGTGGTTCGTGGTTCGTGGTTCGTGGTTCGTGGTTCGTGGTTCGTGGTTCGTGGTTC
>JANQLV010000050.1 GCA_028280415.1 Saprospiraceae bacterium
ACAACTGGCCGGTCCACTAAAAGTCGGAGGAAGAATCGTCAGCGTAAAGTCTCCCGCACAATCCGTAGTCACCGTCGCATCTCCTTCTGATACTTCTATGTCTTCAAAGCATTCTACATTCCCACCAGCTGGCACATCAATGGTCGGAGCTGAATTTTGTAATAAGAATTGCTGTTCACATTCCGCTTTTCTACCACAATCATCTACGACAACATAGATATAGGTATAAACCGTACCATCACAGCCGGGGATACCACTAATCAAGGGCTGTTTCACATAAGCAAAGAATCCTAAACCACAACTTGTATTTACAATAAGGTTATTGGGATCCGCATCAATATCTTCAAAACAAGTGACTACTTCGTCCGCAGGGCAGGTAATCATTGGCCCTTCGTTATCAATCGTAAAGACTTGCTCACAGGAAGCCGTTCTTCCACAATCATCGGTAGTTGTATAAGTATAGGTATAAGTAGTTCCAGGACAATCATCCGGTCCATTTTGTACCGGGGCCGAAACTACAGTATTAAAGCCTTGGCTACAATCTATTACTACTGCAACATCGTTCGGATCAACATTAATCTGATCGAAACATTCAACGGTCATATCTGCAGGGCAAGTAATCATTGGCCCTTCATTATCAATCGTAAAGACTTGCTCACAGGAAGCCGTTCTTCCACAATCATCGGTAGTGGTATAAGTATAGGTATAGGTAGTTCCAGGGCAATCGTCCGGACCATTTTGTACCGGGCCGGAAATTACGGTATTGAAGCCCTGACTACAATCCGTTACTACTATAGCATCATTCGGGTCAACATTAGCCTGATCCAAACACTCAATAGTCATATCCGCAGGACAAGTAATCATTGGAGCATTAGGAGCACTAATGGTCAAGGTTTGCGTACAAGTGAATGATTCATTATCATCGGAAATCGTATATGTTCTGGTAAGTGTACGTCCATCGCAAATATCAGCAGGAGGGTTGAAAACATCTACAGAAGTAATTGATAACATACCACAAGGTCCAGGCATATCTGCAATATCTCCACCTAGCGCCTCAAATTCAGCTTCGGTAGTAGCAGCTGCTGGGACGGCATCATTACAAGTGATCGTTCCAAGATCAGTGGGTGGGCAAGTCACTGCAAGTTCACAACAGAAGGCACACATTTCTATCATATTGATAGAAGCACAAGGGCTGATCCGGATGGTTTCCAGCATAGTCATTTCATCTACCGGATCCATACAAACAGTACCAGGGAACCAATTGCCGTTTGCATCCTGATAGTATTGCTCTACGGTATTATTAGGGTCATCCGGACAATCATCCACCTCGTATAAGGTTAGCGGACAAGTTGGTGCAGCCATGACAGGAGCAGGGGCACAAGCCGCGATACGGAAACCAATATAGTCTCCCCTACATGAACCCATCGGGTTTCGATACTTAAAGTATAAAGTCATCACCGGATTTGTTCCTACGGTATAAGTAGCATTTGGATTTGCTCCACATCCCGGACCATCGGTAATTACCTCATTAGGTCCCGGTCCAACGCCCATTCGACCGCTTGGATCATCACAAACGGTAAGTGACTGACCACTTAAAACCGCAGCAGCTCCCGTTCCACTAATAGAAGTTCCAATGGAAACCTCTGAATTTACTTCCAGGTTTCTAATATCCAGTTCCTGAATGTTTAATGGTTCGCAGAAGTCCAAACGAAGTAACATCGTTCCTCCATCATTGTCCCATCCACCGAAAGTAGTTCCGTTACCATCAAGACTTACATCCAGATCACTAAACATAAACTCATAAGTTCCAATTTTCACACCATCCAAATCAACAGTTCCCATTGGGAATCCGTCGGGATTCATACCATTTTGATCGAGGCTGATATAATTAAAATTATTTTCGGGCGGACAGGTTGTTGCAGCACAGGTCGGTGGGATGGTACAATCAAAATCACATTCTTCAACCGTAGATACTAATTCTGCACAGCCGATATCAACTGTTTGTAACATTGTAGCATTCTCCACTGCATTTTGTAAAGTTGCATTGCAAGTTGAGAAGTCAAAATAATTACCATTTCCATCTACTGCATATTCATCTGTATTATTATTGTTTGCGCCATTGGCGATGACATCATTCATATCACAGGTCACCTGAACAATTTCTACCGGACAAACCGGAGCGGCCATAGGAGGTGGTGTGTAACAAGTACCAATTCGGAAGCCAACGTAATCAAAGGTACAGCCCCCCATAGGGTTGTAGTATTGGAAGTACAAAGTATTAACACTTGCTCCCCCTAAAGTGTAGGAAGCATTGGGGTTTGCTCCACATCCCGGACCATCGGTAATCACCAGATTTACCGGGGGATCTTCGGGCAGCATTCGAGTCGAACCATCACAAAAAGTCAGGTCAAGTCCGCTTAGCGTAGCTGGAGTTCCCGGACCGGGTACGCCTGAAATCATTGTACCTACGGATACCTGGGATTCCACTTCCAGGTTCCTGATATCCAATTGCTGGATGGCCAATGGATCACAAAAATCCAATTGAAGGACATATACTCCACCATCCCGATCGAAACCTCCAAACTGCGTTCCGGAAACGTCTTCGTTAACATCCAAATCGCTATATACCACATCAAATGTTCCAATACAAACACCTTGCAAAAACACTTCCCCTTCATCCAGTCCATCTCCATCTTCGTCAGTACCTCCGCTTAGACTAATAAATGAATACTCCGAACCAACAGGGCAATCTGTACAGGGTGGAGGTGGATCACAGAAAAAGCATTCTTCTTCTTCCACTACTTCAGCACAAGGGCTAATTGCTACAGTGGGAATCGCAATTCCGTTTTCCACTTCATTTTGAATCTGTGTACAGTTTTGATCAAAGAAGTTACCATTGGCATCACGCATCACCTGAAATGCATTGGCATCATTACCAACAAAATCAGGCCCGTTGACTACATAATCTTCGATATCCGTAGCATAAGTCAAATAAGTTAGCGGACATACCGGAACAGCATCCATACCATCCGATACACAGGTTCCGATTTTAAAACCTACATAATCCAGGGAACAACCTCCGTCCGGATTACGATATTTGAAATACAAAACATCCGTAGTAATATTTCCTACAGTATAAGAAGCATTGGGATTTGCTCCACAACCCGGACCATCAGTAATTACCAGATTAGGAGCCCCATCATTAAGCGTCATTCGGTTAGAGCCTGCACATTGAGTCAGGCTAAGGCCACCTAAAGTAGCACTTGCACCAGTACCGGAAATAGTTGTCCCGATAGAAACTTCAGACTCGACTTCCAGGTTTATTATTTCAAACTGTTGTATGGTAACAGGTTCACAAAACTCAAGTCTAAGCAAGTAAGTTCCTCCGTCGTTGTCAAACCCACCAAAAGTAGTACCCGACAAATCTTCATTAATATCCAAATCCGAAAACAAAACCTCTGCTGTTCCTGCCAAAACATTATTTAGTTCAATATCTGCAGTTGCTCCGGTACCACTTCCACTTTTATTCGTTAAATTAATAAATTCGAAATCCTCATTTGCACCACAAGAAACACAAGGTGGAAAAGGATCAGCTCCCAGGCAAGTTCCGATCGAGAAATTATACGCATCGTCATTTATTACTGCTACAGAAATATTAATACAATCGTAGGTTCCGGACAATTGCAAGGAATAAGCTACATCACCACTCCAGCCCACACCCGACACGAATGTTAAATTAGTTCCGCAACTTGCAAAACAAGAAGCTGTGATTTCATTTCCGTCACAATCTGTAATCAGAACATTAGATGTAGTTTCCAGAGCAGAAAAACTAATAACAGGATTGGTCAATGCGGTACCAAAGCCAAGCAGCCATGAATCTGTAGAAGTCCCTTGAAGGTTTGCTCCAATTGAAGTTCCGACAAGATCCGGGCCATTGGAATCAGCCCCGGTATATTCTGCTGTAGCAGCTATTGTTGTATTACAATTGGCATCACTAGCAAGACCTTCTGAAAAATTGGGAATATTATTACCGGAGCCATCCTGTACCGTACCCCAACTAAAAAGATCCCAGCAATCGGCGCCGCATTCCGCATCCGTATTGGCCTCAGGTGGAGTCACCTGCGCCCACAGGCCGAAGCACATCGAGCTGAATATCATCAGAAGAAAACCCCTCCGAATAAAAGTTAATTGTTTGATCATGAGTGAATAGGTTTAAATAGTTTTTAATAAAATCATAAACAGTTCCGTCAACTTTTGGGTAAACAAAAGCCAAAACATGGGTGCATTGTTGTTAAAACAAAGGACTTATCAGCCTAGAAAATATCTAAGCCTATTCAAATATTTTTTGTAAAATGCTTTAAAATCAGTTAGAGAATTACCTAACCAAATAGATAACCCATTGTCATACACGATGACATAGTGCGGTTATAAAATGATGACTTTAGCGTTTTTCAGTTTTTGAGAGTCCAAGCTAGTGATTGTCTGTATAAGCCTATAAAGAAAGGCAAAAACTGAATTTTGAGAATACTGAGCTATATAAGCTGTGTATTTATTTGCTTGATACTAATTTTCTTATAGAAAAACAGTTGTTTGTTTAATTGCACTACAAATATATTAAATTGTGACAGGCTAAGAAGATAAATGTGATAAACAGGCAAATAATGGGGACTTTTATGAAAAATGTAACTTTTTAGACATTTGCCCCCTCATATAATCTTCAATCTTTCCATTAAATCTTTTTTGTACTTCCTTCCCAAAGGGATTAATTTCCCATCTATATTGACTGTTTTTTCCTTTAAATTAATGCTACTTATTTTTTTTATACGGATAGCATAGGACCGGTGTACTCTGACGAATAATTCTTCCGGTAGTAAATTCATAATTTCTTTCATTGACATCCGTAAAGTATGATTTTCGTCCTGTGTATGTATGAAACTGTAATTGCCATCAATACGAATCCAGTTAATTCGACTTATATCCAATTCCAGATTATCAAAATCTTTTTTAAAATTAATTAAATATTTTTTCCTGGTTTCCTCCAGAGATTTAAAATAAATTTCAATGGCAGATCTGAAAGTCAGCGTATTTAAAGGCTTACGCAGTAGTATTAATAAATTGGGCAATGCTTCATAAGTTAATATTTCTTTCCCCGAATCTGCTATGTACAAAACCGGCGTTTTATTTTTCTGAAATAAAGCCTTAAGCGTTCCAAGACTGTATTCCGGATTAAGCTTGTAGATCACCAGATCGGTCTCCAGCCTTTTGAGCAAATCGGCAGCAGTATCGAAATCATCTACGAAAAAAACATGTTCATGCCCCATTTTCCTCAAAATCACTTCCAGACTATTAAATATGCTCCCTTTAATATCAATAATTAATATTTTCCTCCGTCGAATCAAAAAAGTGTATTTATACCCGTCAAATAAAAATAGTGTTCTTAAATGCTGGATTCTGTGTTTGGGTCAGATTTGCACATACCATCGCATTACTACAGGATAAATGTAGAAATAAAATACTAGGCTTTGTTTATTTTGGTTAGATATGATCTTTTTTTAATGAGTAAATGCAAAAACGAGGGGACGAAAATTGTGGGCGATAAATTTACGCGAAATAAACCGAGTCAAAAAGATCAGATTCGATTGAGCTTGCTTAAAAATTCATTTTTGAATTTGGAACCGAGCGGTATTGGTGTATCATTAATTAAAATATCGTTAGCCGTAATTCCCTGGACTTTTTTCAGATTAACAATATATTGTTTATGCACTCTGACGAGATCCGGAGAATTTAATCGCTCTTCCAATTTGGATAAAGAAATCTTGGCAGAATATCTTTTATTTTCCAAATAAATATCTGCATAATTTCGATCAGATTGAATCCAGCATACTTCATTATATTCCACTCTTCGAAGCACTTCATTAACTTTGACAAAAAAGCAGTTTTCTACAAAAGCACTGTCTTCTTCTTCCGGATTTGTGACTTCTTTAAATACTCTTTCAATATGACTGCGCAAAGATATTTTATCAAAGGGTTTTACGATATAACCATAAGGATTAGTCAGCATTGCTTCTTTATACACAATTTCATCATTAAAAGTCGTCATAAAGATCACCGGCACCTGATGTACCGCAATTTTTCTGGCAACATCAATTCCCGAGAGAAAGCCATTCAAATCAATATCCATCAGGATAAGATCAGGCTTAGTGCTTTCAATAAAAGCTAAAGCTTCACTACCGTTATCAAAAGTTCCCAGATGCTTATAGCCCAACTGATCTATTAACATTTCCACATTAACGGCAAATGAAAAATCATCTTCAACTATCAAGATATCCATATAACAAAGCTAGCTAGTAATATGCTAATTTAAAAAATTACCTTATACCTAAATCTTTTCACAAAATAAAATAAGTGCATTATGTCATCTATCAGCTGGCAGAACTATATAAAAACTGGTCCCTTTATTCAATTCGGATTCTACTTCCAGCCTGCCTTTATTCAATTTTACAAGTTCTTTACAAAGTGCCAGTCCAAGTCCACTTCCCAATTCTCCATTCGTCCCTTTGACCCGGTTTTTTCGATTCACATTAAAAATATCGTCCAGTCGCCCGGGAGCAATGCCAATGCCGTAATCTTTCACTTCTATCACATTTTGACTGTTTCTTCGATGGCAGCGTATTTCTACTATTCCATTTATATAACTAAACTTGATTGCATTATTCAAAAGGTTGCGCAAAATAGTCTGAAAAGCATTGCGATCTGCAAAGACCCTAAAATTTCGCATCGCAGAATAGTTGATTTCGATAGCTTTTGCCTGAGCGGTATCCTTGTACAAATTAATTACTTCCCGGACTTCCGCGTTTACATCCAAAAGCTCCGGTTCTATATTAAACTGCCCTTTCTGAATCAGGGCCCAGCTCATAATGGTATCCAGCAAATTCGTTACCCCCAGCGCAGAATTATCAATAGTAGTACTCAATTTGGCAATATCATCAATTCTGTTTTTTTGAATCAAAAAACTAATCTTGCGGGTCAAACCGCTCATGGTAATCAATGGAGCTCGTAAATCATGTGCAACCAGTGCAAGGATTTTATCCTTGAATTGATTGGCTTTGGCAAGTTCAGCATTTTGGGTTCGAATCGTCTCTGTTCTTTGATCGACCTCCTGAGAAAGCAATAGGGCCCGTCTGCGAAGTTGAGCTGTCCGATACCAAACAATGCTCCAGATCAATAAACCCGCCAGAAGGATAAATAATACAATAAATTTTGTTTGTAAATAAGCAGGTTTGAGTACCCGAATAGGTATACTCAACTCTTTCAAGGCCCACTGTCCTCCCGAACCTTTAGCTTTAATTCGCAAAACATAGTTACCATATTGGAGTGCATTGATTCGGACTGAAGATTCAGTTTGGTAATTCCAGTCTGCATCCAAATTTTCCAGCTTCCAGGCATACCTTTTATTTCTGGCGGAATAATCCAGCAGTGAAAAACTGAGATTAAAAAACTTATCACTAGGCTTGAGTACAATTTCCCGATGCTCCAGTAGTTCTTTGGTTTTATTAACTAACTGCCCTTTATCGGCATCAAATCGTTGATAATCTGTAATAATAAAAGGAGCATTATTAATCTCCGGGGCCACTTGCTCCGGATAAAAAGCGGTAACGCCATTTAAGCCTCCAAAGTAGAGCCGGCCATCCTGCGCCTGATAATGCGAATAAGTATTGAATTCTTTATGTGGTATCCCGTCTTCGGGCAGATACACTACCACATCTTCACTCTCTTTGTCAAACTGCATTAAGCCATTATTACTGGGCAGCCACAAGAAACCCTTTCTGTCCTCATAAACGGCATATAACACATTATGGCTTAAACCATCTTTGGTGGTGTATTGCCGAATACTATTTTGTTCCCGATCCCATTTTATCAAACCACCGGCAGTTGCCAACCAGAAAATGCCGGAATCATCCTCATGAAGATGTTTGATATAATTATTGGGAAAATCGAAATGGTTTACAATCCCCCGAAGTCGATCCATTTTAAAAAGACCGTGTTCCGAAGTTATCCAGATTTCATTTTTTTTAGGGTAAAAATGAATTAAACTGCTCTGATGAATTTTTTTAAAACCATTCGTCTTTTCAATTTTCTTCAGGGAACCATCCTGATTTCGCAAGTACAAACCATCATAGGTGCTTAAGTATAGATGCTGAGTAAAAGGATCCACAAAAACGCCATGGCAATTTCTTCTCTTGTGATCGATATTAAGTGAAAAAAGCTCAAAAGACAGATCATCCGTTTTAAAGAGTCCATATTGAGGCCCATGCCTTCCCAACCAGATAGAATCCCCTACCCCTTTTGAGATACTGACGAATCTGTTTTTATGTTCTGTCAAAACGGCCTCAGTATGTTTATTCAGTACTTTTGCTCCCTGATAGGTAGCAATAAAAAGATAATCCTGCCCCATTTCCATAATCCCTCTGCAGCTTATATTTCCAGGTTCATCCAAATAATTGTGAAAAGGATTTTCTTGAGCCTTTAACAGGAAAATCCCCAGACCTGTGCTTACCCAGAGTTGGTCATAATTATCCAAAAAGATTTGATTTACACTCCAATTATAATCCGTGAAGTTTCTAAGTTGCTCTGTTACTTCTTTTATAAATTCACCATTAGAATCGAACAAAAATACCTGGCCACCAACAACAATCCATCTATAACCACGGCTATCCTTTGCGGCATGAATAAAATGGCTTGGCCTGTGTCTGACCCCCAGGTCTTCAAATTTCATAGCCTGTCCCTCTCGACTAAATGTTATTGGTTGAAGCTCGCCTTTGGGTTCTATGTAATAAAAAATCTCGTGTAAAAATTTTTTATTAAGCACTGAAGGGAAAGACATAAATCGGGGACTGATTCCACCTTTTTCCCAAAAGTTAGTATTATAATTTATTTCAGCCATTTTTCGGACCACCTTTCCCGAACTATCTATCTCTTTAGGCTCAAACTTGCGCCTACCAATAGTCCAGTCATAAACTACTAAGGTCTTCCAAGGTGTTGGTTTTGCACTTGTAGATTCCAGGAAGCTTAACTGACCAAAAGGCTTGATATTTCCCTGATCATCGAGATAGAAAATTCGCCCCTGGTTATTCCGAAAATAGATAGGACTTTTGGGACATTCCGGATCTATGATTTCGATTTCCTCATTAACAAGTGAGGTATCAGACATTGGTAAATCCAATATTTCCTCCGAAGTCGGATCGAATCGAATTACCTCTCCCGTGCGCTTTTGTATCCATAAATAACCTTGCTGATCCTTTTTAATTCCAATAATACTACTATAAGCCAAGGGATTATTTGCCCCTCCTACCGTTTGAAAATGAGTACCATTATAGCGATTAAGCCCATTGCCTGTTCCAATCCAGATCAAACCCCGATCATCCTGGGTAATACAATTTACAGTACGATCCCATAATCCATGCTCCTGATCAAAAAACTGAACATTCACTACTACATCCTGGCATAAACAGGTAAAACTTAGTAACAGAAAAGTAATATATAGGATTATTATTTTCATGATCAAAAGCTATCAGTAAAGGTAAGCCAAATATCAAAAAATAAGAAAGCTCCCCAAAGTTCATTGAAATAATGATATTATTTATTAGTTAATATTCCATTGAAAAGCTTTGCCATTTAAAGAGCATTTTAATATTTTAGAAAATACATCGGAAAAAGATATAAAGTTTTAAACCGAGAATGTCCCTCTTTCTAAAATTCAATTTTTATCGAGTACCTTTTCTAAGGTTATTATGCAGAGAGCACACATCATCAATTATGATGAGACAATCCACTCAAGTATTTTATATCTTGAATGTTAATTGAAAAGAACAACCGGGGATACCGAACAATTGAATTGAATGAACAGGAAATTTTCACCTTTATTAAAACAAGTTATTTCTAACAGCAGGAAAGAAGCTATTGATTTGGGGAATGACTATATTGGTGTTGAGCACATAGTATTAGGTATTTTTCGGGAAAAAGATAGCCTTGCTGTAGAAGTATTCAAATCTTTGGATATTGATCTTTATGAAATCAAGGATTTTTTGCATGAGTTGATTCCAGAAAAAGGCAAGGTAGAAGCTAAAATTAATCTAGGCAATTTGCCATTGAACAAGCAAGCTGAAAAAGTATTAAAGTTCAGTTTCCTCGAAGCTAAATCCATGGATTCATTAGTCGTTGAGCCGGAGCATTTAATATTATCGATTTTAAAAGATAAAGAAAATACAGCCAGTGCCCTTTTTAAAAGATTTGATGTAAACTATGAAACCTATAAGACTGAGCTGGATTATTTAAACCCCATTGAAAACCCCGTAAAAGAACAAATAACTATGACTCCCAATGATCCTTATGAAGAAGAAGATGAACCTCGTTATAAACGTCGAGGAAGCTCCAGATCCCGTACTCCTGTACTGGATAATTTTGGTCAGGATATTACCAAACTGGCAATAGAAAATCGTTTGACCCCGTTTATTGATAATAAAAAATACCTGGATCAAATTTCTATTTTATTGAGCAGGCGCCGGGGAAGTAATCCCGTATTGATTGGCGCTCCGGGGATTTATCCCAGAAATATCATCGACAGCCTGGCGATGTCTATTGTCGACCGGAAAATCAACCGAAGGTTTTTTAATTATCGCATTGTCGAGTTTGACCAGGACGCCTTGATATCCGGCACGGATAATAGTCAGCAAATTATCAAACGGGTAGTGGCAATCAAAAATGAGCTGGAAAAAAACAACGATGTCGTTTTGTATATCAATGATATTCAAAGTGTATTAGGAGTTGATCGCAATAATAATTTTCACGCCGGAGCAAATGTGCTGAAAAAAGCTATCGCGATGGGACATATCCGTGTGATTTGTTCTGCTACCCCCGATGCTTATCGAAGTTTTATCGAACGACAGCCCGGCATGGATAAATCCTTTCAAATGGTAATCATCAATGAACCCTCACTAGATGAAACACTTGCCATACTGGATAAGCTCAAACCCAAGTATGAAGAATTTCATAGTGTTTCTTTTTCCGATGAGTCCATCAAAATCTGTTTAGAACTTAGTGATCTCTATATTCGCGATCAATATCTGCCTGATAAAGTAATAGATGTGTTAGACGAGGTAGGCGCAAGAGTGCATTTGAAAAACGCTCATGTTCCCAAGCATATTGAAGAACTTGAAAAACGTATTGAAGCGCTCAAAGAAACCAAGAATCAGGCCGTCAAGAATCAACAATATGAAAAGGCTGCAGATTTGAGAGATGACGAATCCAAGCTAGTACGCCAGCTAGAATTCGCTAAAGTTGAATGGGAAGAAGAAACAAAGCACAAAAGGTTTCCGATCGAAGAAGCAGATATTTATGAACTCTTTCAAAATCTTACCGGCCTCAATGAGGATGACCTACACAACAGAGTACCTTTGGCTGAGATACCTAATGAACAGACTACTGTGGACGATGATTTCATCGCATATGAAGAAAATCGAGGTTCTAATTTTTATAAAGAAAAAGTCGAGGAATACGATCTTGAAAATAAAGCTTCCATTAAGCTGGAAAACGTACCCGAGCATTTATTGACTAGTTTACAGCAATACATTTTATACTTCAGGGATTATCTGAAAAAAGTGAAGGGCCAGGAAATCTTTTTTGATGTAACTAAGGTAGATGATGGTTTGAGGTTGAATATAAAACCGGATGAGGTACACGATTTTGAGCAATTGAATAGCTGGCTCAATGAATACCTGGATTATATTAGTAAAACAACAGAAGAGTTTGCTGTGAATTTTGAGACGGAGATTAATGAGCAGGAAGCGCAAGTCGTGATGGCAGAAATAAAAAACCAGATCCGTTTCATGGAAAGTCAAATTGAAATCCTGCAATTACAGATGAAAAATTTACCGGAAGATGAAAAGCTCATCAAAAAAATATCGGTAAATATTTCGGAAAATCAGAAACAATTGATCGAGCAGGGTTATGGGGATCAAAGTGTTTTCAAGCACCAGCTCCGGGCACATATCAGCAAAGGCGATATCAAAAAAGTACTGGAAGAATTACTCAAATATGCAAATGCTCATAAAGAGATGCCTGCTGAGATTCAAAAAGAAATCCTGCTTTTTAATTCGCGTTTGTCTGATCTGGATATGAAATCCCGAACGGGAACAATCACACTTGATGAAGAAAGGAAAGAAAAGCAAAGAATTCTGGGTTCATTAATCGATTTTATCGATCAGCTGAATTAAACACCTGCCTGAAAAAGCCTCCCGAAAATAAATTCCAGGAGGCTTTCGATAGAGAAGTTATTTGAAAATCTAAACTTACATTTTAATAAATTTCACAGATTCAATTTTGCCTTTATAATGAAACTGGATAGTATAAGTTCCCTGCGGTAAATCCGAAACATCCATGATCGTTTGATCGTTGTTTGCCAAATGGCTGAGTACTTTCAAACGTTTCCCGGATACATCAAATACCGAAGCACTTACCATACCATTGATGTTTTTAAATGTAATCGTGGCAAACTGTTGTTCTTTCACCGGATTAGGATATACACTGATTTTCGAAACCTGACAATCCAATTCTACTATCTCCACATTTGAATATTCAAAACTTCCATCCAGGTTAAGCATTTTTAAGCGGTAGTAATTAGCCGAAACGGCTTCTTTATCTGTAAAGCTATAATTGGTCAATTCATCTCCACCCCGGCCGGTAATGTCGGCAATTAACTCAAAGTGAATACCGTCATGACTTCGCTGCAAGCTGTAATGACTAAAGTTTTCTTCCTGAGCCGATGCCCAATTGAGCAGTACATCACAATCCTGCTCCCGAGCTTCGAAGCGGATCAAATCAACCGGTAGCGGTGCGTATGATAAAAGAATACCGGCCGTGCCCCCATCAAGGCTCGTCAACCCTGAGAACGTAACGTAGTTTTTACCATTTCCAACAGAAGCCGCTGTACCATCTGTATTCCCGGTATTGGTATCGTCGATACCATCAGGATCATTGGAGGAAATATCCGTACTGCCCGTTACCCCGGAACTTGTAATATCCCCAATACTCAAGCCTCCGTTTTTGCTAAACCAATAAAAGTCGCGTGTTACCGGCCCTGTCAACGTCGCCTCCAGTGCATCTGCGGCGGCTCCCAATTCATTCATTTCAGAAGCTTGGAAGTAAAATTTTACATCAAAAGTACTCCCCGTAGTCGGTGTACCTTTCAGTGCTACCTGCCAATCCCTTTCCAGTACAAAGTTGGCATCACTTGTACCGATTACATGTCTATTCGTCCGATCATTTTCAACTTTGAGTTCTACATAATCTATCAGTTCATTCATAGGAACAGTATTGGGACTTCCGGCAGCATTTCTCAAAGCAAAGAGGTAATTTTCCGGTTCTAATGGATTGAAGAAATAATACCAGCCATCACCGGGCGTACAGTAAGTCGTAGCGCGAATAATTTTAGTGTCCGCCATATCAACATGTGTGGTACCATTGAACTCGTAATCGGTAGTTGTTCCGGCAGATTGTTCTGAGATGGCATAATACACCTGAGGCGTAGCACAGTCAATTAACACATCTCTGAAATCAGGCTGACCATCCCCATTATCGTTATTTGGAAAAATTTCAGAAGGATCGTTTCCACTGGTTGGTGTACTTCCTGTAGTCCCCAGACCTTCAATTCCGTTATCATTAATCGGAGTTTTATAACTGGTCACCAATGGGCTGTTCGTATCATCGTCAAAACAATCTTTTAATCCATCTTTATCTAAATCCGAACCGTCACAGGTGCCAATGCTTGCATCTACTCTTGAATCGCCATCCAGCAAATCATCCCAGGCCTCTTGTTCGTCCGCAATATTATCTCCATCACTATCCCAATCCAGATAATCCGGGATACCATCATTGTCATGATCGTAAAGTGTACTTTCGGAATCCATGGTATTTTCATCTATTCCCGTTCCGCCGAAACCGAGATCATTATCATAAGCATCATCTAATCCATCACCATCCGTATCCGTATTGCTTGGCAAGTTATACCCGGGGGTATTCTGCGCTTCCACATTATCTACAATTCCATCATCATCCGCATCGATGTCCAAAAAGTCCGGATGAACATCTTCATCTGTATCTCCAAGGGTATAAAGTTCGGGAAAGCCATCGAAGTTGCTATCCTCTGTATCGATCATCGGAGTGCCGTCTCCGGAGCTTATCAGGGCTCCATCATTAGCAGCATCACCATCGTAAGTAGGAGACCAGCCATCCTGATCCCCGGTATCAAAAACAGTTGGATTTGCAGGATTATAATCGTCTACCAAGCCATCGCCATTAATATCCACACCGCCTGCTTCAATAATATCTACAATACCATCATTGTCTGCATCCAGATCAAGGTGATTGGGATTAGCATCTGTATCTGAGTGTACAACATTTGTGCTGCCGGAGATCATTTTCTCTGTATTGTCGACGCGGCCATTCCCATCATCGGCAGAAGTTTTAACCAGAGCAATGCCATTGGCACCAATTCCACCGGGACCATCACTCGCATTTTCATCATAAATATCTGCTAAACCATCTTCATCCGCATCCCAGGGCAAAGCTTGCGTATCAACAATGCCATCACCGTCATCATCTGCTCCGCCTGCTTCTATAATATCCGGGATACCATCATTATCCGCATCCAGATCAAGTCCGTCATGATGCCCGTCACCATCAAAATCAAGGGAGGCTCCGGAATTTCCACCCTGCCAGATTCCAGTACCATTTGTTTCTACCAGAGCAGTACCATTCGTGCCTGTACTTCCGGGACCATCGCTGGCATTTTCATCATAAATATCTGCCAGACCATCATTATCAACATCCAGGTCAGCATCCACCCGGCCATCGCCATTGGTATCTATACCACCCGCTTCTACAATATCCGGGATGCCGTCATTATCCGCATCCAGATCGAGATAATTTACAATGCCATCCGCATCCGTATCCGCATTAGGGATATCCGTTCCTATGGTGGAAGGAGTACATGCTCCAAGCACACAATTGCTATCGTAATCGTCCACTAAACCATCAGCATCCGTATCCGTTGTATTATCTGCACGACCATCGCCATTGATATCAATACCACCGGCTTCAACGATATCGGGAATACCATCATTATCCGCATCCAGATCGAGCCCGTCGACCTGTCCATCACCATCAGAATCCAACAGATCGCCATCTGTACCATTTAGCCATGATCCAGTATTATCTGTTTCTACTAATGCCGTACCATTCGTGCCGCTTGATCCGGAACCATCAGAAGCATTTTCATCATAAATATCTGCCAGACCATCGCCATCCTGATCAAGACTAATATCTACTTTTCCATCATTATTAATATCTGCCCCGCCGGCTTCAATAATATCCGGGATACCATCATCATCCGCATCCAGATCGACGTAATCTTTCCGACCATCATTATCGGTATCGAGGTTTGGGATATCCGTCCCGGTCGTAGCCGGTGAGCAAGCCGCTATCAGACACTGGCTATCATAATCATCTACCAGACCATCGCCATCTGTATCCGTTGTATCATCTGCGCGGCCATCGCCATTGGTATCAATACCGCCGGCTTCAACAATATCCGGAATACCATCGTTATCGGCATCCAGATCAAGATAATCGGGAATGCCATCCAGGTCAGTATCATATAAATCGTTGATACCATCCCCATTCGTATCCGTAAAATCAGGGAAGCCAGGGGTGATATCATTATCATCCTGAAAGTTTGGAACACTATCACCGTCTGCGTCGCCAACAGGATTAAACCCAGTTCGGCCATCTTCCTCCGCATTGGGAATTCCATCATTATCCAAATCAATATCCGAAGTTTCCCGCCAGTCTCTTTCCGTCGTTCCAGTATCATCAAAATCGACATAGCTGGAAGGTGTAAGATTAGTGTTCGTCGGATCGAATGAGGCAGTATTATTATCATAACCATCATCCAGACCATCCTGATCACTATCCGTTCCCAGATATTGTCCAGTATTCGAATTGGAGCTATTATCTCCTATTCCATCTCCATCCGTATCATGACCTTCAATACTATCTGTTTCCAGATCGTTATCCGAGTCTGTATCTACATAATCAGCACCATCACTCGTACCATCTGTATTTTCGGGACTTATCCCTGCACCACCAAAAGCACCTATCGTTCCTCCGTTCTCATAAGCATCATTAAGACCATCGTTATCACTATCTGTAGTTGGAGCGGTGTAAGCACTCGTTGCCTGACCTTCACTATTGTCCACAATTCCATCATCATCCGCATCAATATCCAGCCAGTTAGGTAAACCATCTCCATCAAAGTCGGGTTGATTTGCTCCTGTTGAAAAATCAGCTATTGTATTTACATCTGTTCCATCGGTAGTTGAGGTAAGTACACCAGCATCATAATTATCTTCCCAACCATCCTCATTTGCATCAGTTCTTGTTCCAGCAACAGAACCATCATCCGCCTGACCATCGCCATTTCCGTCCTGTCCTCCAGACTCAATGACATCGGTAATCCCATCATTATCACTATCTATGTCCAAATGATTAGGATTTGTATCTCCATCAAAATCAATTGCATTATCATCCAGATTATTGTCTACCAAAGGACTGGCCGTGATTGCATCTGACCAACCATCGACATTGGCATCTCCCGTTGAAGGGCTAAGCATATCATCAGCCATCCCGTTTCCATCTGTATCTACTCCTCCCACTTCAACCAAGTCGGCAATACCGTCATTATCACTGTCGAGATCGATATAATCCAATTGTCCATCACTGTCTGTATCCGGGTTTGGAATTGCAATACCGGTAACCGCACAAGCCGAATAGCTAATAAAGTATACTCTGGCTCTTCTACTGCCACCTGTTCGTTCAATTCTTAAATATCTGGCATTTCCGGAAAGTGTATAAGTAAGCGTCTCTGTAGTTGAATTATTTGCATTAATCGTCAAGACTTCCGCATTGGTATAACTTGCATCAAATTCAGACTGGGTGATTGTAATTTCCGAGCTTCCACTGGATGCATGATTATGAGAAAGCCTCAGGCTAAGCTCTGTTCCATTGGTCAAGGTTGTCCCCATATCAATATCCAAGCGTGCTCCAAGTCCCCGAATTTGAGCATAATTTGAATTGTCTGTATCTACAGCTCTGGAAGGATTGTTAACTGTAGCTACACCCTCTGATGCAGAGGCTCCTGTTTCGACATTAGTTATATTGCCAGTCCCCGTACAATCCGGATCATAGACATCATCTAATCCATTATTATTGGCATCCGTATAATTATCTGCTTTTCCATCATCATCAATATCAGTTCCTCCGGCTTCTATAATATCCGGAATTCCATCATTATCCGAGTCTAAATCTACATGATCGGGAATTCCATCCAGGTCGGAGTCATAGACATCATTAATACCATCACCATTTGAATCCGTAAAGCCCGGGAAACCAACAGTCAGCTCACTATCGTCCCGAAAATTGAAAATACCATCCCCATCCTCATCTCCGACGGGATTAAATCCGGTTCCTCCGTCCTCATTTACATTGCTAATACCATCGTCATCCAAGTCAATATCCAATGTTTCTCTCCAATCCCGTTCTGCTGTTCCAGTATTATCAAAATCAACATAACTGGAAGGTGTAAGGTTGGTATTCGTCGGATCAAGTGATGCGGTATTATTATCATAACCATCGTCCAGACCATCCTGATCGGTATCCGTCCCCTGGTATTGTCCCAGGTTAGAATTGGAGCTATTATCCCCCACTCCATCACCATCCGCATCATGCCCCTCGATACTATCTTCCTCTCCATCATTATCTGCATCAAGATCGAGATAATCCGCTCCATCTGCTACTCCATCCGTGTTTTCCGGTATGATCCCTGCTCCACCAAAACTTCCGACTGTTCCAATATTTTCATAAGCATCATCAAGGCCATCCCCATCTGAATCGACAGTCGGGCTTGCATAAGCATCCGTCGCCTGCCCTTCGCTATTGTCTACAATGCCATCATCGTCTGCATCAATATCCAGCCAGTTTGGTAAACCATCGCCATCAAAATCCGGTTTTCCTCTTCCAATACTGAAGTCAGCCATACTATTAGCATCTATCCCATCGGCAGTAGAAATAATTGTTCCTTCATCATAATTATCCTCCCAGCCATCGTAGTTGCCATCCGTGACCGTTCCAGCACCATCATCTGCCTGTCCATCACCATCTCCATCCTGACCACCAGACTCAATTACATCGACAATGCCATCATTATCACTATCCAGATCGAGATGATTCGGATAAGCGTCACCATCAAAATCAATATCTGTATCACTTAAATTAACATCCACTAATCGACTAGCTGTTATCGCATCTGACCAACCATCATCATTCGTATCACCAGTAGCAGGATCAATCATATCATCGGCCATCCCGTTTCCGTCCGTATCTACCCCGCCAACTTCTACCAAATCGGCAATGCCATCATCATCACTATCCAGATCGAGAAAATCACTGATGCCATCATTATCCGTATCTGCATTAGGTATATCTGTACCTGGTCCAGCGGGAGGAATGTCATAAGTCACTTGTGGATTTAACACACAGGAAGAGTTTACACAAACCCCGGCCCCTACATTTCCATCCGCCTGCAAGGTAATAGTTACCGTTCCATCATCATTCCAACTGTTCCATTGGTTTTGACTGATAGTTATGGAATAACCCGCTCCCGGACTTGCGCAATCTCCATAAGTTATATTATCCGAAAGACTTCTGTTTTGGCCGGAAGCAATTATAGTTCCTCCTTCTCCCGTAATCGAGAAAGTTTCAAAATTAGAACCATAATCTCCGGTCAGAGAAAAAGTAAAAGTTATATCGCTTAGGGCATCGGTTGTCACCGAGGTAAAAGATAAATTATGTGTGGGTGCTGTTGAGGTTTGACAATCATCCGCATGGGAAACATTATTGGAAACCCCTGAACCGGAATCATCGATCGAATCATAAGCATCTACCAAGCCATCATTATCTGCATCCGTCAATGAGTCTGCAATACCATCTCCATTTGCATCACTTCCACCCGCTTCTATAATATCCGGGATACCATCATTATCAGAATCCAGGTCCAGGAAAGAAGGGATACCATCGTTATCAGGGTCTAAAGCAGCACAAATCCCAAAAGAGTTTAAAGTACAGAAATCTTCATCCTCATAGTTTAAAATACCATCAAAATCACTATCGATAGTCGGATCTACTCCCGAACAGTCTGGATTGGCACTAAGACAATTTTCTAAATAGTTGGGGATACCATCATTATCCCAATCAATATCTACCGCATCATAGACTCCATCCCCATCTGTATCATCACCACAGTCATTGATGAGGTTAAGGTTTCCGGTTTGAAATTCCTGTTTCGCAAACCAATAAGTATTAAGGGTATTCAGGTTACCATAATTAGAATTATTCCATTGGTGACAGGGAGGTAGACAGCCTTCGGAATTAATTTGATCTTGACCTGCAATATTGGAGTTATCTGGAATATTGCTATCATCCCAATAATAATTAAGGGTATAAGATACCACCGGTGTCGGGCGAATAATCGTAGATGTAAAACCATTGAGATTGTACTCTACATCGTATACCGGAATATGATACCTTCCCTGAGAAAAAGTAACTTCTACGGGAATAGATACACTAGTAGGGTCAATTGCGTTCCCCAGTCCATCCAAGCCATCCCACTCAATATATCTGGTATATAAATTGGGTTGATCATCCGTCAATTGGCGATTGATATCCACTGCTAGGATTAAATCTGCGGTCCCGGGATCATAAACCCCTACACCGGAAGTCTGATCCTGATCTAATAGTAGCTCGATAACTCCCTGCTGGGTCGTCATAACTTTAAATCGATATCCAATATCCGGGCAGCCGATCAACTGAGTAGAATCCGTAAGCAAAGAGCCGAATGTTCCCGAAGGATATACCGTCTCGTCCGGATTATTCAAAAAGATTTTGTATTCGACGGTATTGCCCTGTCCGCTATCCAGAGATTTGCGGTCTTCAATGACACTTCCCGAGGTCCCGGTTCCCTGACTGTTCAGGGAAATATTAAAAGCAGCAGGTTGAAATCCCGATCCTGCAAAATCAATATCTGTAACAAAGCCATCGGTGGTATAGGCATAAAGCTTACCATTAAATGGTCGATCAAACCAACTATAGGTAGCTGAGGGTTTATCAATACTGGGTAAGAAAAAGGCCCAGTTTTTAGCATGGACACGACCATTTAAAGCTGCAGGTGTTACATTGGTAGTTACCACTGTGATATCAAAATAAGTGATGGCAAACTCATCTGCTGAGTCCGTAAACGCATCAAGGCTAAATTCTATATAATAGTCCCCTGCGTCTAAGCCGGAAGGGTCAAACACAAAAGGGGTATAACCACCAGCTCCGGCTATCGGGCTCGGGCCTGCAACACATTGGGCATACGAGGAAATATTAGAAGTTGTGGCATCTAGTAATTGCGGCCCGTAAACTACCGTTCCATCTGGCGATAATATTCTAAAATAGCCATTCACCAGGTTTTGCCCCGGATAGTGACCATCTTCTATCGGTTGAGAAAATCCAAGGAAAACCTGTTCGCTTTCCGGATTGGCAATATGGATATACAATCGTTCTGAATCCGAACTTCCATAACGAGCGAAGTTATAATAGTTATTACTATTAATAAATATGGATATGGTGTCTGTATTAGATGGAGCCAATTGAGCAGTTCCTTCTGCAAGTGTCGTATTTAGACATAAGAAGTTTAACGCCAGGACGCATAACATCCCTGCGATCTGATTTGAGACCTTAACAGTTTGCATATTAAGTTAGTTATTTTCGTAATGTTTATTAAAGTTTAGGTTATTACAGCCTAGAAATCTTTAATTTTATTTTTTCCAGCTTAGGGGATACAAAAACACTATCAGAATCGTACCAAATTGTTAAAAACAGAAAATAATGTGTAATTTTTCCTTGTCACATCTAGAAAAATAAAGATAAAAAAGTAAGCTCATGATAGGCCCTACGTATCTTAATGAGCCTTTTCTTAAAAACAAAGATTGACATCCTTAAAACTTCTAATTTATTTTTTTGGAAAAATTCTAAAAAATTGCAGGCCAAAAAAGCTTACAGGAAAAACTTTAAAATTCCGTTTTTACAAATTTTAAATTGCTCCCGTACTGAATAGTCCCTGTTTATGTACTGCAAAAAGTAAATATTTCGTATTATTAATAGTTGAAAAGCAACAAAAAAGCATTGTTATAAATCAAGAAGAAATCTTATAATAGCTATTTTTTCTAATTACTATCCGTTACTCCTTGTATTTCATCTTTTGATTCCGTGATAACATTTTTGTAGAAATGGACACCAACTATTCTTCCTATTTTAACCTTAGTTCATAAAATTTAGGGTTTACCTTGAACAAGATTTTTTACACATATCTCTTTATTGCCCTTTCAGGATTTTGCCAGGCAGCAAAATCATTGGATAGCCTCGCAAGTATCTTGATTACCAGTTCTGAAGAAGCATTTGAAACGAATGATGAAAACTTTGAATTTTGTAATGCCTTAGTCCATAGCCTTCCAGTAGACAGTGTGGATCTTGTTTTAGCAAAACTTCCTGAAAATGTCTATACTGCTTTTACCCTGACTTATCTTGCCTATCATTATACGAATAGGGATAAGCCGCTAAATCAGGGTATTGAATGGTTGAGACGGGCAGAAAAGATAGCCAATCAGATAAGTAATGACCGACTCAATTACTGGCTGTATAGACATAAGGCTTTTATAAAGCAAAAACAAGGGAAAGTTAAAGAAACGATCGAGTTTTTCAGAAAGAGTAATGCCTTTGCTTTAAAAGCAAATTATCCAAAAGGTGAAACCAGAAATCTGCTTCATCTTGCCGAAGCTTATCAAGCTATTAATGATTTGCAAATGACCTTCGAGTATGCCGAAGAAAATTTAAAGCGAAGACTCAATACTCCGGTTGATTTCGGATTGGCTTATGCACACTATTATCTGGGTGAGCGTTATGCGCAAATAGAAGATTATGAGCAATCCGATTCTCACTTGCTCCTTGCCGAAAAATATTTCCACGAAATCAAGGATATGCCTTATGTGGGTTTAGTGATTGAGTCAAGAGCTAATGTTTACCTCGCAAAGGAGCAGCCGGATTCAGCATTGATTATTATACAATCAGCCAAAGCACTCTACAAAAAAAAAGAAAATCAATACTTTCTCGGTAACTGGTTTTTAAAGGTTGGTAAAATTTATGAGCAAAAAGGTGATCTGGAGGCAGCTCTTGAAAATACTTTTATTGCCGATTCTCTGCTTTCCCTTATATCAAGACGGACTTATTCTGCTTTCCAGTTGGGGGAAATCAATTTGGCAATGGGCAATTATAATGAGGCCAAAGATTATTTCAATACCTATCTGGCAATAATGCTCAAGAAGCAAACTACAGTCGCTCTCCCTCTTGCTTATAATTATCTCGCGATCATTGCTATTCACGAACAAAATTATGAAGAAGCTCAAAAGCTTTCTGAAACCGGTATTTACTATGCGGCTCTTTACAATCTGGAAAGGAACAAGTTCGACATCTTGACAACTCTACACGAAAGTTATTATAAACAAAAGAAGTATGATCAAGCGAATGAGATTCATCAACAGATACTTGAGCTTTCCAAAAAAATAAAAACGGATCTAAAGGAAAAGAATATTCGAAATCTAAAACTCAGCTACCGATTAAAAAATCAACGCGATCTGCTCGAAAAAGAAAATGCCAAAACCCAGTATGAAAAGAAATGGAACAATTATCTCCTTTGGACTTTGGCTATCGGTTTTTCGATTATCCTGGGTTTACTGATACAGATCATTAGAATTGCAAGAAACAGAAATAAAATACTCGCTGATAAGAATCAGGAGATTGCTCAATTGAATGAGAACCTGGAATACAAGGTAATGCAGAGAACCAATGCTCTGGAAGAGAATTCGGAAATGCTGAATAATTATTTTGAAAACCTTCCCGGAGCAGCTTATCGCTTTAAATGTGAATACGAAACGCTCAAGCCTGTTTCCATTAGCAAGGGGGGCAAGGAGCTTTTCGGGATTGATACTGATTTTTTTCTGAGCAATCAAAATAATTCCCTAAACCTGGTAGACGCTAATTATTTTGAAGAGGTCAAAAGAAGAAGTCATGAATTTGTTGCCCGAGCTAATCAAAACGAAGTACTGGAACAAGTTTATCCAATCAATGTAAACGGGGAAAAAAAATGGGTCACAGATCGGTCCAAATTACTGATTGATAAAAATAATGAGAAATACCTCGACGGTATCCTTCTCGATATTACCAAGCAAAAAAACGTTGAGCAAAAACTAGCAAACAAGCAAAAAGAACTCTCGCTGATTTATAATAATACGCCCGATCTTCTCGGATTAGTACAAATCCGTACCGATGAAGAATTTATTCTCGAATCTATAAATCTTACTTTTATTAACCTTTTGATTGCCGGTGGAAGAAGTCGTAAAGAACAGGAGTTTTCCGGAATGGAGTTTTCCCGTTTTCTCAGCAAATATCTCAAAATGACTCCTTTGGAAATTGAAGACCGGCATAATTATATTCGTACCGTAAAAACTTCATTAAAGCCTCTTGTATATGAGCAAATTTATAAAGTAGCCGGCAAGATCAATTATTTCGATGTAAATATTACTCCGATTGTTGACAAAGATACGCGAAGTTGCTCCCGGGTACTTTTTGTAATTAGAAATACGACTGAAAATGTAAAAGCCAGAATCGCGCTCGCAAAAAGCGAAAAGCGGCTTTCCACGATTTACAACTCTTCCCTCGATAACATTGGTTTGATAAAAAAGGTAAACGGCGAGTATATCGTTGAATCATTTAATAAAACCAGTTTGCAGTTCCTGCAAAGCATTGGTTTGAGTGATGAAACTTCTAATCTGATTGGGAAAAACATAGAAGTGATTTTCGAAACGATTTTTGAGCTTCCAAAGGAAGCCACCCTGGAAAGGATGAATATGATCGACCAGGTTTTTGAGGAAAAAAAGACTTTTCAGTTTCGTTCTCCATTAATCATGAAAAGCAAGAACATCCATGTTTATTTTGAAACCATCATCTCTCCAGTATTTGATGCATATGGCAATTGTACTCATGCACTTTATACCGCCAGAGATATAAGTGAGAGTGAAAATGCAAAGCAAAAGCTGCTGAGTAGTCAAAGAAGGCTGGCCTCTATCTTTAACGGCACAACGGACCAAATGGCAATTCTCGATGTCAGAGACGATGGTACTTTAATTTTCGAAGATACCAATCGTTCTTTTAAAACCGCCTGGGAACAAGCCGGATTTAAAATTCCTTTAGATAAATTCTATGGCAAGAGTGCAGAATGTTACATTAAAGATGTCATGGGTTTTACCGAGAATAAGACCCGGGAAAGATTAGAACTGTGCCAACAAATTGTCAGAGAAAAAAGACCCATCAATTTTGAGGAGATTTACGAAGCAACAAATGGCAAAAACTATCTTTTTGATATAACTATTGTCCCGATTTTAAACAAAGAAGAAATTTGTACCAAATTGCTATTGGTGTTTAGGGATATCACGCTCAAACATCGGGCAAAAGAAAAAATGATTTCAAAAATCCTTGAAACCGAAGACCGGGAAAGAAGTCGCTTTGCGAAAGAATTGCACGATAGTCTCGGACAAAATCTGACAGCAGCTTCTCTTAGTTTCAATTTTGTGAAGAAGCATCTTGAGCATTTGCCATCGGAAGCCCGATTGCGTTTCAATAATGGTGTTCAATTTTTGAAAGAAGCTATTAGTGAAAGCCGAAATATCGCCCATAATCTGATGCCCCAGGCAATTTCTGATTTTGGATACATTCTCACGATTGAAAGTCTGATTGAAAATCTGTCAAAAACAACGGATATAAAATTTGAATTTTATGATAACCTCAATGGTGAGCGGCTAAAATCGGATTATGAATTGGGGCTGTATCGCATCACCCAGGAAGCCATCAACAACATTCTTAAACATGCCAAGGCATCCAAAGTCACTATACAATTGATTAAACATTCGGATTCAGTCATTCTGACTATTGAAGATGATGGAAAAGGATTCCTCTACGAAAAAGTAAATATGGGCAGTTTTGGACTTAATAGCATGAAAAACCGCGCAAGTGCCCTGTCGGGAGTTTTAGAAGTTGATAGTTCACCAGACAAAGGAACCTTCATAACACTTGAAATTCCATTATAATTTGATAATTTAACGCAAAAATCGGCTTGGCTCAACTACCCAAATAATACCTGCAAAAACTCCCCCGAGACCCCACACCTCAGTAAAAACCTTTTGAACTATGATAAAAATATTACTGGTAGATGACCACAAAATAGTCAGAGATGGCATCCGCGCTCAACTGGATAGCGATCACAAATACTGGATTGTAGCTGAGGCATCAGACGGAAATGAGGCCCTGGATTTATTAGAAAAGCACAAAATCGATTTGATCATAATGGATATCAATATGAATGGAATGGATGGGATTACCTGTACAGAAGAAGTAAAAAAACGATATCCCGATAAAAGAGTTCTTGCACTGACTATGCTTAGCGAAAACCAGCACATAAAGCAAATGCTCAAAGCCGGTGCCTCCGGGTATCTGCTTAAAAATTGCGAAGAAGATGAACTCAAAAATGCCATCAATATGATCTTCGAAGGTGGAACGTATTTTAGCCCGGAAGTAACTAAAATAGTCATGAATAATTTGAGTAATCAAAAACCACTGGGCGCTAAAAATCGCGGTATTCAAATCCCCCTTACTCAACGTGAAAAAGAAGTACTGCGGCTTATTTTAAAAGAATGTTCCAATAAGGAAATTGCCGAAAAACTCTTTATAAGTCAACGTACTGTTGATGCTCACAAACGAAACCTTCTCGAAAAAACCGGCTCCAAGAATATTGCCGGCCTTGTCCTTTTTGCAGTAAATAATCAATTATTTGAGGACTTCTAGGCATATTACCTATTTATTTTAGTTAGGTAATTTACGTACATAGATTTGTTTAATATGACTTATTTTTGTAAAATTAGTGATTATAATTCCCCATTTACTGGTCTTAATATTAATTTTTTATATATGTAGCATGTATACTACTAAAGTCGTCTTATTATCAGAAAAAGGTAGAATAGCTGATGCTATTGCCGATTTAATTCCTAACTCTTCTGAAGTCAGGCGATTGGAGTTGATTATTGACCAGCTTCATGTTTCTGGAGATGACTTCGACAACACAGATGCTATAATCCTCAATCTTTCCAGCCTGGAGCGCAATGGCACTAAAGTCCTAAAAATACTTCTGTCTTTAGATATTCCGATTATCGTTTTGCATCTGTATCATCAGAAAACCTTTGCGGATGCCTTCCTCAGAATGGGAGCAAGCGCATATTTACCTGTTAACTTTTATTCTGAGGACTTGTTGGTCGCGATTAATGCTGTACTTAAAAAAAAAACCTTTATAGCTAAAAATGTATTCTAAAGTCGATAATGTAATCTTCATCCTTAATGAATGGATTACGCATAATACCTATTTTTTAAATTAGGTTTTTCCCTTATGTCTGGATGGATAAAATGACATAACTTTGTATTGCTAAAAGGTGAGAGATAGTTTTGACTATTGATTTGCGAGAATAGGATTATAAATATAATATAACTTTTGAGAGCGGAGGTTTCCAAGCCGGACTAAATCTTTTAGGAAGGCTTGGGCTTTTTCTTAATTGGATAAGAAAATTTTTCAAGGATAAAACATTTCTAATAGAAAAATGACCACTCCCGGTTACAAAGCATCAAAATTGCTTTTCAACCAATTGGGAGTGGTCATTTTTATAAGCCCACTTCAAAGCCTGTCCCGGTCTATCTTACTGCCGCTACAGGCATATTCTTATCATAATTGCCGGTAATTGTTGGTGTTTGGGCATTCGCTGTATAAGTAGTTACCTTTTTATAAACAAAATTGAATAGTTCCTGAATAGTAACAATCTTATTCCTGTTGCTATCCGCTTCTCCTTTCAGGCCACGGATCAAAAAATGGCTGTAAATCCCCTGGCGCAAGCCTTGGTCTTCCAATGAATACTCATCTCCTTTGGAGGATAAAAGCAAAGCTGTCCCTCCTCTTGAACCTTCAAAAGCGTTATAATAATTAGTCAGTACATTTCCCGGAGCGCGCATTGCGGTCAATGTTCCGGAGTGACAGGCATCCGCAAAACAGATTTTGTGTTTCGCTTTACTTTCATTAAATACACTTTGCACATCTTCGTGTTGGAGCTTATTATTAAAGCCATCAAAATCCACGGGAAGGAAAGAACCTTTCAAGCCATGTCCGGAAAAATAAAGCAAGACCACATCGTTTTCATCTGCCTTCAAAAAAGTTTGACGCATGGCGCTCATGATCTTCATTCTCGTCGCATCTTCATCGATCAGTATTCTGATTTGTTCATCGGGCAGGGCTCCGCCTTCCGGGCTTTTCAGAAAAGCATAAATATGGTAGGCATCATCATCGGTGTATTTCAGGACAGGCATATGTTTATAACGACCGATGCCAACTACCACCGCCCAAATTTTCACTTCCTCATCACGATCCATTGCTATATGCTCCTGAGCGAGCAATTCATCCGGTGCATTGAGTTCATCAATTGGTTTTCCATAATCCCATACTGCCCCCAATACCCTTCCGGTGGCATAGTACATCAGGCCTTCGCCATGTGGCGCATGTTTTTTCCATTCTCCTACATATTTATCTCCATTTGAGTAATAGCAGGTCCCCGTCCCTTCAGGCAAGCCATCCTTAAAATTCCCGATCCATTGTGAGCCATCTCCATAGGTGAAGCTACCTCTTTCATCATCACAAAAACCGCTGTTACAATCCTTCATATCTTCACTGGTAGCTATTGCTTCGTGAGATTCAAAAGTGTTATTGTGATTAGCTTCCTGCTCTCTTCCCTGAAATTTGCCATTCGCCCAGCTGCCCCCAATCGCAGTACCATCTACTTTGTAAAAAGTACCAGTTCCGTTTTTCTTGTTATTCTTCCATTTCCCTGCATATTTTGATCCATCTTCATAGAACATCGTTCCGTATCCATAGAGCTTACCCTGCTTAAAATTTCCTTCATAGCGATCACCATCAGAATAATAATATTTTCCCTTTCCATGTTGTAAATCATTGACCCATTTCCCTACGTATTTATCCCCTTTGACAAAAACCATCGTTCCAAAACCGTTGATTCGACTATCCCTGAACTCTCCGGTATAAATATCGCCATTGGAAAACTCCAGTGTACCCTGCCCTTCCCGGTAATGATTAACCCAGTCTCCCGTGTATTTATTACCATTACTGAAAAAGAGGGTTCCTTCCCCATGAATTTTACCATTTTTAAAATAACCTACATACTTTGCACCACTCGGATACAAATAAGCACCCTTTCCGTCCCAGCAAGAACCACGGAGGCATTGTGCATAAGAAAAGGTTGGAAAACTGATGGTCAAGGCTACCACTACCAGGCTGATTAGCTTTTTCATTTCTCAAAGGGTTTTATAGTCTGAAAATAGATCAAACAGGTTTGAAGAAATGTAGTGGTCAAGTCTCTATAGGCGTGCTATTGTTAGTATAGGTAAAAAGATGAAAATAGAACTATTTCAAGCAGAATATATTGTACAAAACAGGAAGTTTTCACACTTTTTTATGATAGTCGCTTTTTCTAAACCCGAAAGGATTATACTTAGCTAAAGTTTTTTCCTTAAATTTGCGGTGATTAAAAAATCAAATACTATCGGATTATGATTAAGAATATTCTATTTATGCTTTTGATTTCCTGTTTTTTTGTAGCCTGTTCCAGTGGAGAGCAACAAGATAATCAGGAGGAAAAAGTTACAGATGCCACTGAGCAAAATGAAAAAGCGCCAAGTCAATTTGGCGAGCCCATTACTCAAGATGGTAGCATGTCTTACGACGACTTACTTGCAAAACTTGCTGAAGTTGATTCTGTGAATACCAAAGTAAGTGGTACTGTCAGTGCCGTATGCAAGAAAAAAGGTTGCTGGATGACAATAGCTTCAGAGAATTCTGATACAGAAATGCGTGTAAAATTCAAAGATTATGGCTTTTTTGTTCCTAAAGATATTGAAGGAAGAAAAGTGATCTTTGAAGGAAAAGCGTATAGAGATGTAACCTCTGTAGAAGAATTGAGACACTACGCAGAAGATGCCGGAAAATCTGAAGAAGAGATCGCAGCAATCACAGAGCCCGAAGAAAATTACAACTTCCTAGCCTCAGGCGTACTACTTCTTGATAACTAATAGTAATTGTTATCACACAGTATGACAATGTATCCAGGTTTGTGATGAGGAAAATAATTCTTTAAGTAATCATTCCCCCACACTCCTCAACCTATTTCAAGCATTCTTTATTTAAAGAATTATTTTCCTTGCCTGGTACTACATAAAATCAAAGCTTGAGTCATTTCCCCCTTTTAAATTAAAAAACCTTTGGCAACTTATAATTAGCTACCAAAGGTCGACAAAGCAATTAAAAATTCAATTTCTTTCTAAATGGCTTATTTATAGAATAGTAATATGGATTCAATAAGGTCTAAAAAGGAATTGAGATAAGACTCAACTTACCTCAATCCCTGATAAAATAGATTTTTCCGTTCGTTAACACTAAAGCTATTGCAAGATAAAATGATTCGGCATCAGAAGTTTTGACAAATTTTAACCTTCCACGACCTTCATTTTATCTAAAAAAATAGACAATTATTTTATAACTTGTTAAATATCAGTAATTTAAACAGACTACTACATTTGCTCAATGTCTGTTTCTATGATATACTGTTCGATTTCAGCTTTATTTTGGTCAACTAATTCCTGAGTAGCCTGATCCGAGCCAGTAATGATTCCTAAAGCTAGCATTGCTGTAATAAATATTTCTAACATCTTTGAACTGTTTTAAATTAAATAAAAGAACAGTTCAAAATTCCAGCTTTTTTCTTAAGCCACTAATAACAAAAGCGTAAAATATATGACATCCATTTATATCAAAATTTTATCTTTAAAAAAGCATAAATTTCTGATTATCAATTAGTTAATACATGTAATGTTGAAAAACATTAAACGAAATTACGAATATTATAAATTCATATATCATGGATCATCTGAAAGAATTGATAGGACTCATTACAAAACATAAAATAAAAGGCATAGAAATTATCGGAGGTCCTGACTTTCAGAATAGCAAACTTCAGGAGCTATATGATGGTATTCAAAAAGGACGCTTTATTACAGATGAAGAGGCGGCAACTGCTATTTATAAAGATGATAAAAATAAAGATTCAAATTATTCAAAACTCAAATCTCGATTGCAGCAAAGACTAATCAATACTGTTTTCTTTATTGATATCAATAAATCTTCACATAATGAAATTCAACGGGCTTACTATACATGCCACAAAGACTGGGCCGCACTCAAAATTTTGATAGGAAAAGGAGCAAGACTAACAGCAATTCCAATAGCTGAGAGAATTCTTCGAAGAGCCGAGAAATTTGAATTTAATCAATTAGCTCTAGATATTTCCCGATCCCTTAGATTTCATTACTCGGCAATAGACAAAAACCGGAAGAAGTATAATAAATATAATAAGGACGTAAAAAAACACCAAAAAGTCTTAATGGCCGAGCTTTTAGCGGATGAATATTATGCAACTATTATTAACAAACTTTCATCACGTACGGTCTCAAAATCAGAGATTTCTAAAACGGCTATTAAATATTCAGAAGAACTCAAAAAAGAGACAGCGGATCTGAAATCGTACAGATTAAATTTAGTAGCACGTATGGTTCATGTGATCAGACATGAAATAGTGAACGACTACCACAATGTCATCAAAGAATGTGAAGAAGCCATTAAGTTTTTTGAATCTAAAACATTTCAAGCATCCAAGGTGGCCATTTTTACCTTCCTGTTTAAAATACTGGCCTGTCACGTTCAACTAAAGCAATTTGAAAAAGGTGAAGAGATAGCAGAAAAGTGCCTGGCAGATATGCCCGAAGGCTCTCCTAACTGGTTTTATACCCTGGAGCTGTACATCACGCTTTGTTTACATACCAAAAAGTTTCAGGAAGCCTATGAGGTCTATCTCAAGGTTTATACGCATAAAAACTTCAAAAGACTTTATACCAAATCATTCGAAAGTTGGAAAATTTACGAAGCTTATATCAATTATTTTATTTCCAATGGTGTGATCGAGGTCAAAGCAGATCAACCACTTCAAAAATTCCGGATCAATAAGTTTCTCAACGAACTACCAGTCTATTCAAAAGACAAAAGAGGAAAGAATATTCCAATTCTTATTATCCACATTTTATTTCTTTTACAACGGGAAAAATATGATGCGGTCATCGATCGGGTTGAAGCAATTACGCAGTATACTTATCGATATTTGAGAAATGATGATACCTATCGAAGCAATTGCTTTATTAAAATGCTGGTCCAACTTCCCAAAGCCAACTTTCACAAGCAGGCCGTTATCCGGAAAACGGAAAAATACTTTGACAAGCTTAAAAAACACCCATTAGAAATTGCAGGACAGTCGGATGAAATCGAGATTGTTCCCTATGAAACTTTGTGGGAATTCGTTCTCGACTCTTTGGATAATAAATTTCATTAAAGCAACAAATCAGAAATACCCGGATCAAGGACCTGGAATTTCTGATTTGTCACTTACACTTTCGCTGTGAGAGAAGGATTCGAACCTCCAAGGAGCAGTTAGCCCCGACTTGCGTCGGAATTTATCCCGGTTTCTCCACCCTCGAGACAGGAGGGCATGGCTGCCTGTTTCATCACCTCACATTTTATTTCAATTTTTCAAATCATAAACCCGAAATCTAGTCGCCTTATCCTTCAACCTTTTGGGCTTAGGCGCTTATCATTCAGAATTTAATAATGGCTGTGAGAGAAGGATTCGAACCTTCAAGGAGCAGTTAGCTCCGACTTGCATCAGAATTTATCCCGGTTTCTCCACCCTCGAGACAGGAGGGCATGGCTGCCTGTTTCATCACCTCACATTTTTATTTCAATTTTTCAAATCATAATCGCAAACTCCAGTAAACTGATTATGCTTTCATAATTAGAATCTGAAATTCTCTTTTAAAAGATCATTATCATTTTCGCAATTGACACAGTACAAATTTAAATTAAAAACCTATTATATTACAAATATTTCAATGAAAAAATTAATTTTTAAATTATTCACAACAAAAATAGAAAATCATTAGATAAATCTAAAATCAAATCAAAAAACCAATATCCGTTTTGATAATTTCTTAATAATTCACTAAAATTTTATAAAATCAACTATAAAAACCTTATTAAAACATAATTATATCAACAAAATATACACCAAATTAAAAATTCAGCAACGAATTGTTTGATATAAAGTATAATGGTACTGACAAAATAAACAGGGATAGTGATCACTAGAAATTAAAAAATCATTCGGAATTTTATTCGATTTTCGACTTTAGAACTTCGAAAATCGAAAGTCAATCTCAGCATCCCATTCTCCTTCGTGAGTGATTAATTCCGTCCAGGCATCTTTTGCAACAAATAGAAATAAAGCATTTTGAAATCGTATAATATGAGACATGAATATCAGTTTTAATAATTATATCCATATCCTTAAAAACTGAAAATCCTATATTTGAAAATGCTAAAATCAATCTATACCGCCATTTTTATTATTATTTCTTTTAAAACTTGCATGGATCACGCAAGTGCGAAAATGCCTAATGTAGATGCTCCCCCGAAAAAGGCAATGCTCAAAGGATTAAATTTTGTCGCCCCGCCAAGAGCATTCCCCGTCAATCCAATGCATGCAGTCAAAGAGGTAAATGCTAATTGGATCGCCGTTATACCCTATGCTTATACCATTCAGGGAGAATCGAAAGTTTATTTCAATACCAACCGGCAATGGTGGGGAGAAAGAGTAGACGGCGTACAAGAGACCATAAAGCTGGCCAAAGAATCAGGGCTAAACATTGTACTTAAACCACAGGTCTATATTCCCGGGAGCTGGCCCGGAGATTTGAATTATAAAAGTGACCGGGAATGGGATGAATGGGAAAGTGGATATACCAAATATGTGATGACCTTTGCTAAAATCGCCGCAGAACAAAATGTGCCGGTATTCTGTATTGGTACAGAATTTAAAATTAGCGTACGCAAACGGGAAAACTACTGGCGAAAACTAATCGCTGAAATTCGCAACGTTTATTCCGGGAAACTAATATATGCTGCCAATTGGGACGAATACATGGATGTTCCTTTTTGGGACGAACTGGATTATGTTGGTATTAATGCATATTTCCCTCTAACCGATAGCAAAACACCTGAAATTGATGAATTGAAAAAAGCATGGGTCCCTCATAAAATAGCGATTCGAAACTTTTATAAAAAAGTCAGAAAACCGATTGTTTTTACCGAATACGGTTACCTAAGCGTTGATGGATGTGCTTATAATACCTGGGAACTGGAAAGCAAAGTCACCAAACTGGATATCAATGAAAAAGCTCAATCCAATGCGATCCATGCCTTATTGGAAACTTTCTGGGAGGAACCCTATTGGCATGGTGGTTTCATTTGGAAATGGTTTCCGAACATGCGTGGCGGCGAAGGGTATAATGCCAGAGATTACACCCCTCAGGGAAAAAAAGGTTTTGAAACGTTGCAAAACTGGTACAGCAAATCGCTAACCGGCTCCAACGGCAATTAATTTCATAATTTCTGCACAGGCGATAGCCCCAATTGTTCCGATCCCATAGCCCAGTACTGCCATCAAAGCACCTACCGGTGCCAGCGAAGGACTAAAAGCAGAAGCTACTACCGGAGCAGAAGCTGCTCCTCCTACATTGGCCTGACTACCAACTGCAACGAAGAAGAAGGGCGCTTTAATAATTTTAGCCGTAATCAATAAAATGATCACGTGAACAAGCATCCAGATAATTCCGATGGCAAACAGCCCAAGATTTTTATATACCTCTCCAAGGTTCATTTTCATTCCAATGGTAGCCACCAGTACAAAGATAAAGATCGATCCCCAGGTAGAGGCTCCTACCCCTTCCAGGCGCCTGGCTTTAGTAAAAGACAAGGAAACCCCGACAAAAGTCGCAATGACAATCAACCAAAAGAAATGAGACATTAAGGAATGTAAACCCAGACCTTCCAGAGTCGTTCTGGATTTTTCCATAATCGGACCGATAAAGTTTGCGCCCCAATGCGCCAGACCAACACCCCCAAAGGCTACAGCCATTAATATAAACAAAGTAGTTGTAGTCGGGATTCTGGATACCTGTGCTTTGTAATCTGCCATTTTCTTTTTCAATTCTTCTATGGCCGAGCTATCCGCTTTTAACCAGCCATCAATCCGCCCGGATATATTCGCTCCGTAAAGCAAAAATCCCATCCAGATATTTGCAACTACCACATCTACAATAATCATTGTGGGAAATATTGGTTGATCTTCAACTTCATAGATAACGGCCATCGCATTTTGATTGGCACCTCCACCAATCCAGCTCCCCGCTACCGTAGAAAGTCCCCGCCACAACTGGTCATTATCCGCAACAATGATCCAGGGAGCAATTTCCAGAATGATAAACAAGGCAATCGGTCCACCTATAATAATCCCCAAAGTAGCTGCAAAAAACATGATTAAGGCTTTAGGGCCAAGATTAATCAGTCCTTTGAAGTCAATACTGACACATAGCAATACCAAACTCGCAGGTAACAAATAACGGGAAGCGACATAGTAAAGCTGTGAATGACCGGCAAATTGCTCGGTGCCTTCAATCTTATTGTCTATGATCCATTGATTAATCTCTGAGTATGACATTCCCTTATTGGGCAGGCTATAACCAAGGTCTGCGAGGTGATCAATTAATCCTGTTTCGTACCAGTGCGGGGCAATCAGCCCCAAGGGCCAATGTAGTAAAGCGGGTAAAAAATAACACAATAATAAAGCAGGTACATAGGTGTAAAACTTCTTCCAGCCGGGAGAGTCAAGATGAGAAGTATAAAATACACCGGCAAGGATGATCAGCAAAAATGCAAGTACAACAGCATCGGAAGTAAAAAGGGGTTCCATCTATATCTTTTTAGTTTATCGATAAAGATAAGTAGCGCTAAAGAATTATCCTATTAATATTCATCTCACAGCAAATACTGGCATCTAATTTAAGTCTGAGCCCGATCAAACCCATTTTTTATTGAATTGTTTACAAATTTGATTGGATCATTAAGGAAATCCGCAATATTCCCCAGACATTCCATAACTTCGCGCCTGAAAATATGTTTAGAGGATGATTGAAAATCATAATAAATTATGCCAAAAATAAGTCTATATAAATTCATTTTAGTTGCAGGAATTGTATTACTCAACATTGGCTGCGACCAGGTTACTAAAGATATTGCTACTGAAAAGTTACAGGATAAACCCTCTACCTATTATCTCAATGATATGTTTGTCCTGACATTTGTAGAAAATGATGGTGCTTTTTTAAGTTTTGGTTCGAATATGAGTTCGACCATTCAATTCATACTGCTAAAGGCACTGCCTATCATTATGCTCGTGTTATTGACTTTTTATACTTTATTTTCAAAAGAGCTAAGCCGAAATCAAATCATTGCGTTGAGCTTTATTCTGGGAGGGGGGATAAGCAATATTTATGATCGATTACTTTATGGTAAAGTGGTAGATTTTATGAATATGGGGATTGGCGATTTGCGCACCGGGATTTTCAATTTTGCAGACGTGTCCATCATGATTGGAATTGGCATTTTTATATTTGCCAATTTATTTAGCAAAAAGAAAACAATCCCCGAAGAACCAGCAGCGAAGCCCGCAGCAAATAATGAGGATTAATGGCATTCTACAATTACTCCCCTCCTGATGGTCCGTAAAAAATTACCCAGGTCGCAAAATCATCGGAAAATTGTTCAAAGCGATGTTCTATACCGGCAGGGACAAATAACACATCTCCTTTGGAAAAATGATGCCTCAAACCATCGTTATAAAAAATTCCCGAGCCCGATTCAATGACATACAATTCATCCTGCTCATGGGGCTTTTGCAAATCTACTTTCTCCGGAGCGTAGTACTCTACATACATACTGCCATGTTCCAGCAACTTGACAAATACTTGATCCGATTCCGCCAGTTTTCTTTTGGCCATTTTCGACTGGGCCAACCAAACTTCCTTTTTAGAATATAATGCGCCGAAAATCTGGGCGAGATGATGTTCCAGATGACTGGTATAATCCTCAATCCACCAGGACATATCTCCTTTCTCTTCAAACTTGGGATCGCTCACTTCAACACTTAATTCCTTTTCAGTATAGTTTTTCCAGATCGACAGTATTTGCCGATTTAGTGATTCCCACAAGCTCAAAATGTCACCAACTGGCTGATTCTGATAATCATTAGCCTTTACGAGTGCAGCTTGCGGGTATGGATTTATTGCCAAAGGCGCATCGGTCATCTTCACCTTCGTAAAACGTTGTAAATTGTATAGTGCCGAATCTACTAAATGACCCATTATTTCTTTATTTGACCATTTACCGGGGGCAGGCCGGGTAATCAGCTTGACTTCATCTATAGCGACAAACAAAGCAGGCACATAATTTAAATGTCTCTCCAGTCTGTTAATACAAGGATGTTCCATATTTCTTTTTCATTGAAATATAAAGGTCATTTTACAAATATCGTTCTCTTAGAATCCGCAGATGATGTATTTCATGTCCGGCAATCATATAAGCCAGAGCCCTCACCGAAACCGGATGTTCACTTGCTGTCCCCATTCTCTCCAGCATGGCATCATCAAAGTTTTGAAACATGGCGATAGTTGATCGTCTAAGCGCATCGAATTCATCTAGCAGGGATGTTATACTTCTATTTTCTACATTATAAAAAGGTACATAATCATCTTGTTCAAAACCCTGTAAAGGTGTTTTATCATTACGTGCGATTCTCAGGGCCCGATAAGCAAAAATGCGTTCGGTATCTAATATATGAATCAGAACTTCCTTGATAGACCACTTCCCTTCATCGTATCGATAGTCCCATTTTTCGACAGGTATTTTTTTGTAAAACTCTATGCTATTATGATGGACCTCTTTTAATGTTTGTAAAAAATCATCTCCCGAAACCTGGTTGATATACAATTTGAAATAATCATGTGACTCATGATCTTCTGGTCTTCTATTGGTCATTTGTATCTATATTTAAAAATTTACAATTCTCAATTTCTTTTTGCCCATGTAGTCTGTATCTCTACTCCAAATCTAGGCTTCATCATTCGTCCAAAAGTAATAATTATGCTCCTTATCCAGTTCAAAACCACAGGCGGGATAAAGCTGGTTACCAATAATATTGGACTGTTCTGTTTCTAAAGACAAGCCAGCCGCTCCAGTTGTTCTGGCCAGAATCTTAGCTTGCTCCATTAATAACTTGGATACCCCTTTTCCCCGATGCTGTGCATCCACAAAAAGATCATTCAACAACCAAAGCCGTTTCATTCTTGTTGATGAAAACAGGGGATATAACTGTGTAAAGCCTATGGCCTGATTATCCTCAAAAGCCAAATAAATAACAGATTCGTTTTGATCAAGACGTGCCTGCAGGAAATCTCTTGCCGCATTGGGGTTTGGCGCTTTTCTATAGAAAACGCGATAGGCTTCAAAGAGCGGCACTATTTGCTCCAAATGATCTATAGATGCTTTTTCAATTTTTAACATATAAAGAATAAAACTTAATTAAACCAAAACCTCATAATCAATCATAAAGATGATCAAAATATTCATATTCACAAACAGTCCTTTTGTCGAAAGAAATCCCCTTGCACTTTAAAATCTATCTATTTTAAAAAGAAAAAATGAAACCTTTTGCCCCTTTCCTGTTCTTCTTCCTCCTATGTTTTTGTGTAGCCGCACAAAAGGCATTAAGACCATCTGATTTTTTAACTACAGGTACAGCATACTCCTCCGGGAATGATTGTTTTCAGTTGACGGCTCCGGTAATCTGGCAAGGAGGAACAGTTTGGTATAGAGAACCCATCGATTTGCAGGAGTCATTTGAAATGGAGTTAAAATTGTTTTTTGGTTGTGATGATGAAGGAGCAGATGGAATGGTTTTCATTTTCCACCCCCGATTAAGGGATGGATTTCAGGGAGAAGGCATTGGTTTTGGTGGTTTGAATCCCGCACTCGGTATTGAAATGGACACCTATATGAACCCTCATTTAGCTGATCCCGAATACGATCATCTGGCGGTAATAAAAAATGGCCGCATGCATCACAGTTTAAGTATTTCTAAGGCTGTTCCTCTTTTACCCGGTTCTAAAAACATCGAGGACTGCAAGAACCACCGGGTTAACATCAAATGGAATCCTGTCAATACTAATCTCCGGATTTCAATTGATGGCAGCTTGCGCTTGAGTACTAATTATGATATTATTGGAAAAATATTCAGAGGTAATTCCCGCGTGTATTGGGGAATTTCTTCTGCTACGGGAGGGAAATACAATACCCATAAAGTATGTATGGAGAAACTGGAATTTGCCAAATCAACCGTTTATGATAAAAATACTGCAGCACGTATTCGCAGTGGAGAAGAGTATACTTTGAAAGGAGTTGATTTTCTTTCGGGAAAAACCAGTCTGCAACAATCCTCTTATGATGAATTGGATAAATTGGCTACGCTCTTGAAAGCATCTCCCGATCATCATATTTACATAAAAGGGCATACGGATGATGTAGGTAGTGCCAGTGCTAATCAAATGATTTCTAAAAAAAGAGCCGATGCTGTACGGGATTATTTAATCCAAAAAGGCATTTCCAAAAACAGGATTAAATCCGCAGGACTCGGTGAATCCAATCCGAAGTTTAAAAACAACAGCCCCGAAAATCGCTTGAAAAATCGAAGAGTAGATGTTATGCTGATTATTCCCAAGGCTTGATCGCTTATGTTTGCTTCTCAGCCTTTCAAAATTGAAAGCTCCCCGGTACAAAGTCTAATATTTGATAATCAAAGCAGATTGCACTCCTGCTTCATCGGTATATTTGAGCCAGTAATTCCCTGCTGGCAAGCCTTGCAGGTTCAAATTTTTTTCGTTTTCAAAAAACAACAAAGTTTGGCCGAGCTGATTTAAAACTTCTATCCTGAAATTTGCCTGAGTCGTAGCGATAAATAATCGTTCCTGCACCGGATTCGGAAAAAAATCAAAACCAGACTGCCCCCTCTCCAGTTCTCTATTGGGTGTAAATGTCATATCCGCTCTCGCCACAAAGAAATCGGTATTCCCCGCTGATTCCAGGCTTATATTTCCGAAAAAAGCAGTTCCCAGATAGATACCTCCGACGTAAACCTGTCCCAGTTCATCTACCTCTATTTCCGTTGATGAAGTCTGCATTGACCCACGTATCCCTGCAAGCTTTTCTACTAATCCATTTTCAGTATTAAAAAAAGCAATATAGCCTTCTAGCGCGCTTTGCGTTTCCAAACTCAAATCATCAATGATCAATTCGCCTACATAATGACCGATCATCAGTACCTGTGTACCGTTTAAGGCAATATCAAAACTAAAACTCGAATCATTGAATTCATCATTCGCCAGCGCCCTGCCCCAAAGCAGATTTCCCTCCGAATCCATTTTCAATAAGAATAAATTATCCTCAAAACCCGGCGTTAACAATTCCAAGCCCTCTATTAATAAAACTCCTGTCAAATGTCCTCCAACAAAAATATGTCCCGCTTCATCGATTGCTAATGAAGTAGCCAGATTATCAAATACCCCCGTACCGATCCTGCCCCAAAGGGGTTCTCCAGATGAAGTAAATGCAGCTATAAACATATCGAAGTCGGTACTAACCGAATTCAGATTATCCGCTCCCAGGGTGATACTGCCCGTAAGATTACCGGCAAGGATCAGTGCTCCTTCCGGGCTTAAATCAATTACTTGCGGACGAATAATTCCCGTACTGCCATAAGTACTTCCCCATAGCAAATTACCTTCAGAATCGTATTGAGCCAAAAAGGCATCTTCCGCCGCCTGGGCGGCCAATACCGTATCACCGAGCATGAGGCTATCGCTGTAATAACCCGTCACAAAAATATTATTTGCCGCATCGACCACCAGATCATTAGCAACTTTTGCCGCTGTACCATTAATAGTATGCACCCAAAGCAAATCTCCTTCCGATGAATATTTTGCCAGAAAATAAGCTTTAGAGTTTAGCCCGGCAGTAATAGTATCATCCTCGAAGAATGCTTCAACCCAATACTGCCCTAACCAAAGCAGGTTGCCTTCAGAATCCTCTTCTACATCCAGAGAAAGGTCATTATCGCTACTTCCGGCACTTACCGCCCATTGAACGATCCCCTCTGTATCAAGTTTTGCCAAATAGGCATCGCTTCCCTCCACTGCTTGTAAAGAAGTATTCCCGAAATCAATTTCCGAAGTATAATTTCCCGCCAGTATTAAAGCTCCTGAATCGCTATATTTCAGAGCAGCAAGAGACTCACTTCCCACTCCCCCAAACCGCTCTGCCCAGTTCCAGTCTTGTGCCAGGCAGTTCGTACCTAAAAATATCCCTATAAAAATGAGTAATGCAAGCTGCATAAATCCGTTTTAAAGACGTTTTCAATAAATAAAAGTACGCAATAAAACAGTACCTGTTAATTATAAAACGAAAACTAAGTAACTTTGGTCTTGGTTTTACAAATCACCTTGTAGAATATCCGATAACAAAGATTAAAAAAATAAAAATGTATCTCAGGAATTTAATACTACTTAGTATCGCATTTACCTTGACTCTGTTTACAGCTTGCACGGATGATGCCACAGATCAGGAAGAAACACTCCGGGTTGTCTCAACCGGAAACCCTACGATTGATGGTTTGACTGCGAAAATTATAGCACATCCCAAGGATCATAAGCTTTACGCCCAGCGAGCTGCTGCCTATTTTGAAATGGAAGGCTATGATGAAGCAATTGCCGATATGGCCGATGCCCTCAGACTGGATTCCAATAATGTATCCTACCATTATCTTCTTTCTGATGTTTATCTCGAGTATTATAAATCCAATCAGGCCTTATTGACTATGGAAAGAGCCGTCACATTGGAGCCGGAAAACATCACTTCCCTGTTGAAGTTAGCGCAGCTGCAATTATTTTTAAAGCAAAACAAAAATTCTTTGCAGACAATAAACAGCATTTTGGAGATTAACAAAAATAATGCTGAAGCCTACGTTTTGATGGGAGCTAATTTTGAGCAAATGGGGGATGAAGCCAAAGCGATAAATAGTTATCAAACTGCCATCGAGAACAATCCCAACCTTGCCGATATTCACATGAAACTAGGGCAGATTTTTGCGGCAAAACAAAACAAGCTGGCTATCCGGTATTTTGATAATGCCATTGCCGTTGAGCCTGAAAATGTTATGCTGCTTTACGCAAAAGCTGAATATTTACATAATAATGATCAATTAGATGAAGCGCTGGAAGTATTGAAAGAGGTAGTTATCAAGGATCATCAATTTACAGACGCCATCTTCCGTTCGGGAATTATTTATATCGAAAAAGATTCTTTGGAAAAAGCCTATAATCAGTTTGATTTGGTTATTAAAAATGATCCTGCCTCTGTAAAGGGTTTTTATTATCGCGGTCTTAGCTCAGAGCTGAATGGAAAACCTGCTCAGGCTAAAACTGATTATGAACAGGCACTGGCACTGGCTCCGGAATATCAAAAAGCTAAAGAAGCACTCAGCAGATTGCAGAATAGATAAAACTGACTGGAAAATAGTACCAAAGAGAGCCTGTAAAAAAGGAATGACTATATCTGGTCATAAATTTATTGTTATATTTATAGTCTATTATATCAAAACGCCCAAAAGAACATACGTTAGATGAAAAACCTAATTTATATCTTGTTATTTTTTAGTTTGTTCGCCTGTAATAATGAGTCTGCTCCCACAGAAAAAGATATGCCTCAAGCTGCGGCCGCGATCAATCCGCCACCCCAAAAAATCAAGCCATATGTACTGAAAAAGGATACTACAGATCCCAAACCTCGTAGGAATCCATACGTGATGACAGACCCTGCAAGACCTAAATCAGAGATCAATACCATTTTCCCTTATGATATCGCCCTAAAGGATGCAAAAGGTAAAATACATAATTCGGCTGATATCCTTAAAAGCAATGGCAAACCTACGGTGGTGCTATTTTGGTTAACCACCTGTTTTCCCTGTCGAATAGAAATGAAGGCTATTCAAAAAGAAATTGATAGCTGGAAAACGGAAACGGATTTCAATATTGTCGCTATTTCTACTGATTTCGAAAAAAATTACGATGCTTTTGTCAAAAGAGTTGAGGAAAGCAATTGGTCCTTCGAGGCTTATGTAGATATTAATCGCGAATTTCGCAAAGTGATGCCCGGTAGTCTGAATGGTTTGCCTCAGTCTTTCATATTTGATAAAAACGGGGAGATCGTTTACCACAAAAAGAAATATATCAGCGGTGATGAACACAAACTTTATGCAAAAGTAAAAGAACTTGCCGTTAAATAATAAACCCTATTTTTTAATTTCAAAACAATCATTTCATGGCTATTCTAAAAGTTATCGAAATATTATCCAGTTCTGAAAAAAGCTGGGAAGATGCCACTCGCAAAGCTGTAAAAAAAGCTTCTAAATCCGTTAAAAATATTCGCTCTGCCTTTGTACAAAGCCAGAGTGTTACCGTTAATGGCGATAGTGTACAGGAATATCGCGTTAATGTAAAAATCACTTTCGAAGTAGATTAACTTATTTTCGGCGGTAGGCGAAAAAGGCTTTACTGCCGAATCTTTTATATCCTTCCTATTAATTCTTTGGCAGTTCTGCCAAGATCGGCCGCATATTCTGGCATATTATTTTCGAAAATTGATAAATTTGCGCTCCGTCTGAACTTTTAAATAAAAATAAGCGTAGACGAGACTATAATCTTATAGCATCGAAAATCAAATATTATACAACCGATGATCAACATTACTTTTCCCGATGGCAATGTGAGGCAGTATGAACAAGGAATCAATGCCCTGGAAATTGCCCAGTCAATTAGTGAAGGCCTGGCCCGAAATGTACTTTCTGCCACAGTAAACGGCGAAATATGGGATGCAACCCGTCCTATCGAAACCGATGCAGAAATCAAATTGCATACCTGGAATGATGAGGAAGGTAAATTTGCTTTTAGACATTCTTCAGCTCACTTGATGGCTGAGGCACTGGAAGCTGTTTACCCTGGCATCAAATTCGGAACCGGACCAGCTACCGACAATGGATTTTACTATGATGTTGATCCCGGAGAGCATCATATTTCCTCTGATGACTTCCCAAAGATCGAGCAAAAGATGCTCGAACTTGCCCGAGAGAAAAACGCTTATATCAGGAAGCCCATCAGCCGGGAAGATGCCCTAAATTATTTTAATGAAAAAGGTGATGAATACAAGATAGAGCTGATCGAGAAAAGAGGAGCCGATGAGGCTTTGACGCTTTATGAGCAAGGTAACTTTGTCGACTTATGTCGAGGCCCTCATATTCCGGATACCGGAAAAATCAAGGCTGTAAAATTGATGAATATTGCTGGTGCCTACTGGCAGGGGGATGAGAACCGGCAGCAAATGACCAGAGTTTACGGGGTTTCTTTTCCAAAACAAAAAGAACTAAACCAGTATCTCGAGATGCTGGAAGAAGCCAAAAAACGCGATCATCGCAAATTAGGCGCAGAGTTGGAACTCTTTATGTTCTCCGAGCGGGTAGGCATGGGGCTTCCAATCTGGCTTCCTAAAGGAAATGCACTAAGGGACCGGCTGATGAATTTCCTGAGAATAGAGCAAGAAAAAAGAGGATATAAACTCGTAACAACTCCACATATCGGAAAGAAAGACCTTTATGTCACTTCCGGTCATTATGAAAAATATGGTGAAGATTCTTTTCAGCCTATCAAAACGCCAAAAGAAGGAGAAGAATTTTTATTGAAACCAATGAATTGTCCACATCACTGTGAAATCTACGCCAATCGTCCCCACTCCTACCGGGAATTGCCCCTTAGGATTGCCGAATTCGGTACAGTATATCGATACGAACAAAGCGGAGAACTACACGGGCTTTCCAGAGTAAGAGGATTCACTCAGGACGATGCGCATATTTTCTGTACGCCGGATCAGCTTAAGGCAGAATTCTTAAATGTCCTGGATTTAACTACTGTAGTACTCAATAAAATGGGCTTTGATGAATTCAATGCTCAGATATCTCTTCGTGATCCGAATAAACCGGAAAAATACATCGGTACCGATGAGAACTGGGATAATGCCGAGCGGGCAATCATTGAAGCTACTAAAGAGGTAGGTTTAGAGACAGTAACAGAACTTGGCGAAGCAGCATTCTATGGCCCCAAGCTCGACTTTATGGTAAAAGATGCCCTGGGACGTTCCTGGCAATTGGGAACTATACAAGTAGATTATAACTTACCTGATCGATTTCAATTAGAATATGTAGGTTCGGATAACCAAACGCATCGCCCGGTTATGATTCACCGTGCTCCTTTTGGTTCTATGGAGCGTTTTATCAGTATTCTAATTGAACATACTGGGGGTAAATTTCCGCTCTGGTTAACGCCGGAGCAGTATGCTATTCTTCCAATAAGTGATCGCTTTAATCACATCGCTAAAGAGATAGAACAGAAGCTTGCTTTACATGATATTCGTGGAATCATCGATGATCGATCTGAGAAGATTGGTAGAAAAATCAGGGATACAGAGGTGAAGAAAATACCTTTTATGCTGATCATAGGCGAGAAAGAGGCTGAAGCGGGAACGATTTCCGTCAGAAAGCAGGGACATGGAGATGTCGGAGTGATGTCAATAGATGAGTTTGTTCAGTATTTTACAGAACAACTCTAGATCGAAACAAGCACCTTTTGCCAAATGGGACATCTGGTAAGGGTGCTATGCCTATCAGCCTGGTTAGAAAGAGCGAATATTAAAATGTTCCCTAATCCTGCTAAGGATTATTTCCAGCATTTCCAATGCTCAAATTGTTGAACAAGTGCTTGTTTATAATGTACTTGGAAAGCTCGTAAAAAGCTTTAACAATAATAATGACCGGTTTTATGTAGGAGATTTGTCAAAAGGTATTTATCTTGTACAAATGATTGATGAGGATTCCAAGATTACGAAGACACTCAAATTATGAAAAACTAAGTTTCTATAAACGATAATTTCAGTAAGCCCCTTTTAGCATTTGTTAGAAGGGGCTTATTTTTTGTGCTTATTTCATATTATCCGCTTATTGACATTTTAACTTTGGAATAATGCTGATATTTATAGACAGGTTCAGATAGCTGCTTTTAGATACCTTGAAGTCAACCTTGGAAAGATGAAAATATTTTATACATTTTTGTTTTCTATTGCTTTAATCTCCGGTTTTAGCCAAGCGGATTTTGACTTAAGCCCGAACCCGTCTCATGCCAGCGGTAGTGCCGAAGAGGATGACTTCAGCGCAAATGCAACGATCAAAAACCTGACAGAGCATACCATTGTAGTAGCCTGGCAAAGAATTGAAAATGATATTCCCGAAGGTTGGCAATCTTATTTATGTTCAAATATAACTTGTGCCCCTCCCGATATTTCGATGGGAACTTTTAGCATAACCGCCTTTGATAGCACCAATCTGGACTGCCATTTCGTGCCCCACAACATCCCAGGAAGCGGCACCGTTGAGTTTCGGCTTTTTCTGACCGATGACACCACTCAAGTGATCTACGCTACCTATACAGGAGATGCCTTACCGGTAAATACTGAAACCTTACAAACTCCCGAGGAAATCAGGCTTTATCCCAATCCTGCTGAAGAACTCATTTTTATCGAAAATGTAGAGCCTCCCCATATCGTCAAAGTCTATGGATATAATGGTTCAATGGTAGCAGAGTACCGCAACCAAACGCAAATTCCAATTGAGGGCTTGCCCCCCGGTATTTATGTTCTGGCACTTTTCACTCAAGATAACAAACTCCTCTCTACTAATTCTTTTCAAAAAGTAATAGGCAAATAAAAAAAGGCTATTGTCTGCTTTGGTGTAATTTTTGATGTTATTTCCTAAACCTTCTCCCGTTTTTATTGTCTAAATTATGTTAAAAAAGATTTAATCTAGAAGTTTCACTCTTGTTTTACTAAAAATATTCCTTTATTTTGTAGAAATTCAGATAGGATCCCGGAAAATCTAACATATATGAAAAAAACTTTACTATTCACCTTTTTTGTTTGTCTTTTTGCTTTTGCAGCCCATGCACAAGCAACAGGTGAATGCGAGGGATGTGACACTGATGATTACCATAGTAACAAAAATGTAACTACAGCACAGACTGCTACAAAAAAGAAAAAGATTTCCGTTTATCCGAATCCGGCTGTTGATTTCATAGGTCTTTCAGATGATCAAGATGTAAACAAGATTGTGATCTATAATGTAATGGGGAAAGAAGAAAAGTCTTTTTTGGTGGAGAAAGGAATGAAATACAATGTTACTGATTTAAAGCGCGGCATGTACCTGGTTCAAATCCTCGACTATAGAAGCAAAGTAATCACTACTCAAAGGCTCAATAAAAATTAAAACTTTCAGATATATCAAAAGTAAAAGCGCCTTTTCGCAAATTGTGAAAAGGCGCTTTTACTTTTCCATATTTCCAATAATAATGCTGCTATTAGCAAATCAACTTACCGGAGATTATTGGAGTAGATCATTAGAATAGTAGAGATATTCCAAACGTATCATTTCCAGTTTCGTCTTAAGTGCTATTAACTTTAGCTGCCCCGAGATATATTTCTCCTGCCGCTTGTTTAGCAAAAATACGGAACTCTCTCCGAAAAGAAATCTCTCTTGCTCTCCGTCCAGCAGGTTTTTATAGGCGCTAACATTTTGCCTTTGCAATATAATTTGATCTTCCAAAACTTGTTCTTGTTGTAAACTTGCTTCGGCTTTATTGATCAATTCATTTTGCTTTTGCGCAATTTCCAGAGCGATCTCTTGCAGCTTTATCTCCCCTTTTTGAATATCTGCTCGTTCTTTTCTGAGAAAAATAGGCAATGAAAAATCAAATCCCCATTCGAAATCAGAAGTAGTATAGGTTGGTGTAATATCATTTTCCCGGGTAGCCAGCAAAGGATTATACTTCACTTTAAATTGGGGCTTAAGCATTTCTCTATTGAGCCTTTGTTCTAATTGAAAAATTGATTGTTTACTTCGCTTTTCCAAAATCACCGGATGATTTACCGGAATGTTGGCCAGGGCGTCTTCATTTTCAATGATAAAGATTTCTTCATCATTTCCCTGCGGTCGAACATTATCCGGGATGCTTAGAGCCCGGTCTTCCAGCCAGAGAAAATTTTCCAGATTTTGCTGATTCTTGATCAGAGATGCAATATTGGTGGCCTGCAAATTTTGTGCATCCTGTAACATAATATAAGCCTCCAAAGTATCCAAAGCAGACTTTTCCCCCCCTTCAAAAGAAGCTTTAGTGTTTTCGAAATAAATACTGGCTATATCAATATTTTCTCTTAGCACCTCCTGAAAATCGTAATATTGTCGCCAGTTAAGGTAGACAATTCCGGCTCTAAATACCAGATCATTGAGCATCGCCAATCGCTGCTGCTCCGCCATATCCTGAAAAACCCGGGCCTGTTCCAGCGCAGTTTGTCGTTCATTAATAAATAGCCCTTGTAAAACATTTGCTTCAATACCCAGCTTCCACAAGCCAAAAGGATCGGTAGTATTCTCAGGATTCAGAAAAACCCCTTCTGTATTCTCATATCCCCCTACAAAATCGATTCCCAGGCGTGTAGGAACCTTTATATCCGAATTAAACTGCCGGTAGTAGAGTTTATTGTCGAAGTTTTTTTGATTCCATCCTGAACTGATCACAGGATCAAAATTACCTTTGGCCCCCAGCCATTCTGCCCTTGCCAATCTGGTTTTTAGATCGGCTTGTTTAGCCAGAGGATGGTGATCCGTTATGTTTTGCAAATACTCCTCGAATGTGAGTACCAATGAGTCCTGCTGAGCCCCGAGTCGAAAAGTCAACAATACAAGAAAAAGTATCCAAGAGAAACCGAATATTCTGTGTTTCATTCACTTATTTTTTATCAACTGGAGGTTTTCCAATGTTTTACCATGCGCCTGGGGCTTTCCGTTTTTATCAACATGAACAAATACGATATTATCAATCATGATGATTGTCTGTTTTGTAAACAGATTTCGTACCTCGCAAGAAAAACTAATAGAAGATTTACCAATGTGCTTAAATCCCAATCCTATTTCAATAACATCACCCTGTTCGGCAGAGCTCACAAAATCAATCTCCGACATATATTTGGTCACTACATGCTTGGAATCCAGTTTTGTCATTGCATAAATTCCGGCCTCTTCATCAATCCAGCGAAGTAAGGCGCCCCCAAACAAGGTATTGCGGGCATTTAAGTCACCCGGCTTAATTAACTTTCGAGAATAGAACTTCATAATTACTTCACAGATTTGAGTGGTGCTTTTAGTTTAACCTCCTGAGTTTTTTCAACCTCTACTTGATAATAATCCGGAGGGAAACCATTGAGTTGACGCCATATCTCGTACCATATTGGAACATCCTTCAGCAGAATAAAAGCATTAGCTCCGGTCCCAACACGTAAATCTTCCGGCCATTGTTTATCTTCACCAACCTTATAAGGACTGATCAATACCCGATAATAGCCATTATCGCTAATGAACCGATCAATAGCTACAATTTCTCCCGGGAATATCCCCGTAGAAGAATCCGGCCAGCCACTAATCACAATTGCCGGCCAGCCATCAAAACGCATTCTGACATCCTGTCCCAAATCCATCAGTGGTAAATCCTGCGGTCTGAGGTATATCTCAATAGCCAGATCATAGTTTGCGGGCATAATTGTCGCAATATCCGCTCCTTCTTTGATAATTTCCCCAATTCCCTTTTTAATGGTCTGTGTAATAAATCCAGACTGCGGGGCGACGATATGATAAAAATTTTGCCGGACGCTATAATTACTCAACTGATTCTGCAATTTCGACGTAGCGGCAATACTTTCGAGTTTTGCCGAACGTGCGGATTCGCGTTCCGAACGTGATTTAGCCAATTTATCCGAATAATCCTGTTCGATTGATGAAAGCTCCAAAAACAGATTGATCAACTCGTTTCTTTGATTGAGTAGTTTATTCTGCTGGACACTTACTTTTGCCTGAGCCTGTTGAAGTTTAAGTTCTTTTTCCTGAAGTTTTGTCAGCGTTTCCAGCCCCTTATCATGCAATCTTCTGATACGTTCAAGCTGATTCTCGGCAATTCCCATATTCACTTCGAAAGCCACGAGATCAACACTATCAATACTGATTTTATTACGCGTCTGTTCTATTTTATTACGCGTTTGTTCAGTTTTCAATTCTTGCGCAGTTTGCAAGGCATCATATTGAGCTTCTAATGCACGAACTTTTTCATCGTAAGAATCAATACTCTGGGATTTCGCGACTACCTGTTCTGAGGTTCTTTCTATTAGTTCAGGATCAAAGTACTCGCTTTTGATCTCCGATAAAAAGACAATAGTGTCCCCTGCATCTACGAAATCGCCTTCCCGTACAAACCAACGCTCCAATCGACCGGAAATAACCGATTGAATCCCTTGCGGTCTTTGTTGAGGAAGCCGGGTCGTCACATAACCTTTAGCCTGTATATTCTGTGTCCAGGGAAGAAATAAACCAATTATGAACAAGAATAAAAGCCCGAGAGCCAGGAATAAAGGCAAACGACGTATACTGCTCTTTTTCAATAATTTAAAAGCCCTGAACTCCTTCTCCTGAATATTTTCGATAATCCTGTTTTCCGATATATTCAACATTTGTTTTGCTTTATACCTATGATTGAATAAAGAAATAACTAAAAACTATTTTTTAAGTTTGATAGTACGGTTGCATTTTTCCTTCCAGTAATAAAAATCTGATACGATAATAACCGTCCAGTTTCTTTCCGGAGCCATGATATAATCAATAATTCGTTTTTTCTCATCCTCTTCCACAAACTGTAGCGGGTCTTCTAATAACAATAGTCCCGGATCTCCAACAATTATCCGGGCAATTATAATTTTCTGAATAACACTTCGAGGCAGTCTGCGTCCACCACTATCCACAGGACAATCGACTCCTTTGGGCTGATGCGCAAAATAGTTTTCAAGATCCAGCATATCGATTACCTTGGAAAGTTCCCGATCAGAAATCTCTCTTCCCATAGTGATATTCTCCCGAAACGTTCCTTCAAAAAGCTGATTGGTCGGAAATGCAATTCCGATTTTTGCATAAAGCTTATCTCTTTTATAGGTATTCAGAGGAATTCTGTTAACATACAACTCTCCATCCTCAATCATATGTATCCCTGCAATAATTTGTAACAGTAAGGTTTTACCACTTCCGGAAGCACCACTTAACAAGACTCGTTCACCGGCAGCAATATCGAAAGATAAATTATCGATAATTTTACGCCGTTCATCCGGGAAGCCAAAAAGTATATCTTTTGCACTTACTGAAAAGGCCTTGATTCCTTCCGCTGGTATTGCTTTGCCCTGATCTTCGTCTAACTTCAAATCAGTCACATAGCCAATTTTTTCCAGGGCTGTCAAAACATCATAGATCGTATCAATTACTCTCAGGACTTTTTCTACAGAATTGATAATCAACAGAATAATAATTTCCGCAGCAACGAATTGTCCGATGTTCATTTGTTCTTCAAAAACCAAAACGCCTCCCAGAACCAGTAAGCCCGCTGCTACAAAAACTTTGAACCCAATAAATAATCTGAATTGATTTAATAAGACACCGAAATGCTTTTCACGCGCAGAAAGATAATCGATTGCAATATGATCGGTTTTATTCAAATGAAAATAGGTAGCAGCATTGAGTTTGAAGCTTCGATTAACACGAGCAATTTCTTCGAGCCAATGTGCCATCAAATACTTGTGTTTACTCTCTTTCAGACTCGTTACCAGGCCACTTGGACCAGTAATCCTGAAAATAAGCCATAACACAAAGATCAGTGCCGCTCCCAGAATAATGAAAAAGGGGCTGTAAACCGCCAGCAAGGCCAAACCAAAAGTAATCTGAAAAGCAGCCAGGGAAAAATCAATCAAGATTTTCGGTAAGCCTTTTTGAATAGTTAATGTATCAAAAAAACGATTAACCAACTCCGGAGCATGGATTTTATCTAATTGTACAAATTTGATTTTCGGAATTCGATAAGCAAACTCAAAAGCGGATTTCGTAAATAAATCCTGTTGAATGTTCTCTACAATGCGTAGTTGTAAAACCTGCAAGAACCCGGTAATCGCTATACCTAATAAGACAAAACATACTAATACTATCCAGGAAGAACTAAGTTCACCAGTTTGAATATAGTTAATGATAGCTTGTATTCCCAGAGGGAGCGTTAGGTTGACAATACCGATAAATACTGCATAAGCATATATCTGCCGCAATTCAATCTTGTACTGTTTGAGTAAATTCCAAAACCGTTTAATAGGTGATAATGTCATCATTCCTTTAATATGTTAATTCGCCTTAATAATATTAAGAAAAAAATCCTATTTATTCTTCAATGTCTTGTGTTTTGCAAGATATCTATGTACTGACTGATAGGATTTTTGGAAGACAATCCCCAAATTTTCAGATTTATTACTCAATATAATATCATTACCAGGAACACCAAGCCTGAGGGTAGCTGTATAGACTTTAGGGTTGCTCCCTTCGGATTTTAAAAATACTTCAACATAAAGTAGTTCTTCGAATTTCTTTTTGACTCTATAAAATTTCCATTTGGTAAAACGAATATATTTATTAGCCAACTGAGCGTTGTTACGTATGTTAATCTGCATGATTCTAAAAATAGTTTTTCCCGAAATTACACACTTACTTCATCATATAAATCCGTAATCCTGTTTTTGAGTATTTTCCGGGCATGATGGATACGGCTTTTGATAGTTCCCATTGGAATATCTCCCATAGCGGTTTTGATCTCATCGTATTGATAACCCTGATATGCCATTTGAAAAGGAATTCGATAACCATCCGCTAATCCATTAATAAGATTGTTTAATTCTTCGACACTTACATTCACTTCTCCATCATTATTTACCGTTCCACCAAAAGAATTTAAAAAATAACTTCCTTCTGTACGGTCCTGAATTTGATTACGTCTTTGTTTTTTACGAAATTGGTTAATAAAAGAATTTTTCATGATTGTACTCAACCATGCTTTCATGTTTGTATCTTCTTTAAATTTATGTCGATGCCGAAAAGCATTGAGTGCGGTTTCTTGAAAAAGATCATCCGCAACGTTTTTATCTCTGGTCAATTTGATGGCAAAGGCCTTTAAATACTGGCTTAATGATTCGAAATTTTGCAAAAACTTATCTGTTCTCATGATAATACATTTATTTTTACTATCAAATATAATAGCTTTACTATTATTTTCAAATGTACAACATATATTTTGTTACATTGTTGCGCTCAAAATGTTAAAATTCTTTCAATTGTAATAGTTTTACTATCAAAGAAGATAGTGCTGGAACTAAGCCCCTTTTTTATTTGTTTTATTAATAAACAAGATTGCCCACTTTAAAACCTTGAAGTATGAGATCCTTAATAATTGTTTTATTAATTTCAATGGGTTGGCAAGTTATTTTTGCTCAAACCCGCAGAATGCATAATAACGAGCAGGGAAGAACCTTTTCAGTTCAGCATCAAAGCCGAACAATTTGGCCGCTTTTGCAAAAAGCTGAGCAGGAATTAAGGCTATTTGATTTTGAAGCGTCATTTTTTACGCTGGAAAACGCGATCGCTCAAAATCCGTACTCAGCAGAAGCACTTATACTCAGGGCCAGATTGAAACAAATGGTCGGTATGGAAGCAGAAGCTGTTACTGACTTAAATCTCGCTAATCGTCTGAATCCCTACGTAATACACCTTTATGGCAATAATGGCAACTCAGGTATTATGAACATTTTGGCAGTAGAGCCCGAAACGGCCATTCAGGATTTGTCGGTATATCAAAAACTCAATTATTATTATGAGGCTTTAGATAGGCATGCCCTGGCTGACGATGCCCCTCATGAGGCTCTGCTGGAACTTGAAAGCATAGTACAACTCATCGAAGAGAATAATCTGGATAATGCACTTCATGATGTTAATGATATCATTTCCAAATTCCCTGACCTTACTATCGCCTATGACTTAAAAGGGCTAATACTAAGTAAAACGGGAAAAATAGACGAAGCCATGGAGGCTTTTTCAAAAGCAGTAACAATAGAGCCCGGTTTTGCAATTGCCTGGTATAATATGGGGCGCCTGGAACAAAAACAAGGCAATTTCGAACAGGCAAGGATTTATTTGGATCGCGCTATAAACCTGCAGGAAGATTTGACTAAAGCTTATTTTGATCGTGCTTCCGTCTTGAAATCATTAGGAGAAAAAGAAGAAGCATTGAAAGACTATGATAAGATCATTGATCTCAATGGAATTCTATACACAGAAGCTTATGTCAATCGGGGGCTGACAAAAAAGATGCTGGGAGATTTTAATGGAGCATTAGCCGATTTGGATAGAATCATCGATGAATTTCCGGATAATCCCGAACTTTTGAAAAATCGCGGTAATCTATATCTGATTTTTGATCTACCGCAAATGGCAATTGATGACTATACCAGTGCTATAAAACTCAACCCTAATTACGCAGAGGCATATTATAATAGAGCGCTGGCGCATTTCATTGTTTATGATAATGTCTCGGGCTGTGCCGATATGAATCGCAGTGCTACCTTAAACTACGAAAAGGCGGTTGAGAAAAAGGCCTACTTCTGTATTGATTAAAAACGGAGCTATACCATTATAATTTGATAAATTCCTTGCTGGTATTTCCCCCCTTTGTTTTTAATCGAATGACAAACAGACCAGCATATTGCTTATCCAGGGGAAGAACAAGATCGTTAAGTCCTCGGGAAGTGGGAAAATACTTTAATACAATTATTAATCTAATAAAAACTATTAGCCAATAGTTGTTCTGACAAAATAAATAGGGGGATCATGATCACTAGAAATTAATAAAATCATTCAGCCCCTTATTCCTTATTTGTATTTAGATTTTCGTCGTTTTTTCGAATTTCGAGGCTCAAAATTCGAAAAACGGTTTTGTTCTCAAGATTTCAGGTTAATACAAATAGTCATTAGGATAAATACTTTCCAACAATTGGCATTCTTCGCCCCATGCCAAAGGCTTTTGAAGATACGCGAATTACCGGAGCAGTTTGATGCCGCTTAAATTCATTGATATTGACCAAACGCAAAGCCCGACGCACCAATGCCTCCTCAAAACCCAGTTCGATAATTTCCTGTGGCCCCTGTCTTTTTTCAATATATTGGTATAAAATCTTATCCAGGATATCATATTCCGGCAAGCTATCAGAATCCTTCTGGTTCGGGCGAAGCTCCGCAGAAGGGGGCTTAATAATTGTATTCTCGGGGATTATTTCTCCGTCTTTATTGATATATCGAGCCAGTTCAAACACCTCGGTTTTATAAACATCACCTATTACCGAGAGTCCTCCGCACATATCGCCGTAAAGTGTTCCATAACCAACGGCAGCCTCACTTTTGTTAGAGGTATTTAAAACGATGTGCCCAAACTTGTTGGACATAGCCATCAAGATCATTCCCCGGATACGTGCCTGTAGATTTTCTTCGGTAATATTAAAAGGCATGCCTGCAAATTGAGGCTCTAGCAATTTCAGATAAGAGTGATACACCTTTTCTATCTCAATAACATCGTATTGAAGCCCTAAATTTTCGGCTAAATCCTTTGCATCCTGAACAGAATGGTCGGAGGAAAATTGGGAGGGCATCAAAACTACTCTTACATTTTCGTTTCCCAAAGCTCGGGCCGCTAATACGGCCGTTACCGCTGAATCAATTCCGCCGGATAATCCAAGAATTGCTTTTTCAAACCCCAGTTTTCCAAAATAATCCTTGACACCCAATACTATAGCGTCGTGAATCATGGCCATTTTATTTTTAACCTGCTCCCGGTTGATTTCGCCTCTTTTTACTTCTTCCAGATCATATACCCGTAAACACTCTTCAAAATAAGGCAACTCGTCATGAATATTCCCATTTGCAGACATGACTAGCGAACCACCGTCAAAGATCAGCTCCGTTTGCGCACCCGCATGATTAATATAAAACATTGGAATACCGTAGCGCTCTACATTAGAGCGTACTACATGTATCCTTGTATCAGCCTGATTATAATTAAACGGTGAAGCAGATAGATTCAGAATGAAATCCGGTTGCTGTGGCATAAGTTCATCCATCGGGCAAATTGTATACAGCGGATTTTCATTGCCAATATTCCAGATATCCTCGCAAACGGTCAAGGCAATTCGCTTGCCTTTGTACTCCACAACTTTGAATTCGGAAGCCGGTTCAAAATAGCGATATTCATCAAAAATATCATAAGTTGGCAGGAGCGCTTTATGCTGCACCTGCAACACTTCCTGATCAGCCAGAAAATAGGCAGAATTGAATAAGTCTTTACCCTCAATCACAGGATTTTTACTTGGAGAACCCACTACTACAGCAATACCATCGGCTGCTTTTGCCAATCTTGCAACCGCTTCTTCTGCTTTTTTTATAAAATCATCAAACTCCAAAAAATCTCTGGGTGGATAGCCACAGGTTGATAACTCACTAAAACAAATAATATCTGCCGCCTGTGCTTTTGCTTCCTCTATGGATTTAAGCATTTTTTCAACATTTCCATCAAAATTGCCAATATGGAAGTTTAACTGGGCAATTGCTATTTTCATACTTACTGTGGTTATCAGGTTTGAGAATGGGCATAAAAATACACCTAGCTTCTCAAAGAACAAAAATAGAGCCTTGAAGTTTTGGGCCGGAGTACCGGTCTGAATGAAGTGGTCAACAAGTATATTGAGATTACAGCTCATCGGGTCAATTAAGAACAGAGCATCAGTCACTTCTCACATAATTACGGTGCAATTGATTATTTTTGTACCTTTACTTTTTGAAAAATTGAGTAATCCAGATGAGTAATTTTATAGTATCTGCCCGAAAGTATCGCCCCGCTAGGTTTGATGAAGTGGTCGGTCAGCAACACGTTTCGCAAACATTGAAGAATGCTTTGCAAAATGATCAGTTGGCGCATGCTTTTCTCTTTTGCGGACCACGGGGAGTAGGGAAAACTACCTGTGCGAGAATTTTGGCCAAAGTACTCAACTGTGAAAATATCACCGCTGATCACGAAGCTTGTAATGAATGCAGCTCTTGCAAATCGTTTAATGAGAATGCTTCCTTTAATATTACTGAACTGGATGCAGCCTCCAATAATAGCGTAGAGCATATCCGGGCCCTGATAGAACAGGTTCGTTTCCAGCCTCAACAGGGACAGTATAAAATATTCATCATTGATGAGGTCCATATGCTTTCCCAGCAAGCTTTTAATGCTTTTCTAAAAACTTTGGAAGAGCCACCTGCTTATGCCATCTTTATTCTGGCAACGACTGAAAAACACAAGATTATTCCAACAATTCTTTCCAGATGTCAAATCTTTGATTTTCGCAGAATCCAGGTTAGCAGTATAGTTGATCATTTGAATAACATTTGCCAAAAAGAAAACATTGAAGCCGATAAAGATGCGCTACACATCATAGGACAAAAAGCCGACGGAGCTTTGAGAGATGCCCTTTCTATTTTTGATCGAATCAGTAGCTCTCTTAGCTCAACCGATGGTAAGCGAAAGATTACTTATGACCATGTTATCGAAAACCTCAATGTCCTTGACTATGATTATTATTTCAAAATCGTTGATGCGATGCTGGTCGAAGACCTGAGTAAAGTGCTTTTGACATTTGATGATATTTTGAAAAAGGGTTTCGAGGCTGATCTATTCATCAATGGTCTGGCTGACCATCTTAGAAATCTTCTGGTATGTAAAGACCCTTCTACCCTTCAACTACTGGAAGTCAGTGACGGGCTGAAAGATCGCTACCATCAACAGGCACAATCAGTTCCGGGTTCATTTATGCTTACGGCATTAAATATCTGTAATGATTGTGATGTCAATTATAAAATGGCTCGTAATAAGCGACTGCATGTAGAAATGGCGATTATAAAAATGACTTATATCAACCGGGCCATCCACATTGCACAACATTCAGCCCCTGCTACTGCTCCCGTCGAGGAAAAAAAAACGCCTGACCTAAGTACAAGTGAAAGTCCAACGCCAGTCAGTCAAAACAAGCCTGTGCCTCCGGAACCATCCGCTATCAGTTCTTCACCAGAAACTACAACTACCCAAACGGAAATCAAAGAAAGTCCAGTAGTTGAAGAAAAGAAAAGCCCTTTGCCAACAGTTGGTATTCGTTCGGAATATGACACGCCCACTCTTTTGAATCTCGATGATCTGGAAGAAGCCTATGAAGAAGAAGCTCCGGAAGTGGTCAAGCCCAAAGAGGCAATTAATCCGGAAACATTAAGAGCAGCCTGGGATCAATTCAGCGATACGGTGCAGTCCCCTTCTCTGAAAGCCACACTAAAAAGAGCAGAATTAGAAATAGAGGATGCTCAAATCACTGTAGTGATTGGAAGTACCATGGCAAAAGAACTTATTCAGCAAGAGAACAAACTAATGCCTTTTATTCGTAAGCAATTACAAAGGGATGATCTAACTATGAAACTCAAAGTGGATCAAAGTAAAATGCCGGAAGAAGCAATTGTTAAACCTAAAAAATTGCTTACAATTAAAGAAAAATACGATTTAATGAAGGAACAAAATCCATTAATCGATAATTTGAGAAAAAAATTTGAATTAAAACCGGATAATGATTAATTGCAGATATATAATCATGTCGATTGCGAGATAGAATATAAGTAATTCACTGATTCAGAGGGGAATACCCAATATCCTTAAAAAAGATTTTTTTGCTAGTAAAATGTTAGTCTTAAGACAATTTGATGTGCTTTGAAATCTCTTTTTAAAACAAGATGCTTATTTTTCCTGTTAAGATCGAACAAAGCTTAATCTCCACTGAAATAATTTAAATAAAATTAACTAACTATTGGCTTTATGAATAATCAATCGCTCTGGTATCTTGAAAATATCGATATGAAGGGAATTTTCTGTCCACAGAAAGTCGGAAGCGGGATGATGGATAGTATGGCTCATAAATCCTTTAAGAAAGGAGATTATATTTATTTGCCGGATGAACATGCAGATAGAATCTATTTTGTTTCGGAAGGAAGAATTAAGATTGGCAATTATGCAGAATCCGGTAAAGAAATTACAAAAGCCATATTAAATCCGGGGGAAGTTTTTGGTGAGCTATCCCTCATCGGTGAAGAAAAACGCAGGGACTTTGCAATAGCTATGGAAGATACCAGTGCTTGCATCATGACGGTTGATGATATGAAAGGGATGATGCGGGAGCATAGCGGATTGAGTTTATTCATGATGAAAATACTTGGCTCCAGAGTATTGGAAATGGAGCAGCGACTGGAGTCGCTCGTCTTTAAAGATTCCAGAACCAGAATTGTAGAGTTCCTCAAGAATCTTGCAGAGAAAAAAGGACAAAGAGTAGGATATGAGATGCTCGTTCGCAAATTTATGACCCATCAGGAAATCGCAAACCTCACAGCCACGTCCAGACAAACAGTGACTACGGTGCTCAATGAACTTAGAAGCAGGAACATTATTACTTTTAATCGCCGTCGATTATTGATTCGGGATATGGAATTACTCAGTGCCGAAATGGAAGTATAAATTCGTTTTTTCCACTCCTGCTTTTTCATTTTTCGTAAGGCAAAGCTTATTTTTGTACACTAAAACTCAGCAAGTGTACAAAAGTCTTATCAAGCCATTTTTTTTCTTACTACCTCCGGAAAAAGCCCACCATTTAACTATTGCTTTATTAAAATTCACGCTGGCAATTCCAGTTATCGGCACAGTTTTTAAAAACTTCTATACCATAAAGGACGAAAGGCTTAAAAGAAATCTTTTTGGACTGACCTTTGAAAATCCTGTAGGACTTGCTGCGGGCTTCGATAAAGAAGGCAAATATTACCGGGCTATGTCCAGTTTGGGGTTTAGTTTTATTGAAATAGGAACGGTAACGCCAAAAGGACAAGCTGGTAACCCAAGACCAAGGTTGTTCAGACTTCCAAAAGATAAAGCTTTAATCAACCGGATGGGCTTCAATAATGAAGGCATGGAAGCTCTAGCCAAAAGGCTGGAGCAAAAGCGTCCAAAGCATTTGATCATTGGCGGAAATATCGGAAAGAACAAGGCAACCAAGAATGATAAAGCTACGGAAGATTATGTGCTTTGTTTTGAAAAATTATTTCCACTGGTTGACTATTTCGTAGTTAATGTAAGTTCTCCCAACACTCCAAACCTGAGGAAGCTACAGGAAAAAGAACCACTTACCCAACTTCTCTCCACACTTCAAAACTTAAATCATACAAAAGATAAACCCAAACCAATTCTGCTTAAAATTGCCCCGGACCTTACAGATGCTCAGCTCGATGATATCATCGATATTGCCAATGATACTAAAATTGCCGGAATCATCGCAACCAATACTACTATCTCCAGAGCGCATCTTCAAGAGCGTCCGGATCGGATCGAGGCCATTGGCAATGGCGGACTGAGTGGTAAGCCAGTCAGGCAGCGTTCTACTGAAGTAATTCGTTATCTACATACAAAGTCTAAAGGAAAACTAACAATAATAGGAGTCGGCGGAATTGCTTCCCCCCAGGACGCAATAGAAAAAATTGAAGCGGGCGCCACTTTAGTTCAGGTCTATACCGGCTTGATCTATGAAGGGCCATCCCTTATAAAGCGAATTAACAAAGCATTACTAAACCATCCTATTACTAGCCAGTCTAAATAAATAATCTCGACTTATACCGAGATTACAAACTACATGCGAAACACCCAACTTCATGGGTTTTCCAGGTTCGGTAAAAAGAATCTGTAGTTTATTCAAACTGCCCACATTGATTAGAACATTTTACATTGATATTACTTGAAAATGTAATGGCATCCTTTTTGACAAAGTAAGAGTGAATAATACATAGCTACTCTCCCCTTTATTCACGCCTCCAAGGATAAATTTCATTTTCAAGTTTACAGCATGAAGTACTTCTTTGAAGATGCTTTTATTTACTAAGAACTTAAAATGACAAGCTATGATTATTTGCGCAATCTTGTATCTATTATTCGGTTTTAATTTAATCAACATGATCACTGAAGAAAACTCGACATTTTATCGAGATGTGCGTTTCTGGTTAATTATTTTTTCACTACTTATATTGATCGTAATGACTCTAAACAGCTACCCTGTTTAAAAAAGATAAAATAGTTCTGATTTTATAGTCAGTGACATAACCATGCAACACACAATCAAAAAAGGAACATAATATATGTTCCACTAACAAAAAAGACAGCACATTTGTGTTGTCTTTTTTATTTTCATATTTTAATTTGCTTGGTTTGAAACCATAGATATTTCTACCTCATAACTGATCACTTTATTACTTTCAAACTCATATCCATACTCTGATAGCTGTGCGTTAATGCTCCGACCGAAATGAAATCAACTCCTGTTTTAGCAATTTCCCGAACTTTATGAATGGTTACACCTCCCGATGCTTCTGTCTCAAACTTCTTATCCACAATCAAAACAGCTTCACGCAACAAAGGCAGCTCGAAATTATCAAGCATTATCCGGGTGATATTTCCAACTTTCAAAACTTCGTATAATTCTTCCAGATTTCGTACTTCTACTGTAATTCCCAGATCAAGGTCATTTCTTTTAAGATAAGCATTAACGCTTTCTACAGCAGCCGTAATGCTTCCACAGGCATCAATATGATTATCCTTGATCATGATCCAATCATAAAGTCCATCTCTATAATTAGTACATCCTCCGATACGTACCGCCCACTTTTCCAAGAATCGCAATAAAGGGGTGGTTTTACGGGTATCCAAAATCTGAACGGGCAAATCTTCGACTTCAAAAGCGAATCGATTACTCAAAGTAGCAATGCCGCTCATCCTTTGCATGGTATTCAACACCAGGCGTTCTGCTTTTAAAAGTGCCTGGGCATTACAAGTCACCCGGAAAGCTTCATCACCATAATTAACAGCACTTCCGTCCTCAATTAAGGTTTCGAAAATTACTGATTCATCAACGTACCTGAAAACCTCTTTAGCAAAGTCTACTCCCGCAATTACCCCACTATCTTTCACTAATAATCTGGCACTACTCTTCGCATCGGCAGGAATACAAGCCAAGGAAGTATGATCTCCATCTCTAACATCTTCTGCCAGTCCTTTTTTAATGAAATCCACTAAGGTTTCACGCTCTATTTGATCCATAAGAAATATCATAGTTTGAGTTTTTGACTTATTTAAAACATAACACCGATACGTACGGTTATTCCCTGCAAAGCATTTTTAGCATTTTCTCTAATCGTTGGATTAGCATCCGGAGAATCGCCTTCGCCTCTTCGCATGCCATCATCTTTGGTGATATCTGTAACCGTACTATGGAAATAAATTCCTCCCACGAGAGAGGTATTGGGGCCCACGCTATACTCAATTCCACCACCTAAACCCCAGGAGAGTGCAAATAGATTGACATCATCCCGAATATTCTCTTTATCCGTATCCATATTTGTCCCTTCTACAGCTCCCTGAGCCTGGGTAAGAATCCCGAGTGTAAATATGGGTAGTTCGGCAAAGTATCGGATATAGCCAAACTCCTGGGTTTTCATTTTCAAACCAAAGGGAATTTCTACATATTGCAATGAATACCTTAAATTCACGCCATCGGGTAAATCGTGATAAACATCATTACTCAAGGTAGAATTCGGCCAGAGGTCGCCACCGAAATCGTGTCTTAGTACCCCTCCCTGATTAAAAGTAAGGCCAAGGCCAAAAGTTAACGCATAGTTCTCCTGAAAATATTTTTCTCCAACCATCCCGATTTTAGGCCCACCGAAGGCCGTTCCATTTCCATTGATCCGATTGTCCGAAGAATTCAGCCAGGTGATGGTAGGACTAAATTGAATTCCAAACCGGAAATCGCCCTGGCCAAAACCGGTAGAACATAAAAAAGACAAAAAGGCTGCTACAACAACAATTTTTTTCATCTTATAAAAGTTTTTTGATTTAAGAATTTACAGGATTCAGTGACGGAACAAATTATTTTGACTGTTAAGCCCCAAAAGCAAAACCGGAATCGTTCCATCATAAGGTTTATACTAGTATTTGCTTGTTTTCGTTTTTTAGGGATAAATGTTACAAAATTGTACCCAGCTTCATCAAAATGCAGAACAATCTTGTACTATTGCATTTTTTTTGCAAACTATCATATCCCCATAACGTATTTAATGATATTTTCGTGACTTGTTTTCACAATAATTACAAAAAACGCAGAAGTGTATAATGGTATTTTTTAAAAACAGAATTTCCAGCCTTTATTTTCTAGTTATTCTCTGCCTTTTTGCAGGGTTGGTAGCTTGTACAAGGGACAAAGGTAAAAATATTCCCGATGTTTCTCATATCAATGTTGACCTTAACATAAAACGCTTTGATCAGGATTTAATGTCTATCGATAGTAATGATATCAAGCCTGGAATGGATCAATTGATGGCCGAATACCCCGTATTCATGCCGGACATATATCTGGCGAAGATACTTCCGGTATTAGCGGATACCAATGTAATGAGGCAATTTCTGACCAGCCCCGGTATACAGTCTCTTTATGATACCTGTCAGATTGTATTTGGAAATGCAGAAGATATCGAAAAAGAGCTGGAAAGTGCTTTTCGATACTATAAACACTATTTTCCGGATCGAAAAGTCCCCGAAATCATTTCCTTCTTTTCTGAATACACCCTCGGAACATTTACTTACGAACAGGATATACTCGGGATTGGCTGGGATTTTTACCTTGGAGCAGACTATCCTAATTACGATCCAAGTTTTTTCCCGAATTATATCAAAAGGAGCATGAATAAAGAACATCTTGTAGCCAAAGCGATAGAAGCAGTTGCCACTGACATCGTTGGTTCGAGCAGAGGAGAAAGACTAATCGATATTATGATTACAAACGGAAAAATACTCTACGTGGTGGATCACCTGCTTCCACATACCCCCGATAGTATCAAATTAGCCTACACTGATGCCCAGGTGGAATGGTGCGAAAATAATGAAAAAGAGCTTTGGTCCTATTTCCTGGTGGATGATCTGCTCTACTCCAGTAATTCGCGAGATATTCGTAAACTCGTTTCGCATAGTCCTTTCGGAACTTCCCAAATGCCGCCCGAGGCGCCTGGTCGTTCCGCCAACTGGATGGGCTGGCAAATCGTGAAAAGCTATATGCAAAGACATCCGGAGACTACTATTAGTGAGCTTTTAGAGATCGAGGAAGCACAGGCTATACTGGACAAAGCTCGCTATAAGCCAAGGCAGTAAAGAAATGTGATTCCCAAGCAAATTTAGAATAATCAGTGGGAGCTAAGCTGGGTGAAATCAAGCGATAAGCTCAACTGGAGAAAATTTTTGATTTTTTCATAATTTGCTTATTTTGTAATATCCCGATAAAGGAATCGGTTTTATTATTTTTTAATTGGTTATCTGAATTTTATGTCAAAAAGAAATATTCCTGTTGTTGATCTTTCAAAATTTATAGATGGTAACGCGGAAGAACGAAGTGCATTTGTAAAATCTCTGGGTCGTGCTTTTCACGAGATCGGGTTTGTCGGGGTGATTAATCACGGTATTCCTAAAGAATTGATTAATGGCTATTATGAAGCCTCCAGGCAGTTTTTTAGCCTTCCGGTTGAAGTAAAGCGAAAATATGAAGTCCCTGGTTTGGCCGGACAACGAGGTTATACTTCTTTTGGTAAGGAACATGCCAAGCAATCAGAAGTAGCTGATTTGAAAGAATTTTTCCAGCTAGGTCAGGAAGTAAGCGACAATGATCCGATTAAATCCGAGTATCCGGATAATGTTTCTGTCTTTGAGGCCCCTGAATTTAGCAGATTGGGACGGGAATTATATACGGCATTTGAAAAAGCCGGCGCCGAATTGCTAAAAGCCATTGCTATATACCTGGATTTGGGGGAAGATTATTTCAATCAAAAAATTCGCAATGGTAACAGTATTTTGAGATCGATTCATTATCCGCCGATTACGCAGGAGCCAGAATCGGCAATCCGGGCAGAGCAACACGAAGATATTAATTTGATAACCTTATTAGTAGGTGCATCTGCGGGAGGTTTGCAATTATTGACGATGGACAATGAGTGGGTTTCGATCATGCCCGAAGAAAATGAAATTGTGATCAATGTAGGAGATATGCTACAAAGATTGACTAATAATTATTTGAAATCCACGACGCACAGAGTCGTAAATCCTCCAAGAGAATTGTGGCATTTACCCCGTTTATCCATCCCTTTTTTCCTCCATCCGAGAAGTACGATGGACCTCACTTGTCTGGATAAATGCGTTACGGAAGAAAGACCTTTGGAATATGAACCGATAACCGCCGGAGAGTACTTAAATGAGCGATTAAGAGAAATTGGCTTGAAAAAATAAACCTTTGAAGCATTTTTTAGTCTAATTTCCAATAATACTTGGACTTTAATGGTTACTATATTGTAACTTTGCATTAATAAAATCTTTAGATATGGAAATATTGACTTTAGCATTCATACCCGGAGGATACGAATTGATCCTTATTCTTTTTGTCGTTTTGTTACTTTTTGGTGGTAAAAAGATTCCAGAATTGATGCGTGGTCTTGGTAAAGGCATTAAAGAATTCAATAATGCCCGTGCTACCATCGAAGGAGAGATCAAAGAGGGTATGAAAGAAGTAGACACTAAAAAAAAAGACTAGTATTATAAACGGATAAAAGGAAGGCGTTCCTGAGACACCTTCCTTTTCTTTAGTATTATACATACCTCCGCAATATAAAGGTTCTTCAACCTTTGTAAGTGTTTGGTGAATTCTATTTTTAGATTTGTTAATGGTCTTTTTGTAAAAACCTGCCAGTGCTATAAAACACCTTCCAAAGCCTTTATAAGTAATCAAGCCCGCTAACTTTTGATCTCAATAAATCCTGGAGAATTATAATATGTACTTTTCAAAAGTTATACACTTTTGAGTCTGATTTTAGTAGAATAGTAATAGGTATAAACTTCGTAAAATCTCTTTTTTGGAAGAAAAAAACGCAGTTAATAAACTCGTAGATCACATTTTCCGGCATGAATCCGGAAAATTGGTAGCCGTTCTGACGAGAATTTTTGGGTCTGAAAACCTGGCTCAGGCAGAAGATCTGGTACAAGAGTCGTTAATAGAAGCGATCCGGCATTGGACATATAAAGGCATCCCCGAGGACCCCAGCGCCTGGCTATACCGTGTAGCGAGAAATAAAGCCCTCAATCTACTTAAAAGAGAGCAATTAAAGCATAAGCATAAAAGCAGTATTATTGAATCACTCCATCCCGAGCAAAATATTGAACCAAAACTGGATTTTCTATTTTCCGAAAAACAGATTGTCGATGATCAGTTGAGAATGATTTTCACCTGTTGTCATCCTGCGATTTCAGTAGATTCACAAATTGCCCTAGCGCTGAAAACACTTTGCGGATTTAGCATAGAAGAAATTGCCCGGGCATTTTTAACCAACAGAGAAAATATCAATAAGCGTTTGGTTCGAGCCAGGCAAAAAATTCGCAAAAACAATATTCTTTTCATCGTTCCACAAGGACAGGAACTTAAAAAAAGACTGAAAGCCGTATTGGAAACCATCTATTTCCTATTCAATGAAGGTTATAAAGCCTCTTCCGGACAAGATTTAATCAGAAATGATGTAGTTGAAGAAGCTATAAGATTAGCAGAAATCGTAGCAAAACATCCGGCTATTACAGATAAAGATGAATGTTTTGCCTTACTAGCCCTTATGTACTTAAACGCTTCCCGGTTCAAGGCACGACAAAATGCTGCAGGTAACATTATTACGCTGGACAAACAAGACCGAAATCTCTGGGAAAAGGAAAAGATTCGCAAAGGCTTTAGCAACTTACAGAAATCCAATCCGCATTTCAATACTTCAAAATATCATATCCTGGCGCTTATCTCCGCTTATCATTGCGCTGCCAAGACTTTTGAGCGTACCAACTGGCAAGGAATACTTTTCGAGTATGACCGTTTGCTGCAAATCGATAATTCTCCCATTGTTTTACTTAACAGAGCCATCGCCCTGGGAAAAGCCATAAGCCCCCAAGTGGCTATTGCTTCATTAAAAGAAATAGAGGCAAAGAAACAGTTAGAAAACTACCATCTTTACTATTCTGTCAAAGGAAGTTTTCAAATTGAGCTAAAACAGTATCGGGCAGCTATCAAATCTCTGAATAAAGCCTTCCAATTAGCCACTCTTGAACACGAAAAAGCACTCCTAGAAGATAAAATCAGTTTTTGTCAAAAAAAAATCCCCCGATAGAAGTCCCTTTTCACCTTATGAGTTTGTCTCTTGATTGTATTTTTTAAACAACCAAAATTTGATGTAAAATGAAAGATTTTTTATTGATTATCAGGACCGAAGGCAGTGTATGGTCAGACCTTTCTCCCGAAGAATTGCAAAGGCATATGGAACAGGGTGGAGCTTATATTGAAAATTTAATGAAAGAAGGAAAGCTGAAAAACGCTAATCCGATTGATAAAGGTAGTAGAATTATTACAGATAGTAATGGAACCCTGAAAGACGGACCATTTAATGAGAGTAAAGAATTGATTGCCGGTTATTTCCACATCATCGCTGCAGATATCGACGAAGCAGTTTCTATTGCAAAAGCAAACCCGATTTTTCAGGATATCCCATCCAAAATTGAAGTTCATCCAATGATGCCAATTGGTGGAAACTAAATGAATTCCGAACTTCCTGCTCTTTTCCATCTGGAAATATTACAGAGCAAAGACCAATCAAATATCTAAGGTAGAAGTGCCAGTTATCCGGACTCGCACTTTTGCCTCTGTGCGGTAATATATCTAAACGTTTTGACACCTCGCCAAATGGTACTACTTTTGAATACTCAAAGACAAAGCTTATAGTATGCAAAAGTTAATATTCTGTTTCATTGCCTTATTCGTTCTATTTTTTGCCTGTAAACAAAATTCCAAGCAGGAGCCCCAGCAAGAAAGTAAGCAGCAGATTTCTACAACAACTGAAGAGCTGCCCGTTTCCACACCTATCCCCCCACCTCAAACTCCATCACAGGCAAATGATAAACCTTATAAGAAAATCGATCAGGCAAACACCAAGGATTTAGTCTATCCATCCGAATTTACAAAGTGGGGAATTCCACAATTTAAAGGAGCAACAATGGAAAATAACATCATGCTGGATGGTCCTCAGGGGCAATATGGCCAAAGAATCAGAATGAACTGCAAAGCCGAATTTAACACAGTTATGGATTTTTATACAAAGCAATTGGGGAAGAATGACTGGACAGAAAATGAAAATATGAAGCAATCTAAAGAGCAAGATGATATCAAATTTTACAGCACTAATTATGAAAAAGATAATCGCACTTTGATGCTTGCGATCACTCAGTTAGCTCCTGGAAATATTTCTGTGCTGCAAATTTTAAAAGACAACTAGCCGGTTTTCTATAGATTTCATTATTGGGAAACTTAAACCACCATTTAAACATAAAGGCCTTTAAAGCATTGTATGTTGGGAATAGTGCATTATTGAATTTTCAGCACTTTAACCTTAAAAACAAGGACAGAGTTTGCAGGAATATTAACCCCCTCTTCTTCAATAGCCATTGGACCATAAGCCAGTTTAGACGGAATTAAGATCCAGCCTTCACTACCTTTTTTGAAATAGCCCAAGGCTTCTTCCAAACCTTTAATGGTTCTACCTTTTCCAAATTCAAACTGAAAAGCCTGTTTGCGTTTGTAGGAAGAGTCAAAAGGGCTGTCATCCAGTAAAAAACCATCGTAATGGAAGGTTATTTTATCACCATCCTTAGGGTAATCCCCTTTCCCTTTTTTCTTAAGCGAGTAACTTACTCCCGAAGGGAGTCGTTTGGTTTTCAACTTCCTGGCAGATGCGTATTCGTGAATCAGTTTTTTATCTTTTGCAAACTGTTTTTTCTGTGCATTTTCAAAGGCTATACGTTCTTTCTCTTCCAATGCGCTCATGTAGCGATCATAAGCTTCATAATCCATGATCTCCAAAACTTCAATTTCATAAATCAAAGCGGCATTAGGAGGAATGACTTTACCCACGCCCGGCTTTCCATAGCCTAACTGCGCAGATACATAGAGTATTCCTTTGGCTCCAACCCTGAATAAAGGAATACCGCGTTCCCAGCCCCGAATTACTTGTCGGTACCCCAGTTGAAAAATGAAGGGTTCCTTTCCAGATTCATCGAAAACAGTTCCGTCAACCAAACGTCCCGTATAGTTTACTTTTATATAATCTCCGGCTTTGGGATAATCCCCTCTCCCCTCTTGAAAAAACTGATAATATAATCCATCTCCGGCACTTTGAGCCTGGATTTCATTTTGATTAATATAAGTCTCTAAATCAATAGAATCCGGGGAATTGGCTTGAGACACCAAGCCATAAAAGCAGCAAATGCAGAGTATTGAGATTCGTTTCATGGTTCTGATATTAATTCATTTACAAGTATAAAAATAATCAGTCAACAACACATTATAACAAATCCGCATATACAATGCCAAGCGTATCCGTTTTCGTAGCTTTAATTTTTTTTTAACGCTTGTCATGCATCATTCGGCCAGCCTTATTCAGTTTTAATTAAATTTCAGAAAATACTTAAACATTGCGAATTATCCTGTATAAACATTTTTTCCGTTTACGCTACGTCTTTTGAACAGATTTTTTATAAACAGAAATCAATTATCATAACGATATAATTCCAGTTCTTTAATGATATGGATAAGTTTTTCGGCATAGCGTTTATCTGTGGCATATCCGGCTTTTTTCAGACCATGTGCCCATTTTTCATAATCTTTTCCATGTTTATGCAGATTCTTATAACGCTTTCCGGAAAGGAGCAAACTATGTGCCCGGAAGCTCTCCCAGGAGTTGGTATATTTTCTAAAAAAGTCTTTATGGCTATCATCCATAAAATTAGAACAATGTCCTTTTTTGCAAGATTTGGAGAAGCATTTCATCCCAAAATGATTGTTGTTTTCCCGGGACAAGCGGCTCTCCCCGGCATTGCTTTCTATAAGTCCCTGCGCCAAAGTAATACTTGCAGGAATCCCATATTTCACCATCTCTGATCGAGCTACATCTTTAAAGCGTTCTACATAGGCTAATTGCCTTTGCTTTTTGAGTGCATGGTCCTTTTTATTCCCATGATAGGTCATATTAGAATACGTATTTCCCCAATCAGATTGAGAAACATTCTTGTTCTGAGTAACCAGACCAGTACTTATATGTTTTTTATTATCAAAATCCAAAAAGCTGCCAAGCGCACTCCCGAGAGAGAGCTGCCCGGCAGAATTTGGAATAATATCCCTAGAATTAAAATGAAATCGAAGATTGAAATCATCTTTCATCAAAAAAAGCATCACCAACAGTAAGAGGCCAATTTTTAGCCCATATTTCCACAAACTTTTCAAAATATAATTCAGCATCTTCTTTAAAAATTTGACCCATAGGCCCAATGAAAGTAAATCCCCGATGGAGGGTATAGTTATCTGGATTTGTTTTCTCATGGTAAAACTTTTAGAAATGCATATAGATTTAAAACTTTTTGTTAGAAAAAGAGTTTCATAATACAAATTAAAACAAAATGTTTTAATTTTTCAACTAATGATCCTCCTTTTTTCAATTTTCATTTCTAGAAAATCAAAAACAAGCTCCAGGATTTGAGTCAATTAATCCAAAAATTCTTCGTCAGGAGTGTTTCGTTTCCGAAAATTATTCAAAAACGTTTTTAACGATTCGTTTAAATCAGCAGGCTTCTCAGAGGAAGATTCATCAGAAGAGCCAAAATAAACTGTAGAAGAAGGAAAGGCAAAGTCAACACCGAGTAAATCAGCAAGCCGCAAAATTCCCAGAAGCATTTCTTCTTTGACTTTCAGCTCTTCGGCGTAGGAGTCCACCTGCAAATATACCCGAAACATAATATTGAGAGAAGAAGCATCCAGGGTACGCAAGTGCACATAATAACCTTCTTTATGTGTCCGTGGATGATGAAGGATTAGTCCTTTCAAACCTTCAATAAATTTTTCGATTTGATCCGGGCTCGTATCATAAGTGACGGTAAGGCTTGTATTCAAAAGGCGCATTATTCTAACGCCCATATTGGTAATTGCCAAATTGGCAATAGTACCATTCGGAACAGATATGATAGAAGTGTCCAGGGTTTGTATCCGTGTGGTGCGAAAACCTACTTCCATCACAGTACCTTCTACACCACTTCCAGTAATATAATCCCCGATTTGAAAAGGTCGATCAAAGAAAATCATTGCCGAACCTATAAGATTCTTTACGGTATCCTGTGCTGCCAAAGCCAAAGCCAAACCACCAATAGATATCCCAGCGATCAAAGCTGCAATATTTACATCCAGCAAACGAAGGATATGGAAAACTCCGATGATGCTGAAAATCAACATTAAGGATCGGCGTATAATCGGAATCAATTGCTCATCCATGCGATGCTCCGTCCCTTTTGCAAAATCCATCGCATATTCCATCACGACACGGACAATCCGAATCGCTAATACTACCAGAATAATAGTCATAACAATTCGCAAAACAAGTATCGTAATTTCTGCCGCAGCAATAGGTAACTGCAAAACCGGTACTAAAAGTCTGATTAGCCAAAACAAAAATAACAAGCTGAAAGCCTGAGCCACTTCAACTACTTTTTGTTTATCCCTAATTTCCAGTTTGAAATAACTTCGAAGGATTTTCCTGACCAGCGGTAATAAGATCCCCGATAAAATTTTATAAAACAACCAGCCAAAAACAACTACAATCAATACGGTCAAATATTGCCAGGTTGCTAATCCTAAAAATCTGTCTTGCCCCAGCTGCGGAAGCAAAGTAAGCAGTCGATCTGTTCCCAACGGATAAGTCGATTTGTGTAAGCGGGGAATTTGATTAACCGTTTCCTGAGAAAAATACCATTTGCCATTGATTTTCTCCAGGTATACATCCGGTAATTCTTTGGGGAAAGGCGTATAGTATGGCTTTTGTGTTGTACTATCAATAAAATTAGCTTCCTGAGGTAATTGATTCAAGCGAACAAAAAGGCCATTACCATCAAAAACCTGTTTCAACTTGATCGCATTATTAATTCTGCTCAAGGAATCTTTTGACCGGATTAGAGTCACAGCAGCAATATCCGGCCGATAACTTTCAGGCTGTAAATAATAAAGGTGCACATACATGGTATTGTACGGCGTTTCCAGCGTAGGCTCAGGAGCATTAGCAGATTGTGAAAAAGCCGAAGCCCCAAGAAACAAAAGACAAATAATACTAATAATGACTTTTTTCATAGATTTTTTACCGCTTTACGCGAAGATATTAAATCCTAGAGAATCCTTTTTCTCTTCTATCCTACTTATTCAAAAAATACAATATTAGCCTGTCACAATAACCCCATATTCAAGTATATTATAATTTAAAACTAATTCTAATATGCGAATGGAAACAGGGGAAAAATATAATTACCACTTCGCAATTCCCCGGGTCATTCCAAAACCGTTTTAATTATCCCGAACCGATAGCTTGTGGGTTATACTTGCGTATTACCCATTTGGAACTTGATGTATCAAACTCAAGCTTTTTACCTGGTCTTTTAAGAACAGTACGGGATAGTATGCCTATTCAGTACCCTGTTATTTGATAGTGATTTTTGAATCGTGTGTAGCTCGATCAGATGTCCTTTGGGATTTCAGGGTACGAAATAGTGCCAGAGCAAAAATTAATTAACAAAATATTTAAAACAGGAGGAGTTTAGATTTCAAATCTCTAAAACTCCTACCTGAAAAGCAGTTGATCTTCATGAAAAAATAAAGAGTATTCCGCTGAAAAGCCGGAAACCCAGTACACTTTTATCCGCACTCACTGGATAATAACACATCGTTCACTCTTTATCTAAAATTGAAATTTCATGAATGTAAAAGAACAAAACACACAAATTCTAAAAACCTTGCTGCTATGCCTTTTGATAGCATGCTCAGGGAAGCTTACCGCCCAGGCACTGGTCTGTGGCAGTGTATCTGTTGCCCTTTCTACTGATAATTGTACGGCTACTATAATGCCCGCCGATATTGTTGAAAACCAAGGAGATTTCCCGGGGTTTCCAGCTAATTTTAGTGTAGAACTATTTTTCGATACAGCTATGACGATGCCGGTACCAACCAGCCCGGTTTTAACAAGCGCCGAATTGGGTTTGATGATCATTGCACAAGTAATTTATGATCCACCGGTTGGAGCCGGAAACAACTGCTGGGTAACGATAGGCCCTGTCTCAGATTATGCCATCCCGGATTTGGATTGCCCGGCCACTGCCACAACGGTAAGTTGTACGGATGATTTACAACCTTCAACTGCGATGGGAGCAGTGCTTGGATTCCCAGTTGGACCAACAGTTACGGTGATCGATAATGGCAATAATACCTACACCTTACAAAACTTTGATCCCTGTGGTGATGCTAGTCTGACTTTCATGGATGATGAAATATTGGGAGCCTGTCCGGGAGGACCTGTTAAAACTATCACCCGTACCTGGACCGTCACCGATGAGAGTAATAATATGACCTCCTGTCAAGAAATCATTATTGTCGAAAGAATTACTAATGGTGCCTTGATTGTCTTTCCTCCTGATGTCAATTTGGAATGTGATGCCAGTAACCAGCCCAGTACCGATCCTGCTAATACCGGTTTTCCTACGATTAACGGGGTTGATATTGGAAACTTGCCCAATAGCTGCGAATTACAGTCCCTTCCAACGGATATCGTGATCGATCAATGTGGCAATACGTCAATCACTAATCGCCAATGGCAGGTTTTCGACTGTATGGGCAATGAAATTGCCCAGGGCAATCAGGTTATAAAAATAATGGATAACATAGCACCCATGATTACCTGTCCTGCAGATATTACCGTCAGTACCGGACAAAACATTTGTATCGCTTCAGCAAATCTTGCAGCAGCAACTACAAGTGATGCTTGTTCTGCAGTGACAACATCTACTTCAGCCAGTAATGGAGTAATCATTGGAAACATTATCACAAATCTTCCTTTAGGAAATACAACTGTTACAATAACAGCAACAGATGCTTGCGATAATGAAAGTGATTGTACTTATACCATTACTGCGGAAGATCAGGTTCCGCCTACCCCGATTTGCGAAACAGCACATACGGTTTCGCTAACTAATGCCGATCCGACTGCAGTACCAGCCTTTGTATTCGACGATGGTAGCTATGATGCTTGCAGCGATGTAAGCTTTTTAGTCAGCAGGATGGAGGGCACACAGTGTACGTTTACGGATGCAACAAATTTTGACAACTTTGTTCCATTCTATTGCTGCGATATCGGAGAAACAATTATGGTAACCTTACAGGTAATGGATGCTGCCGGTAATACTAATAGCTGTATGGTAGAAGTCACGGTTCAGGATAAGATCGATCCATTGATTACCTGCCCGGAAAATAAAGTTCTGGACTGTCATCAGGATCATACGGACCTTTCTGTCACCGGTCAGGCTACAGCTATAGACAACTGTGCTACAATCGTTCCTACGTTTAATGATTCCGGGAGTCTCAATAGTTGTGGTGTAGGTACAATTATTCGTACCTGGACTGCGGATGATGGCAATGGAAATATTTCGAATTGTATACAAACCATTACTGTTGAAAACCAAAGCCCCTTTTTCATTAACATCAATAATGATAATGATCCAACTGATGATGTTATCTGGCCAGCAGATATTTCCAGTTCAGGCTGTACTTTGCCTGCTTCCACTGGCGAACCAACAATCCTCAATGAAGATTTATGTTCCCAGGTGGGTTTTCTGGAACCAGACGATTTTACAATGATAATTGCCAATGGCTGTATCCGAATTTTAAGAACCTGGACCGTCTTTGATCACTGCCAGACCAGTGTCAATGGCGGATGTGGAAATGCGACCCTGGACGCTGCCAATATTGCCTGCTGGACTTATACTCAAACTATCGACGTGATTAGTACAGATGCTCCGGTAATTACTGCTTGTGATGCTCCGGCTGATTTTTGTTCCTTCGATCCTAACTGTGCAACGGGAACGGCCACTCTTACGGTAACAGCAGAGGACGATTGCAATGAATTGAATTTTAATTATGAAATTGATCTGGATTATCTCAATAATCCGGGCATTGATATTCCATGGACCGCCGATCCGGGGAACGATGGAAGCCTTACGGATAACTTCCCATTAGGCACACACCTGATTCGTTGGAAAGTCGAAGATTTTTGTGGCAATTTCAGTATGTGCGAATATCCGTTTACGATCAGAGATTGCAAGGCTCCTACGCCCATTGTACTGACCTCAATTGCCCGAAATCTCATGGCCGGATTATGTATGATCGAAGTTGATCCAAGAGAATGGGATAATGCAGGTTCTCCAAGTTTTGACAATTGTGGCCCAATCGCCGAATGGCGAATTATCAGTCCTTCACAAAATAATAATGGTTCAACGCCACCGCTTGGAGCTACTGCTACCTGGACATTCACCGATGCGGGAATACATTCTGTAGACCTGTGGTTAAGAGATGTAAATGGAAACTGGACTTTTGAATCCGTAAATATTTCGGTACAGGATAATAATGTTCCGCCTTGCAGCAGTCCTCCGGGATATGCCCAGGTCTCTGGTGCCATCCAAAATGAAGAAGGAGAAGAAGTAGAACATGTCATGGTAGAAATCACCGGAGACATGGAAGAATCGGAAGAAACCGGAGATGACGGAACCTATCAATTTGACTTACCTATTGAAAATAACTATACTATCAATCCTGAAAGAAGTGATGATCCGCTTAATGGGGTTTCGACTTACGATATTTTAAAAATCAGTCAGCATATTCTGGAACTGGACCTATTGGATAGCCCCTACAAAATGATCGCGGCGGATATCAATCGCTCGGGTGAAATTACCACGCTGGATGTCGTCGCTTTACGAAGACTCATCTTATACATTGATACGACTTTTCAAAACAATACTTCGTGGAGATTTGTAGATGCCAACTTCGTTTTTCCAAACCCGGACGATCCTTTTGCAAGTAGTTTCCCTGAAACGTATAGTATCAATAACCTCAGTGAGAATATGCAGGCGCATTTTATAGGTATCAAAACCGGTGATGTGAATTGTAGTGCTGCCGCCAATGACCTGACCGGGAATAATACGGATCGTACGCAGGGAGAAGATTTTAATTTCATTATAAAAAACCAAACACTTAAAGCCGGGAACACTTATGAAATCGAATTTATGATGGCCGAAGTAGAAGACTTTCTGGGTTATCAATTTACATTAGAATTCGATCCTGAGGTTTTAGCATTTGAGCATATAGTTCCCGGAGAACTCGAAGGTATTCAGCAAAATAATTTCGGCTTAGCCCAGGCTGATCAAGGCATTATTACCAGTAGCTGGAATACGATCAAAGGTATGAACCCGAGTAGGGATAAGGCCTTCGGTATCCGTTTTAGAGCTTTGAAAAATACAACGCTCAATTCAGTAATTACTATCAATTCAAAGTATACTGCTGCTGAAGCTTATATTGGAAATAACATTTCGGAAGTTTCGCTGTTGATCGAATCTGAGCAAAACCCGCTGACGAGCATCTTCCAGCTTTATCAAAATCGTCCAAATCCATTTAAAGAAGAGACTTTGATCAGTTTCTATCTCCCAGAAGCAAACGAAGGTCGTTTGACCATTTATAATCTTGCGGGACAAATTGTAAAAAGTATTAATGGAGATTTTTCAGCTGGTTATAATGAATTGAGTATTAATCGATCTGCTTTCAAAGGCAATGGTGTATTCTATTATCGATTAGAAGTAGCCGATCACATTGCTACGAAAAGGATGATACTGCTCGAATAGTTAGATTTTTTTTCATGAGATCAATATGTCAAAGAGCCTTCCCTTCGCGGGTAAGGCTTTTTTTATTTGCTACTGCATTTTCCTCATATAAACCTGCAAAAAGTATTTAATCATTAAAAATAAAAAAGCCAAAACCTCCCGGATCGCGAATAATCACATTATCAACAATACCTTCATCATTGAAAGCTGTGATTTCTTCCGAGATCGGAATATTTAAGTTCCTAATTTTCTGAATAATCTTCGGATTGTCTTCTTTTCCATTGAAGTAAGTAAGGGAGGGGTTGAAAAACAAATGTGGGCAGGCATTGGGTTTCATAATACTCAAGCCTATTTTTTCCTTGTTTTCCAAAGCTATCCAGCCTTGCTCCAATGTCCCCATAGTAACCGAAAAACCCAGGATTTGCCAAATATTTAGCGCCTTTTGCACATCCGTTGTTTCAAGACTCATCCCCGCACAATTTCCCAATACCGAAGCAGGAACTCCAGTGCTTTCCACCGCTACGCCCTGGCCCTCGATAAGGTAAATCCAGGTTCCGCTTGGATCACTCAGCAAATAACCCCCATCTACTTTCAGGACATGAGTTTGTTTTTCCAGTTCCTCCACTTCACTGGTCCATGAATCTGCGTATAATTTTACCCCCGCACGAGCAAAGCGATCCGGATTGATCTCTATACAGACTTTTCCATCACTAACCAGGCAAGGGGCAGATTCGGAAATGATTTGAAAGTCGAGTTTAGAATAAAAATCCAGGCTTTCTTCAATATTATTGGTTGGAGTTTGGATGATCGTATTCATATTATAAAAGCGTATGTATATTTTAAATCATAGAACAAATTCGGGCAAGGGTCGGGAGTTTTGCGAAGACAGTATTTATTATTTTTGAAAGTAATAAAAAAATCCCAAACCTGGCTCTGTGCAGCATTTAGGATTTTCGAAAAATTTATTAAAAAACTATTCTTATTTCTATAATTCAGTCACATTGGGATACAAAGTTTCACTGAAAATTTATAATCAATTTCGCGAAACTTCATGCTCAAAAATTACATTTTAACCAACTCTCGTGTAACTGAAAAATCGTCTCCAATAATTCTCAACAAGTATAGACCTTTAGGGAATTGGCCGACATTCAACTCATAGAGGTATTCTTCAGCGGATTCAATTTGATCTACAGAAAGCCTTTTACCATTAATATCCATTAGTTCAATCTGAGCGCTTCCGGAAAAATTTCTCAATAAAATATTAGCAGTCCCTGCAACCGGATTAGGATATATGAGTACTTTTTCTGTTTCTAGTTCCGGTTCATCCGTATTGATAATGATATCATTCCGTATGAAAAAATCCAGGCTGGTATGTATAATTCCATTGATATCAATCGGTCCGGGTGTACCGGTTCCTTTGACGGTTCCATTGGCATTTCTGAAAACAGCTGATATCCAATGAACGTGTTGATTATCGGATAATCCATAGTAATCCTGAGGTACAAAAGTAATCTGCCATTTATCTACTTCGCCCGGAACCGGGCTCATCTCTCCTACTCCATCATCTTCGCCCCAGTTGCCAACGACATTGTTCCAGGAATTATTCCAGGGGGTAGTTGACTCCACAAAGCTGACTCCACTATGCATATAGACTTTATCCGCCCCTATCAACTCTCCATTTCCTTTGCGCGCATTAAATGTAACAGTGATTTCTTCATCTATCAAAAATCCGCTCGGTTCTATGCTTACGAATGGGCCATCATCTTCGATATTAAAATAGATCGTACTATTGCGAAAGCCCATTCCCTGGTTGATATTATTCTCATCTCTGAAAAACATTCCAATTCTAAATGCATCCTCATCAGCTGCCAGACCATAATAATCCGCAGGTGTCAGCGTAATCTCCCAGATATCTTCACTCACCTCTGTCATCTCTCCTATCCCATCATCCATAAAAGTTCCAACTACATTTTCCAACTCCGTTCCGGAGGGACTATCCAGTACCAGCCCGGAATGGAAGTACACTTTATTGGCTCCAACCAAACCGGCCGTTCCATTGGGGAATGCCTTGGTCGCATCGAAGGTAATCGTGATTTCCTGATTTTTGGTAAATGGAAAAGGATTAATCCGTACCGGGTTTTCATAAACTTCCACTACGCCTTCCATTCCTTCAGAAAGTCGTTCAGTAGTATAAATATGCCACTGTCCGGCTTTTAGCTCTATTGCTTCGGCTACATTTGAAACCGTAATTGAATCTCCGGAAAAATAATCATACCAGATGCCGGTTTGAGTAAACTGCGGATCAATATTTTCGGTATCCAAACCAAAGTTTCCGATAACTACCAGATCGTTCCCGGGAGTATCATAGACCAATCGTCTGGTGTATCCCGTTTCTTTGTGATTCGTCGCAGCATCGGCCAGAGTTTGTGCTTGGATTTGATTTCTAACATCCAGGATTCCCTGGTAAGTACTATAAATATGTCGACGCAGGGGATCTTCATAATACCCCAGGCCATCCAGTCCCCAGGGAAGTGGCTTATTTCCGGTACGTCCATTAAAATCAATGTGAATATCATAACCCAACTCATCAAACTGCCAGAGCATCTTAGGTCCGGGGTACAAGAACGTAAAGGCCGCAGCCATTTTCACTCTTTCGTACATGATCAAGGGGTCTTTTGCATTATAAACACCATTATTAAGCCCTTCGGAAAGTACATGTTCGGCAATTCGTCTCTCATCATGACTGTTAAAAAAGGAAACATGGCTTTGTGCATCCATCCCTCCGAATCCTCCGGTATTATTACCTACAGTGATTGGGACATAATCATAGCTCCGGTTACGCCACATTTTCATCCCGTAATCTGCTAATTCCTGCTCTTCATCCCAGGGGCCCCAATGCTCCAAAATGATATAAGTTTCGGGGTCCTCCTCCCATATCTCATCCGTCATTCTTTTCAGAATATCAATACGCGACTGGTCATAATTATCAATGCTTCCTCCTGGTTCATAATTGGTAAATCCTTTAGTAAAATCAAAACGATAGCCATCGATATGATACTCCGAAATCCAGAATTTATTTACTCGATCCAAAAATCTTTTAGTGTAATCAGATTCATGATCCCAGTCATAACCCCATTCGAAGGGACCAACATGATCTTGGTTGAACCAGGGACTATCTTCAGTGGGTGCTCCATTTTCGAAATACAGTTTCACCATCGGATTCTGTCCAAAAGCATGATTCATTACCACATCCATTATTACGGCCAGGCCATTCTGGTGTGCTATTTCAATAAATTTTTTCAAATCATTTTTAGGTCCATAGTATTTATCCGGTGCAAAATAATAGGCTGGATTATAGCCCCAGGATTCATTACCTTCAAACTCATTGAAGGGCATTAATTCAATGGCATCTACCCCAAGATTTTTGATATAATCGAGGGTGTCGATCAGATCGGCAAAAGTATGTGTGCCAATAAAGTCTCTGAGCAATAATTCATAAATTACCAGGTGTTCCACATCTGGCCTTTGCCAGTCTGCTTCGGAAGCGGCCCATTGATATTCCTCTTGCCCGGTTTGTAAAACAGTAGCGTATTGAAACTCCGTACGATCATACACCACAAGATTGGGATAAGTCTCTTCGCCGATAAAACCATCGTTCCAGGGATCAGCAGCTTTTTCCGCATAGGGATCTCCGATTTTCACATTATCTTCTACCCAATATTGAAAAACATACTCTTGCATTGGAGTTAAACCAGTAAGCTCCGCCCAAAGGAATTCTCCGTCGGGTGTGCGCTTCATTTGATGCTCGTTCAGCACTTGCCAATCCGAAAAATCTCCCACGACATAAGCATATTCTTTCCCCGGGGCTTCGAGGACAAGTGTAACTTTGGTATCATCATTTTCATCATAATTAATCCCCGGAATAACATCAGCAGGAAGTTCTGCTACAGGAGAAGGGCTAATAATGATCGCATTAAAGGATTTTATTGCTTCTACTTCTTCTCCAGCTATGGTAGCTGTTACTCTAATGTTTATAACACTGGTTTGGGAAGGGGTATAATTATAAGATATTGAAGTTCCGGAAGAAACCGAAGCTACTTCTGAATAACCACTTCCCTCATCTATCGAAAGGCTCATGGCGCTAACTTCATCCGAAGCAAAGGCCTCAATAGTCATCGCTTCTCCACTTTCAAGAAAACTCTGATTGGCTATTGGGCTATTAAAGCCAACAAAATTACCTGCATTCAAATTGATATAGAAATCCAGATTGGGTGTAACGGTACCCCAACTGTAATCGCCGGGAGTGGTCGTACCTTTAATCAATCCATCTGCACTACGAAAAACACAGGAAATTCGAAATATATTTTCACCATTGGGAACATTAAAATACTCCCGAATTGAAGGATTCAGCTCAATTTCCCACTTATCCGTTTCTCCGGCGACAAGTGTCATTTCACCAATTCCATCATCTTGTCCCCAATTACCCAGTACATATTGCCAGGCTGTTCCGCTGGGGCTATCGGTTACCACACCGTGATGAATATAAACTTTTTCTGCCCCGACTAATTCTGCATTTCCCTGAGTCGCATCAAAGGTCAAAGTAACGGACTCATCAGGTCCTGCACTGGTAGGATCAAGAGATACGATTTGTGCAGTCAGGGAAAAGGAAAGGCATACCAGGGATACCAATAAATAAAATCTACTCATAATCATTAGATTATACGGTTATACTATTGAGGAATAATAAATAAAAATCAGAAAATGTTAGATTGGTAGGTAACCCCAGAAAAGTTACTATGCAAATATCATAAAAATAATTGAAAGATGTTTTGAAAAATGGACTGACCAGCGGATTGAAATTGTATTTCAGTTGACAAAGCTCTGGTCAATATGCAGAATGTTTTTAAATTTATTGCTTATTGGTAAAAGAGTCTTATAATAAATGGCGAACAAAATCCCAAAATTTCAGGATTTAGGTTTTGGTACTAAAATAACCAAATCGGGTGACCGGCTCATTCGACATGACGGATCATTTAACATTATTCGAAAAGGAAAAGTAGCCTGGGATGCTTATCAAATGTTTATCGAAATGTCTATGCGGCGATTTACGGTAATATGTTTGTCTGCATTTATCCTGATCAATGCTTTTTTTGCCATCCTGTTTTTGTTGGCGGGTATTGATCAACTCAATGGTATTCCAGAGGGCTCTATCGGGAGTGATTTTTTACATGCGCTTTTTTTCAGTATACAAACATTCACTACTGTCGGATACGGCAACATTAATCCGGAAGGCGTTTCCGCAAATATTATTGCCTCATTATGCGCATTCGTTGGTCTACTCACTTTTGCGATAATCACCGGTTTATTTTTTGCCCGTTTCTCCAGACCCCGTTCCCATATTGCCTTTAGCAAAAAGGCCATTCTGACGCCTCACGGAGATTTGATGAGTTTCCAATGCCGTATGGTTAACAAACGCAATCATAAAATCACCAATCTTAATGCTCAGGTTGCGATGACCTGGCTGGAAGAAACAGAAACGGAAACCCGGCGCTTTTATGCAAATCTTCCTCTGGAAAGAAAAACTATTGTCCTATTTCCACTCAACTGGACATTAGTGCATCCGATTACAGAAAGCAGTCCGCTTTACGGGAAATCGTTGAATGATTTAAAACGCTTACAAGCAGAGTTTCTAGTCATGACTACCGGTTTCGATGAAAGTTATAACCAGGTCATCCATTCTAATACCTCTTATATTTGTTCCGAACTTGCTACAAACGTACGTTTCAAGCTTATGTATACTTCCTCTACCGATGAAGATGAAATAACGATACTGAATCTCGACGATTTAGATGAGTTAGTTCCTTTGGGAAGTTAAGCTTTACAAAAGAGTGCAAAATTTTCGGGATTTGTATAAATATCATGTCCTTCATTAGAGATAATTTGATAATCCAGTTGCATTTTTTCAAACCAGTCTCTTTGGGGGCGATAAGGATCATCCACACCGTAGAATAGCTTGATCTTACATTGGGGCTTTTCCGTTTCATACCTAAGACGGGTTGATGAAACAGCACAAAGTCTCTCTATATTCAAACCCTTCATGGCTGCTTTCCAGGCAATCAGACCTCCAACACTAAAAGCCAGAACATCTGCTTTTCCTTTTTCATTTTCGAGTAAATACTCAACCGCGCGATCAATACCCCCTTCGACAAATTGACGATGAATATTTTCCTGTACGCCATCAAGTGTATCTATTTCTCCAATAATCCTTGAGTCGTACATTATCATTTCAAAACCGGCCATCAGTCCAATCTTGTATTGCTCCAGCCAGGGCATATTTTTCCAGCCCCATAAATCCGAGAGTACCAATAATCTTTTTTTAAGATTTTTTTTCAAAATACAGGGTAACCTTTATAAGTCTTACAAAATAAACGAATGAACATCTTAGGATAGTAATAAAGTCGAGAACGTTTTCCATCTCAATTAAAAGCTTGCTTTGATTAATCCTTGTTAACCCAGCTCAGTGGTACGTCACTGAGCCTAAAAGCCAATTAGATTATGAAAAACATCATTAGAAGCATCTCCCTTATTCTATTCATTTTTACAGTTTCTTTTCTTCCAAGTAATACCAATGCCGCATCTGGTCTTTACATATCCAGTTCTTCCGATCACTTTTTTAGTAATGTGTACTCATGGAGTGCTGAGCCCGGAGCAGTTAATTATACAGTTGATTTAGTCCAAACCGAAAATGGTCAGTGTACCAATCTTGAAACAAGCGCTACGCAAATTTGCCTGTTAGGCATGCCCGTCGCGACTTATAATGTAACTGTACGCGCTGAGTTAACTAATGGAAATTCTTTTATCATCATAGAGGAAGTATTGGATTTATAAGTATTAGAATTTATTTAATTTTTAGTTTTTCTGTTTACCGCATTTTTAAAATAAACGCTCCTGTAAAAGCTGACAAGATATGAAAGGTTCAGGATTTTATATTTGACTCTTGCCGATACTTTTTCAGTATCGATGTAAGCTACCGGGGCATTATTTTTAAATCAAACCTCCGCTTTCAAATCTTATTATGGAAGCTATTTAATACCATATCAAACTAAGAGTCAATAGTGTTGCTTATGGCCGGTGGAATAATGCTGCCGGTCATTTTTTTTCCACTTTTTCCAGTAACCATTTTTTCAAGCGGACATTCCTGGCATTTCGGATATCCTGCTCCAATTTTGAAGTATCTTTGTTCCTCGATTTATGATTTACCATTTTGCGAGTAAATCGAGTAAAATTCAAATAGCCATCCATAATCTGCTCTGAAACAATTTTATGACTGCGTATGTATTTTTCAAAAGTATTGATCTGTGCAATTGATAAATTATAATAACTAATATCCTGTAAAAACAATTCGACATAGGTACGAATTAAGAGTGTTTTCGAGAGTACAATTTGCAGAGGTTTACTAAAAGAGTAGTTGTAAATCAAATTGATGGCTGCCTCGTATTCTCCTTTTCGGAAATTCCATATGGCAAAACTCAGGGTGATCGCATCTTCCCGGATGCTTTTATTGAGGTGTGTACCGTACTGATTAATAAATGATTTTGTCCATTCAAATTCCTTACACCCTGTTCCGATCATTACAATATTATTGAATGTTGTTTCCGAAAGTTCATTATTCACCAAAATGAAATTGTAGTTCAAGCCTATCTTATACAGCTCCAATAATTCATGAATATATTTTGACCCGCCTTTATTAATGAGTCTGGTACAGAAATTCAATAATAAATGAAGAATATTCCTCTGATCTTCGAAGTCGATTTTTCCCATATTATTGATAAACAGCCGTTTTACTTTCTCGATTTCTTCGATACTTTCAGCTTCTTCCTGCATATCCAGAATTTTAGCATAAATATTCACCAGAAAATTGGACCATTCGGTTTTTTCAATAGCCATGTCCAGATATTGAATTTCATATTGCTCAGAAAGGGCTCGTGTTCGTTCTTTTATCGCACAGGCAAGTTTAAGTTTTGACAGAACGAAAAAACTGTCAAGACTGGTCATTGCATCTTCTAGATAGTTCATGGCATGCTGCTGCCGGTTAGTTGCCGGATGTGAGTAAAATTGCAGGTTTATTTCCTGACTATTTTTAAAATAGGCTTCATCTCTGTAGGTAGATGTATTTAACTCCTCGAGTAATTGCATGGTCTTTTTTTGAAACAGATTATAAGCATTTCCTTTTCCCAGGCTTTTGGCAAGCAATTTTTTATATAAAAAAGTATCCTCTTTGAGTAGTTCCACAACAATGAAATTTTCCAATAAATTGGAGAGTCGATGAAAAAGTAATCGAATACGTTGCACATCATATTTCGAATCGGGAAACAATTTTTTAGACAAATATTCCTGACTTAGTTTTGGAGCATCAAAATCCGGATAAAAGGGTCGGAGAATCTCATATAATTTTACCAGATGTTTGTTATGGTTATAATAAGGTGATTTGACAAATTTATAAAACCATCGAAACTGATCCACAGATAGCGATTTCAGCAAAGTAAAAAGCTTATTATCATTCATTTTTCGAAATTATCATTTCATCATAAATTATTGAATAACTGTTATTTATGATCAAAATTTAATCATTTTGGAGTGTAATTTAGAAATTATCTTTTATTTCTTTCCAAAAAAGCATTATTAATTCATTATATATTTGAAGTGTACAAAGGAAATAGAATTTTATTACAAAGAAATACGGTTAAATTCTCTGTATAACCCCGTGTAGTTTTCACTGAAATTTAAACTGCACCGCCCTCAAAAGTAAAATACCAGGAGGCAAAAAACACCCTGGCAAAAGCCAGTTGAATCTTTGGCAATCAAGCTCTCATTATTAAAACGAGCTGCACCTTCCCCGGGTGCAGTGCGTACCTTGTCTCAGATTCTAATCAAAAGTTATTTAAGAAAATAACCCCAATTTCACCAGATCCCATCCGGTTTTCGTAAGTCCGGATTAGCAGGGCCTCACTATGCTGTCAAAAGCACTAGTGAGGCGTTTCTGGTCTTATTTCATCATTTATTCAGACTGGATTCAGATATTCGTTATGCGTTTGTATAACTGTTGGGTTTCTGGTAATGGACCAATGCCAAATTCTTCATCCAATACTTTTTGGCACTGGCGATAAATTTTAATCGCCATCGGACGATTTCCTTTCTCCAGATAAGCTTCCATTTGAATGCGGTAAGCATCTTCCCAGGCATGATCAATCTGTAATATCTTTTGGGCCAGGCGGATGCTCTCCAGTGGATTTTCTTTTACCAATAATTCACTTAGGCTAATCAAAGCATTCAGGGCCGCGAGCTGCAAACGTTCTCGTTCTTCAGTGGACCAATCTTCGTAAAGCCGGTTGGGGAGATAGATTCCTTCGTAAAGCTCAATAGCTTCATAATAAGCTTTGCGGGCAATGGCTGAATTATTAAGCAAGTGTTGATTTGCAATAGCCAGTAACTGATCCATCGCTTCAGTATCGATCCAGATTTCATCCAGTTTGAGTTGATAACTCACACCCTGTCGATTGATGAAACGTGCTTCTGAACGACTCTTGCGGCCAGGCTCTAAAACCTTATTGATCCCGTGCATAGCCACCTTGAAATTCTGTTGACCGGATTTGGTTTCGGCATTGCCCCAGATATAATCGATGATTTGTTCTTTATGCAAGGCGTGGCGATGACGATTGGTAATAAAAAACTGAAATAGCTGAATAGCTGCATCACGGCCCCAGTCTTTTTGACTGATGGCCGCTCCAGAACGCCAAACCTGAAAACCTCCGAGGGTTTTCACCCGGATTTCCGCATGGCTTTTTTTGGACAGGATAGACTCGATTCGGGATTCCGGATTAGGCACAGGTTTACTTTTTAAGTTGATCAACCTTTTCGTTTAATCTGGCAACTTCACCGGAAAGGGATTCCAGTTTCTCCAGAATTTTTTTGGAGTCGGATTTGGAAGAAGAAAGCCAGGAGTCAACATCGAATTTCTGGCCAATTTCTTCTTTAACCTGACTAAGCTGATCCTGTATTTGATCCTGTATCTGAGCAACTTGTTTCTTTGGATCTTTGATGGTTTCAATTACCATTTTGGGTGCTTCGGTAGCCATCTTTTTCCAAAGATCAAAACTCTTGGCCAAAATCCCCTTTTGCTCTTCCGGACTTTTATTTTCCATCGCCTGAATCGTTAGATCCTGCAATTTGCTTTGGATAAATTTCACCACTTCTTCAAATTCGGAAAAACGCTTTTCATCTCCACCTTGCACATGTCTAATATTACCGCGCCATTGCACTTGAGCTTCACCTTTTTCGCTTTCAAAGATTTTTTGCGTAAAGCGTATCATAAAGGATGCTGTTTCTTCTTTTCTATTGGACATCTTTTATAGATTTATTTTATAAGCCAATATAAAATAATGAATTGACTAAAACTAATTTATACAAAAACAGATCACTCGCTTTTCAGAATTCAAATTAGTCTGATCACTCTAAGCAAAGCAGAAAAACAGTTTGTATTATTGGGATAAAGAAAGTCTAACCTTTCTAAATAGGTTCTGATCGAAATACTTTTCTCCGGGAAGAGCTGTACAGTTTAAAGCTAAATTAATATATTGAGTTAGTTTAAAAACAAAAGGCATATTCAAATCATCCTTATCAGGCTCTTAGAACAGAAAGCCTTATCTATAAGGTTCAATGCTTTTTATAAAAATTTTACAAGTCAATAAAATCAGGACACAGGTGCTAGATAAAATTTTTCAACAACTTAAAAAGTCGCCGGATATCAAAGCTATCTCCGGTATGGACGCTACCTTTTTGTATATAGAAACCCCTACCAGCCCTATGCACATAGGAAGTGTGGCAGTGATAGAAGGCTCATTGGAATTCGAAAAATTTAAAGCAACCATCCAGTCCAGAATCCATATGATCCCTAAATTGCGGCAGCGGCTCGTATATGTCCCGATGAGTATTGATTATCCCTATTGGGTAGATGATCCGCATTTTGATATCGACATGCACATTCAGCATATTGCGCTGCCCAAGCCCGGCAACTGGAAAACCTTACGCAAGGTTGCTTCCCAAATTTTTAGTGAGCCTCTGGATCAGTCCCGGCCACTTTGGTCTTTTACCTTTGTCGAAGGCCTGGATGATATTCCACAAGTCCCCAAAGGCTCGGTTGCCGTGATCTCAAAAGTACATCATGTTGCTATTGACGGTGTAGGGGGCGCAGGCTTATTAAGCCTTATTTTTGATTTTACTCCCGAAGTAAAAGATATTCCCGAACCACGTCCTTTTAAACCCAAACCTTTGCCCAATGAACTGGCAATGATCCTTAAAAGTACTATGAGCTTTGTGGAAAAGCCTCTGAAATTTCCCAAACTTATCAGTGAAGCATTAACGGCATCTTTTAAAGCGGGGGTGCTCACCCGGGTAAAAAAAATCGACTTACCTGCCGCTCCGTTTTCAGCTCCTCCAACACCACTCAACGGAATCATTTCGCCCAAAAGAAAATGGAATACCGCCATTATTTCTCTGGAAAGAATTAAAGCTTTGAAGAATATTATGCAGACTACGCTCAATGATGTGATGCTGGCAATCTGCGCCGGAGCATTACGACGTTATCTGCTGGAAAAAGAAAAGCTTCCGATCAAACCACTGGTGGCCATGGTGCCCATATCGACCAGATCAAAAGAAGAGGACAAAGAAGAAGGTAATAATATTTCTTCGATGCTGGTTCAGTTGGCAACAAACATCGAAGATCCGATCAAACGACTGGAGGCTATCCACGAAAATACAGTTCGCGGAAAATCTTATCAAGGGGCCATTGGTGCAAAAACATTAGCCAATATGGCGGAGGCCATTCCTTTTGGTGTTGCCAACCAGGCGGCAAGATTGTACTCCCGTTTTCAAATTGCGGAAATGCATCGCCCGGTTTTCAATGTAACGATTACCAATGTACCCGGCCCGCCTATACCCTTATTCCTCAACGGCCATAAGCTGCTTTCTATCATGGGAATGGCGCCAATCATTGACGGAATGGGATTAATCATTACAATTTTTAGCTACGATGGTCATGTAACCATCAGTTCAACCTCCGATGCCAATTCTATGCCTGATATCGATAGATTTAGCCGTTACATCCGGGAATCAGTTAATGAACTGGAAACAGCCATTTTAAAAATCAAAAACAAAAGGGCAAAGACAAAAAAAGTAGTAAAAAAAGCAGCTTCTGATGCCTTGTTTACTCATATACGTAAAGCTTTAAAGGTCAATGCTCAGTTTATAAAACCCAATAACGGCCTATTTTTATTTAATGTGACTGGTGAAGCTCCTGCAACCTGGAAAATTGATCTGAACAAATCTCCTGGAGTAGTCCGCAAAGGAACAGCCAAAGACCCGGATGTTACTTTCACTATTGCTGATCAGCATCTGGTGCGCATAGGCGAGGGTAAACTCAATCTTCAAACGGCGTTTATACAGGGGCGTTTAAAAATCGATGGCGATTCGGCAAGAGCCATGAAATTAGGCACGATCCTCTCGAAGTTACCCAAGATGGGTGAGCTGTGAATCCTGCGACTTCATTAACCAGGGTCCGCTTCCGATCCGGACTCCTGGCGAATTAAACCCCGGAATGCATCTTTTACGGTTGCCCCTTCATTGACTACTTTGTACACTTCAGCGGTTATCGGCATCGGGATATTATATTCTTTAGCCAGTTCCATTACGACACCGCAGGTTTTTACGCCTTCTGCAACCATCGACATCTCTTCGATGATCTCATTAAGTGTCCTACCTTGCCCTAGCTGAAAACCTACATGTCGATTACGGCTCAAACCACTGATACAAGTAGCGACTAAATCTCCCATCCCCGTCAAGCCCGCAAAAGTTTCTGGTCTCCCTCCCATAGCTACTCCGAGCCGGGTCAGTTCTGCAAGTCCGCGGGTAATCACCGCAGCCCGGGTATTGTCACCTGCGCCTGCACCATCTCCCATTCCCGCAGCAATCGCAATGACGTTTTTTAGCGCCCCTCCCAACTCACAGCCAACCACATCATCATTCGTATATACTCTAAATAATCCGGTAAGAAATACTTTTTGCAAAGCAATAGCAATAGTATCATCAACCATAGCAATTACACTGGCCGCAGCCTGACCAGCAAGAATCTCTCTGGCGAGATTCGGCCCGGTAAGTACTCCTGCCGGATGTCCGGGCATTACCATTTCAATAATCTCGGTCATTCGCATTTTCGTGCCCTCTTCCAGCCCCTTGGAAAGACTCACGATTGGTACCCATGGGCGGATATAAGGCTTTGCATCTTCTAATACATAACGAAAACTTTGCGAGGGGACTCCCATAACCACCACGTCAGCATCCACCACAGCTTCCTTGATAGAAGTTGTTGCCCTTAATGATTCCGTAAGTTTTGCTCCGGGTAAGTACTTTTCATTCCGATGGTATTGATTGATTTCTTTCACTGTCCCAGCATTTCTCGCCCACATTTTGGTAGGAGTATTCTGAGAAGTAAGGGAAGCCACAGTAGTCCCCCAGGATCCGCCACCGAGTAGGCCAATGCGTAATTTCATAGATATCCGCTTTTCAGTATTCGCTATTCGCTATTCGAATATCGAATAGCGAATGAGCGAAGTATTATTAAATCACTTCTTGATCTTTATTTTTTGCCCGTCCGGATGTTTTCCATTGACAGTAGTTTTATACTCTTCCTGTCCAAGTTCTTTTAAAAACAAACCTCTGACTTTTGCAATATGACTATTCAGTTTTTCCTTTTTCCAGCGTCTGGTCGAGACCGGAGGCAAAGCAATCACCTCAATGGCTGCTGACCTGAAAACGTTTGTTCCTTTCGGCATTGCATCGTGTGCGTTGCGAATAACTACCGGCACGATCGGGACGCGTGCCTGCATCGCGAGATGAAAGGCTCCTTTTTTGAATGTTCCCAGTTTATAATCCTTACTGCGAGTACCTTCCGGAAAAATAATAATAGAAGTCCCGGTTTTGAGTGCTTCTACCGCTGGTTTCATAGCTTCTATTGCTTTTTCCCGATTTTTACGATCAATAAAAATCACTCCAGCGGCCATCATAAGCTGTCCGATAATCGGAAAGTTTTTCAGTTCTTTTTTAGCAATACCCGTTGCATCTTTTCGAATCAGTTTTGAAACAATAAAAAGATCGGCACTACTTTGATGATTAAAAATAAAGACCGCAGGACGCTTCGACCAAAGATGTTCTTTTCCTTTTACGACTAATTCGATTCCAGCTGCGGCAATTACAAAATCCCCTACTGAAGCCATCAGGGAATTGACCCCTTCCTGCCAGTCCAGGTTAAATGCACCTTTAGTAATCCCGGATATAACAGCCGGCAGCAAACTGCCCAGAGCCAGGCCCGTCCGTAAAAAACCGGAAACGCCCGGACGCCCCTCGTCATTGAAACGGAAGACCGGCCAGTTATTTTTAAAAGCCAGTGCAGATAGTTTAGTGTCCGGATTGACAGGACGGGGATTTCCTACGATTTCCAGTAAAGGCGCATCGGAAGCACTATCCGTATAGAAATAGCTTTTGGAAAGATCAAGATTATGTTCTTTGCACAATTCCTTAGCGGCATAAGCTTTCCCTTCTCCCCAACAAGCCGGTTCGACAATATTCCCTGTGAACTTTCCCCGGTTCACTTCCATCCTTGTACACATTACATGGTGGATATTCAGATCTCTCGCAATCGGATTTACCTGATATGGTGTCGCTGCAGAAATAATCGCAACAGTATGCCCTTTAGCCAGGTGGGCATTGACCAAGGCTCTTGATTCCGGATAAATTTCATCCGCCAGATGTTTTTGGTAAACTTCTTCACCAACCTCGATAAAAACATTTTCTTCAACTCCTTTCACACCCTGCGCGCCCACCGCCGCCAGTCCGGCAAAATTGCCATTTCCCATCGCATATACCAACACTCCGGCAAATTGAGCTACAATTTCACTGGTGGTCATTTTTCCACTGAATAAACGGGTTTGGAAAAATTCTTTTGCCGAAAAGTTTTTGATAAGGGTACGGTCCAGATCGAAGAAAGCACCGACATGCGAACCAGATTCCCCTTCCATCACTGCTTTGGTAATTGCTTCAGTCTTTGAGCCGGGTACAATTTCGCGTTCAATTGGCACCGTAGATATATCCGTCACGGGTTTGGCCAATATGATTCCCTGCAAAACCTTGATACGTTCCGCAATTTCATTTAAACGGTCTAAAAAAGACTGGATTTCTTTTACCTTGGGATTCGATTCCGAAGGAATCAATCCCAGGTTTTGTATCAAACGAATGCCATTGATCAAAAAGGGCGCTCGTACAGATTCTACTCGTTGTATTCTTCCTTGCCAATGCATTTCTTCACTCAAAAAAAGGCAATCTTCAATAAAGGCTTTTTCCTCGAAGGGCCGTCCCGGGCGCCAGTTTTGTAAAGCATAAGCAACTACCCGATAGGCTTCAATATAGGTAGAGAGTACCACCGGAGCAATAATAATCTTTTGCTTTTCCAAAAAAGCAAGCTTTTTTGCATTAGTCATCTCGATAATACTCAGCCAGTCAGGAGTCAAAATATCCAGATTCGCTTCTACCTCATTGGTAAATTCTAATTTCCGGGAATAGAAAAATTCAAATTTAAACAAAGAGCGGAGCGCCATTATCTCCTTCCAGAAAACCTCCTGCCTCAATGCTGTTTTCACTGAAGAGGTTTTTAGTAATGCCAGTTCGATAAAGGCCCGTTGATACAAATGATGCACTGACATATTCGCATAATAAGTTGCCTCCAGATAATTCTCAGAATTAAGCACGTATTTTGCATCCAGTGATTCGCCACGTTGCAAGATTATCCTTGCTCTCTGTAATAGGTTAATGGCTTTTTGCACGGTTTCCCCCATTGCTTTACCCCGGTCTACCAGAGCATCAGGTTTATATTTTTCAATAAACTGCATTTGATCGACCACACTATTTTCAATCATTCTCTTGTTTAACGAAAATTTACTAAGCAGTGCAATACAAATCAGGGAGGTAGTTGTAACCGGAGTAATTTGATTGATCCGATGTACCAATTCTAAAGCGAAGCGGGGCAATTGTCCGGAATAATTTTTTGTATTATGCCCTTCGGTAATGAGTTCTACAGAGTTATCGGCATTGATCGCTACTGGTGAACCAAAACGAATGGATATCTTGCCAAAATTATCATCCATCTTTCTGACATAGTTTAAAAACCATTTCAGACTTTCCGGACTTTTAATTTTCCCTCTACCTTCGAGGGTCATATCTTTTACATCGGGTATAAGATCATAAACGATGGAAACCGGCACATACTTTACTTCCTGATGAGAATCCTCTTCCGCTTCACGGATATATTTCAGGATACCAACTTTTGGCCAAACCAGTTTTCCGGTACGCGACCTCGTTCCTTCGATAGCCCACATAAAATGTGCTCCATCATTCACTAAAGATGCGATGAAATGCCTGAGTGAAGCTTTATAGATCAAATCATCTTTGAAAGATCGTCGAATAAATATCACTCCATTTTGACGGGCTAATTGCCCAAAACCCATAAAATCCATATTGATACCTGCAAAAGTATAAGGAAAGGGTATCCCATGCCTGCCCAGCGTAACGGCGAGGACAAACATATCTAAATAGGTTTTATGAGTCATCACAAAAGCAATAGGATGGCGGCGAGCGAGCCTGGTCAACTCTTTAATCTCCTGGGGATTGACATCAATGGTTTTCTTGTAAGCTCTTCCAAGAATGTACTGAGATATTTGTAGACCCAGAATATTAAAAAGTGGCTGGTGCAAAGTTTGCAATTCTTTCAGACAGGCATGGGCTTCCTTATATACCTGATCATAAGGTTCTCCGATTTGCTCGGCAATATCTATCAGCTTCTTTTGAAATTTCGGATCATTTATAAGGTTTTCCATATATGCTGCTTCCTATATGAAGATACTATTGAGGATTATCTAAAGATAGACAAAATATGAAAATTGAACCTAAAGCGCTGCTCTGGAGTCCGTTTTTTCCAAACAGATTTTATAATTTAATTAACAGTCTCTCCATTTGTTGCCTAAATAACTGTTTTTCAGCCTTCTACAGGCTATGAATACCTCTTCAAGAAGATTATTAAACTCTTTTTGTTGTAAAAAACTAAACCTGTCCTTCTTTTTGACGTTCTAATTATCCAATACCAATTTTAAAAAAAGCAAATTATATTTTTTAAAATGTAAAAAAGAAATAACTTAGTATCTTCAAGTGCCCATAAAACCTAATAATGATCTAAACTTAAAGAACAGAATCTTTAATCATGGGGAAAACAGAGGAAGAAAATATAGTAGCGCGACCATCATTATTTTGGTTGTTGACGGAAGGAGGAAGAGCCATTACCGAGTTGGGTATGTCAATTCCTTATCGAAAGTTTTTTGCGCGTAAAGATCAGGGAGATGGCCATCCGGTGATGACATTACCGGGTTTTATGGCTTCGGAATCCTCTACCTCTCCTATAAGAAATTATATTGATCAACTAGGCTATACGCCTTATACCTGGAACTTGGGCCGCAATACTGCCAAAGTCAAGTTTTTAAAATTACTCGTTCACAGAATAGAGGAAATTTACGAAATACACGAAGAACCTGTAAGTCTGATTGGTTGGAGTTTAGGAGGTGTTTTTGCCCGGCAAATCGCTAAAGCAAAACCCGGAATGGTTCGACAAGTTATCACCATGGGCTCCCCTTTTCGGGGTATTCATCAGCCCAATAATGTAGCCTGGGTTTACAATCTGGTTTCTGGTGGCAAGCGCATTAAAGATTTAGACCCTATCCTCTTTGAAAATATTCCACTCCCCGCACCGGTTCCCACTACTGCTATTTTTACGAAAGAAGATGGCATAGTCCCCTGGGAACTGTGCATGGAAGAAGAAGAGACAGAGATTCATCAAAATATTCAGGTAAGAGGCAGTCATCTCGGTTTAGGTGTCAATCCTACGGTTTTTGATATCATTGCCGATCGCCTTTTGTATTCGGAGGAAGACTGGGAACATTTCCGACCGAGAAATATCGTAAAAGATCTTCTTTTTTACCCTTCTTTGTAGATTAGTTATAAAAGGTAATTTAATTTTTTTGGACAGAATTTTGAATACAAAAAAATGGCATTTCCGGACTAACTCGTCTGGAAGATGCCACAAAATCAACTGGTGTTTCTTCAGCCGATCTATCAGATCGGAGATATCCCCATGGGACCAATATTTTTTGGAAGTGCTTTTTAGATTAAAATATCTTGAAAGCACTTCCGATTTTCACGGTCTTTGGATAAGCTTTAGGGAACTTATCTTGCAACGATTTCTCAGACTTAGTTTTTCATGTTATTTAATAAATCCAAGTATTAAAGTAGTTTCTGCGTTATCTGCAATGTATAATGTGTAATGTGTTTTTATATGTTTTACACTTATTAATACCAGTAGCTAAATAAAAGTATACCCTCTTTTCGAAGATTTTTTAAAAAAAAATTTTATTCCCCCGGAATTGCTTTGAAAAACACATGGCTAAAACATAAAAACAAAGCATAATATATGGTATGATTTATGTTTATAAAGTTTTAACCAACTTCCTTATTTCCAAATTAACAAGCTCCTTATAATGTAAGACATACGTCAACATTATCTTCAAACCTCCATGCTCCAAAGCTCATTAATTACATTTTAAAATTTGAAGATAAAATGGAGACATCTAAAATCATTATTTCAAATCGATATGATGAATTAATCAGTCGATTTAAAAATGCTGATTCTGAAGCCGTACGATTTATGTACAAAAAATTTCTGCCGGATGTTATTGCCTTCATTACCAAAATAGGTGGTAGTGAGGAAGATGCCCGGGATGTTTTTCAGGAAGCAATTATGGCTTTGTTCAAACAAGCCAAGGCGAATAAGCTCGAGCTTAGAGCAGATTTAAAGACTTATCTGCTGGCAATATGCAAAAATCAATGGTTCAAGTCCATTCGCAAAAACAGTAAAATCGATGCTTTAATCCCGGATTTTGATCCTTCGGATTTGGATCAGGACTTGAATAAAGCACTGGAAAAAGCCGAACAATACCGGTTGATTTATAGCCATATCAAGAAAATGACTCCGAGTAACCAGGCTATTTTGACCATGCATTTGCAGAAATACAGCACGGAAGAAATCGCTAAAGCACTTAATTTCAGTCCGGCTTACGTGAAAAAAAGAAAATTTATCAGCAAGAGGGACCTCCTGGTTTCCATAAAAAAAGATCAGCGATTCCAGGAATTATTATAATGAACAAAAGCCGAAAAACAACTTTAAAATATGACAACGACAAGCAAAAATGAATTAACAACGGATGATGATCAAGAATCACAAAATAAAACTACTTCCGAAGAGCAAATAGAGCATACTATCGAAGAAGTAGCCGGTGATGCTGATTTCATTCAGATAGCAACAATTCTTGAAATGATCAGGTCAGAAGAAGAAAACTGATTTCAAGCCCCAAAAGACGACTACCAGGTACTCCTATTATACTTTTATCAAGCTTGATAATTCAGACAGATAATAACGATCTCAGACTGTTCCCGATAAGCCTTTTATAGTTTCCATTTTATCTCAAACCATGGCAGAACAGTCTGCTACCGAATATCTTATCTGAAAAGGCCTCGATAAAAGAAGATATGCAGGAGTTCTATGAGAATTCCAGCAGTCAAGTGGCTGGTTTCTATAGCAAATCAAGGAGCATTGGGACAGGTTTTCAAGCAATTTCAGGAGGCTGAGCGGGGAAGTATTCTTCAAAATACCTGTTTATAGCTTCTGTAAGCTACTATTGCCCGGATTGGCAATAGCAATTCCATTCCCAATGTTTTTAAATGTCTTTCCGTACGCATAAGAACATCCAGTAAATTATCTTTGTAATAATTTTTTAAGCTTTTGTTCAAACATTAGTTTTTCAATAACGTTTCATAATTTTATTGGAATAAGTAATTAATTCACGATCTGCCAATCGGCAGTTAATAGATCAAAAAAGGAAAAATGATTGTTTTATTATCTCCTGCCAAGAGTCTCAATTTAGAGCCCATTAATGTTAAGTCAACTACTCAACCTCGACTATTGGAAGAAAGTGAGTCTTTAGTCAAGGTCCTGCGCAAGAAATCTGTCAAAAGCATAAAAGCACTGATGAGCGTCAGTGATAAAATTGCCGAGCTTAATGTTGAACGTTTCAAGGCTTTCGAAACGCCATTTACCAAAAAGAATGCAAAACCAGCCGTCATGACCTTCAATGGAGATGTCTATACCGGTTTGAAAGCCGATACTTTTGATCAGGAGGACCTGAAATTCGCTCAGGGACATATTCGGATTCTATCAGGACTTTATGGTCTTCTTCGCCCAATGGACCTAATGCAGGCCTATCGCCTGGAAATGGGAACCGCCCTCAAAAATGGCCGAAAGAAAAATCTTTATGAGTTTTGGGATAACAAAATCACTGATCTTATCAATCAGGACCTTAGCAAATCCGGATCGGATATTGTGCTCAATCTGGCTTCTAAAGAATATTTCAGTTCCGTTAAGCCCGCTAATATTAAAGGTACAATTGTGAGCGTTGATTTCAAGGAAAACCGGAACGGTGTTTTTAAAGTCATTTCTTTTAATGCTAAAAAAGCCAGAGGAACAATGGCGCATAAAATCGTTAAAAACAAAATTACAACTGTAAATCGACTGAAGCGCCTGAGCATTGACGGATATAAATTCAACAAAGAACTTTCTGAAGAACATCGCCTAGTTTTTACAAAATAGTTCAACACATCAACTAATCTTAGCCCGCAGTTCGACTTTGATTACTCGAATTTCGTGTATTATCGAATTTCGCTATTCGAGTTGCAAGTAATGAAAATCGATAGTGCCTGACGAAAATCCCCACAATTTGGTATATTAGAGTTTCATAAGTTCCTAACCCGATAACTATGGATCTCTACATTGATAAAATCGTCATCCACGAACTGGAAAAGCAAGCCGACTCCGGTGATGTTCAAGTGTTCCTTTCAGATCATCTGATCCCGGTCAATAATCAGTCTGAAACGCTGATTCACACGCTCAATGATACTTTTGTTTCCAAGAGTGATTTATTACATGGCTCACTGAGTTCGCCCGAAGATGCGCTCTTCCCGGGTTACTTGCAGAATTTAGCAGAAAACGAATTTACCGAGGAAGCCTTCCTCTCGTTTTCACAGGATACGATGCGCGCCTTACAGGATATTTTGCAAGGGGTAATCGGAGCTAAAGGGGGGTATCTGGTTTTTTCAGAATATGAACATTTTGAAACGAAAATGCTCGGAATTTTTCTGGTCCGGGACAAAGAAGGTATTTTCTTCAAAAGAAATAAGAAAGGACAAACATTTGAACTGCATACCATCTTACACCTGGATACAGATCGCCTGGCAATGGCTTGTCGGATCACTTTAGATAAATTTCAAAAAAACAGCGGCCGCTTCGTCGATCTGATTAAGCATGCTAAAAGCCAGAAAGAGATTTCCGAATATTTTATCAACTGGATCGGTTTGGACGAGCCACAAAGTAGTAAAGCGATTACACAAACCTTTATGAATGTACTCGATAAACTTCCGCTTCCAATTGATGAGGACACAGGTCAACCAATGGAAGAGGAACAGTTTCACCATCAAGTCATGGCCTATGCCGTGCAAAGTCCACAAAAAACAGTTGAGTTAGAGAAATTCGATCGACATTTCTACGGTGAAGAGCCTATCATGCAAAACTATCTCAAAGAAAATCACATCGAACTGGATGATGAGTTTCGAGTGGATAAAGGTACGATGAAAAAGCATTATAATTATCGAGCCTCTGCCGAAGGTATTTCTGTTAGTTTTTCCAAAAATGATTATGCAAGCGGTAAAGTGAGCATCAAAGGAGATAATCTGGTAATTGACTGTCCTGAATTGGTAGAAAAACTGATGGACATGCTCGAAGATGACGGTACCTGGTAAGTTTTATGATGGATGCAATAGATATTTTCATTGCCTATTCCCAACAGGACAGGGATTTAATGGAGCAATTCAAAAAACAGCTTTCAGCCGCCGAGCGGATCGGTCTTGTTGATAGTTGGCACGATGGTGAAATAGAGGTCGGTACAGATCGGGAGCTGGCTGCAAAAAAAGCCATGGAAAAAGCAGAGATTGTAGTGCTTTTACTCAGCGCCAATTTTTTTGCCTCCGAATATTTATACGAAAAAGAAATGACTCAGGCGCTTTCTTTGGCAGAAGCGGGCAAAGCTACGCTTATTCCCGTCCTGTTAAAAGAGTGTACCTGGCAACTGAGTCCGATTGCCAAACTAAAAATACTCCCCGAGAATGCCATTCCCATCACCAATGATTACTGGAAAACTACTGACCGGGCCTTCAAACAGGTAGTCGATCAAATCATTCACATCAGTAATAAAATTCGCAAAGCGCAAGGCAGTCCGGAACTTCCTTATAAGCCTGCCAGGCAGGAGGATAAATCCCGTTCTCCCCTTCAGGAAACGGCTACTGCAACCAGCCCTGCTGAAAAAACAGATACTTCAAAAACACCGCTCTGGAAAGTCGCTCTATACGCATTTTTGGGTTTGGGAGCTTTTGCATTGGTATCTCTTCTCATTAATCTATTTTTTCAGCAGCCGGACAAAAAAGATACTGCCGCTCAAACAGAAGCCAGAACAGCAGAGGAAATGAGTCAAAAAGAGGAAGCCAAGCAGACCGCTACTGCTCCATTTCCAAGCATTAAAATTGGTCAACTGGAATGGTCCGCACAAAATATTGGATCGGAAGCAAAGGAATTCTGGTGTCCGCAAGGACTAGCAGAAAATTGCACTACTCAGGGGAAATTATACAATTATAAAACTGCTAAGAATATTTGCCCGGATGGCTGGCGTTTGGCCACTTCTGATGACTGGTTGTCTCTCGATGCCGAAGCTATTAAAAGGCTCCATCTAACCCGTAGCGGCTTCTCTTACCGGGGAACCTATATGTTTTACGAACAAAAGGGCTTTTATCACACAGGGGAATACTCCGGCGGGGATGAAGTCTGGGTAATTGAATATAGTGGTAATGAAAAAGCTCTTTATAAAAACAGACGTTATTCTTTTGCCGGCATGTCCTGTCGCTGCGTCCGCTAACAATGCTTCCCGGTATTTGGCTGGAATAATTCCTATATTTGTATCGAGAGTAATCTTTTCATTTACATACTATTTTGAGTTCCCAGATTAATATTCGGCTGTGTTCGGTATCAGAGCTGAAACAGCTACATTGCAATAAATTTTACAATATATGTTCTTTTTAAAAACAAGAAGCATTGCAGTGCTTTTTACGCTAATCTTTTGCTTAACCAGCTTCGTATATACATTTGCCCATAGCGGCCCATTCGTTCAAGAAGATAAAGTAGTAATCCTGAATAGTGTCCAAAAAATAAGTTTTTTTATAGATAAGAAAAATGAACTCCAGGCTAAACTCACGGTCAAACAAACTGCCAAGTCACAAACAAATCTTCAATACAGATTTAAACGGTATATCTTCTTTGACAACTATTCAGAGGTAAGGGAAATACGCGAGGTTTTAAGTAAAAAAATGGGCAAAAAAATCAAGCCTATCATCAGCGATTATGAATCAGACGGTATTTTTCACTCGGACTTAAAACTGTGCTATTTTGAGCATAGCTTTTTTAAAAACGGAGATACCTATACTTATCGTTATGAAAAAGTATTCAAAGATCTCAAATTTTTAGAGTCCTTATATTTCAATGATTCCTACCCTATTCAAAACAGTACATTAATCATCGAAATTCCCGACGGTGTTTCAGTTGATATCCGTGAATTAAATTTTGACAAGGAAAAGCCGAGCTACGAAAGCTTTAAAGAAAAAAATAAAACCATTCATACTTATTCTCTTTCGGATGTTCCGGCGGCGTTTAAATTCTCCGGAGCCCCCCGAAGAAGCAAATTCAATGCGCATTTGATCCTCATCCCAAACGCATATGAGGTAAATGGCAAAACGGTGAAACTGATCGAAGATGTAAACGACCTGTATAAATGGTACACCTCAATCGTTTCAACAACCGAAAATAACAATAGTGACCTAAAAGCAATTGTGGAAGAGCTTACCGAAGGCAAAACGGATGATCTGGAAAAGATCAAAGCGATATACTATTGGGTACAAGACAATATCCGTTATATTGCTTTTGAATACGGTATTATGGGTTTCAAACCGGAAGCTTGTCAGGAAGTATATAAAAATAAATACGGGGATTGTAAAGGTATGGCAAATCTGACTAAAGAGATGCTCAGGCTGGCCGGCTACGATGCCCGTTTAACCTGGTTAGGTACGGCAGATGTACCCTACGATTACGATATCCCTTCACTGGTTGTAGATAACCATATGATTTGTACCGTTATCCTGAACGGTGAAAAAATATTTCTCGATCCCACCGAGAAGTACTCTGATTTGTACAATTATGCTTTCCGGATTCAAGGACAACAAGCGCTGATCGAAGATGGAGAAAGTTTTATGATCGAAAGAATTCCTTCTTTGGAAGCTGATCATAATAAAGAAATTTCGGAGGTCACTTTCACGATTGATAAAGAACAAATCAAAGGAAAGGGAAAGCTGACTTTTCAGGGAAATCGAAAAACTTATATCTTCTACAGGCTTTCCAGCCTCCCGCAGAAAGCCTGGGAAGAATATTTAAAAAACTATATTGGAAATGCCGATAAGAACGTTAAAGTGAAGCTTTTGACCGAAGCCAATCTCAATAACCGGGATTCGGATTTTGTCTTAAATTATGAGCTAGATATGGAACATCACGTCATCGATTTGGGAGAAGAATTATACGTCAATCTGGAATACGATTATCCTTTTAAAAATTTTAAAATATCCGATGAACGGAATGTCCCTTATGAATTTTCGGGTAAATATTATATTGAAAATATTTCGAAACTAAAAATCCCGGAAGGTTGGGAAAGTACTTACCTGCCAGAAGCCATTAAAAATAATAAGGAGCATTATACGTTTGAACTTTCTTTTAAAGAAGAAAATGGAGAAGTGATTTATCATAAAAAAATCGCTATCAAAGATGCCTTCCTCGATGTCGAGAACTTCGAAGACTGGAATAAAACTATCGAGCAACTCAATACTTTTTACGGAGATCAAATCATTTTAAAAAAGCAATAAAATAATATGAAGCTAACAAACTTATTAGCACTTATATTACTCTTACTGGCCTTTCAAGGGAAGGCACAAAAAAACAATGATCGCAATGTCCTTCATCCGTTTTTTGGAGCAAAAGACAAAGATTTCGATATTAATGAGGCTCCGGAAGAATGGAAATCCGAACCCGTCGTCTTACTTTGTCAAAAGATAAATGTGCGCTTCACAAGAAGAAAAAGCGGCGCCAGGACGATCAAAGGAGCCCTTAGAAAGCGTATCCTTATCCAGGATAAAGCAGCCCTGGAAGAGTTTTCCGAATTTTACTATAGTAATACGGAAAATCTTGGCTTACAAATCATTAAACCAAACGGTACAGTAAAAGATATTAATTTTGAGGATGCAGTAAAGGTAGAAACGGATGTTCCCCGCTTTTATCGGGATAGTTATTCATCCAGTGAATATTACAAAGTAGCTCTTCCTAATCTCGAAGTCGGAGATATTCTGGATTTCTTCAAAACGTTTCAAGACGATGGTGTGCAGACCGAACTCATCAATCCAATTGCTAATGTTTATCCTACCGTTTATCAGGAAATTATTTTTGATGTAAAAGGCTGGAGTTTTTTCTACAATACTTTTAACGGTGCGCCGGCATTTAGCAAAAAAGCGGTCAAAAACAAAAAAGGAAAAGACAGTGGTATGACTCGCTTTATCATTACGGATAATAAACGAGAAGCCATGAAAGAAGAGCGTTGGAGTTTTTCTTATCTCTCTGAGCCCATCTTCAAAATCATGGCCGTCCCTACAAATGCTAAAATTGGAACCAAACGACTTAAAGAAACTATAGATACCAAGTTTAATGTCAAAAATGTCTTCAAGGCAAAAGTCGATGAAGGGGAAAATTTGTATAAAGAATCTTCGTTGAAAACCTATATCAAGACTACCTTGAAAGGCCTGAAAGTCAAAAAAATGCCCGTCAAAGAAAGAGTAGAAGTGATCTATAATGCGATCCGTTACAATTTTATGCATTTAGCAACTTCTCCTATACCAGCTCAGGGAGGATTTTCAAGATACGATAATTATGTAGCGATGCGCAGTGATGTTTTCATTGCTACATTTATTAATACTTTGAAAAAACACGATGTCGAAGCTTATCCGGTCGTGGTGACACCAAGGTTTTTCGGAGGCATCGATGAAGTGATCAACGAAAGGGAAATAGAGTTTGGGGTATACGTCCCAGCAACGAAAAAGTACTACTGGACGGTTGATAGCCATCGTTGTGTAGGTGATAATTATACCCGGGCAAGTGGTGCCGAAGGCTATCGTTTTTCTAAAGAAAAAGGCTTCAAAAAAATTAACCTTCCTCCTTCTTCAGCTGAAGATAATATTATTGCCAATGACATTGAAATCACAATTAAAGAAGATAATAGTTTGAGCTTCATCGGTAGTCGTTCTTATAGTGGAACATATAAACGTTACTATAATACCGCATTACTTTTACAGACAAATTTCATTTCAGAAGACAGATATTATTTTAGTACAGACCGGGAAAAAGAAAAAATAGATCGTGAGAAAACAAAGGCCAAAACATCAGCAAAAAGCCGGACCAGCAAACGCGTCAGAAAATGGCGGGAAATTTCCCGCAAGCGAGCTGAGGAACTTAGTGATCGCAAGCAAAAATTTCTTACGGATTGGCTCAAAGAGGATTATGAACTGGAAGAGTTACAAAGCTTTACGGTTACTTCCTTTGGCCGGTTTCCGGAAGCAAACAGTCTGGAAGCAGCTTTTGAATTCACTTCTAATGGTTATTTGAAAAAAGCCGGTCCCAATCTGGTTTTCGAAGTTGGAAAATTGATCACCGGGCAGGTTGAGCTCGATGAAGAAGAAATCAACGAACGGCAAGCTCCTATTGATATGGAATACGCACGTACGATTAGTAATACTTTTTCAATTACCCTGCCCGAAGGTTATCAGGCGAGTGGGCTCAATGGTCTGAATATGAATGTAGACAATCCTTATGCGGCATTTATTAGTACTGCCAGCCAGGAAGGTAATATACTTACCATCGAAACCTCAAAGATTTATAAGAAGGATCATTTTGCAAAGGAACATTGGCCGGAAATGGTTAAAATGCTCGAAGCCGCTTATGACTTTTCACAAAAGAAAATTATTTTGAAAAAATAAAATCCAGATAGAAGGTATTGAATGATAAAGTTCGGTGATCTATCATTCAATACCTCCTTTAACGGTTAGCAGTTTGGAAAGGCCAAAACTAAATATAAAACCAGCTCCCATTGACAGGCTTATCGAATCACTGGGAATAGTAGCCCTGATACTGCTAATCGGAATACCTGCCTATTATTTTAGTGAGCTTCCCGATATGATCCCGCGCCATTATGGTATCGATGGTACACCCGATAGTTTTAGCAGTAAAAAGGTTATCTGGACATTGCCAATAGTAGGTACAATTCTGTTTGTTGGATTATACTGGATTAATAAATACCCGCATAAGTTCAATTACACCCAAAAAATTACAAAAGATAACGCGGAAAAGCAGTACAAAAATGTAATGCGTATGATTCGGATACTCAATAGTTTGATCGCTTGTATTCTGGCTTATATTTCGTTCTCTACTGTAAAAACAGCTCTAGGCAAACAGAGTGGTTTAGGGCTTTATTTCATTCCGATATTCCTGTTGCTAATATTTACTGTAATCGGATATTATCTCTGGACTTCCATGAAAAAAAACAAATCAGAATCTTCGAATTGAAGAAGAACAGTCTATTCGTTAGAATCAGGGCTTATCGATAATACGGATAATCGTATTTTCTTTTTCTTGCATTGAGTTTGAGTTGTTTCACCCTAAAACAAAGACAAATTCATTTTTGCAATCCTTGTAGGACTCCCATAATTTCAAAGATCAATCAAAGCACATTAAAAGGAAGAGGAATTACTTCTTCCGTTTTTTTCTATACTTCTTCATTACCCGATCATTGTGGCGTCCGTTTAGGATAGTACGCTTATTATGTTTTTTCTTATCACCTATGAGCTTCTCGATAAGATCTTCGCGACCAATAGATTTGAGTTTTTCACGAATCATATTGTGATTTTCGCGCTTGTGCCAAAAAAAGAATAAATGCTGGCGTTTTTTCTCTTTAGAGGTCCGCGCAGTATAAACCGGACGGAGCGTATAAGGGTGCAAACCGGTGTAGTAGATAATAGTCGCTACGGTCATCGGGGTGGGTGTAAAATCCTGCACCTGTTCGAGTTTAAAGCCCATGTCTTTCGTTTCCGCAGCCAGATTAGCCATCTCTTCTTCGGTAGAGCCGGGATGGCTGGAAATAAAATACGGAATCAAAGGCTGATTCAAGCCATGCTTTTTATTATAATAGTCGTATTTCTTTTTAAAATCATAAAAATGCTTAAAAGAAGGTTTGCGCATAATCTTCAGGGTTTCATCCGAAGTATGTTCCGGAGCGACCTTTAAACGTCCACTGATATGGCAAGTGACAAGTTGTTCCATATATTCATCGCCACTACCATCAGAATTCTTATTATAGGAATCTGCTAAAAGATCGTAGCGAATACCACTGCTGACAAAAGCTTTTTTTACCTCAGGATGCGCATCTACTTTTTTATAAATATTTGTCAAAGCTTCGTGGCTGGTATCCAGATTACTGCAAATAACTGGATGGATACAGGATGGTGCTACACAGCGATCACAGATCGATTGATCTTTGCCTTTCATGCGATACATATTCGCTGAGGGCCCACCAATATCACTGATATACCCTTTGAAATCAGGCATTTTCGTTACCTGATCTACTTCCTTCAATATCGATTCCTCGGAACGGCTGGCAATAAATTTCCCCTGATGTGCAGAAATTGTACAGAAGCTACATCCTCCAAAACAACCCCTGTGCATATTAATTGAAAAGCGAATCATTTCATAAGCTGGCACCGATCCTCTTTTATTGTATTTCGGATGCGGCGTCCGGGTATACGGCAGGTCAAAAGAAGCATCGATCTGCTTTTCGGTCATCGGTGGATATGGGGGATTAATAATCAGATGATGATCTTCACAGCCCTGAATCAAACGCCTCGCTTTTACTTTGTTTGATTCCTGTTCGATATGCTTGAAATTAGCTGCGAAACTGCGTTTGTCCCGCAAGCATTTTTCATGTGATGCCAGGTGAAAGTCTTCCCATTTTTTATTTACCGGAAGTGGTTCATTTCTGGGATGGAGCACTGCTGTTTGCGGTATAGTCTTCAGAGATTCAAAAGGCACCCCCCTTTTTAATAAACGAATCAGTTCCCGTAATGGCAGCTCCCCCATTCCATATACAATCATATCTGCCCCGCTCAGGCTCAGAAAATTGGGAAACAGCTTATCTGCCCAATAATCATAATGCGTCACCCTTCGTAAAGAAGCTTCTATCCCACCTACAACCACCGGAACATCCGGGTATAATTTTTTCAAAATCTCTGTATATACCTTCCCGGCATAATCGGGGCGAAAACCTGCCGAGCCTCCTGGTGTGTAGGCATCTGTTGATCGCTTGCGTTTCGAAGCCGTATAATGGTTAACCATCGGATCCATACAGCCAGAAGTAACCCCAAAAAAGAGTTTTGGTTTTCCAAACTTCTTAAAATCCCGAAGGTCATCCTTCCAGTTAGGCTGCGGTACAATAGCTATTTTTAGCCCTTCGCTCTCAATTATGCGCCCAATAACCGCCGTACCAAAAGCGGGATGATCAACATAGGCATCGCCAGATATCAGAATGACATCCAGTTCTTCCCAAGCTCTCAGCTCTATTTCTTTTCTGGTAATTGGCAACCAGTCTGTTACAGGTCGACGCTGTTCCATTTTTAAAAATTGATTCTTTTTGCAAAGATATAACTATATAATGACAGAAATGTTGATTTTAAAAAAATCCCTTTTCTAATTAAATAGTCAAAACTTATTGCTTCGCTTGTAGAAGAAGTGGAATGCTCAAGTGCAAATATTGTCACACAAGTTTCTGTTACTTCGGAATAGCCTTGGTTTGTCGTGTAAAAAGAGGCTTAGAATTTTAGCATTTTATGGGTATAAATACCATTCACTTCCCGACTCATGCAAGACAGTGTACACGTTTAGCATGTGTTGGCATTTTTCGCTTTTGTTAGCTGTCGTGTTTTTATTCAGAAAGTATTGTAATTAAAATTTATAAGGTGTCAAATGGTTTGGGTTGTATCCCGTCAATATCTGTAAAATCATATTCTTTTGCCAAATGAGCAGCAACTAAAACCTGTCCGGTTTTACTAATTACATTTTTATCCAAAGCTAATGCTGCAATAGCTCTTCCAATAAATTGAGCTGATTCTTTTTTGGGATTTGGTTTTTTTCTCTTGTCAGCAATATATCCTGGATACAATGACACACAGGTAATATTACTTTTTTTCAATTCTACGGACATATCTGCTGCCATTTTATCGACTGCTGCTTTTGCAACACCATAAATTACATTACCATAATACTTGCGACTTGCATAGAAAGAGATATTAACAATTAAGCCGTTTTTCTGCTCCAACATTAATTGAGTAGCAAATACACTTGCAACATAATTTGAACGTACTCCTACTTTATTCATCTCATCCCAAAGTTCAAGCGGTTGCTCCCAAAAAGGTGCTTTCCAGCGAAATCCTTTATACGCGTTTCTATTCCTAAGTCTTTGATATCCTCCCCAAGCATTATTTACCAATAATATCCAATCTGCCTTCCTCTTTTTTGATTAAATCAAAAACAGCTTTTACTTCATCATCATTTTCGTGATTACATTCAACTGCTATTCCCTTCCCTCCGGCATTTGTAATTTCTTTGACATCTTTTTCTTTAATTGTTCTTCCGGTCACATAAACCGTTGCTCCTGCTTCTCCCAAGCCTATCGCAATTCCTTTTCCAACGTTTCGAGTTCCCCCAGTAACTAAAGCAATTTTTCCCTTTAGTTGTGTCATCATTCCTTTTATTACTTATTTGTTCTTGCAGATAATATATTAAGTGTAACATTATCAAATTATTAGCCTGGCAATAGCTTGATAATTCGCTCAATTTGATCAGTTATTGTAAAATTAGCTGCTGCACTCTTGTAAACGAGTCACTACTCAAGCGGATATAATAAATCCCTTTTGCCAGATTAGAGACATCGGCATTTATTCTTTGTGTTCCGACTCCCAGGCTTTCATTACTTAAAGTTCTAATCTGACGTCCGTTTATATCCAATATTTCTATAAGAACTTTCTGATTTTCCCTGTTTTCAAAATCCAGACTAAACGCACCACTGCTCGGATTTGGAAAGAGCTTGACCTCTATATCCTGAACTATATTTTCATTAGAAAGCGGTTCTTCCAATAGATCTCTTTGATAAGCACCATTTCCATGGCTGGCAATTCTTAGTTTGCGATTTATGGGAGATATTTTTAAATCAAAAACCATGATCGCATCTGGCAAACCTTCCTGATAGGCTTCCCAGGTTGCACCTCCATCTGTCGAAGCAAATACGCCAAAGTCATTTCCTACATAAATGTGATTAGGAAGAAGTGGATCAACAATAACCGCGTTGGTAGGAATGTCCGGTAAGGTCCCGGTAATATCCTGCCAGCTCGCGCCGTAATCCTGTGTTTTAAAAACATGTCCCGTTCCAAAACCGGAATAAGTAATATAGGCTGTCGCTTCATCCGTCGGGTCAACAGTCATATCCATTGGGAAGCGATCCGGTAAATCTTGTGTGATATCCGTAAAATTATCCCCACCATCTACTGTCACAAAAACGTGCCCGCGATTACCGTTCAAGGGTGCAGTTGCCAAGTATAATACATCTTCATTCTCCGGAGCAACTTCCATGCTCAGGATTGGATTTCCATTATCAATATTTAAAGCCTGCAAATTCCAGGAGCTTCCAAAATCAGTGGATTTACCAACCGAGGCAGAGCCTGAATACAAAACATCCCCATTACTTGGAGCTAATACATAAGGGGCAATAAAGGCCGGAGCATTATTAACTGTAGCAATGGGTATCCCCGAAAAATTCTGATCATCAAAGGTCCTTCTGACATTCAGGTTTTGAGAGGATACAAAATAGGCATTGGGATTGTCTACAGATGCCGCGGTCCAACTCCCATCCCCTCCATTTTTCAAAGTCCAGGTCAGATCACCATTCCATTTAATCGTTCCGTTATCCTGTAAACCGCCAATGAAAAAATCCTCGTCAACGGGCGAAACTGATGCCCCGTTATAAAACTGAGCCGTTTGATAAGAACCGTTGGCACTGCGCCAGGTCAAACCTCCATCTTCCGAACGATGCATTCCACCATCACTGGCTACGTATACGACATTGGCCTCGGTAGGATGAAAAACTACATCATGTGCATCTGAGTGAACAAAATTCTCACCTCCATCCGGACCTTCTATTGGCGGATTCGGGAAACCGATTCCACCAATTGTTTCCTGTACAATGTTATTACCTCCATCCTCCGACACCCAAATTTCGATTCCGATGGCCACCAGGTAATCGGGATCGTTGGGATCTACTGCCACATCATGCGAAAACCATCCCTGCCATTTAGAGTAGTCCGTCGTATTTCGAATTTCCCAGGTTGCGCCAAAATCAGTTGATCGACACAGCCAGGTAGCACCGTCTGAAAAACCAAAACCATTGCCAATACTCGCATAAATTATGTCTTCATTGGACGGCGCCATTGCCAATTGGCCTTTTCCATTATAATTATTCGGCAAATTGTTTTCGATCTTCGTCCAGTCTCCACCTCCATCTGTGGAACGATAAATTCCAAAGCCCGGCGATTGGAAGTTCCCGCAAACAACCACTACCATATTCGGATCATCGGATTTAACAAGAATATCGGTCGCCATCGGTACATTCAACATTTGATTCCAGGTAGTGCCTGCATCTGTGCTTTTGTACACCCCTTCGGTCGTAGCTGCAAAAACAATATTGGGATCAGAAGGCGGTATCTTAATCGCCCAAATGCCATGGTTTTGATTGTATGACCAGTCCAGGCTTTTCGTCCAGCTCTGTCCTCCATCAGTAGATTTCAGGATACCCATCCCCCAGCTACCCCGGGTATTTCGGTAAGCAGCACCAGTGCCTGCAGCATTATAGTTATAAACCTCTCCGGTTCCAACATACATAGTCATGGAATCTCCCGGGGCAAAAGTAATCGAACTAACGCCAAGTATTGGTTGCCCAAGATCGAGCTGTTCCCAGGCAGCAACGCCCATACCAGCCGAATAAGTTCTCCACAAACCACCGCTTGCCGAGCCTGCGTACATAGTATTGGGATTTTGAGGATTAAAAGCCAGAGCCAGCGTTCTTCCTCCGCGATTGTGTGGTCCCATGGTTTCCCAAGGATCCGTTGTGACCGTTCTGGTTGATGCACTGGTCGCACTTTGCATTTTCGCCCAGGCAGCGTAATAGGCGTTTTCGGGCATATTCTTATCCGGATAAGCCTGACGGTCTCCATTAAACAATAAAGCCTGATAAGCTCCGGATACACCTGCTTCTTCGCCTTGAGTCTTTGCTGTTTTTTCAAAACGATTATAAAAAAACAGCGCCGTAATTATCAATACTCCAGCAAAGGTTAAAATTGTAAGGGAATTACTTTTTTTCATATGAATTGCTTTATTACTTTATATAGCTTTTGGACATGGATGTAAAGTTATGCAGAGTAGACTCCGCAGAAACACAAAGTCAGACTTTCTACCATTTATCAAATCCAATATTCGAAAAGCTTTTCAACAAAATAGGGAAATTGCTACAAAGCCCGACAACAATAAAACACTTATTGGGTATTTGGAAAACGGCTGACAAATTCTTCAACTTTTCATGCTCCGAGCAAACCCTATTTGTAATAGACAAAAGTGAAATCCAGACATTTCGTAAACAGTGACAATTCCCTTTACTACTACTCAAAATGGAAGAAAGATTGTGTAAAATAGCTCAACGTCAAAAAAAGGACAGGGAATCATTCCTTTAAAATCCATCAGGAGCGCAAATAAGCTCAACTTTTTATTTCTCACTTTCATTTTTTTTTGTATATTTAAGAAAAGTGTTTTCAGATTGCTGCTAATGATTTTCAGCAGAATCGCTTCGATTGATATGCGCATTGAATAGTTCGCGATTCTCCTTGTTCCGTTTCAACTCATTGTTCATTTATAAATCTAATCGCCTATGCTAAACGAACAAGTACGCAGAATTATGACCAAAGACCCCATCGTCGTTAGCCCTGAGGATATAGTGCGAGATGTATCCAATATGATGGTGGCTAAGAAAATCCAGCAAATACCTGTGGTAGAAAAGGGTAAGCTGGTAGGATTGATTACTTCCTATGACCTGTGGCGAGACTTGAAGGGTTCTCCGGACAGTGAAAACAGAAAAGTCAGAGAAGTAATGAACACTAACGTACTTAAGATCGCACCAAAAGACAAAGTAGGTACCGCCGCCGAATTGTTCATTGACCGCCGTTTCAAAACTTTACCCGTAGTCAATCTACGCAATGAACTTAAGGGAGTCGTTACTGCTTTTGATGTAATCAAGCATGTATTCAAAAAAGAATACCCAAATCCTATCCTTTACCGGGATGTATTGCTAACAGATTAATCAAATTTCCGCCACTCCTCTTCACTCGCCGAGCAGTGGCGGATAACTTTTCCTATTTCAGTAATTCATTACTTTTTAAGAACACAGCTTTTGCAAATACTGAGATAGTCTCTCGTTCGTGTTTTTAGTTTCTAAAAAACAGCGTATCCCGTACAAACTCTGTATCTGTTAGGGTATTCAAAAAAGTAATTATTGCTTCCTTGTCATTTTCATCCAAATCTATTCCAAGGCGACCATCCTGAGCGACAAAAATTTCATCAATCGTTTCGTAATGAACCATTCCGTCATCATAATGATCCAGTACTTCCTTTAAGGTTGAGAATCTTGCATTGTGCATATACGGAGCCGTCAAAGCAACATTTCTCAAACTTGGAACTCTAAATTTACCAATATCCGACTCCAAAGCTGTAATTTGGTTTCTTCCGGTATCCGCAAAGGTTGAGTCCAAGCCATTATTCCTATAGGAAAAATCCGTAAACAATTCTCCTGCGTGGCAAGAAGCACATTTTTCTTGAAAAATTTCCATCCCCTCTAGTTCCAGTACACTAAACGATGCTCCTTCATTTCGTACATACTGATCGTATTTGCTATTTGCAGAAACCATCATATTAGTAAACTGGGACAATGCATGTAGTGCAAAAGGAAGCGTGATCTCTTCTATGCCAAAAGCATCTCTAAACATTCTTTTGTATTTCTCTTTAGCATTTAGTTTAGCTACTACGTTTTCTACCGTTTCGTCGAACTCAAATGGTGCTTCTATAGCATTGATCGGTACAAAATCTAAATGAGTAACACCCCCGTCCCAGAAGAACTCCGGAAAAAATGCCATATTCGTCAATGATGGCGCATTCCTGATACCGAGCCGGTTATCGACTCCAACACTCAGAGGATGAATAGGAGAATCAGCAAATGCAGTTGCCTGAATATGACAATTATTACAGGAGACCGAACCATCTCTTGAAAGAATCGGATCGTAAAACAATTCTTTCCCTAATTCAAACCCTTCTTCGGTCACAGGGTTATTATCAAAAGTATACCTTGGTTGTGGAAAATTCTCCGGCACAACAAACTCATATCGATCAATAGGATCAATGGGTTCATCATCATCCGAACAAGAAGTGCATATCAATAATAAAAAACAGGCCCAGTACAACACCGGGCTTGTCCAAAGACTACGCTTTTTCATATTCCTATACTATTGATGTACATGATCTAATTCAAAAACATTCACTAACTTTTCTGCAAATGGTTTACCTAAATCAGGTCGATGAATAGCATAAGTAGTTGAAAAATCTATTCCTTTTAACAACTCTTCAAAGTTGACATTGATATGAGCCTCGGGATTCAGCCCGTCTTCTATCCGGATATTTGAATCAAAATCAAGTTCAATGATTTTGATATTGTTTACAAATTTTGGATCTTCTCCTGGCTCGGGCTCTACATCTTTCCAGCCTCCTACGTGAATAGCATAAGTTCCTTCCAATGTCTCATTACCGTTCCCCCAATCTACATATTCCTGTCCTGAGTTTGAAGCATTTCCTTCAACACCAAAACCAATGTATCCAGCATTCCAATTCCAAAACCAGGCTCCGTTTGCAGGATCGAGTACACCACCAGCTGCCCCTTCTTGCACACCAGACTCATCTACCCCAACTGTAAAACGAATTTTATCATAAGTTCCCGCCTCAATATCCTTTAAATTGATCACATTGGAATTAGGGGTAGTGGATATTACATGATAATATCCGGTCACCTCATCTGCATTAGCGGATACATTTAGCGGGTCAAGGTGTTTGATCCCATCAGGACCCTCCAATTCTATAGCGCTGATATAGTAAGCAAAGAGTGATATATTATATTCCTGACCATCAGTATCCATGTAGTCAAAAGTCTTGTCTCCATAATCTTTTATGGAAATGCTTTGATCCCCAAGTTTATTATCAAAAAAAACGGACAATACACCGGGGTTCTTAGTCGAATCTTCATCGTCTTTATTACAAGCTGAAAAACTAACAAAGGAAATCGCAAAAAATGCAAAGAGGATTTTATGAAATGGTTTCATTATTATTTTTATTTATTTTTAAAAAATACTCCGTATATGCAAACATGGTTTACATAAACAAATTAGAATTCTTTTTTGAAGACTGTTTCAAAAACAGCCTTTTAGAAATTAGCAAGAAATGCCGGATGGTACTTCCGGTGGTTGGAGTATTTTAAAAAAATAATCAGAATGGTACAAAGGGCTGTCAAAAGCTTTAATGAGTTTATTATGGATAGCTTCAACATCCAGAATGCCCAAAGATAAATAATCGGAAAAAGCAATTTTTAACTTAAATTGATAGACCAGGTGATTGAGGGGTACATCCTCATCACGCTCCTCTTCCAATTGCTTGGAAAGATAACATTTACCGTTGCATTGTTTTTCTGGTTTCTTCCTGTTTACACAAAAATTTTCTATAATATAAGTCTGATTACCATAGAAATATACAATGGTAAGCACATCCCTACATCCAAAGGAGATGAATAAAATGGTGAGAAATATGGCAAGCCTCTCTTTCACAAAACAAATTTACCCTTTTGTCGGGACTATAACATCTTTGTTTTTGTTTATGTTTTGTCATATTGGATGAATTTAATGCTACATTAGGTAAACAAGATTTGTAAGCTAAACCCAAGAGGATATAAAACGCTAGGTATTGCTCAAAGAGCTAAGTAATCGTTCTTGTTCAATTGAACCGTTCAACATATCTTCATATCGAATCTGCATCGAGCCATTTCCACTAAGAATCGAAGTGATGCTGGTAGTCCGAACGATATTCTTTCGATTCATGACCATATCGTATTCGGGATTTCCTTCTCCTGCACTTTTGTGAAAACTCAATACTGCTCCCTGATCAATTTCCTGATTTTGAGCGAGCCATTCTTCAAACCAAAGCATTCTTTTTTGCTGCCATTCCTCCGGGTATAAAGTATAAGATGCCCAAATATGTGGCTCATTCATACTCAATTCAATGATATGCTTCTGTTGTGCATCCCAGCGCAATTCGTATAAGTGTCCTTTATCAATAATAATCATCGTAAAAGGTTCCATTCCCTCAAACTCAAATTCTTTAAAAAAAGCACTGGCATTCGTATAGGTAAAAAAACGGAGTGCCATTATGCCCCGGCTTAGTCTATATGGTGGTTGATGTTTGTGATTCCGAAAAGCTCCATTCAGGATACAAACCAATTGTTGCTGATCAGAGATCGCAATCCAGCTTCCTTTCGCTAGCGCATCCCTGGGAAAAAGCACGGTCTTTCCATTAAATACTTCCCAGGCCATTTCCGTCGCGGAACGTTTGGGTGATTCATCCCGGTTTGAAGTAAAAATAAAATTATCGTTCACCATTGGAACATAAGTCACTGTACACACAGGCTTATTTTTTAAAATTAATGAATCTGTCCGTTTAGCCCATCTGCTCTTATAATCTATAGGTTATACCCCAGAGTAAAATTGCCCCCTGCCGCAATTCCAATGCCTGATGGGTCGACATCGAGACCGCGCTTCGAATTCCCAGTAAAAAAACCGTGGGATATTGCTGTACCTCAATACCTGCTTCCAGATATTTTGCCTGGCTATCCTGTGCTCGTACACTGTAAAAAATACGAGATGCAGAAAAAGGAATAAACCTATTTCTTTGATCATCTGATACAGCTGTTTTTATCTTTGAATATCGATAATCAAGCATAGCGCATCGAATAAATCAACGCTAAATTAAGCTTTTTCATTACTTTGCTTAAACCACATGTCATTAAATGTATTAGCACAGACTAGGATTTCAAGGTTGCAAGCCAAAGAAATTTGTACCTTTACTCGTACCAGATTAATTTCATTTTGTGCTACAGAATACTTATGGTATTAAATAATATAAACTCCAAAGCGTTAAAATAAACCTGAAATAATAAAGATATTATGAATTTAGTCCAGGGTACCCTTGCTGTCCTTAATGATGCGAAACACTTTCTTGAGCAAATCAATACCGAGCAGTATAATCAGTCGATCTCTCTGATGTCTGACTCTACTATTGGCCAGCATACCAGGCATTTCATTGAATTTTATCAATGCCTAATCACTCAGGCCAATACCAGAAAAATCAATTACTGCCTGCGGAAAAGAGATATAACTATAGAACAATCCCCGGAAGCTGCACTTGCGGCTATTAATATTATTCTAAGAGATTTTAATGCCCTGGATTTTGAAAGATCGGTTTTATTGAGTAGCTCCAAAGAAGGTATTTATGAGATTAGAAGCACAGTAAGCCGGGAGCTTTATTATAACCTGGAACATTGTATTCACCACCTGGCACTCATTCGGGTGGCGATTAATATTATTGCACCAAACATTCGACTTCCAGAGCATTTTGGTATTGCTCCTTCGACTCTCCAACACCGCAGATTAGTCAATCAACAGATACACTAGTGAAAGATTTCTGGCTAAAACTCCGACAATCTTCTTTTTACATCAAATGGACCAATTGGGAATATTATCCGATTTATATTGCCAATATCCCTACCGTCTTTTTCTGGTTGTACTTTGGTATCCGTTCACGTTCTCTTTTCTTTTTCAGCGCAGTTAATCCGGTTATTGAGACAGGAGGTGTGATGGGAGAATCTAAGATTAACATTTTGAATCGACTACCTCCTGAAACGATTCCAAAAACAGTTTTTATAAAAAAAGAAGAAAGAGATATCGGGTTGGTACAATCAAAAATCAAGGCGAGCGGTATTCGGTTTCCTTTGATTGCCAAACCCAATATCGGGGAACGCGGTTTTTTAGTGGAAAAACTGGATGATCAGCAAGCACTAAAAGATTACCTTCAAAAAGTCAATGTAGATTTCATGATTCAGGAATTTGTCGATCTTCCTACCGAAGTAAGTGTACTGTATTATAAAATGCCCGGTGCTCAACAAGGCACAATTACTTCTGTTTGTATCAAAAAAATACTAAGTGTAAGCGGTGATGGGTTTTCCAGTATCGAGCAATTGATGCAAGATTATCCAAGAGCCAGATTTCAGCTGGAACGATTCAGGAAAAGGTATCCGGAATTACTTATGGCCGTCCCGGCCAAAGGTGAAGTTGTAGAGCTGGAACCCATAGGCAATCATTCCAGAGGAACGACTTTCCTGAATGGAAATCAACATATTGATCATCAATTAACAGCTGTTTTTGACTTACTTGCAAAAAATATGCAAGGCATTCATTACGGTCGTTTCGATATGAAATGCAAGAGTATGGATTTACTTAAAAAAGGAAAAGCTTTCAAGATTCTGGAGTTCAATGGTATTGCCAGTGAACCTGCTCATATCTACGATCCGGATTATTCGGCCTGGCATGCTTATCGGGATATTTTTCAACACTGGAAAATTATTTATCATATCGGGAAAGCGCAAAGGCAAAAGGGGATTCAGCCAATGAGCTGGAAAGAAGCTTACCGAAGCCTAAGAGAATATTTTCGTTATATAAGACTCGCCAATCAGTAAATCATGAGTCTCTTGATCTATTTTACCATTGCTTTGATTTTAAGTTTTTTAGGTTCTTTACCAATAGGCCTCATCACACTCACGATTAGCCAAAAGACGATTGAGAAAGGAAGAAAATCCGGCTTGTTAATTGCCTCGGGGGCTCTGATCATGGAATTCGTTTATACTTATATTGCTTTGATCAGTCTGGATATTTTTACAGAAAACACAGCTATTGGCAATTATATTAAAACCTTTGCAACAATCGTTTTCTTTGCTTTGGGGTTTTATTATTTATTTAAAAAAAGTAGAACGCAGAACATCTCTGCAAAGGATTACGATTATTTCGATTTCCTAAGAGGTATTATCGTAGGTATGATGAATATGCTTATTATTCCTTACTGGATTTTTTTTGGTCTCTGGCTCGAAGCGAACCATCTTCAATTTGACCGGCAAGCTTGTATTATCATATTTTCCGCAGGTGCTGCCATCGGTGCATTTATTGCCTTTTGGCTTTATATTTTGCTCAGCGAATTCATCATCAAAAAAACCAAAATCATCCATCGCTATACCAATAAAGCTGTCGGTATTTTAATGCTTGGTCTAGGAGTGACTCAACTTATTCGCCTTCTATAAAATATCTTTCCGGAGGACTGATTTTTCTAATCAAAATAGATCCGATTTTCACTACCAGTTTCAAGCAATGTATCCCTCTTTCCAAAATTGTTAAAAAACGCCCATTGTGTTCGCATTAATTTAATTTTCAATTTCTCTCAATTTTAAAACCATATCATCCTGCTCCACCATCGTTCTTTCTTTGATGTAAATTTTTTCAATGATGCCGGCAGTAACCGAAGTAATAGTCGATTCCATTTTCATAGCTTCAATAATAAATAAAGGCGTATTGATTCCTACTTCCTGTCCTTCCTTTACGAGTATTTTAGAAAGATTTCCTTGTAGTGGCGCGCCTACTTCATTAGCTTCGGAAGCTTTTTGATGTACGGCTATTTCCGATTCTATTGAACGATCTTTTACTTCAATTGAGCGCGTCTGACCATTAAGGCTAAATAGTACCAATCTTACGCCCTGCTCATTGGCCTCGGTCATATTGAGGTATTTAATCAAAATCGTTTTTCCCGGATCGAGCTCCACCAAAATCTCTTCATTGGGCTTTAAACCGTAGAAAAAAGGACGCGTTGGTAAATTTCGAACGGCGCCATATTTTTCAAAATGTTCAAAATAGTCTTTGTATACTTTTGGATAAAACTGATGCGAAATAAAATCCGAAAATTGAACCTGCTCTCCGAAGTCTTTTTGGAACTGGGTAAAGGCACTGTCAAAATCAACGGGTTTTAAATGTGCATTGGGGCGTTCGGTATACGGCTTTTCTTCTTTGAGGATAATCGCTTGTAATTGCTCCGGGAAGCCTCCCGCAATCTGTCCCAAATCCCCTCGCATCAATGCTTTCACACTATCCGGAAAGGAAAGGCTTGCCCCCCTTTCCAGGATATCTTCCTTGCTCAGATTATTGGCTGTCATAAACATTGCCATATCCCCCACAACTTTTGAAGAAGGGGTCACTTTGACGATTCCTCCGAAAAGATCATTGACCATTCGATAGTTTTTCTTAATGGTATCAAACTGATCTTCCAGCCCCAGACCTCTGGCCTGAGGTCGAAGATTGGAATATTGACCACCAGGGATTTCATGCTCATAAACCTCCGCCGAACCGGCTCTCAATTCAGATTCAAAGGGATAATAATAACGCCGGACAGCCTCCCAGTAATTTGAAAATTGATTGAGCGATTGCAGATCAATATTGCTGGCACGTGCCTGGCCTTCCAGCATCGCAACCATGGAATTGAAGTTAGGCTGAGCCGTTAACCCAGACATCGAACTGATTGAAACATCCACTACATCTACACCTTGCTCAATAGCTTTCAAATAAGTCGTTGACTGGATGGACGAAGTATCATGTGTATGCAAATGCAGTGGAATATCAACCACCTTTTTAAGCTCCGGGATCAATAACTCAGCAGCATAGGGTTTTAGCAAACCGGCCATATCTTTGATGCCCAGGATATGCGCTCCGGCATCTTCCAGTTGCTTCGCCAGATCGAGATAATACTGAAGGGTAAACTTCTTTTCATTCGGAGCAAGGATATCCCCCGTATAGCAGATACAGGCTTCTGCCAGAGATTGCGTTCGCTCTCTAACTGCCCGGATGCTGGTCCTCATGGCTTCAACCCAATTGAGAGAATCAAAAATCCGAAAAACATCCATTCCGCTTTTTGCAGCCTGCTCGACAAAGGCTTCAATTAAATTATCGGGATAAGCAGCATAACCTACTGCATTGGAGCCCCGCAATAACATTTGCAACAAGGTATTTGGTATTGCTTCCCGCAAAGCGGTCAATCTTTGCCATGGATCCTCTTTTAAAAAACGCAGCGCAACATCAAAGGTCGCACCGCCCCAAACTTCCATAGAAAACAGATCCGCTCCGTGATGCCGGGCATAGCTTTCGGCTATTTTCAGCATATCAAAAGTCCGTACCCGGGTAGCAAGCAGCGATTGATGCCCATCCCGGAAGGTAGTATCCGTAAAGTGAATTTTTTGTTCTTTTTTAAGCCATTCACAAAACTTCTCCGGCCCCAGCTCATTCAACAAATCTTTGGTCCCTTTCGGATAAGGCTTCGATTGATCAAAAGAAGGTACTTCTGCTTTTAGGAATACCTGACGATCATCAACATATTTAACATCCGGATTTTTATTAACGATAACTTCTGCCAGGTACCGAAGCATTTTAGTCCCCCGATCTTTCCAGCCTTGCGGTTTGAGTAAATCCTGATTCTCGCCGATAAATTTTACCGTTGCTTTTCCATTCTGGAAAGTTTCATTTTGTAAGAGGTTAAGCAGAAAACCAATATTGGTTTTCACTCCACGAACCCGAAACTCGCGTAAGGCTCTATGCAATCTTTGGCTGGATTCATTAAGTGTTCTTCCCCAGGCTGTTACTTTGACCAGCAGGCTATCAAAAAAGGGAGAAATCTTAGCTCCCGGATAAGCACTACCCGCATCCAGTCGAATACCAAAACCGGAGGCAGAACGATAAGCGATCAATGTACCATAATCGGGTTTAAAATCCTTGGATGGATCTTCGGTAGTAATCCGGCACTGAATCGCATATCCCTTGCAAATGATATCCGCTTGTTCACCAATCCTGATTTTGGGGTCAGAAAGCGGATAGCCCATCGCAATCAGTATCTGCGAACGAACAATATCTATCCCCGTCACTTCTTCTGTGATGGTATGTTCTACCTGTATTCGGGGATTGACTTCAATAAAATAAATACTTTCATCTTCATCTACCAAAAACTCTACGGTTCCGGCATGGGTATAATTTACGTGGCGGGTGATCTTTAGTGCATAATCATACAAAGCTTGCCGGGTCGATTCCTTGAGATTCATCGACGGAGCGACTTCCACCACTTTTTGAAATCGTCTTTGTACAGAACAATCCCTTTCGAAGAGATGAACCAGATTACCATGTTTATCTCCCAGGATTTGTACTTCGATATGCTTGGGGTTTTCAATATATTTTTCCAGAAAAACCGTATCGTCTCCAAAAGCCGTCCTGGCCTCTCCTTTCGCCTCCTGATATTCTGTAGCTAAAGCTTCTTCGGAACGCACTACCCGCATACCTCTCCCACCCCCTCCGGCGGCGGCTTTGACCATCACCGGAAACCCGATTCTACGCGCTTCTTCCAATGCAACTTTTTCATCCGTCAGCGCTTTTTGGCTATCTTCAATCAAGGGCACTCCTACTGTCCGGGCCAGTTTTTTGGCCGCTACTTTGTCTCCCAGGTTTTCCATTACCTCCGGAGCAGGTCCGACAAAAATAATCCCTTCTTCTCTGCATCTGCGGGCAAAATGTACGTTCTCGGAAAGGAAGCCATAACCGGGGTGTATTGCATCAATGTTATAAGTCTTGGCAACATTTATCAAAGCCTCAATATCCAGATAAGGTTTGAGTGGATCATCTTCATCGCCGATTTGATAGGCTTCATCTGCTTTATAGCGATGTAAAGAATAACGATCTTCAAAAGTAAAAACAGCAACCGTTCTGATTTTTAATTCTGATGCTGCTCGCAAAATACGAATAGCAATTTCTCCTCTGTTGGCCACGAGGATCTTCTTGACAGGTGTAATAGGTGTGGTCATATTTACTAAAAATCTAAATTAGAAAGTTCCGAATTATAGTGTCATATATTTTTTTCTACTACAGTCAACTTCAGGTCCAGTATAGGTTGGTACTCGATTTCTCCTTATTACAAAGGAGTACTCATACCACAAATCACCGAGCTCTGTATATTCAAGTAAACAGTAGTAATTATTGGCTTTCCTTATTAATCAGCTTAAAGCTCACAATATGTAATGTATCTTGATTAAATCAAACTGAAAACAGACCTGTCTCATATTATACCAGGACGCACTCAATTTGGCGTTATTGGACATAACTTGATTCATCCAGAAAGGGCCAGGTTGAATCTTATCTGACAGATGTAAATCTAAGTCACTTAAGAAAAGTATATAATCTGTCAATTACGAGTAGAACAAATATAATCAAGAACTGGATTAAATGTAAAGTCCAGCTAAATATTTTTTTATACGGAAGTAAAGAAAATCAGTGAACGGGCTTAAACTATACTAAAAATTGCAAATGTCCGAATTCTTTACATTTGGGGCTATCCTGCTAATTGCTCAACAGCTTTCTAAAGTTGGAGAGTGAAGTTGTTGGTCCCCGATCGACGGCCAGATTAACCAGCCAGTCAGGTATCTTTCCGGCAGGGTCGGTTTTTAAGTAATAGGTAAGATGAATGACATGATCGGATGTTTCTTCAAATTCCCAGCGATTATAATGATTGATAATTCTTACGACATCCTCTTCCTCTTGTTTAAAATCAGGAACGGAGGTAGTCGTTATAATCGTCTTTCCTGAATGGTGATCTTTTCTTACTACGGATCTCATATAGGCATCCCGATCACTCAAGGGCCAGGGAAAATCAAATTTGTAATAAGCAATACTTTCCAGGTCGCTAAGCTTTTCCGCCATTTTCGAATCCGAACATTTGAACACCCAATCCCTGTATAGTTCAGCGGTATCCAGCAATTTCAATATGCTTTTAATCGTTGTTTTTTTGAAAGACATAGTGAGTTTCAGTTCTTTCAAATTAGAACCTTCAATATCACGCGTATAGACTTTAATCCCTTCTTTTTCTTTTTTAAACTTCCAATTCAATTTTCCAGCAGATCGATCGGAGAATTCTGCAGGAAAGACGAACATAAAGCATGGAAGAAGTACCCATGTAAATATAAGCTTCATTTCTTCAGGTTGAGGTCAAAATAAATTAATCCGATTGATAAACGCATCAACGGCCTTGTTAGTTTAAGATGCAATTATCTTAACGCTCCCCTATCTAGTACTTAGATTATTTAAGACACAGTTATCAAACTACAGGAATCGTGCTATATTTTGTAAAAACATGAAATGACGGCATTTTAAGCAAAAAATCATACAAATTTAAAGTAAATCAACTTTGCATTGTAACCTTTTCCTTTTAAACGTTACTATATTAACAGAACCATAAATCAAAGATCATGAAAAACGATCCACATGGCGTCTTTTTAGAGTTATATCAAAAAATCCACGCTTCTTTCGTTCGGTATTGCAGCAGCAAATCCTATGGGATCATGGATACGGAAGATTTAGTACAGGAGGCTATTTTGATAGCACTGAAAAGATTTGATCAGATCAGGGATAAAGAGAAGCTGCTTTCTTATCTCATTGGAACAGTTAATAATATTATCAGAAATAAAAAAAGGCAACAACGATTCCGGGGAGAATGGAACGAACACCTGCTCGATCACCTGGAAAGTAAAGCACCAAGTCCTGAAATCGCGGCAGATATCCACTTTTTGCTGAAAGCAATGGAACAGCTCCCCGCCAAGCAGCAGGAAGCGCTTATACTTTTTGAGATCAGCGGATTTAGTATTCGGGAAATTAGTCTTATTCAGGAGAGTAGTGAATCCGCCACGAAAACCAGGCTTAGCCGAAGCCGGCAAAAGCTAAAAGAACTATTAAGCGACCGAAAATCTTCTAAATCTCTTTCTGCTACACTGGCAGCTTATGCTTCCGTAATCCTGTAATACCATGAAAAGACTTATCAATACCAGTCAAACTTTTAGGGCCATTCGACAACTACCTTTAGAAATTTCTTATAAACAGGTAGAAGCATGGATTCGCAGTCAGCAAATTGAGTCTCGCCCTCTTAGTCTACTCAACAAATTGAAGCATTGGTGGAAGCATTGGTGGCAGTAACCTTCAAACTTATTCAATAACTATATCAGAGTAATCCAGGCATACATTTCAGCTTAAACCTCGAATGTATCATACTTCTTTCTGCTTTCCGCAGAATCGAAGACTGGCATTGCTATGCTTTAAATCAAACATTCAATATGAACCACAAAAAAGAATTCTTGAAATTCACCACTAAGCACCTGAATCAATCTTCCAGCAGTATAGAAGATTATATTCGTAAAACACATCACAGAAACTGGTCTCTGAATAACTTCACTCCCAGCGTTATAGAAGAACGCCAGTTGAATGTTGCCCAGATGGACGTATTCTCCCGGTTAATGGTGGATCGGATTATTTTCCTCGGAGTCCCTATCGACGATTATGTAGCCAATGTAATTCAGGCACAGCTATTATTCATGGATTCACTGGATTCCGACAGAGATATACAAATCTATATCAACAGTCCGGGAGGTTCCGTTACTGCCGGTTTGGGTATTTTTGATACTATGCACTTCATTACCCCGGATATTGGCACCATCTGTACCGGAGTATCGGCCTCGATGGCCTCCGTAATTCTGTCCTCCGGTACTCCGGGCAAACGTACCTGCCTGGAACACGGGCGGGTAATGATCCACCAGCCTTCCGGAGGTATGCAAGGACAGCTATCGGATTTGGAAATCAATTATAAGCTCTATAAAGAAATGCAGCATGAGTTGTATAATATTTTAAGTGATAACACTGGTCAAACATACGAGCAAATCGAAAAAGATTGCGATCGGGATCATTGGTTTAGAGCCCCAGAAGCGAAAGCTTATGGACTGGTTGATGAGATTCTGCTAAGAGAAAAGAAAATTGCTCAAAACAGATAAACAGTACCTATAACAAAAAAGGCTTCAGAAAATTTCTAAAGCCTTTAGTTATAGGGAGAAAATATTAAATTCCTGAGATTATAAATTTGTTAAGGAGCATTGCTTACAAAGTAATGAAAAAACTAAAAACAGGGATTTAACAAGCTTCTAATCAATTTAGACCAGAGAACTTAAGAATCTCTTGATAAAATGTTTTTTGGGTGTAAGTATAAGATCACAGCACTCTCTGGAAAGCTGATATTTATTGGTTGTCTAGAATTATACAGGACATTACACGACCCGTTAAAGGTCATATATTCTGAATGGATATCGTTACTGATATCAGACAAAACTTTACTCATTTGCGACATAGAATATTTAAAAGCCCTTTTTGATCTTTAATCAATTCCCCGAAAATTTGGATAAGCCATTAAGTACCTGTAATTTGGACATCTACACATTGTCAGAGCTAGCTTGAACATTAAAATCACTTTTCGGGTTTATTATTAACTTAAATGAATTCCGAAAAGTACGATCTTGATTTGCTCCCTTATGAAAAACCACTGCCTTACACTCTGCTTATGTGTGCTTATGGCTTGTGCCTTATCTGCACAAACTAAAGAAGCGATTATTGATTCACTATTCACAGAATTACAAGGTGAAAGTAGTGATACAGGACAGGTGAAATTACTCAACCAGTTAGCTTCCTTTTACAGAAATATCAATCTCGATTCGGCAGATGTCTATGCCCGGAAATGCCTTGTTCTATCCAGAAAAAGCAATTTGGTAGATTTTGAGATCAAATCATCATATTTGCTTGGAGTCATTCGAAGAATGCAGGGACAGAAAAACGAGGCACTCGCCTTCAATCAAAACAGTCTTGTTCTATCCAAACAAGAAGAAAACTGGCGCTGGGTTGGTTCGAACTGTAGCGCTATCGGCAATACCTACAGTAGCATGGGCATTTATGATACGGCCATGATTTATTATTTCAATGCTGTCGAAGCTTACCAAAAAAGCCCTTTCCCGGCAAAAGCTGCTAATGTATATAACAATCTCGGCAATATGCTTTATAAACAAAATAAAGACAAATTGGCGATTGAGTATTTGAAAAAGGCCTTGAAAATTTATCGAGAGCAGGATGAAATGGGTTCAGCCGCTATGACTTTAATGAATCTGGGCCGCCGGGAGAAAAATGATAGTCTGGCACTGGATTTCTTCCGGCAATCTCTGGAAATCCACGCTTCTAATAACGATTTGCAAGGCGTGGCCAGTGTCAATATGAATATTGGTTCGCACTATATGAGGAAACAACAGTACGAAGCAGCCCTTCCCTATTATCGGGAGGGATTACGTGTATGTAAAGAGGTTGGTCATCGGAGTAAGATGGCTACGGCACATAGTTCTCTGGGCAAGATTTATTATCGCCTGGAACAACCTTTAAAGGCCATTAAACATTACGAGGCGGCACTGGAGCTTTCCGAGCTTTCCGGCTTTAGAGAAGAGGAAAAGGAGACTTATAATAACTTGTCCCTATTGTACGGACAACAACAAGATTACGATAAAGCTTACCAATATTTAAAGATGTCCAGAGATATTGGTGACTCCCTTTTAAACAAACAAAATCTGATTATCACCTCTGAACTGGAAGCTAAATTCGATGCCAAACAAAAAGAAGTTGCTTTATCTCTGCAACAACTGACTATAGAAAGGCAAAAGAATGAGAGCAACCGGCTTTTGGTTGGCGGAACACTATTACTTTTAGCAGTAACTGCCATTTTTCAATATCATTATTTTAATCAAAAAAGAAAAAAACAGGAAGCCTTGATTGCACTGGAAAAGCAACAAAGCGAAGCGGAAAATCTTCGACAATTAGATGAATTGAAAACGCAGTTTTTTACAAATATTTCTCATGAGTTACAAACTCCACTCTCGATGATTATCACACCGCTTGAAGAAGCATTGGAAAAATCATCGGATGATAATCTGGTATTGGCGCATCACAGTAGTAAAAAATTGTTTGGGCTTGTTAACGAGATTCTGGACCTTTCAAAACTGGAGGCGGGGCAACTGGAGCTTCAATTTAGCCTGGTAAATATTCATGATTTGATCCAGCGAATTTTTCATGCTTTTACCGGTTTAGCCGAAAGGCGAAAAATTGAATTGCAACTTTCGAATGAAATAGAGGATTCACTTTGGTTAAGACTGGATGCTGCAAAGTTTGAGAGAATACTCAATAATCTTTTATCGAACGCCATTAAGTTTACACCGCCAACAGGTCGAATACAGCTCAAAGCAGAAACTTTTTTTGAAAACGAAAAACATGAATTACAAATAAGTGTAGCAGATTCTGGAATAGGAATCCCCGAACAAGACCTCCGCAAGATTTTTAATCGCTTCTATCAAAATGAACATGGCAAGAAAGCCGGTGGAACAGGTATTGGTTTGGCCTTTTCCCGGGAACTCGCTCAACTTTTTGGCGGGACTTTACAAGTGGAAAGTCAACCAAATCAAGGTAGCACTTTCAGGTTAAAAATACCGATAGCACCATTAGATATAAACAGTCAGACGGAGCAAACGGTGGACGACCTAAACGGCAAAGTTATACCTTCTGTTGTTCCGACTCACAAACCATTAATAATGGAAGGTCGACGTCCACGTATTTTAATTGTCGAAGATAATCCGGAGATGTCAGATTTTCTGGAGCGTATACTTCGCCCACAGTATGACTGCCAAAAAGTTTATAGTGGTGCAGAAGCTCTTAATAAATTGAATGATTATGAATATGACCTGATTACTTCCGACCTTATGATGCCTGAAATGAATGGTTTGGAATTTAGAAAAAAGCTCAATGAAAATAAGCAATGGCGGCAATTGCCATTTATTATGCTTACTGCAAGTTCTTTGGAAACTGATCGCCTGAGTGGATTTACATTAGGTATTGACGATTATATTACCAAACCTTTTAATTCTAAAGAATTACTGGCACGGATCGATAATCTCTTGCGCAATAAACTAGAACGGGAACAGTTCGAAGCCCGGGAACAAAATAATACTCCAGTAGAAAGTGCCGATCATCAACTGGTGAAACAGGCCGAACAAATCATTCTGGAACATCTACAAGAACCGGATTTTAAAGTAACAGACCTTGCTCAAAAGATGAATTACAGCTCCAGACAATTAGGTCGCCTGATCAAAAAGCTGACTGGTCTTTCGCCGGTAAACTTTATACTTGAGATCAGATTGCAAAAAGCCTATCAATATTTACAGAACAAGCAGTTTACTACAGTTTCCGAAGTCCGTTATCAAATTGGTATCGAAAGCGCTTCGTATTTCACAACAAAATTTAAAGAACGTTTTGGAAAATCCCCAAAGGAATTTTTGAACAGTCCCCGATAACCGGCATCCCTCCTGATTATCAGGGATCATGTTTTCAAAAATAACAACTTTGTATTCGAGGCTTGATGATTTTCGAGCCTCGAATAACCATTAAGCAGGCTGATAAATCCGGCTAATTAAATTATTGATCACATAGGATTTTGATCTGGAATAAAAGGTATCCATTTCTTTCAAGTACCTATGGTAGAAAAAATTCAGAATCAAGCCCACCAATAATGCCACTAGTGTCGTATCAAAAGCAAGATTCAGGCTCCGGGTGATTTCCGGCATCCCTTCAGCTGTCTTGGCGAGATGTGCCATACCGATGGAAGAAGATAATCCCAGAAGTGTTCCGATAAACCCGATAGAAATAATAGCTCCCAGCAAGTAGCGGATAATTTCCAAACCACTTTCCATTTCCTCTTTGCTATTATTGACCTGAGTATTAAAAACCTGTAAGGTCTCTCCAACATTTTGCTCGTTCCGATACTGGGTACAGGCTTTTTTGATAAAATCTCCGACCATTGAAAATTGTCCGCTTTTTTCAAGGTTAATGGTATTAAGCTTGATCTGCGCTACTTCTTCAGGGGTCAATACCAATTGATCCTGCTCTGGTAACAGGCCAAACTTGAATGCCCGATATTCTCTAGTCAAATATTTCCGCTTCCCTTTTAGCTCCAAAAAGCTAAAAGCAAATACCCCATAAATAGCGGCCTGTATGTAGCCCTGAGAGGTTCCTCCCAACAGTTCCAGAATTCTTTGTGCACCGGAGCCTTCCACACAAAGGCTACTCAAAAATATTAATACCATCCAGATACCAATTGCGGCGCCCAGACTAAAGATGACTTGCAAACGCTTCGTATTTAACATGACTTATAATTTTTTAATGATGAATGATGTTTTCGATTCTCGGCTTTCGATTCTCGGCTTTCGTTTCTTGACTTTCGTTTCTTGACTTTCGTTTCTTGACTTTCGTTTCTTGACTTTCGTTTTTCGAACATCGTTTTTCGAATATCGTTTTTCGAACACCGACTTTCGAACACCGAATACCGAAACTACGGCTGCTTCAAGATATAACTGCCATCTGCTTTTATGATGACCGTGGCTACATGTATACGTGGAGCTCCCAGTTTCAACTTTTGATTAAAGGACTCCCCTCTTTCTACTTTCGTTTTCGGATCTTTGGTATAGATCAGACCATTTACATTGACCAAAGGCTGATTCTTTTTGCTACTCTTGTATTGGAGATAAATTTTATATTCTCCGGGAATAATTTTATCAAACTGGCGCACTGCTTCCTGGGTCGTTCTCAGATCATTTCCAAAAATCCGGTTACGGGATTTTCCACTGTCCCACTGACCAATCTTCCTATCTTTCTTACGACCGCCGTAAACACAATTATTTCCTTTACAAATAAAAAGGTCGACATTATTATTCTTATCATCCCAATTGACCTCAAAGGAAACATTTGCAGGCACCGAAGGGGCATCTCCCCGATAAACCGGTGGTTTAGGAATAGTCGGTTCTGTTTTGGGAGGCTCCGGCTTAGGCTCGGGTTTCTCTTTTGGTTTCGTTACAGGTTTAGGTTGCTCTACCGGTTTGGGCTTCGCAACTGAGGGTTTAGGCTCTTCTTTTTTTACGGGCTTGGGACGAGCCTCATTATAGGTGTATTTTTTCACAGGCCTGGGCTGCTTGGTAACTGGTAAATCGCGATAAGCCAATAAAACTACCTGCATCGTATCTCCAGCTGATTTGCTAAGCAGGCTATCGGGTAGCTGACCATGTATTTTCATTTGCGTGGTATCAAAATAAACCATCGCTTGGCGAACCTTGGATGCGGAAGCTCCTCCTTTTGGTGTAATGATAAACAGAAAGATTACCGCTCCCAGGGCACTTGTCAGTAAATCCAAGAGGGACAAACTGAAAAGTTGTTTCGTTCTCCTAGACATTGTTGTTATTTTTTAATGGATCAGACAAAGTAGCCGGGGATACCGGAAGTCTCCTCCGGCTCTTTGTTTGAAAAATATCACCTCGGGAAAATATATTCTACAAGTGTTTTTCCGGTTATTTCCCGAGGTGCTGATTTATTTATCCTACTTTCCGATTGATTGAAGCGATCTTGGAAATCGGTTTTGGAGTGACCAGTGCCAAAGGGAACTTACATTGGGTACAATGGGAGACTTCGGCTGACTCGTGATTTCCACAGTTGATACATTGCAACAATTCAGGCTCGGGTGCAGGTTTCGGATCAATGGGCATTGCAGCATGCAGGCTGAAATTATTTTCCATATTACAGGCAACACATCTCACTGCCTTTACCTCATTTGCCGTACTACAATTCTTACAGGTTTTCATATTCGATATTTTTCGTGGGAAGATGAATTAATACTTGTCTTCAAAGTTGAAATGGTATTCGTATCCAACGGTGAATATAGTATTTCGGTGAACCTGATTTCCTTTATAGATATCGAAGAAATCATTTGCAGATTTATATCGCTTACTAAACATATCTCCGGTTCCGAAATCCCAGGTTACTCCAAAATTCACTTTGCTACGATCATTCAACTCTATAAAAAGACTCGGATTAATCTGGAAACCAACTTGTGTGGATTTATAATCATCATTAACGCCTTCTCCATAACTCACTTTATAATTTTGAAAATCTACTTCCTCCGAACCAAAATACTCTGTGGTTTCATCAATATTGCCTGCCAGTCCAAAGTTGAAAGAAGGTCCAGCGGCCAAAGCCCAACCTACATTGTCTGAGATTTTCTGACGATATCCCAGCAAGACGGGAACACTAACAAAATGCAGTTTTTCCTTTCCGGTGAAATAGGCTGTCGTACCATTTTCATCAAAATTATCAGTCTGGTATTCCCCTCCTTTCTGCGTATACAGTACCCCCGTACTAATTGTCCAATTGTCTAATTGAAGTCCCATATCAAATCCTCCATGTAGTCCCCAAACTTTATTTGAAGTGGGGTATAATTCTCTTAAGTCTTCGGTAAATCTAAACTGAGAGGCGCTTGCTCCTGACTTCGCTCCTACATAAAAAGAATTGGTCTGAGCATTTAACTGAAGCATTCCAAAAGTGCATATCAGCGAAAAAACTGCAAATAATGATCTCATGATAAATAGGTTTAAATAGTTGAACAAATGAATTTGATTCCTAACGCTGTCTTTGATCAGCAAAAGCAGCGATTAGTTTAAAACCCTTTTGTGAGAATAATTATAAAGAAGTGTTAAGATTAAAAACTCCAAAAAAGTCTTTAACCTGAACTCTTAGCAATTGAAAATCAGCTTTTTACATCATCAAACTTATTATAAAAACTGTTAATTAATGTTAGAGAGAACTTGGGAGAATGTTAAGATAGATAAATAGAAGAAAAAGTTGGGTGAGTATGAAAACGAAGAATAATCACTCTCCTTCGTCAATATAAATCCGCCAGTTATCCACTTGGTATTGCAAGCGATTTTCAATGATCCGCCATACCTGGGGATTGAAGCCAAGGCCAAAATGGCTTCCGGTAATTCTGACATTTTGATGAATTTCATCTACGACTTTTTCCATGCAGGCTTGCCAGGGTACGATGCCATCTTCCTTTGAATAAATCGCAGTGGTAGGGATAGGTGCCGGTGCATCTATATCCTGCAACCATTTTTGGTCAGCTTCGGATACAGGTTTATGGCGATTGATCAGGTCATAAAGCCATTTGGCATTATTCGGTGCTTCGATAGCTGCAAAAGGTGAGCCCATTGTAATTACTTGTCTGACAGCACCCGGATTAGCTTTGGCAATTTGTCGGGCATAAACCCCTCCCAAACTCCAGCCGACCAGGCTAACTTCGGTTTGATGCTTATCGTGCAGGGAAACGAGCCGCTCTTCGAGAAGGTTTAATTTAGCAACATTTCCGTAGTTTCTTCCCAGTTCCCAACCATAGGTTTCGTATCCTATTTTATTCAAAAAAACTCTGATCCGGCCAGTCGAAAGATCACTACCTAAAAATCCTGGAATCATCAAAACCGGATGACCGTCCCCCAGCCGCTCCGGTTTATAAGTTTTCCGAAATTTATTCAATCGCCAGATTTCCTGCCAGACCTTAAAATGTTCCCCGAGGTATTTTTTCCAGGAGGGCCTTTTGATCTGCTGATTATATGTTTTGCTATTCGACATTTATTTAACCAGGGAAACTACTAACCAGGGAGCTTTAAATCGATAATCTTCCAATTTAAGGAAACTGGCAAATTTGGGCAATATGATGGACTTCCGGCGATTCCCCAGATCAATGACCAGTTCATCTCCAAACTTTTTCAGAGCCACTTCACCTTCCAGAACAAAGGGTAGCTTGGTTTTGAAAAAATAACCATTATTATTTTCGATAACTTCAAAAGGCTTATCTAAATAAAGTACTTCAGAAGCTTTTTTATCCTTATAAATTGAGTCGCCAATCTTTTCAAGCAAAGACATTCCGAATACTTCCCTTCCCTGATGCTGTACTTTCAGGATGGGCAATGGCTGAAAACTCTCTTCGATTTCCTTGATATATTTTTTCTGGGATTCGATGTAGTATTTAAAAGCTTCTCCCACTTTGGTTTCGGGCAGTATCCGATTGATAATCACTGCATCAACATTATATCCATAAAGTTGTAAATAGGTGTACGCTCTTCTTGCTTCTTTAATAACCATTCGTTCGGGATTCGTAACAATACGTATAGATGCTACTTCCGGGTCGAGGAAAACCTTCTGAATTTTTTCCAATTTATTAAAGAGTTCATCCATTTCTTCCAAGCCTTTATCCAGCGGAATCCCCGTAAAAAACTTAAGCCCTTTAGTCACTGTTTTTACAGCCAGATTTTTATTGGAAAAAGCTTTGGTCATCCAGGATTTCGCCACCTGTGGTAAAGATAATAAAGTGAGGGTTTCACCTGTTGGAGCACTATCAATAACAATCAAATCATAGTCTCCCTCTTCATAGTATTTTTCCAACCAAAGAAAAGCAGATGCCTCTTCCATTCCGGGTAAAACAGAAAGTTCTTCTGCTACCACATTCTTTATTCCTTTCCAACGAAAAATCGTATTCATCAGATTACGCATATTTTTCCAATACTTTTGCATAGAATAATAAACATCGAATTCCTGTGCAAAAAGATTGGGCGCAATTTCAATCGGTTCCGGGCTCAGTTCCTGATCAAGTGCATCCGAAAGACTATGTGCCGGATCGGTAGAAATAATCAGGGTTTTCTTTCCTTCCTTCGCTGCTTTTATTGCCGTTGCTGTAGCTACTGTTGTTTTTCCTACTCCACCTTTTCCGGTGAATAATATAATTCGCATAATATTTTTATTTTGAATTTAAAAGGTGTTTTTCTAAAAATAGCTTATAAAAAAAGTTCGAAGCTTTTGTACATCTTTAGGAACGACAAAACTTCGAACTTAGAACCTATTAACTATTTAAAACCCTTAAAATTACTATGAGATCGAAAAGACTCGATTCGTTGTTGTCTTTAATCCAATAAATCATCAATGCTGAGCTCTTTTTTCTTACTACGCTTATTCACTCTTTTACCGGCTTTTTTCGCACGTGCATTGGTCATGGTTTTCAATTCCGGCTCTGCACCATCTCTCCATTGCTGTGCAGCTTCTTTAATCGCATTGCCCGAAGTTTTTAAAATCTTTTTTTGATTGGTCCATGTCAACTCCACTGTCTTGGTAAGCACTTCTTTTCCAAGACCGAATGCTTTCACACCAGCTTCTTTGTAAAGCGTTGCGACCTGCTTTGCAGTGTTAAACGAAGACTTCAATACAAGCCCGCCAGCTTTTCTAAGAATAGCATTCGCCGTTTTCGTGTTTTCCAAAACCTTGGTGATATTATTTCGCTGATTCATTATTTACTTTTTAACTATTTCCTCTTAAAAGTCTTATAACTGCTGTTAGTTATTGGAGAACAACTTTTTGAAACGCAGTGCGCTTTTCGTTAGTTGGCCCTTTACAGTTTCTAATGTATCGAAAACAATTTCCTGCTGTTTAGCTGCCAGTTTCAAACTACCTTTTACCACCTTAGTCGCTACGTTTTGCCATTTTTCACCATTAGAAATTGCACCGTCTACAAGTTCCTCCGCAGTCTTCAGTGTGTACTCATTTACCGTTTTAGTGGCTTTTGTAATATTTTCCACATTCACTGTTTCACTCACTTTGTTGTATGCATTTTTCATAGTCGTCACAGCTGCTTCTCTCAATTGCTCTCCATTCTCCCGGATATCTTCAACGACTTCTTCCGCTACCTCTTTTACCTCTTTGTTGACGGTTTTTGCAGTTCCTTTAATCGCTTTAATGCTATCAGAAAAATCAAATTTTGTATCTGCTTTTTTCGTATTTTTATTTGCTACTTTCTTAGTTGCCATTATATTTAGATTTTATTTTTTCAAAAAAGTCTTAAGTCATTTTACTCTTGGGAAAACATTCCCCGGTTTATTTTTTCATCAATCGTTTTGCCTGTACCCTCCAGGTTTTAGGATCGTGCATTTTATAGCGAGGTCCAGCAGCTTCAAGGATCGTATTCAAATCCGTAATGCTGGTTTCTGCCAATTGTGTAAAAGTCAGGATTCCGGCCTGATTCAATAAGATTTGAATTTTGGGACCAATCCCTTCAATTTGTCTCAAGTCATCCTTAGTAATATCTGATTTTGCAGAAGCAGCAGTTTTCGCGTTTACTTTTTTTGTAGTCTTTTTTGTTTTGGAAGACTTTGCAGTACGAGCATCATCCATATTGAATAGTTTTCTAAAACGCTTATTTCCCCTGATCATCTGTCCTTTCATTTCCTCCAGCGTAGTTAAAGCCAAATCCTGTTGCTTTTCGAATAAGACTGTTCCCTGATTCAAAGCTTTTGCAAATAGCTTTTGCCATTTAGCGCCGGTGCTTAAAGAGCTATCTACCAGATTATCAGTCAATTGCAATGCTTCATCGTGAATGTTTCCAGCGGTATTTTTCAATGTATCTACGCGGTCAAGGATATTCGATTTTTTAACTGTCTTCGTTGCCATTTTATCGATTTTGATGTTTTTAATTTGAATGACAATACAAAGATAAGGGGGAAAGTTACAGATGAGTTACAAATGTGATATGATCAGGCTCTATCGCTCCTGATGAAGTATTTTACCAAGCAAATACTTCCAATAGGCAATCTTTCCAACCTGTTTTCAGCCCAGGAAGCTACTATCCCAATTTCAGATAAGATGATGCCAGCCGGACATTTTTTTGTTTTTTTCGAAAGATTAGGTATTCCGCGATCCCCAGATTGATCAGCCAGCTACCCCAGGAGATGATAATATATTGTAGTTCGGGGTCAATAGAAAGATAATAGGAGAAAACCATCTGATAAGCGCGCAAACTTACCGCAGAAAGTGTCAGGGCATAACTGCGAAGCATCCATTCCCGGTGTACCACAAATTGCTTTTTCCGGGCAGTCCGGTAACCTTTCCAGGTAAACCACCACCACAAAGGCGTCAGTAAGAAAAAGCTGATTTTTACGATCCAGCCTCCATTAGCATAAAAGGCCATGATGAAACCACTGGGAGCACTAAGCAATAATAGCAATGCCACATAGGTTTTTCCAATGCATCGATGAAGTGTCGGCCATTTTTTTAATAGAAAAGAAGAAAAGAGGAAAGCGCCGCTAAACAGCACAAAGAGGCTACTAAAAATATGTGTATAAAAAGCTATACGGTAATGATCAAGATGAATGATCAATTGTTTGGTCATTAAAAAATCTACATCCCATTCCCAGGAGGTATAAGGCCAGATGATCCAAAACATCTGAAGCGAAAAGAAAAGAATAAAGGTCATCCAAAATACACCTTTAATCTGCTTTAAGAATGTAGATGCAATCATTTTCAATTATTAAAAATCAATAAATTCAAGTGCCAAATCCCAGAAGCAAACTTTTGCTCAGTCTACTTCCGGAATTTGGAGCCTGGGGATTATATTTTGTTCATTAGTCCAATGAAGCTCTGGAATTATCCGGATAATTTTTAACGACTTCCACCAAACCTTTTTCGTTGATGTAAAAGGTTTCTTCCCCCTGTTTTTCATAAGCAATGATTTGATTATCTTTTACCCCTTTCTTTTGTTGATCATTTCGCCAGATATTTTTGTATTTGGTTTTAACAATATATCCGTCATTGCTAATTATAAACGTCTGGGTTTCCTCTCTGGAATTGCGCGCCAACTCAAAACCTTCCGAAAGAAGGGCCTGCTCTTGATTCATTAAATTGCCTTTTAAATCAAAAATTGCCATTTGGTAATTCCCGGAATTAGCTCTCCAAAAGCGCTTGTAAACCATATAAATTACTGCTACTGATTTTTCATTCGGATAAAAGCGAGCAAGCGGTACAACTTGCGGAGGTCCCATTCGAGAGTAAAGTCCGGTACTGAATATGGGTAAATATTCTCCCATCTCCCGACGATCAGGCGCTTTTTTCTCCAAAGACTTTTTACCTGCTTTCTTAGTTTTATCAGGTCGCTCAAATTTCCACTGATCTTCAAGTCCTATCTGAAAAGGCATTGATACTTTTTTAAAATGACTTAAAAACTCGGGAAAAGAAATCTTTTTTGCAGTTGCTTTTTCCGAAGAATGTATTTCCGAAGCGGGCGTAAATGCACTCGTTAGAAAAACAAAAATGAGCAAACTTGATAATGAAATTATTTTTACAGTTTTCATAATTGGACTCTTTGATTTTAAATAATTTTTAGATGGATAAAAGTGCATAGAGCTTTGGCATGATTTACTCTTTTATTTGATAGCCCTTTGCTTTTGCCTGTTTTTTGATAGACTTGACAACATTTTCCTGGAGACTTTCCTCTTTTTGATCTTTGGCTTTTTCCTTTTTATAAGCTCGACGCTTTTTATCCAGTTCCTGTATCTTATTTTGGATACTCGTTCTTTTAGTAGCCACTGCTTCGATTCGGGCTTCCAGTTCTTCCACGCTTAAGTTTTTTAATGTATCCGCATGTACCTCTGCCTTTTCTAATATTTTTTTGTCCTTTTTATAAGCATCTACCAAATCCCAGTCTGTTGCTTTATATTTTTTGGAGCTTTTAAATACTGCTCTATCCGTCATATTTGCGCGTCCATAAGAAGAAGCATTATGATCCTGAGCCGTTTGATTAATTTGTTTTTCTTTACCTTTTTCCCCGAAAGGGATATAAGTCTGATTGAGTTCGGTATTCAGTTTATTAATCTGATCATCATAAGGTGTTGGAACATAAACCGTCTCCCTGTTATGATTAATATTCAGGTATTCCCCTCCACCGGCAGTAGCTCCGGCTTTCCAGTACTCCCGGATACCAGTTTGATAATCTCCGCAATAAATGGTATTCACGATCACCCCTTTCTCTTTAGCTTTTTTACAGGCCGTTTCGAAATTAACCGGTCCCTGAGTAAACTCCTCATTACCTGCAATATAGATTACCTTCAAACCATCTTTATTTTTCCACTCCAAATCCTCTAGAGAAGTCTTGATGATCGCACCACAGTACTCGTCTCCCCCATTAGTAGTCAGAGCAAATAATTTCTTGGAGATCAAATCCATGTCTGTGGTAAAAGTGGCCAATTGATTAATCTGATTTTTATTATTGGCTTTGGATGGATTTCCGTATTCGTATAATGCAATTTCAAGAACCGTCTCTGTATCCTCTTTTTCTGTGCGGGCCAGCTCATTTAAAATATTCCAAAGCTGTGATTTTGCCTGTTCAATCAATCCACTCATCGAACTGCTGGTATCCAAGAGCAGTGCAACCTGGATCGTACTTTTATTTTTCTTTGAAGTAGAACTTGTATGTTCTTCGCTGGTGTTACTAAAATAAGCAAGGGTATTGCTCTTGTAAGCGAAGCCCAAGCCAATGTAAAAAGCTACGCCTAGCACAATGAGAAATATTTTCTTTAAAGTCATGATTCATTAGATTTTGTAAAATGAAATGCTGTTCAAAAGTTTCGTTTCAAATCTCCAACTAAAAAACAGTAAATAAAACATAGACTTGGTCAGGAGGATTATATACTTGGTAAAGACGACAGGGGACTTGGCGAAAATGCCATTTTGCCCCCTTTTTGTAAAAAGGTATGTAAAAAAACTATTGTAACTTTATGCTGTATGAGTTATCGAATATTAATAATTGGTTTGTTGATCCTGTTTTCCTCCGGTCTATTTGCCCAGCAGGAAGGTAAGAAGAAGATCAGGCGCAAACGTCAGAACAGTGAAGAGCTGATCCGACGAGCACGTACGTTAAAGGATAAATCTCCCAAAGAAGCCATTGCATTGATCGAAGAAGCCATTAGTAGCGCTAGTAAAAAAGAGAAAAGAAGAATCGAAGCAGAAGCATATACCCTGCTTGGTAATATTTACGAGCAGATCGATCAGGGAGACCTCGCTTTGAATCGCTATCAAAAAGCACTGGAGTTGACAGATCGAAAAAAGGAAAGGGATAAAAAAGCAGTGCTCTACGAACGTATAGGGCAAATTTATCTCGATAAAAAAAATGATCAAAAAGCCGAAAATGCTTTTCAACTGTGCATTGAAACCAGTACAAACAAAGCGATTACTTTGAGATGTGAAGAAGGCTTGGCGGATGTGGAACTATTACGCAAAAATGATAAGGCAGTCGTATCACAATTGGATGCCATTTCGCAAAACTATAACCTGGACAGCCTGGAAACCGCAAGAATAGAGGCCAGAAAGGCCCGGGCTTATACACAACAAATGGAGTTCGACAAGGCCTCCGAAGCACTTCAAAACACTTATAATACCCTGCCGAGAAATAAAAAAATTGAAGAAACGGATTATCAACAGATCAAACAGGCAAAAGAAGATTTAATCAATGCAAATAATTATTCGAACACACAGGAACTGGCCATACAAACAAATATTCCCGAGGAAGTTGTAAGCAATTTCCCGGAAAAAGAACAGCTAAAAGATAATCTGAGAATCGCAGAGCTATACGAAACGGAAAATAATTTACCCGAAGCAGAAAAAATCATTTCGCGTACCAAAGAACTGATCAAGCCCAATACCGATGCCGCTGTTGCCGCCGAGGTATACAAAAAATCTTCGGAGATTAATCAGAGAAGTGGTAGAATCAATGCCGCCCTGGATGATCTGGAACTGTATATTTCTGCCAAGGAAAAAAGTCTGGAACAATTGGAAATCGACTTAAAGGAGCAAATCGAAATTGTCAAGGAACAACAGAAGATCGATCAGCTTCAATACGATTTCAGTATAGAAGAAAAGGAGCAGGATTTGATGAAAACTCAATTGCGAACCCAAAAAATCATAATAGGTTTATTGTCTTTGGTACTTTTAGCGTCTCTGGTATTTTTTTATTTTTTATACAAGAATGTAAAGGAGAAACGCAAAGCCAATCAGCTATTATTGTTGAAGTCACTCCGTACTCAAATGAATCCGCATTTCATTTTTAACGCCCTTAATTCGGTCAATAACTTTATTGCCAAAAATGATGAAAAAGCTGCGAACAAATTTTTGTCGGAATTTTCGAAATTAATGCGAAAAGTACTGGATTATTCCCAGCGCGATTTTATCACTTTTGATGAAGAGATAGAACTCAATCAACTTTATTTGAAACTGGAACATTTTCGCTTTCGTGACAGATTCGAATATAATTTTCAAAACAATGTAAGCCAAGATGCTTATAACCTGGAAATTCCTCCAATGCTTATTCAGCCGTTTATCGAAAATGCGGTTTGGCACGGTCTGCGCTACAAGGAAGACAAAGGGCAACTAACCGTAAAGATCAACGAAGAGGCAAACAGAATTGTAGTAAAGGTCGAAGATAATGGTATTGGAAGACAAAAGTCCAAATCACTTAAAACCGCTAATCAGAAAAAATATAAAAGCACCGGTTTGGAAAATATTGCAAAGCGAATTGCCCTGATTAATGAGCTTTATCAAAAAAATTATACCGTAGCGATTTCCGATTTATTATCGGACCAGGAAGATACCGGAACGATCGTAGAAATTGGTATTCCCAAGAACGATTGATTATTCCTGATGATTAAGCATTATGTATTGCCCGGAGGATTTGTATTTCGCAAATGGTAATTTTAAAAGATTTTTTAGCCTTTTAAATATGAGTAATATTACAGCCATCATTGTCGACGATGAACAGGACAGTCGGGAGACTTTACGAAATTATTTAGGCAAGTATTGTCCACAAATTGAACTACTTGGGGAGTCTGCTAATATTATGGAAGCCAGAGCCTCGATTCTAAAGCTTCAGCCTCAGCTCGTTTTTCTGGATATTGAAATGCCACATGGAAACGCTTTCGACTTGCTGGAACAATGGGGTGAAATTGATTTCGAAATTATTTTTATAACTGCATTTAGTCAATACGCTATTCAGGCATTTAATTTGAGTGCCGCACATTATCTTTTAAAACCGGTTGATATAGAGGAACTGGAAAAGGCAGTCGCTACTGTTGAAGCCTCTTTATTAAAAAAAGAAAAATTGAGCCATGCTAAAATCCTTTTGGAAAACATGGCAGCTTTACACTCCCAAAATCGCAAACTGGTTTTACCGCTTATGGAAGGTTTTGATATCGTAAAAATGTCGGAAATTCTTTATTGCGAAGCAGAAGATAATTTTACCCGCTTTTATTTCAAAGATGGTCGTAAAACCTTAATCTGCCGAAGCCTTAAATTCTATGAAGCCGCTTTAAATGATTTTGGCTTTTGCCGGGTACACCGTTCGCATATTGTCAACCTCGATTTTGTCGTACGTTATAAAAAAGGTAAAGGTGGTTCGGTGATTTTAGAAAACGGTAAAGAGTTGCTGGTTTCCAATAATAAAAAATCCGAACTCCTGGAAAAAATCATGGGAAAATAGTCTTCTCCTCTATCCTGCTACCAATCTCTCTAATCTGACAATCCCAGGACAATTTGAATTCAGTAATATGTTTTCAAAAGGACAAATCTTAATACGTATACCTCCTAATATAGTATTATAATTTATAAGCCTGTACATGGAGAAAATCAAACTGATTTTTGTTTTTGGTTTTATCATTTTATCAATTCCTGGTCTTAATGCGCAAACTTGTTGCTCAGCGGGGGCGCCTATTAGCTCTTCACTGGACATCAATAATTCAGAGCAGAAAAGCATTACCATTCGGCTTGATTATGAATACAACAGCGTCAACAGACTTATTGATAATAATAAAAGGCTGACTAATGATCCCAGGCGAAGGAATGGACATAGCGTTTCCTTTCGAGCGGATTTCACGCTCAATAAGCGATGGGCTTTTAGTGCATTCCTTCCGCTTGTTTTTCAAAACCGGACTACTTTCTCGGAAAGTGAAAGTGCTTCTGGTTTAGGAGATTTGACTTTATTAACACAATATACCTTCTATCTCAAAAATACGGCACAACTTCGATGGGGGCTTGGTTTGAAACTGCCAACAGGCGAACAGTTTATTACTGATACACGCGGGATTAATCTGTCTCCAGATATGCAAAGCGGTAGCGGTACAGTAGATTTAATCGCCAGAGCAGCCTATTTAAAAGAGCATATATTCATCCGTAATCTGACCAATCAGACCGCTGTATCCTATAAATACAATACTACTAATGAGCATTTTGGTGATCGGGAAAAAATCACCGGACGCCGTTTTAAATTCGGTAATGAAGCACAATTAGTTAGTACTTTCAGTTATTTAATCGTCGCTAAAAAATGGTTTCTGATCCCCGAACTGGGTGTACTGCTCCGGCACGTAGGGCCAAATCAAGAGCAAGGACAAAACGCTCCCAATAGTGGTGGCTTTTGGCTGCGAATTCCCATTGGGATACAACTCAGACCTAATGATCTTTTAACGCTGCGTTTTTATGGAGAGGTTCCGGTAAAAGAATATCTGGATGGCTTGCAGATCACCACAGATTATAAACTGGGTATGCAAGTGGGATATAGATTAAAATAGCCTTAAGGACGACAAGATCAGACAGTACTGCCTTATAACAAATCACATTTTTATGTATAAACAATATATCAATGAAAAGGACACTTTTTTTTACACTATCTGTATTTCTGTTTTTTAGTGCTTGCAATAAAAATGAAAATGAAAGGGAGTTCACGGAATGGTCGATTCCCGTAAATGAAGTAAGAGATGGTGGCCCGGGGAAAGATGGTATCCCTTCTATCGATAATCCGGATTTTATAAAAATGGAAGAAGTGAGTTTTTTGGATGATTCGGATTTAGTCGTTGTTCTTAAATATGATGAACAAGTAAAAATTTATCCCCATCCTATTCTGGATTGGCACGAGATTGTAAATGATGAAATTTCGGATCGAAAATTTGCGCTGAATTATTGTCCGCTCACCGGTACGGCCCTTGCATGGGATCGGGAGATCAATGGAACTACAACTACTTTTGGCGTAAGCGGGAAACTTTATAATAATAATCTAATCCTTTATGACCGGGCAACGGATAGTTATTGGTCACAGATTGGTCTGGATTGTGTAAACGGCGAGCTATTGGGTCAAAGGGCAAAAACGTTCCCTATCGTTGAAATGAACTGGGTCTCTTGCAAACTGGCCTTTCCAGAGGCCGAAGTCATGAGTACGAATACCGGCTTTAGCAGAAACTACAACAATTATCCTTACGGCGATTATCGTACAAATAACAGCTTTCTTCTGTTTCCTAATAACCCCTCGGATAATCGCCTTCCCTCAAAGCAGCGGGTTTTGGGCGTCCTGGAGGAAGATGCCAATAAAGTATATAGCATCACGAATTTTTCGAGCCCCAATATAATCTACGATAAAGTTGGAAATGCGAATGTTATCGTTATCGGTTCTGCTGCTGATAAATTCATCGTAGCCTTTTATGATGATGGTAGCCTGGATAACTTTGTAGTTAACCTGGATAATCTCCCTGTACTCGGAACAGATACAAATGGTAATCAACTCGATATCAATGGTGAAATCGTTGCCGGTCCTCTGAGCGGCCAGCAATTATCGCAACCAGAATCTTTTATCGGTTATTGGTTTTCATTCGGAGCTTTTTATCCGGGAATCGAGATATTTTAGGTAAGCCGCAAACAAAGGTTCTATTAAAGAAGAGGGTAGATTTCCCGGGCGAGGGCTTGAGGTGCTTCGAACGGAAGAAGATGACCAGTTTCCGGGAAGTTAATAAATTGATTTTTCGGTTGAAGCCTTTGCCAGTTCTGCCACACTTTCTCGCTAAGAACATCGCTTTCTGCTCCGCGAACAACCACCAGAGGTATTTTTACTTTGTCTAATTGATTAAAAAAGACGGGAGCACTTGCATAGACTTGTGCTTCCCAAGCTTTGGAATAAGCCAGTGTGACACCGCCATTTTTATTTGCTATAATTGAATGATCCACCAATAGTCGCAATTGTTCATCGGATAGTTTCGTAAAAACGCGCTTGCTTCGCCAACTCTCATAAACCGCATTTTTAGAGTCCCACTGATCCTTCCTTTTATTAGCAATCTGTGCAACGGGTATGATTTTCTTTTTTAAAAAAAGTGGTAGTATCGTCAGCATCTTCATCCATGCACCTGAAAGAACTACCGGGTCCAATAAAACCAGTTTCGAAAACAAGTCAGGTCTTTTAATCGCTACCATCATAGAAGTCACGCCCCCCAGTGAATGGCCAAATCCAATAATGTTTTTCAGCCCCTGCTCATCCAGGAAACGAATCATATCATCAGCAAAATGATTCCAGCCTTTTAACTGGTTCGGATGTTCCCCTTCCCAGAGCGGTCGAAATTTACTGGCTATAATCTGATGGTCTTTTAAAAAGGGGCTCAAAAAAGGCTCGTAAATTTCAGGAGAAAACCCATTAGCATGTGCAAAGTGGATTAGTTTTCCTGAATGGCCAAAGGTAATATGGGGAATAGGAGACATTTACTTCGTTCTATGCTACTTTTAGAGTATTCTATAATACGCTGCTTTCAGATAAGCGCCTTCCGGGAATCGGACGGGATGATCTATATCGTGAAAAGTTTTTTCCAGCAAGCGGTATTTGACATTTGTAGTATTCATCGCATTTTCTGACAAACTAAAAAAATCATCCGCTTTTACTCTTGAAGAACAAGAAGCCAGCAGTAATGTTCCGTTTTTATGGACCAATTGTATTCCTAATTTTGCCAGGCGTTCATAATGCTGTTTGGCTTTGGGGATTTCACTTTCGCGCTTCGCAAAAGAAGGTGGATCAATTATTACAATATCGAATTTAATCCCTTTTTTTACAAAATCTTCTAATGCAGTAAAAGCATCAAGAGCCAGTGTTTTATGTTTACCTTTATGCGGATTCAATTTTGCATTTGCTATCGCCATTTCCAATGCTCGCGCACTAATATCGATACTCGTAACCTCTTTTGCCCCTCCTGCCAGAGCATGTACTGAAAATCCTCCGGCATAAGCAAATACATCCAAAACCGTTTTCCCTTTAGCCAGGTTTCCTATTTTCTTTCTATTAAATCTATGATCAAGGAAATAACCCGTTTTATGTCCTTTGATCACATTAGCAGAAAATTGTAAACCATGTTCCCGGAATACAATTATTTCATTTTCCAGCTCCCCTGAAAGTATTTGCTCGTCCTGATAATTTTCAGTGTGATCCAGTTTTTGCAGAGACCGGTTCAATCTAAGTACCATTGTTTTTGCTTTGCTATAATGCATTAATGGTTTTTGTATTTGTTCCAGGTAAGGAAACCAGATAGCCGAGTATAGTTTTACGACCAGGACATGATCATAAATATCCGCTATCAATCCAGGCAGCCCGTCATTTTCACCATATATTAAGCGATAACTATTTGTGTCCGTTTGGAGCAATGGTTTACGGAGTTCATAGGCCGCTGCAATTTTTTCATCAAACCAGTTTTGGTCAATAGTAAGGGATTGGTGGAACTGTAATAATTTAATCCGGATGGGAGAATGTGGATCGTAGAATCCACAGGCCAGGAATTTATTCTTTTTATTATCAAAAATTATTGCGAGATCACCTGCTTGTCCTTCTTTACTTTGCTTGACAATACTTGCTTCGAAAACCCAGGGATGTCCTTTCTTCACCATTCGTTCGGCTGCGGGTTTTAGTTTAATGGCAATTCGGTTGCTCAATTTTTATTTCCTTTTTTTCTTTCGACGAGCTTTCTTTTTCTCGACAGCTCGAGCCCGGCGGCGCAAATGAGCGCGATTTGTTTTTTTATTTTTATCTTTTTTATCGTGAAAAGCTCCTTGCGAACTCAAATTCACTTTAGGCAGGTAATTAATATCTCCGGCAGAAGTTGGTATTTCGTCGGGAACTAATTCCTCAATTATTTCTACTGCTTCCGGAAAAGGTATTTCGGTAATTTCCTTGTTCATCATCGCTTCTATTTCAGCTTTCATTTCCAGTTCCTCCGCTTTAAAAAAGGTAATAGCAATACCTTGCCTATCTGCCCTTCCGGTCCGGCCAATCCGGTGTATGTAATTCTCTTTGATTTCAGGAGCATCAAAATTGATAACATGGCTCACCTCTGATACATCCAGCCCCCGGGCAATAATCTCGGTAGCCAATAATATTCGAATTTTCCCGGCGTGGAAAGCCTGTACGGTTTTGATCCGGTAATTTTGCGCTTTATTGGAGTGAATGATTCCCAAAGCCTTGCCATATTCTCCCTGAATTAATTCAAATAAGCGATCTGCCAGTCTCTTTGTGCCGACAAACACCAATACCTTGACCATCGTTTCATCATGATTAAGCAGGTATTTCAGTAAATTGGCTTTTGTATAAAAATTGGGAACGGTATAAGCACTTTGATCTATTTTTTCGACCGGTGTACCGGTAATTGCCACTTCAATTTTTTCAGGATCATTAAAAAAAGTATCGATGATCGCTTCCACTTCTTTGGTCATCGTTGCAGAAAATAACAGATGTTGTCTTTTTTCCGGAAGGAGATCAAGTATATTTATCAACTGAGGTCTAAAACCCAAATCCAGCATTTGATCAACTTCATCGATCACCAGTTTTTTTACATTTTTCAAGCGAAGTGAACGGGACATCGCCAGATCGTACAATCGCCCGGGAGTGGCTACCAATATGTCCAAACCCTCTTCAACCAATTTCCGTTGAGTATTCATATTTGTCCCTCCGTACACCCCGAGTGCCCGGACAGACATATAAGCACCGAGCTTTTCAATCTCCTCCACTACCTGCAATACCAGCTCCCTGGTCGGAACAATAATTAATACCCTGGGATGTTTTTCTTTTGAAAATTTGTGCAATCGGAGCAATGGTAACAGGTATGCATAAGTCTTTCCCGTTCCCGTCTGTGCTATTCCTATGACATCCCTGCCAGACATGATTGTAGAAAAAGCCTTTTCCTGTATGGGCGTCGGATTGATCAATCCCATATCTGTAATTGCATTAAGCAAGGGCTTATTCAAGTTCAAATCTTCGAATTTCATACCGCAAAGGTAGTAAAAATTCGACTTTCACTGATCGACGTTCAGTCCGAACGTCGAATAGCAAATCATGAACAATGTTTAATTAATTCAAACTGCAGTTAATTACTTGAACAATATGCCGAAGGTCAGAGAAAGAGTAGGCTCATCGATAATATTTTCCTCGAAATTCATATCCAGTTGCTGTACGAAAATATAATCCTCGTCAATTGAACGGGATCGTTTTTTATTGAAAAATTGTCGACGTTCCTTGAGCCAGATTCGTTGCTGTTTGGAAAAAGGGACAAAATAGGTTCCCCGAATATAATATTCCCGGCTAGGGTTGATTTCAAGAGCAATTTCCGCAGAAAGCTTTAGATTATGCGTCCGATTTCCATAATAAACATTGAAGAGTTTGGAATTAAACTTTTTCCCATCGAACCTAAACTTTCCAAAATCATTATCCACTTCGGCAAGCTTTCGGGCATAATTAAGGTGACTATATTGAGCAATGGCTTTGATATAAAAAGGACGTTGCTTGGACAGGTTCAACTCCGTACCGAAACCAATCGATCTGTTTCTGTAGATGCTATTATAAAAATCAAAGGCACCGCCGAAGCGAACGAAAAAATTTCTTCTGAAAAATACATCCATATCCCAGTTACCTATAATTTCAAAATCCCTGTTTTTGATCTCATCCTGAACGGAAAAAATGGTTTCGGGTGTATCTTCATCGGTCAGGAGCACCACCGATAATGGATCAATATTACTTTGTACGAGATGTGTCCCCAGGCCAAGATGAAATTTAATTCTGCTGTAGTCTCTTCTTTGTCTGCGTATTCGATTTCTGGTTCTTAATATCTCCTGTACTTCCTGTGAGCTTAATTCAAAATCTTCCACGCTTTCTCCACTCTCAATCTTCTCCGCCAGCTTTCTCTTTTCAATCTCTGCTACATAAATCGAATCTCTTTGCCTTTGTAAGCGAAGCATGTTCTCCGTATCGAATGCCTCCTGTGCCTGAATAGCATTCTCTAATTGCTGCACCGATTCTGCTAACTCCGTACTAAGCGGCGTAGTATTGTAATTCGCCCAAAAGTCGGGATCGTACTTTCCGGTCATTCTCGAAAAAGCAGCACCTCTCCCGATGCGATCCAAATAAGGGAGCGGCTTTGATCTTTCCGGATTAATATCTGTGATCTTGACCTCATTACTATAGCGGTTACCGCCCGACAGAATCCCTTCCCGGGTAGCATCACTAAAAAACCATTTATCTCCCAGCTGTCGATAATTTACAGTATAGCTATTTGCTTTCCAGTTACCGGCATAGAGCGGATAGTCATTATATTTTCTCAGCCCCTCTTTAAGAATCTCAAATTCTGCTTTAATAAAAGCATAAGATTCTTTATCGATATAGACCCGCCCCTGCATGCGCGCTCCTTCATTGATGATTCGTTTTTTCTTGCTAAACAGTCTTCCCAATATTCCACTGGAGCCTCCATAGTTCTGATTGTTTTCCACCGCTACAGTTCCGCCCTCCGGATCTTTTCCAAAACCGATAATATAAACCGGTCTCCCATTATAGGAAGTGATACTCTCAATCCAGTATTTATATACCGGAAAGTATTTTTCATTAATGAAGTCTTCTCTGTTTTGTACAAAATCAAAGCGATGTGCCGCCATATGACCAGAAGTCAGTCCTCCCCGTACAATTGTATCCAAAGGGTTTTTCAGATTAATCCGTCTGCCTTGTACCAAACTGACATAACCCTCTTTCTTTTTCTTGTAGCTATGCTTATAAATATTTAAAACACCTTCGGCCAGATAATAATATTGTAAAGAATCATCCGTTTTTGCTTCGCGGTAGAAGCCCAGTACAGTCGTTGGATAGGTTGGATAGTTTTTAGGAATATTTCTAACAGCCTTACGAATGATATTTTCGATAGCAGCTTCATCAGCCACAACAATTTCACTTAATTCCAGACTCGCCTTTTCCAGATAGATATCGAGCGGGCTGGTAATTTTTTCTACTGTTCTTCGGTAGGTTTTATACCCCATATAAGAAACAGTAACTACAGAGGATTTATATTTTCGGGGTACTTTCAGTTCAAAATATCCGTTTCTTCCAGACGTGGTACCAATTCCCTGATCCGGTAAACCAATATGTGCATAAGGTATTGGTTCCTTGCTGTCTCCATCTAAAATAAGTCCGTAGACTTTGATCTGATCCTGAGCAGACAAATTGAGATTGCAGCAGAACAGGAAGATGACTAATTTAAGTATTTTTGGAAAAGAAAGATTGGTGAGCTGAAAATTCATAGACTTCAATTTATAGCAAAAAGGGTTTTAACTTAAAAATATTGAAAAACTGAAATCGCCCTCTGTAAGTTTCAGTTTGCTTTAAGTTGATCCTCTTTATAATGGTTGATTATTTTCACTTTGATTATTATTCAAGGGACGTACCTAAGGACAGATTTGTTACACATTAGTTGCAAATAATTAAGTTTTCAGTCCGGGAAGCGGTATATAAGTTTCATCGCCTGGTACTTTTGGAAAATGTTTATTCCTCCAGTCGACTTTTGCTTGTTCCAGTCTTTCCTTAGAAGAAGAAACAAAATTCCAGTACAGGAATCGTTCTTCCGGAAAAGCAGCTCCACCGAAAATCAGCAATCGGGTATCTTTTTCAAGGCTAATGAAGCATTCATCCTCCGTTTTGGAAATGAGCATTTGACCTTCGGCGATCGTTTCCGCTTCATCGGTAATTTTTCCTTCGGTTACGACGAAAGCTATTTCTCCTTTTAACTGTCCTTTAATTTCCAGATAGGTATCTCTGCTGGCAAAAACATCGAGCATAAACAAAGGCGAATATACCGGTAAAGGAGACTTCCTTCCATAGCCTTCTCCCGCAACCAGAGTCATCTGTAAACCATCTTCCTCCCAACTTGGTAAACCGGCTTTAGAAACAAAATCAAATCGAGGCGACATTTCTTCCTTTGCTTTTGGCAGAGCAACCCAAACCTGATAGCCATGTACCCAAAAGGGATTCCCGTTCCTTAAATGAGCCGGAGTACGCTCGGTATGCGTAACGCCACTTCCCGCAGTCATAAAACCAACATCTCCTGCACGGATCAGCTGCTGCGCTCCGGTACTGTCCCTATGTTCGATTTCCCCTTTCAACAGATAAGTCAAAGTAGACAGGCCAATATGCGGATGCTGATCAACATCCATATATTTTGGACCGGTTATTTCTACCGGCCCCATATGGTCAATAAAAGTAAATGGTCCTACCTGTCTTTTCTTCCTAAAAGGAAGCAGGCGGCCAACCAAGAAGTTGCCAATATCCCGGCTTCTTTCTTCTACGATCATTTTATTATTTGCCATAATGATTATTCTCTTGGTCCGAATTAATATAATACTATTACACGAGCAAAACAGGATTGTTTAATTTGCAATATAGAAGTTGTTTAAAAATGGATAGGTCGTTTATATCCAAGTACTTCCAAGCTCTATTCTTAAACAGCTTCATAATTTCCAAAGACTTTTAAACATATTTTTTGTTGTAAATTTTGAACCCCCGATCACTTCATTCCAGGTGAGCGGGCTTCGTATTCCGCACAATCTATTCGTATATCTTCATCTAATAAATCCTTTTCCATCAAAGTACAATAATGATCGTTTTTTCTTTTTTTGTAAAAACGACAGCCGAAACAGGTGCGCTGTACGCTGAGAATACCTGATCGGTTTAGTGCATAAATCACTTTACTGAGTGTTTTGAAAAAAAGGTTTTGTTCAGCTTCATCAATTCCATGAAGTACCGCTTTAACCGGATCGGCGAAATCCTGGATTTCTGCAAGGACTTTTTTCCCTTCCGTACTCAGGTCAATATTATAAGCGCGCTTATCCGTAGCAGAATAATATTTTTCAATCATCCCCTTTTTATCCAAAACCCGGATAGCATCACTAATAGTAGCTTTGGTTAAATTAAATTCTTTGGCGAGATGACTGACATTGCAGAGTTTATCATCGTGAAAGGCAATAAAAATCAATATTTGAATTTGAATCGGGCTCAGTTTTTTTACTTTGGCGTGATTCCATAAGAGTACCCGGAAAGCTTCTGAAATTCTTTCCAGACTGGCTACAATCTTATTAGGAATATCATCATGTTGATGGGCCTGATCGAAAATACTTTTTTTCATAATAATAAAACGTTACCTATATCTGCACAAACCATCAAAGTTAGCTATCCTAACTTTATAATGCAAGAATTTATAGCTTACCTATTCTACAGACATCCTTTAATCTAATATGCGCCCGGCATCCTGTCCCTTTTCAGAAGGCATAATCTATGCTCCGCTTCTCTAATCAGATCAGTCATTTCACGCTCCGTATTTACACAAGGTTTTGACAGATTCTGAATCAAAAAAAGTCAGGAAGCATTGCTCCCTGACTTTTATTATCAAATTAACCCTATGAGTTGCCTTTCTGAAAAAACTTTAAAACAAAAAATGAAAGGCAACAAATTTGATTTTCAAAGCAATTAAAAATGCTCCCAAAATCAAAAAAAGAAAAGTACTTTATAGTGTAAGTCTATTATGCACTCTTTTTCTTAAGTTTGCGCACTTTAGCGCCTTTCTTCGCTTTTGAAGGCTTTACTTTGGATAGAGATTTAATCTTGGCTTTCAGTTTTTTAACCTCTGCCTTGTGTTTCTTCTCCATCTTTGCATTTGTCTTTTTCGCTTTCGCCAATGCATTCTTCAAAGCTTTAGCCTCCTTTTTTACCTTCTTGATATTAGACATAAAAATAAGTTTGTTAACATTAAATAAATAATAAGTTAACACAAAATTAACATTGATTTCAATAAAATGCTCAATTCCAATGTTAAGTTTTCATTTTTAGGCAAAAACTTAACATTGGAAACTTAAAAAGGCTGTTTTTAGTCCAAATAGCCATACTTACCTGGAAGAAAGTATCAAACATCTTCGTAAGTATGTAAACAAAAGGAGTTGATTTTGCTGTTAAAATGATTGAATCTGCGAATTTGTCAGAGATATTATTATCATACTTTCAACCATAAAATCATGAAAATAGCAATAATAGGTACAGGAAATGTAGGTGGCACACTTGCCACAAAATGGGCCAATCAGGGGCATCAAATTTTTCTGGGTGTCAAGGATAAAGACAATTTTAAAGGCAAAGCTTTACTGGAAAACCCGAATACTGAAGTACAGTTGGTACAAGATGCCGTTGCTGCTGCCCAAATTATCCTTATCGCCACTCCAGCGATGGCAGCAGTTGAGGTAGCTCAAAGCCTGGGAGATACCGATAACAAGATTATTATCGACGCCATGAATATCGTAATGGGCAGAGGTCCAGAAGGTTTTACCAATACTTCCGATGCTATTCTGGCTCATACCAATACTTCCAGGGTAATAAAATGCTTTAATACGACTGGATACAATAATATGCTCAATACAAATTATGGTGACCTGGCGATTGACAGTTTTCTAGCCGGAGACGATACCGAAGCAAAAACAATCGTTCGACAGCTCGCGCTGGATGCCGGTTTTGCAGAATGCTATGATATAGGTGGCAATGATAAATTCCAGCTCATGGAACAATTTGCCTGGTTTTGGATAAATCTCGCCATGTTCCAAGGACAGGGCAGAGAGATTGGTTTTAAGCTGTTGAAAAGATAGGGGAATTGTTCATCATTCCTCCAACCAAAGTGTCGAATAATTGTTTAGTTTCAAAGTTTATTTTCTAGAAAAAACGTTTAAACAAAGCAATGACACCAACTGTAATTATTATCGGAGGAGGCCTTTCCGGTTTAACGGCTGCCAGGCGACTGCAACAAGAAAATATAGATTTCCTGCTGCTTGAAGCTACTGATCGTATAGGGGGACGTGTAAAGACAGATGTTGTAGACGGGTTTCGTTTGGATCATGGTTTTCAGGTTTTGCTTTCTGCCTACCCGGAAGCCCGGCGATGGCTGGATTATGAGCAACTGGATTTGAAAAGCTTCTTACCGGGTGCTTTGCTGCTTCACAGTGATGGATCAAAAGGTCGCATTGGTGATCCTTTCAGAGATGTTTCCAGCTTGATCCCTACTCTTTTTTCCAAAGCAGGAAGCCTGGGGGATAAGTTCAAAATTTTAAAATTGCGAAAGCGCTTATCCTCCTTATCCATCGATGCTATTTTCGAGCAGCCGGAGCATAAAACAGTTGAAGTGCTCAGCCGGGAATATGGATTTAGTTCTAAAATAATTGAACGCTTTTTCAAGCCATTTTTTTCCGGTATTTTTTTGGAAAAGAATCTGGATACCAGTCGGCGAATGTTCGATTTTGTTTTCAAAATGATGGGAGAGGGCCGAACAGCAGTTCCCAATCTGGGTATGGAAGAAATCCCCAGACAGCTTGCGGCTAATTTGCCGGAGCATGCTATCCGGCCCAACACTTCTGTTGAAGAGATCAGTGGACAAAATGTAAAGCTTGCCGACGGTTCGCTTATCACGGCCCCACACATTATTGTAGCAACGGAAGCAAGCAGTTTGATCAATAGCCTCACTCCTATCGATATCAAATACCAGAGTACTGTCCACCTGCATTTCGTAAGCGAAACCCCTGTTATTCCTCAAGCAATAATTGCTTTAAACACCAGGTCCGGTAGAATATTCAATAATATTTGTACAATCAACCGGGTAGCCCCCGCTTATGCTCCCAAAGGCAAACATCTGGTTTCGATTTCCGTAGTAGGGCTTTCGAAATTGTCACACGCTGATTTGGAAAAAGCCGTACGCAAGGAACTGGAACTGTGGTTTGGTAAACAGGTACAAGACTGGGATCATTTGCATAGTCGGAATGTATATTACGCTCTGCCCAATCAAAGCACTGTAAAAAATAATTTGCAAGCCAGTAAATTACAATTGAGAAAGGGACTTTATCTATGCGGAGACTTTACACTCAATGGTTCTATCAATGCCGCAATGCGTAGTGGTCGTATAGCGGCAGAATCGGTTTTAGCAAGTATACGCTAACCCAGTGAATATACTGCGACATTTTAAAAACATCTTCCTTTAAAGGTCTTTTGGTATTTTTTTAAAATTCATAATACTTATGAAATCCGAAGCTAATAAACATCTTTCGAAAGTCGATCCCCACTTAAAGCATATTATCGCAAGTATCCCCTCCCCTCGAATTGAATCTTCAAAAAATGTTTTTCTGGATTTATGCGGATGTATAGTAGAACAACAGATACAATACAGAGCCAAAGGCATTATGATGAAAAAACTTTTTGACTTAATCCATGGAGCCTCCCCCACGCCTGATAAAATTCTGGCTCTTGATGAAGAAGCATTTTCTCAAAAGAAACTATCCAATTTGAAATACCAGACACTCATCCGGGTAGCGACTTACTGGAAAAATAAAAATCTCGATTCCATAGACTGGGCCAATTTAACAGATGAAGAAATCCGTAGTTTATTAGGTGATATCAAAGGTGTTGGAAACTGGACCATAGATATGATTTTGCTTTACACTTTGGAGAGACCGGATATCTTTCCTTATGATGATTATCATCTCAAAAAGATAATGGTTAATTTGTATGAACTAAATCCTAAATCCCGGCTGAAAGCTCAAATGGTTGATATTGCCAATGACTGGAAGCCCTATCGTTCTGCTGCAGTTAAATACTTATTGGCATGGAAAAAGCATCTGCAATCCAGCGTTTAGCAAAAGCTGCTGTACAAAAGTTTGCCATTTAGTTAAAACGAATTCCCCTTATCCGGGAAACATGTAGTTTGTTAAATTTAGTAAACCAATAAACCCAATTATGAATATTTTAAAAACTGTACTCATCTGTCTGACCTTAAGTGCTACATGCACTCTAATTGTTTCCTGTAGTAGTAATAGCAATGCTGAAAAAACTGGTAAAGAATATATATCAGCTTATATCTGCCCAATGCATTGCGAAGGAAGTGGCAGTGATCAAGCGGGAAAATGTCCGGTTTGTAAAATGGATTATGTCAAAAATGAAAACTACAAAGGCGAGACTAAAGAAAGTCCAAGTAGTCACGAAGGACATGACCACGGTAGTCATGAAGGACACGATCATGGTAGCCACGAAGGACATGATCATGGCAATCACGAGGGGCATAATCACTAGCTCAAATTATTTGGTTCTCTTTGCTCAAAAACCGAGTGAGGAGAACCAAATAGTAATACAGTTTATGGATTAAAAGGTGAGAAGTCTATAAATTCCCAATTAATCTGATGATGATTTCGGGTACGTATCCATTCCTCTGTTTTAAATAACCAGAACCTCCCTGTCTCCCCGGTTTTTTGTAAATCTGCCTCTGATTTTTGGTCAAACTGAATTTCCCCTTTCCCGCTTAGTTGTAAAGTTTCCCCTTTTTCATAGTCAATAAATAACAAACCAACCTGAGGATTCTGATAAATATTTCCAAGGGTATTAAACATCCCATTTCCCGGATAATCCGGAATACGTAAAACACCATTGTCCAGCAATTCGATGAAGCCCTGATTACCTCCCCGATGCGAGGCATCTGTTTTTCCTTCCAAGCTCCGACTTGCTACATAAAAAGTATGTGCATTTCTAATCCAGGCTTCTTCCTCTGTTCCCAGACTAGTTCCCGATATGATGGCCGACTCTGAAGAGATACTCCTTGGGGACAAGCTTAGTAAATTTCTTTGAATGTATTTAGGACAATTGCCATAAGCTTCGCTAACCTGCAGTTCAATTTTTGCTCCCTTCCGTTTTGCCGAACCATTCACCCGAAAACGCATCCTCAATCCATGCTCGATAAACAACAAACCCAATTCAGGATCATTTAAAATATTTTGGTAAAAAACATCTGTTTTCGTGCTGCGAATCATGACTTCATCCAACACCAGTGTTTTGGAGTTTATTGCTTTTACAAAACCAATATCACCCACCAATAAAGAGGCCCAAACCTTCCCTCGTTTATCTTTAGTCCCTGCTACTACAATTGGCTGTTGGTTAATGAAATGCATGGCTCCACCAAGGATAGCGTCTCTAATCCCACGGCTAAGCATGCGCGCCATTTGTTGTTCTCCCGCTAATGCCTGTACCGCCTCTTCCCCTTTGTGATATACGCTTTCCATTTTCATTTCTAAAAATTATAATTCCAAACCGGTTGAACCATTTAATTGAATAAAACCCTGTTCCATTCTATAGCTTGTTATACATTTCATTCTCTTGCGATTTGCTTATGCAGTAACTAACAATGTTTCAACTTTTATTTCGTTCATAAGTGTTTTCTGTACCGGACATTTATTTGATATTTCCAGTAGACGAGTCCTTTGTTCATCTGTGAGTTCACCTTCGAATGTCAGTTTTTTTTCAATGACGTGAATATAGCCCGTATCTGATTCACAGTCTTCACAATCTTTGGCATGTACCCTTTTTTGATCCAGTTCGATTTCAATATCCTGCAAATCCCATCCTTTGCGATCAGCGTACATCCGCAAAGTCATTCCGACACAACTTCCCACGGCCATAAGAAGAAACTCATAAGGATTAGGTCCCAGATCCGTTCCCATTGGCCGGGGTTCATCCGCAATAAGCTCATGATTAACGGTTTTTATGATTGTCTTGTATTTCTCTGTCCCTGTTTTTACGATTACTTGTGCCATGATTTTTGATTTTGATTGTATAAAAATTTATATCGGTGTTAATTTTGCAAATAGCCTTGACGAATACCTTTCGATACATTCTCAAAAGGTAAGTATCATTAATCCCACTAGCCTCAGTTCGCTCAGCCATACTCGCTCCACCGTATCCTTTTGATTGAAAACAGCCCTAAGCTTTTACAATACGCTCACATTCTGAACGATCTGCAGTTTTATTCTTTAAAAGGTTTATATTAAAACCGAACGTTCGGTAAAATAGTTTTTATATTTAAACCCTTATGTCCCGGGCGGGACAGATAGCTCTTTCCAACTGAATTGGTATCAAAAAAAATTTAGCAAAACGCAGTAGCAGAAAATTAAAATATAAAAACAGGGCTTACATAAGCACTCCGTTTTTAGCCTGAATACTCGGTGGTAAATCCGTTTCCCCAAGCATTTCGCGAAGATCAATTTCAATAGTACGCGAAAGCGCCAACATAGGAATATCATTCCCCAGTCCTTCGAAAGGATTTTCGGAGTAATCCCCCACCAGTTCCATCATAACATAGACCCAGCCAACAAGAACTGTAAATGGTATAGAGAGCCAGCCACCGAATTCTCCCAATTTGTGAAATTCGGAAACCATTCCCAGAGGAAGAAAGAAAATAAAAATGGCTACAAAAATAAAGCTACTGCTTCCGTATTGTCGCGGTAAAGGAAACTTTTTGATACGTTCACATTTACCCTGATGTATATAAAAATCGTTCAGGATATTTTGCAACTCCATATGACGGAAATCATCAATCAAATTTTTCGCTCTTAGTTCTTTCAAATCCTGTGATTGCTGATCAATGATTTGCGTAGCCGTATTTTTATAATTAATCAGCCTTTCATATTCGTTTTTGGGTAAAAATATATTGAGTTCCGTACTGGTTACTTCATCGTCCAGTAGTCCAATCCCGAAGCGTTTCATGCGTTTTTGCGTAAAGCGAGCCATATGCTTACCTTGTCTGATGTGCTCCCAGGAGGTAGGGATCAACAATTGACTGCGCAATGCATAAAGCCATCCTACATGACGATAAAGTAACTTTTTATGGATATCGTGTAATTCCTGTTCTCCATAAGCAATCTCCGTAAACTGATTACTGACAAAGGCTTTTACAGTACTTCCCCAGGCCCGGCTACTATTTACAATTGCACCCCAAATCTTTCGAGCTTCCCAAAGCCGGTCATAAGCTTGATTATTTTTGAAACCAATATAAAAAGCTACTGCTGTACCGATTACCGAAAGAGGAAGCCAGGGAATGTGCATCCACTCCCAATGTGTAATTTCGAAAACCGCAGTCACTATAGTAGCCCAAACAGTTATCCAGATCAAATGTGCTCCGGTAAATTGGAGTATACCTTTAGCAGAGTAGTTTTTATTAACATACATATTATAAGGTGTTAGTTGTAAGGAGTTAGCAAAGCGATATACAGGCTTTCGAGGTTCGAAAAGTAGTAATCCTCCTGCACATCTGCAATTATTTTTTCTATTTTCCAAGTCTTGTCTGCCCGGCTCGTTCTGTTAAAGATTCTACTTTTACAATACAGAACTTTAAACTATTTATTAATGGTCCGCATTCCACGCTTGATGATATAAGCCGTTTCTTTGGTATCCGATTCCTTTTCCCATTTTTCGCAGATTTGTCGAACCCAGGCCGCCTGAGATTTGGAAGCATCATTGAGCCAGTTTGCTACAGCGTTTTGTACATATTTAGCAGGATCGGATCTTAAGGGCTCCAGCAGTGGAAGTCCAAGCTCCGGATGCTCAATCAGAGCCGGAATCTTTTTTGTCCAGACACCAATAGGTCTTAAAACTTCGGCTGTGTAACGCCGAACATTTTCATCTTTGGAATTTGTCCACTTGGAGAGTATTTTGATCGCATTTTCCAGATCAGCCGCCAGTTTTTCTTTAGTAGCAAAAATGACTACTTCTCTTACTCCAAAATGCCGATCAGCGGCAAAGGGTTTCATTAGTGTTGTCAGCTTATTTACCTCTTTTTCCCGGCTGGCAATCGCCCAGCAGGCCCAACAACGTACCACATCAGAATCATGACTTTTTAATTGTTCGAAAACTTTTGTGTCCTCGATAAGGGTGGAGAGCTGCGTTCCAATTGTTTTAGTATTATTATTTGCTGAAATCTTCTTTTGCCCTAAAACCGCATTTTCAATCTGCGGATACCAGACCTCCTTATTAATCGTTTTTAAAACCGTTTTTAAGACTTTTAACTGATCAACTGCCAGCCACTCTGTTAGGTTTACAGTTTCGATGCGCCCTGCATTTAGTAAGGCTAACACCTCTTTAGGAATATCTTCTGCTTTGCGCCCACCTTTGCGATGGAGTATTTGAGGGTCAATGTCCATATACCTTAAATTTATATTAATTGAAAATCCATTTTACCAAACTCTTTTCCATTAGCAATAACTGAAACCTGATGTAATCCGGGATGCAGTTTTCGGGTCGTAATCACTCTAAAGGATTGTTGCCGTTCTATTTTATGCTCTGAATTTGCGGGATAATCCCGTTCGCTGATTTTAAAAACTTTCCGGGAGAGGCTACCGTTCGCTTTTTGAAAGTATATCCCGTATTCCAGGCGAATTTTAGCATTTGAGTTGGAAGCGTTTTGTAAAAGAAAAGAAAAATCCAGTGCCTCTCCGACTTTTACTTTTGGAGTAGAAACTTTGAGTTTGCTAATCCTGATATGCTCCGTATTGCCGAATCCAAAAAGCTGCATCACCTCCGGGTTTCCGGCTTTGAGCAAGCTACGACAGGCATGTTTAAGCACCCAATCCCTTGCTTTATTTTTTCCGATCCAGGATTTAGCCAGTTGAATGACCAGTTGCGGATTATCCTTTGAAATATCATTAAGATTATTGGCTACCGAACGGCGAACGGACTCGGAAGGATCGTCTTTTAGCCGTTCAAGAATCGGGAGGATAGGGCCTGGATCGGCTTTGAGCGCTGGCAAAGCCATTGCCCAAGGTAATCTCGGCCGGCAGCCCTCGGAAGAAAGCCGGCGAACCATAGCATTCGGATGTTTAGACCAACGCTTCATCTGGGAAATCATCTTTTTCGGATATTTGATGATAAAGGGACGAACCGCGAATTCACAACTGGCATACTCTGTAATTGCTTCGAAAGCTTTTATGGAAGTATCGTAATCTTCCATGCCGTACAACTCAATAAAATCCGGGAAAATCATATACTCAAAAGACATTTCGCCCTCTTCGCCTTTAAGATGATCTACCATACGGACCAGCAAATTGGCGGATTCCTCAAAATTATCTGGTAAATGCTTTTTTAAGACAATTGAGATATGTCGCATTCGCTCTTTTAGTTCTTTATCTTCCCAATTATCAGCGTATATATCTTTTAAAAAAGGTGCTTTTTTGAAATCGGGTTTAACTTTCTTAATTACCGCAGTAAACTCTGTAAAAAAAGCCTCATTATAAATGTATTTAAGTGGTTCTGCCAAGGGTTAAATTTTTATAGTTAATGTTAGATGGTATACTCTAAGTAAGATCAAGGAAATGAAAAAGGGCAATAGAAAAAGAATATTATTTTAAAGTAATCAAACCAAAAAACAATGATACTTTGTCCAGTTGCCACAGCCGCAAGATAATAAAGAATGACCGAACTTACTACGGTAAACAAATTCCTAAATGCAAAAAAATGATCCTTCATTTTGTGTGAAGAAAAGTAAGAATGATATTGTGATGTTACTTAAGAATTGATAATGCTGTATAGCATTTAGTTTTTGATTTGTCAAAATACAAGAGCATTATCATTAAAGAAATCGGGTACCTGTACGATATTGCTTTTCAGAAAAAAATCAGAATACAATGCCACCGAACCGGAATCTTAAAATAAGAACGCTTCTTGACTTATACGAAGTCCTGTCAGAGAAGGAAAGGATCATGGTAGATATTTTGCGGCAGATCATCAAGGAGAATTTACCAGCTTATTGTAAAGAAAAAATCTCCTATAATGTTCCCTATTTTTATGGCAAAAAAGGGATTTGTATCATTTGGCCGGCAACGATTCCCCGAGGAGGGATAAAAACCGGAGTATTACTTGGTTTTTGGTATGGCAGCAAGCTAACTGATCAAGACCAGTATCTTGAGCAAGGAAGCAATCAACGAATATTTTATAAAATCTTCCAATCTCCTGAAGAAATTGATGAAGCCGCTATACTCCAATTACTACATGAAGCAATAGCGCTGGATCAAACCTGGTAAAGCGATTCAGGATATTCAGTTATAACCTCTCCCCTCCCCTCTTTAAAATCACCCCTTTGGGTGAAGCCAGGAAGCTGTGACTTTTCGAATTTTACACTGAACAATTTGTTGAACCTATAATACTTGCAGTTATGTATTTTATCAAAATTCTAAGTTTACTCCTGGTTTTTAGTTTTTCGGGTACAGAGAATAATTCTAAAATCAGAAAAAGTACCAAGCTCAAGGTCACTAAAAAATTCCAAAAGCAAATAAAGCAAGGAAAGTACCCTGAATTCAAACTCGAAGGTGAATTTATCATATCTCCGAAAGGATATCTTTTTGTAATCAATGGTAAAAAATCATTATTGATCAGCCGCGAATCAGACAAAAAGGTATCTGATAAAGATTATCTAGCTTATTTCGCACAATTCGAAATCACCGGGGGCCCCAATGCCGGTTTACAAATATATAGATGTAGCTGCAATGGTGAAGCGCATGACAGTGAAGGTGATAAATGCGATTTTTATCCTTCACCTACCGGACTGAAATGTGATGGTGGCTGTCGAGCGGGAAACAGTGGGGAAACTTGTAAATTATCCATTACTTCAGATTTAATGGGTGTTTTTTCTCCTCAATCGGCAAACTCTAACTAATAACAAATCTCAATAAAAATGAAAAACATCATTAAGTTAACGCTAATGCTTGGATTGATCATCATTAGCTCTAGTGCCTTTGGGCAGAAAAAAGTAATGCGGACACAAAAGGTAAAAGTTGGTAAAATACTATTAGAACATTATAAAAAGAATAAAACCTTTAAAATATCGGGGAGTTACATCCTGGCCCCCAAAGGTTCAAAATTTGTAAGCTATAAAGGCAAAACGCTGCTAATGTCAGAAAAAATTGACAGCAAGATTAGCAATAGAGAATACATGACTTATTTTGAGCAGTTTACCTGGGATGTTAATGGCCCTTCTGTAGAACAAATAATCGGCACTTGTAGTTGTGGAGGGCAGCAAACTGAAACCACTGGAGATAATTGCAGGTTTACAGCGGTAAATGGTGAAATCCGATGTACCGGAGGATGTACGGAGGGAAATGAGGGACGGGAATGTCAATTTACAGTTACTCAGGTAATCCAAAACGAGGCCCTTACCACTCAGATGAATTAAATACAGGAGTACAGCTCCGGAATGAATCATCTCGTAAATAAGTTTAAATGCTCGAGATGATTCGTGTTTTTACATCTAATAAATGGTCAAAAACTCTCCTCCGATACCTGTAAGCGGTTCCCGGGATAAAAGCCGAAATGAAGTAAACGTTTTGTTATACAAAATCTAAAGGGAACCGTAAATTTGTTGTAGCATATTTCAGCTATATATTTTAAAAAGCCCGTCACAATTCTAACAGTTTTTGGCTTGATTTTTGGTGTCTTTTTTAAAGAAGAACACCATGAAAAAGCTAGAAATTCAATTACTCACCCGGGCAGCCGCTCTCTTTATAGCCATTGCCTTTTCTACTCTAAGTCTGGAGTATCTACTCTTTAATCTATCCAGTGATTTCAATATTTATCGAGTATTAGATATTTCGGCAAGAGATTTTTGCATTATCTCCCTGGTGCTTGCCGCACAGTATTATTTCTTTAGAAAAATCCCTCTTTACATTAATAAACTATGGAAGACATTAAAAACCACGCCAAACCAATGGCTGATCAGTTTTATAATGGCTTCGACTGCCTTTTTAGTGTACAGTTTCTTATCGGATCGATTACCAGCATGGGTATTCTTTTTCTTACTGCTGGATTTTATAATGTTTACGATTTTGATCAACCGGCTTGCCTCCAGGCCATTGCCAAAGGCTATTTTCCTATTATTATTCGCAGCAGCCTTTGATACTGCGGTGATTTTCTGGATGCATGAAGAAGCCAATGCCGGCAGGCACATTTCGTATGCCCGGCAATTATCCGAAGAACGGGATACCCTAGCTGAAAATTACTTATTTGATCTGGCTGAGCGGCTGCCCGGGACCAATACGGATTCCGTACAGCAAGACTTTTGGGAGAAACAATGGCTGGAAACACCTTATCTAGCCTCGAACTACCGATTTGAATACCGGAAAATAAATACAGATTCAGTCGAGAAATATTACCAGCCGATCCAGACAATTGATGACCGTAATAATTCCATTTACAAGATTTTTTTTCCGGCTAATTATGAACTGTCTTTCCGCTTAAAAAAAGATTTCAAATCAAGTGTTTACACGGATAATATCCCCTATAAACAACTGGATCGATTAAATCAATATCAGTTTGCGGTGGTTGATAATTCAGAAATTGTATTATCCAATTCACATAATTTTGACTTAAACATTTTCGACATTGGACTGCCGCCCGTTGGTCAGGGAAAAAAAACGGATTGGAACGGTTTTGATGTGACGATATATCATCACTCTCCTGAACGCTATATATTGATTGGAGAATCACTATCGGAAATTCAGGTTTTGTTTTCCAATTTCGCTTTCTTCTTTAGCTTGTTAATTATCGTAGCTATTCTTTTCGAATTGTTGAGATTTTTTACTGCTGAAAAAAGCGTTCGCAATCACTGGAAAAAACTAGCTATTCAGGTACGCATTCAGGCTACTTTGATTGGTTTGACCGTATCACTCTTTTTTGTAATCGCGGCAACTACTTTTTATTTTCTAAATCAAAACAATCACGAGCTTGCCTATGAACGGCATTTCTATATTGCGGAAACGGTACGCAAGGCTATATCCGAAGATCGAAGATTATTCAATTGGTCTCTGGAAGAATACCCAACCAGATTATTGGCAGAACTGGCAAACCGAAAAGAATGCGAAATAGATATCTATAATGCTAATGGACAACTTATTAACAGCTCTATTGCTTCCGGAAAAAATAGTCCTGCGCCAAAAAGAATTGATGAAAATAGTTTAAAAACGATCGAAAAAAATACTTCACTTACTCTTATAAACCCCTTTGAAAAAAATAAAGAAATGTACCTGCGTTCGCTGGCGGGTGTATTCCATCAAAAACAGTTGGAAGGTTTTGTAGCTGTCAATATCTTCGAATCGGAGATCGGCACTGCTCAGGATATTCCTATCATTATGAGTAAACTGCTCAACGTTTATGTGTTATTATTACTGGGCACCTGGGGCATAGGATTGCTTTTGATCAATTTACTGACCCAACCACTAGGTTTACTTGCTACGCGGCTCAGCAATTTTAAACCCGGAAAACAAAACGATAAGCTGAGTTGGGAAGGAGAAGATGCAATAGGGCAGTTAATCGGAGAGTATAATAAAATGGTAGATGTGGTCGAACAAACAACTAAAGAGCTGGCTAAAAGCGAACGGGAAGATGCCTGGCAGATCATGTCTCAGCAAATTGCTCATGAGATCAATAATCAACTCACTCCTTTACGTTTAAAATTTCAGTTTCTGAATCGGATGCTTGAAAGTCCCGAATATGTGGAACCGGAAAAGGCCAAAAAAACGATCAATGGATTAGTGGAACAAGTAGATAAGCTGACCAATGTAGCTACACAATTTCAATTGTTTGCAAAATTGCATACTCCCGAAGCAGAATCACTCTTGTTGCGTCCGTATATTGAACGATTCTTTGCTGATTATTCCAGAAAGGCAGACTTTCAGTACGACATCATTTATGAATTGAAAAAAGAGGATCAGGCAATTTTACACATCGCTCCGGAGCATCTTGAGCAGATTCTACGAACCCTGCTCCAAAATGCAGAAGATTCTATCCCCGAGCATAAAGCCGGGTTGATCAACCTCCGATTGAAAAAAACGTCTGACGAATTAATCATTGAAGTGGAGGATAACGGTATGGGGATTGATGCCAGTGTAGTAGACAATATTTTCGATCCAAAATTTTCGACCAGTTCATCCAATATCGGCCTGGGTTTACCGATTTGCAAACGAATTGTCGAATTGTACGAGGGCAAGCTCACTTTTACAACATCCCCCGGAAAAGGAACCTGTTTTCATATCGTATTTCCGGTACAAGAGAAAGTACCCGCAATATTTGTTTCTCATTGAGTATCAGAATCTGCCTGAGATTATTGGCTATCCGGCGAAATCGTCTCTTCCTTTTAGTCTGCAGCTTTTCTTTCACAAGAAAGGTTATCCCAAAATACACGAGCCTTTAGAAAGCATCCGGGCTCTGTAGTTTTTCATTTAATCGACAAGCTATATTTAATTTTTTATATCGAAAGAATTAATATCGGTAAAAAGGATGGTCCTATTTCTTCCATTATGTCCTTTTCAGAAACACCAAAGTGCATACAGGCTTCATTTTTGATTCATACATAATGTATCTAACTAATTCATTATACAAAGTAAATATGGAGCCTATAATTGATCTTATAGAAGCATACCTAAAGTATTGCAAATTTGAAAAAAAACTCAATGAAAAATCACTAAAAGCCTATCAAATCGACCTTAAACAGTTCCGCCTGTATCTGAAAAAGCGAGGAATCCTATCCATCAATGCGGTCAGCAAGCAGGACATTAAAGACTATCTTCAATCCATTGGAGATACTTATAAAATCAGTACTATAAAAAGGAAAATCGCTTCGATTAAAGCGCTTTTCAACCATTTAGAATTTGAAGAGCTTCTTCTTGAGAAAAACCCGTTTAGATTAATCAGACTGAAACTGAAACCGCCAAGAGTTTTACCCAGAACGATCGCAGTAAAAGAAGTAGAAAAAATTTTAAAATACATCTATCGACAAAAGGAGGAAATAAAAGATAGAAAGAGTTATTCTTATAAAACAACCATAAGGGATATTGCGATAATCGAGCTTCTATTCGCCACGGGGATAAGAGTTTCCGAACTCTGTAATTTAAGAAGTAAAGACATTGAATTAGAATTAGCGTACATTAAAGTTTATGGAAAAGGAAACAAAGAAAGGGTAATCAATATTTGTGATCAGAATATCATCCGGATATTGAAGGAATACAAAAAACTCTTTTTGGGTCAATCACACCGGGATCATCCCTTTTTCATCAATAGATTAGGGAAAAGGTACTCCGAACAATCCGCTCGTTTTTTGATCGTCAGATATGCGAATTTAGCAGGTATCAAAAAGAGGGTTACGCCCCATGTCATCCGGCATACATTTGCAACAGCCTTATTGGATGAAGGCGTGGATATACGCTATATCCAATCTTTTTTAGGGCATAGTTCTATTCTGACTACTCAAATTTATACTCATGTATCCCAAAAACAACAGCAATTGATTTTACAAAGAAACCATCCCCGAAGACGTTTCAACAGCTTTTGAATAAAGGATAACTAAGAATTAT
>JANQLV010000079.1 GCA_028280415.1 Saprospiraceae bacterium
TCACCCTTTCTAATCAAAAGAGTGACAATCCCGACCAATTATCTCTTTTCAATGGTTTATAATTTATTAAAAAACGTCAACCTATTTTAGGCACGGACAATACGTAACTTACTATATATAACACATAACACGATCTATTAATTGGTGCCAATAAAAAAGGGGAATCGCTGAAAACCTTTATGTTAATAGAACAGAGTAAGCATTATATTAAAAAACATAACAAAATGAAACAAATAATATTTTTATTATATTTTTTAGTAATACTATTTTCCTCATGCACAAAAGATAATATCACTAAAGATATATCTAAAGTTAATGAGTACTCACAAATAAACTTTTTAGCTTCTCAAGATGATATTATTAATGTTATTCATTATAGCAAAGATATTATGGCTACTATTGAAAATGCCGTAAATATTTATGGTAGTTCTCATATTATAGAACTATTGAATGGCATAAATAATGATCAAGCTACAGAACAACAAATATCATTTCTAATTTCGCTCATGGGATTCTCAGAAAAAAAAGAGTTTGAAGAGTAGTTACAAAGTGTTAAAAAATTACAGAAAAAATTCCCATCTTAATAGAAAGTGAGCATATTTCGAAAGAACTTTTTAGAGAAGTGCCTATTCCTCATAGTTCAAACAATAACCAAGTATCCCTTAGAGCAGATCCGTGTAAAGATGACTGTGACGAACAATACTGGATTGTAGGTTTAGCTTGTGCGGGAGTAGGAGCAGGTTGTTTACCTTGTGGTATTTCATGTGCAGCTATCAATACCGCAATTTGGATTAGTTGTTTAAATAATTGCCCATAAGTTCTTTATATTGAAATGATATATAAACACACAAGATGAAAAACTAAATAAAAGGGAGCTATCTCAATTGTGAGATAGCTTCTCATTCGAGAATTTTAATTTTTCTAAAATGAAAAATCAAATAATGACCACAGGAATAATTTTATTTTTTATTTCCACTACTTCGATTTTACATGAATACTACTTTATGATAATTATTGTTTTTGTTTTAATAATGTTATATCAGATTTATTTGGATGAAGACGGTTTTAAACTATTTAAGAAACAGTAGATTAAGGTTCTTCATCCAGATAAAATTTTTGGTAAATCAATTTTTGTTTCGCAGGAATTACTAGCCCTTTGGGGAGTATGATATCATTCCTTTTTAACCATCGTCTAAAGGTACTAATAGACATTCCAAGTTCATCTGCGATTTGTTGACGTGTTTTTGACTTTTGTTTTTCCATAATTATCAATCTTTAATGGTCCGTAGTTGTTTTTTATCTAATAAAACTGCCTGTTTCTGTACTTCATGGATTGTCATGATGATAAAATTTTAGTGTTAATAAGTGCTCTAAAATAATGGTAATCCATGAAAACTTAAGAAAAAAAGCAGGCATAAGGCAGAGCTTTTTTTGACTATCTACAAAAAATGTTTTTTTAATAAAACACTGATTAACAAACCTTTACAAAACACAGTTGCACATGCTTACGCTCTATGAGTTAGTCGATATGTTGCCAGAGCGATTTAGTCCACATTTTATCCCAAGGCTTAATCAACTCTATGCATTTATCACAAAAAATAAACATCTGACTTCATTAGAGGCATCAGAACTTTTTTTCGGGCAACCGAATCGAGTAAAATATTTTAATATTCTCAAAAATGATCTTAAGAAAGCTCTTGCAATTTATCTAATATGCTATCCATCGTGGTCACTAGAGAATAAAAACAAAGTATTAATTGAAGAATGTCATAAGCTTTATACTAGCTATAAGATATTCTTACTCAATAATAAACGAAGCATTGCTATCGAGATGGCGAAATCTCTTGTACCGCATTTGCAAAAGCTGGAATTACATACGCTGTTGTATTCCGTCGCCGATGATCTTATGTTACATTATTCTATCATAGAACATAATGCAAAGCGGAGGAAAAAGTATGAACAACTCGTCACACAAGAATTACAGAACATATTAGACTATGCGGTAGTCAGAAAGGTATACACAAAACTATTTGCAGTATGTAATAATAGAGAAAGTTACCCGCCAAGTATAATAGCATTAGCAAAAGAATCTATGCAACAGGTTAGGCCCTACTTGCGAGATGGGAGGCATAACATAAACAGATATATCTATATTATACAGCTATGTCGATATACAGTAGTACATGAATATAAAAAAATATTGGAAGTATGTAATACTGCGCTCAGTAGTTTTCCTTCAAACCATCCGAATATTAGGTCACTTTCATTTGTGTTTTTGTTCAACAAAATAACTGCGTGTATACCATTAGAGCGTTTAGAGGAAGCCAAGCGTATTGCTCGGGAGACGATACAAATTGTCCCAAAAGGAAACTTCAATTGGCATTTGGTTTTTCTGAGGCGAATTACTGCTTGCTTCCATGGTGGAGAATATCAAGAAGCATATCAGTTATACAAGGAATACGAGAAGTATCAAAAGGCAAGAAAACGAATGAAGATAAAAAACGGAAAGCAAGCCGCAACATATCCTATTATTACAGAACACTGGGAAATAAATCGAGGATATCTCTATTTTTTAAATAAAGTTGGGTTAGTACACGAATACGAGAAAGAACGATTTTATCTCGGAAAATTCCTCAATGAAGTTCCAGTATATTCTAAAGATAAAGCTGGGAATAATATTAATATTCTACTAATACAAATACTCGTACAGCTTTTTAGAGGACAATACGGAAAAATAATTGATCGCATAAAATCACTTAATGAATATGTTCGATTATACACTAGAAATGAAGAAACTAAAAGAGCCAATATTTTTATAAAAATGATCATCAAAATGGAGTCCGCCCGATTCCATAGAAAAGGTACGGAGCTTAAGACGAAAAAGTTATTGGAACAACTCAAAAATACACCTCTAAGAATGGGACAAAATCTGGCAATCGAAATTGTACCATATGAAGTATTATGGTCAGAAATCCTTGATATTATAGATAATAAATTTAGAATATCCGCTTCCAAAGCATCACAATAAAAAATAGATAATCCTTAAATATGAAGCAAAATCCACTTGGGATGAAGAAGTTTATTTGGCTTTTAAGAAACGTATTATCACTGCAGAGCGAACTTAAATTACTCTCTCAGTAGCTGCAATCGCACAATAAAATAAAATTGAAATTAACGCATGTTAAATATAAACCGTATGAAACTTTTTTCGGGAATTAAGCATTATAGTTATGGCAATGTACATCTGCGCATTGCTTTCTGTAATTTTAAAATTTTACTGCCCATCAATTTTAGCAAAGTTCATTAAGATTCTTTATGTAAAAGCATAAAGGTCTGGTAGCATTGCTTAAATCAGCCGAAAAAAGAGAAGAAAGACTATCGAGTTTTTGAACTTATGCATACCGCATAAGGCAAGGATGTATTTTTTAATCTTTTAAATACGTACTATAATGATTATTAGACAAACCATTATAGCAGGGATTTGTATGTTCCTGCTATCCATTCCGATTAGGGCGGAAGTAATCATCAGTTCATACAACAATGTACTTACGGCAAGAAGTACAAACCCCGGCATAGCGGGCTTCCATGGCTGTGATATTACAAATGCTAGAAAAGTACCTGCTTACATTTTTGAATTACAAACCCAACGATCTGGTAAAACTGGAAGTTCAAGAAGTTCCAATACCTGCGGTACCGGAGGGCGCTGGTCAACAATTTCTAAAAAGGAATCCAATACAGGCTCCGTTGATTTTGAAAATATTCCCGATGGAAAATATCGGGTAATCGTTTTATCTGGTCAAGCAATTGGTTGTAGGCTTTCGGGAGATATTGGTGATCTACCTACCAAAGCAATTGTGTATCAAAAAGAAGTTTCTGTACCAGTTCGTTTAGGAAGTAATCTAAGCAAATCAGTAGCTAAAGACATTATTCAAAACGATGTATTCAAAGTCTTTCCAAACCCCGTTAGCAATGAGTTGACGATTGAATTACAAAGTACAAAACTGGAAGGTGAAGTAACAATTACTTTAGCCGATTTACTTGGTCAGATTATTCATGTGATTGAAGAAGATATAGATAAAAACATGAATACACACAACTGGAAAATAGATGTCCAAGACTACCCACCTGGTACTTACTTTATCAACTTGCAAGACAAAGCTGGTAAGCAATTTTCTCAGAAAATTATCATTCAGAATAATCAATAATTTAACACTACAAAATAGAGTAAACACTTACTTCAGTGTATTTACTTTTTACGTAAAAAATATTATATCATGAAAAATATAAAACGTAATTCTTTTCTTATATTATTTTTTTCTTTTTTTTACTTTACTTTTGTATCAGGGCAAGAAGAAATTGACCCTGCATCGAGAATATTACCTCCTTCCCCTACCGCATCAGCTATTGCAAAATATCAGGATTTAGCTGTAGGTCTACATACTGGAACTCCTAGTCTTTCCATTCCCATTCATACTTTGCAAGGAGATGGTATTGATGTTCCTATCTCGATAAGTTATCATGGTGGAGGAGTAAAAGTGGACGAAGTATCTAGTTGGGTTGGCATAGATTGGTCACTTCTAGCGGGGGGTATAATTTCGCGAACTGTCATGGGACAACCAGATGAAGGTCCTAATGGATTTAGGGATATAGACGGTCTTCCTTATCCATTTCAATATACTGCCGAAGTGCTTGATTTGATCTATAATGTGGGAAGTGATTTTCATGCTATCCCTTATGATTCTCAACCAGATATGTTTAGTTTTAATTTTGGTGAATATTCCGGAAAATTTGTATTTGATGAAAATGGAAATATTAGGACTATCCCTCACCAAAATATACAAATATCAGTGCCTTCAAATTTTTTGAATGATTTATTTGAAGTAACGACACCTGATGGAATGATATATCGTTTTGGTGGCCCAGGAGCAGTCGATAGATCTGGCAGTCAAATTACTTGGGCTGAGATGCCCGAAGCATCTTATCAATTTCAATATATAGATTTTGTAGCAACAAGCTGGCATCTAATAGAAATTCATAATCCTAATACTGAAGAAACTATTTATTTCAATTATACTCCCCATCATATCAACTACGAGATGGCTTATTCAGAAACTCATAGCACTCCAATTGATATAGAATTCAATGAAAGTAACGACCCCCATCTTCATTTTTGCGATAATAATTCTTACAATTTCTCTCGTAGCATTGTTAGTAAATTTGAAGAAGGATACCATCTTTCATCTATTACATCTTCTTTTGGAAGTGTAGAATTTATCTGTGCTGGAAACAGGGAAGACTTAATAGTACACACAGGAAACGGTAGAGAAGTAAATCGTTTGAACCAAGTTATCGTGAAAGGGATGCAAGGAAATATTTTAAAAACATTTGATTTCACACAAGGTTTTTGGACTTCAACTCAAAATAATATCAGTAATAATCAGCCCTCTAGAAAAAGAATGTATTTAAAGTCCATAACAGAAAGAGGTCATGATGGAACAACACTACCTCCTTATGAATTCTCCTATCTAAATGGGGATAAACTCCCTCCCCGGCTTTCTTTTAATCAAGATCACTGGGGATATTATAATGGGCCTGCTAATTCTTATAGTAATTATTTTACACCTTATCTGGAAGACCTTAATGTGAATTATCAATTAAATTTAACCGGAGCTAATCGAGAAGTGAATCATGATTATAGTAATTTCGGTACCTTAAGTAAGATTATTTATCCTACAGGAGCTGTCAAAAAAGTTTTTTATGAAGGCAATAGTGTTCCTGTTTGTAGTGACGAGCCTTATTGGGAAAAAACTTCAGAAACAATTTTGGCAGATTGGTCAAATCCTCATAATAGTCCTCCTCAACCATATTCTGTAGAAACATCTATTTATTTAGATATCCCTCAAGATGTGACTGTTGATTATAAGGTGGTCATGACTAGTGTCTATGGTGCTGAATTATCTATAGTCCCCACAGATGCAGGTAATTCTCATCCTGGCTTATTTTGGGGAGGATATGATACTCAAGCACCCATCACTCTTGAAGGCATTGCAATAGAAGAATTGCCGGCAGGCAATTATAAAATTACTGCAAGGGTTGAGAATGGTCCGGCACTTCCTGATTATCCTTATGGAGAAAGTGCTTTTGCTAAAATAATTTATTTAGAAAGACATGATGATTTAGTCATTAATCAACCTATAGGCGGGATTAGAGTAAGTAGATTGGAGACCAATGACAATAACGAAAATGTAAGCATTAAAAAAATTGATTATTCTCAAGTTGAGGCAAATTGCGACAACCTTTCTAGTGGAGTCACTATGGGGCGTCCTCCTTTATATTTCTCTAAAAGCAGGCAGATCGCTTACCAAAGCATTCCTCCCGTTTCTTGTTTAGAACTTTATGAGTGTGATTCGAAAGTTGCTAAGTCTTCAAGTTATCTACAGTTAAATTCGAATATTGGAAATGTAGTAAATTATGAAGAAGTAACAGAAATTTATGGAGAGAACGGAGAGAATGGTAAAATACATCATCTATTTTTAATTACTCCTGATAAGAAACCACCCATTCCAGATGGATATTTTCATCCAGACTTTGGGAATGAAATTGAAGCAATATTGTCAACACCGTGGACAGATATGAGTTGGAAATCTGGATTGTTGTTAGAGCAAAAAGTATATAACTCAAATGATATACTCTTAAAAAAAACAAAAAACACCTATCATTTTGACGAACATCATAAATATAATATTAAAGCAGCAAATATTGCCAAAATATTTGATCACCCTTGTGAAAACTCCTATTTATACACAACTTCTTCCAACGGTGATATAATTCCAATTTTTAGGGCAATAGAGCAATATGCTATACATTATTATGATGTACTTTCACAATGGTTTTACTTAGATTCATCAACAACAACTGAGTATAACGAACAAGGAGAAAATCCATTAATATCTTCAAATAGTTATCAATATAGTCCAGAGCATTTAAACCTGATTGTGGCAACTGCCACTGCTCCTGGCGTAAGTCAAACTACTAATATAAGTTATGCCCATGATGTGTTGAGTAATTATCCACTTAAAAACGAAATGATAGCGAGAGGAATGACCGGAGTACCTCTAATAACCTTAGTAACAGGCAGTATAACCAGTGGAAATAAAACGGAATATAAAATGGTAGGAAATAAAATTCTACCAGAGAAAATATATCAGGTTGAAGGCTCATCTGGATTAAATTTAATTGGTACTTTTTCTTATATTGACAACGACCATTATCCTGATAGCTACCAAAAAGAAGATTATGATTATCCTGAAATATACTCCTGGTACCCTTCGGGGTCTCCTAAAGAAGGACTTTTACAAAGTAAACAATATATCAGTTGGACATGGATATTTGACTATTTTGAAGATTCAAGGCTATTGCAAACATCTGGAAATATTGATGGAACTTCAATCAGTTACACATATGATGATCTCCAAAGACTCAAGACGCAAACGGTAAATGGATTATTGGGAACGAAGTCCGTAACTACTAATACTTATACCATCGGTGGAGCTAATCAAATTGCTACGACTACAACTTTTCCTGATGGCACGCCTACACAAAAATCTATACAGTCATTTGATGGTCTAGGTAGATTAATATCCAACAGCATTAATGGAGTTACCAGAGAAAGTTATGTATATGATGAGTTCCAGCGAGTTGCTGAAAAATCAATTCTACCAAGTGGAACTTCAAGTTTTGAATATGAACCTTCGCCCCTAAATCGTACAATCAAAGAGACTTTTTCGGATGGTTCATTTACAGAAATGCATTACGATGCAGAAGAAGGATTTTACAAGCAAATTTTTACAGATGAAAATGTACATATTTCTTATACATTGGTTGATGGTTTTGGAAGAACAGTTAGGAATGTCGATCCTTTAGGAGGTATTACTAATTATGAATTTGATAATTTTGGAAATATTTCGATTGTAACAACGCCTCTTGGAAGGGTTTATTCGTACAATTACGACTCCAATAACAGATTGAAAGATAAAACGATTCCAGGGGAAGGAGAATATTCTTATACATATTATGACAATGACCTCATGCGTACCCAAAGAAGGCCGAACGGACACATCGAATATTTATATTATGATGACTATGATAGACTGGAAACTGTTTCACTTGATGGAGAAACAAGTTCGGCTAATGATATTATTCAAAACTTTTACGATTTCAACAATGGAGATCAATTCAGTGCTTATTTCGGAAAAATGAGCAGTCAAAATGTCCGGGTTCTAGGTACTGATGATTGGCTAGTTACGGAATATGCTTATGATGGTTTTGGTAGAATAATTAATGAAAGCGCGGATAACTACATAGGAGGAAGCAATATTTCAAACTTTAGTTATAATAATGCAGATAATTTGACTTCAAATTCTTTGTTACATTCAACTACTTATGGTGATGACGTTATTGTAAAAACAGTAAATGAATATGATAATCGCCTAAGACTAAATTTGACAAGGCATCAGGTCAATGATAACCCAATGTTTAAATTAAGTCAATTATATTATAATGATGGAGATCAAATAATTAAAAAATTATTATTCGGAGAAGATGAAAACAACTCCTTATTACAAAACATCAAATACGGCTATAATTCCAGAGGCTGGTTAACTAATATTAATCAAATAAGTGAAGGTTTTGATGACGAAAATATCCCGGAATGTGTCTTGACTCCAACTTGTGACAAGTGTGATTATACCGCTTATGTGACTTTTGACAGAGGAAGACAAATCATTGGCATCTATGCCAACGGTGGTGAACTGGTCGATTTGCCCGCATATCCCTATGCCCTTTACGAAATGGCACAAATGGAAATTGATCTGGAAAACTGGTTGAACCAAAACGGTATCCTGCACAGTGGAGTAAACATCACCATAGAAGGAGGCGCTTACATTACGATCAGCCAAAGTGCAATTCCATTTAATACTGTTGTACTATCCGATAAAACAGTTATCGCTTTTGATGAGACGAATTGTACCGGTCCATCCACAACTTCCTCGGAGATATGCGACCTGTGTAATCGAAATGGATATAATTGTAATGACTGTCCTTACTGGAATTTACAGGATGAATGTACAACTTGTCAGGAGTTGGGGATAATCAATTGTACAAATTGTGCTTTTGATAATGCCCCCTGTACCCGGTGTACCAATCTCGGCTATAGCGATTGTTCAACTTGTCCCTTAAGTCTGGATGCAATTAAGCCCATTAAAGTAACCATTGATTATAACTATGCGGAGTTAAGTAGCGGAACAAAAGCTTCATTGATCAAAGTAAATGAAAAGTCCAAGTATTTTGATCATAATCAAGCTTTTAAAATTGTAGAAAAACAAAGTACACAAATTGTAGGGACGGATAGTATTAGTAATCATACGCCTACCCACACTATGGAAATCGATATGTATAATTACTGGATCAATGCAAATACCAGTTTAGCAGTCTTAGACAGCCTTGAAGTCTTGTTGATTGCAGAGCTAAATACTGCCGGGATTACTTCTGCGCAGGTTCAAAATGATTTTGTAGATGCCGTGGAACAATCATTATCCCTGAGTTGGAAAAATACGACCTCTATAACGCCAGAGCCAGAATACGATATCAATAACCCTGATCTTTTTGCTATGGAAATTAGCTACGGTACCGGGGATGATTATACCGAATCTCCCGGACAATTCAACGGAAACATTTCCGGCTTGACCTGGAAAGTGGCCGGAAAGGCGGTACAAAATTACAGTTTTTGGTACGATCCGCTGGATCGTTTGAATCAGGGTTTATATAAAGACGTACAAACAGGTTTAGCCTCTCTGGATAATAAGTACGGGGTAGAAATGGACTATGATCTCGAAGGGAATATCAAGTGGCTGACCCGAAGAGGTGTTACTGAGATTTGTGAAGAAGGATTGAACCTCTTTTCTTATGATTACGATCAGATAGATAATTTAGTCTATACTTATAATACTGAAAACCGTTTAGGAAATATCACTGAAAATAGTAATCAAGCGTTTGGCTACAAAGGGGCTGGTGGAGATTTTGAATACGATGCTGCCGGAAACCTGAAGGTTGATCAAAACAAGAAAATGACGATTGTATACAATTATTTAAACCTGCCTCTGATTATTACATTCATGGAGACCGGATCGACGATTCGCTTTACCTACGATGCGCTTGGAAATAAGCTGCAAAAAGTAGTAAACGGAGTAGTTAGACAAGAGTACGTTGATGGTATAGAATATAATGAAGGCAGTATTGAAGCTATCTACCATCAGGAAGGAAGAGCTACCTACGATGGTCCTAAATTAAATTATGAATATTTTTTAAAGGATCATTTGGGCAATACTAGAGTAGTATTTGCCGATTTAAATAAAGATGGTTATCTTCAACCTTTTAACGAAGGAGGCGGAAGTTTTCCTGTTAGTGTAGACTATACTGAAATCCTTCAGGAAAACCACTACTATCCATTCGGAATGACGATGGATGGCCCCTGGCAAGAAACGGTTAATGAGCCCGAGAACAGGTATTTGTTTAATGGGATGGAGCATTGTGACGACTTAGACTTAAATTGGGATATGGCATTTTTCCGTTCTTATGATCCTGCAATAGGTAGATGGATGCAAGTTGATCCAAAATATACTTACTCTCAATCTGTATACTCTGGCATGGGCAACAATCCGATTCTATATAGTGATATGCTAGGAGATACAGTAAAGTTTGCGGGAGCAGCAGAGCAAGCAGCGTACAATGACTACAAAAAAATAGTAGATGGTAAAGTTGCTGCTTATGATAATAAAACCCAAAGAATAAAAGATAAAGGAGGTTTGTTTTCAAAATGGCGAGTTAATAGAAGAGAAAAGAAACGTGATGGAAATGCTTATGTGCAAATTCAAGGAGAATTAAATGATTTAGAAAGTGCACCTGATATTTTTAGAATTAGAATGGGGGCTAATATTTCTAGTTCAAGTGGAGGAGGAAATATTTCATTCAATAATACCACCAATGAAATAGATATAAATATTGGAACCTCAGGTCCTTGGACGCAGAGGCAACGAATTGCTCATGAGTTATTACATGGCTACCAATATTTAAACCAAGAATTAGATTTGAAGCGTGACGGTCATGCTGGAATATTCTATGATCAAACAGATGAATATGCAGCATTTAGAAGACAGAACATGTTTAGTACTAATACTACGAATCAAGTTTCTGATGTTGTAGGTTTTGTTAGTTCTAGCATATCATATAGACATTTGTCTACGAAATCTTTAACCCTTAGTAATTATAAAAATGCTGCAGTTTATAAACGTGAAATTAGTGCTCAAAATGCAGCAGGTTATATACCAAGGTTTATGACTGGAGGATGGAGAAAATTTTAACAAATATGAAAATAAAAATTATTCTATACTCTCTTCTCTTTTTGTTTTCTTGTACGAAGAAACTAGAAGTCTGTTATGTAGGTCTAGATTCAAATAAAGGTAAAGAGTTATTATTAGAACCAGAAAATGGCAAGTTTGAATATTACATAAATACTTCAATGCTAACTGATACTATTAGAGGAAATTTTAAAGTAAAGAGAAATAAACTAGAATTAGTTCCATATAATAATTCAATTGAATTAAAAAATAAAAGTGATGAATTTATAACTATCCATGTTATGGATCTAATAAATCAGTCACCAATTTCTGGAGCTTTAGTTCGAATCAATGGAGTTGAACATGTTACTGACTCTAGAGGGTATATCAATACAGTTTTAAATGCAAGAATTAATCATACCATTGAAATTTATTTTACCGGTTATTCTTTTTTTAAGAAAGAATTATCTGGAGGAGAGTGGGTTGTAAGAATGGCTCAAGAATTTAGGTATAATGAAGATCTCTTACAATGGAAAATAAAAAAAGGAAAGCTCAGATCTAGTAAATACTTTACTCTGAAAAGTTGTATCGATTGAAATCTTCCGAGCCTCTGTTGACGAAAGTCTTCCAACTGACCGCTGGATTTAATCTCTGATTGAATCTAAATACGCTACAAAGTAAAAAGAGAAACGAGCGCCTTGCAGGAATGCAGGGCGTTTGTGATTTTAGGATGAGTAAACTTTACTAGCCTTAAAATCTCTGACAGTCATATCAATAAAAAAGTAAAGTTTATCCTTGAGGTCTTGAGGAAGTTTTTCCACCTCTTTCAGTCGCTTAAGTGTATGTGTATCAAGCTGCTCATACTCACCATTTTTGATTAAATAGTCGATCGTTACACCAAGCGCATCAGCCAGTTTAGAAGCTACTTCGATAGAACATTTAAATTTATTTAAATAAAGATGGTTATCTTCAACCTTTTAACGAGGGAGGCGGAAGTTTTCCTGTTAGTGTAGACTATACTGAAATCCTTCAGGAAAACTGGCTTCCCGGCCGCAATACGGTTCCTTCTCTCCAATGTCCACAGGACATCGCCCCTAAAGGGAACGTTCAGTCATCTATTCGGAATGACGATGGATGGCCCCTGGCAAGAAACGGTTAATGAGCCCGAGAACAGGTATTTGTATAACGGCAAGGAGTTAAACAGTGACTTCGGATTGGATTGGTTGGATTATGGAGCGAGGTGGTATGATCCTGCAATAGCACGTTGGAATGCGGTTGATCCATTAGTGGAATCAATGGCAAGTTGGTCACCTTATAACTATACTTTTAATAATCCACTTCGTTTTATTGACCCGGATGGTAGAGCACCCCAAGATGATCCGATAATTAAAAACGGAAGACTTGTTGGCTATACTGTAGAAGCAGGTCAAGGACCGACCCAAATTGCTCAGGATTTGAATGAAAATTATTCTCAATACTTGAAAGGTGGTGAAATAAATTGGTTTTCTATTGTTTTGGACAACCGTGAGGCTTTTAAAAGTGTAGAAAATGGAGTAGGATTACTGCATGATATTAATAATCAAGATTATTATGAATTGAACGTTAATCCTAGTGATGAGTTAGTAATCAACGATGGGCACCAGGGTGATATTAATGCTAGAAATGATGCTATTGCAAATTTAGAACAAGATCTTACTAAGGAAAATACTGAAATTCAAGCAGCGGATAGAAGAGTAGAAATATTAGATATTCCTGAAGTATTAAACGACCCCGTAGATCGTCTAGAAGGAGGAGCTCATGGCCAAGATAGAGGCAGGGAACAATTTCAAAAATCGATAAGAATTCATCAAAATGAGATGAAAAAAAGGGCACGTTCAATACAGAAAACAATTGATAGTTTAAAAAATGAAAATGATAAAGTTGGTGGGGGTTAAATTTTATTACAATTGAGAAATATTTTTTTATCAATAATTGTTACTTGCTTATATCACTTTGCCCTAGTATATCTAAGCATTATTGGGTATGAGTTAATAGGTATGATAGTATTGGACTATAATCCAAATTTTTTAGGAGGTATTGATACTATAGTTTATCTTTTTATAGGTCTTTTCATTGCAGTATTATTTAGGTTTGCCTTCAAAGGTGAGCCTTTATTTGAAAGGGTGAAAATCTGGATATTCGTTAAATTGTTTGTAGTTGTCTTACTTTTTAGGGTTATGATAGATCCGATTATTTGGAGTGAACATATTTTCAAAGATTTGGTTGTTCCCCAATCTAACAATCAATTAAACATTTATGAGAATTTATTCAGATTATTAAACTTTGTTATCCTAGTTCCTCTATTAGAAGAATTAGTATTTCGTTTTTTCATAATGGGAAAAATACTGATGAAAAATAATTGGAATGAATGGATAATTATAACTCTTTCTAGTTTATTTTTTTCATTGATACACATCAATATAGAAAGAATAAATTATAATGTTTTGATATTAATGTTTTTGCTTGGTGTACTGTTAAGTCTTACTTATATCAAGTATGGTTTTATTTACTGTGTTTTTGTACATGTTATTTATAACCTAATAACTTGGTTTATTCGATTAAAAAAGGGAGATTACTATCTTATAATTTCAAAACTAGATTTTGATTTTAGATATTGGATAATTGTGACTACGGGTTTGTTATTTTTTCTATTGTTCAACTTTAAATTTATGAACAGAGTGAGGAAAACTCCCCCGTTGACAGAAGTCTTCAAAAATGACCACTAGTTTGCGTCCTATTATCGAGAGTCTTCCCAACTGATTCATTGGTCAAGGGTCTCTGACTGAAATTGAAGATACGCTACAAAGAATTAAAAGTACAAGAGCCTCGCCAATTTGGGCGGGGCTTTTACATTATAACTTTGTAATTAGGCCTATTTGACAAAAGTATCCATCAGAGTAAAGACTTGATTCGCTATTTTTTTTCCAACAGCAAATTAGTAACCCTACCCCAGCAATCTGAAAACTTCCAATTCAACTATAAACCAAGATGCTAAGGATGATGGTAATCAAGATGGTACAATACTAACAGGTGGTAATCCAGAAAATACGGTACGAAACGAAGAAGGGGTTGAGACCTTAGAATCAGCATTAAAACAAAAAGAAGTATCCGGATATGATGAAGGATATAAGATTAGTACTACACAAGAAGATCAAGATACTAAAGCAATTGATATTGTTATTGCGGATTCAGAGTCCACCAACCATGTTGTTGCTAAGCAATTGTACAGATACATGTTCTAAAGCTCTGGAATCTGCAGGCAAGAATAGCAGTTCTACTATTAACGAAAGCATTTTACAAGTAAAAACCGATGCTGCCGTTTTTCTACAGAATCTATAAAAAACTATCTTCCTCTAGCCATTCTCTTTTAAAAAAGAATCATAAATCACCTGATGAATATCCGGACGTATATTGAGTTGATAGATTTTTCGATTGTCTCTGCTGGGGTATACCCGATTGGAAAAAAAGATGTAAATAAGCTGATGTTCGGGATCCACCCAGGTGAACGTTCCGGTATAGCCGGAGTGCCCGTAAGAGGCCGGACCGGCATCTTTTGCTACGGAACTCTTTTGCGGATCGTATTCAATCAGCGGTTTATCAAAGCCAAGCCCCCGATGATTACCCGCCTCACAATACTGGCACCGGGTAAATTCGCGGACCGATTCAGCTGCAATGATTTGCTCCCCTCCATAAGTTCCCTCGTTGAGATAGAGCTGCATGAGTTTAGCCAGATCGAGTGCCGTACCAAAAAGCCCGGCATTAGCCGATACCCCTCCCATCATGATGGCGCCTTCATCGTGTACCGTACCGTGGATTTGCTCCATGCGAAAAAAAGTATCGTTTTCCGTAGGAACAATTCGCTCCAGAGGAAAATGCTGGTAGGGATTATACGTAATGGTACTCGCTCCGATTTTGTGGTAAAATGCTTTTTTTAGATGAGCTTCAAAATCTTTGCCTGCCATCCGGGTCACAATTTCCGGCCAGAGATAGAAAGATAAGCCCGAGTATTTATATTCTGCTTTTTCGTTTAATGGAGATTTTTTAATGGCTCTGTAAATTTTCTTTTTATAATTTTTATGTAAAAAAAGTTGATCGGTAATGCGGATCGGAAAACGACGTGATTTTTTCCTTTTAAAAGTTTTCCATTTGTATTTGCCATTTTTTTTGATGGTAGTTCGCCAGTAAGGAATCCAGGGTTTCAAACGGGCCTGATGTGCTAAAATGGAGCGAAGGGATAGTTCCGCTTTATTTGATCTATCAAATTTTGGAAAATACTTTTTGAACGGAGCATCGAGATCAAATTTTCCTGCTCCATGTAACTGCATCAAAGCGGGCAGAGCCGAAGTGATTTTAGTCACCGAAGCAAAATCATAGATATTATCTCGAGTAACCTTTCGCCCTTGCTCGAAAGTATGAAATCCCCAGGTTTGATGATACACCACTTTAGCATCTTTAACAACCAAAACCTGACAGCCAGGAAAAGCTGCAGAATCAATCGCCATTTGAGCAATGCGATCAATCCCCTTTTCCAAAATCGCACGATCTATTCCAACGTACTCGGGCGGAGCAAAAGACAAACGAATACTATCCCCGGTTTGAAATCCCGCCCCTTTTTTATAGGTCTCATTCAAATCATTTTCGAGCCGGACTTCTGTACTTATTCCTCCAAAAAGTAGCTGGGCCGCCAAAGATTGTTGTAACTTTCCGGTATTATTTGTATAGATTAAATGGCTACAATTTGAAAAGTTCAGGGGATGTGCCCGGAAGCTATTTTCAGAACCAGAGACTAGCGTTATCGCTTCAGAAGTTTTGATCACAGATTCTATTTCCTCACGCAGCTTTTCCGGAATTTCGATAAAAGAAAGGTCAATAAAAATCAGCTTCGGACGATTATTTGAAGAGACAGCATACCAGTCCAGTTTTTTGACCGGGTAGTACAGATTTATCTGTTCGTGAAAGGCAGCATCGTCTCCAAAGGCATAATAGTTTAGCTCCTGAGCATCAGTATTGGATAAGGGAATTTTGACCGCTTCATTTTTTAATAAAAAAACGGATTGCCGAGCTTGCTGATATTCCTCCAGACTTATCGAATAGTCAAATTGAGCATTGATCTGAATGCTTTGGAAAAAGAGTAATGCAAAAAGTATATATTTCATTTTATAAAAATCTAAACAGCAAACACATTGAGCAAAATACTACTTTTATCATTAAGTCTCTCTTTACTCGGTCTGCTATCCTGTAGTAATGCTAAAAAACTAAAGCGATCAAAGCTATCGGGATATCAGCAAATCATTGAAGATTCGCCAGTTTTTAAAAAGAGCTTTACAGGTTTTCACTTATTCGACCCTGAAGAAGAGAAGGTACTTTACAGCAAAAATGGAGATTTGTATTTTAATCCGGCCTCCAATACTAAACTATTAACACTTTACACTTGTCTGAATTTGCTAGGTGATTCTATTCCCGGTATTCGCTATCTGGAAACCGGGGATTCTGTCATTTTCTGGGGGACGGGAGACCCCTCTCTGGCCCATCCTTATTTATCAAGCAATGATCGGGTTTTTAATTTTTTAAAAAGGCAAAAGAAAAAGCTGTTCTTTAGTTCTGCCAACTTTAAAGATCATCGATTCGGTTCGGGCTGGCAATGGGATGATTATTATTTTTACTACCAAGCAGAAAAAGCAGCACTCCCTTATCACGGCAATGTGATCAAAGTAGACAAGGAAGAGCAGGATCCCTACTTTCGGGTAGAGCCCGGTTATTTCTCCAGTAGCTTTTCGCTCAATGATTCACTCGAAGGAAATAGTTTAAAAAGAATCAGCGATTATAATATTTTCGAGTACAACAAAGTCATGCAATCCCAAACCTATGCCAATGACCATCCTTTTATTTACTCCGATGAACTGATCATCAACCTCGTCACTGCAGATATTAATAAACCTATAGGTCTCCTGCCAGATTATCCGCTTATTCACGAAAACAGCAAATATATCTATAGCGTAGCCGCTGATACGCTTTATCGAAGACTTCTACAGGAAAGCGATAATTTCATTGCCGAGCAGTTACTTTTGCTATGTAGTGATGCTGTTTTTGGCAATCTCGAAACAGCACAAATAATTGAATATGCTACAGATAGTTTATTATTCGATCTGCCCGATGAACCAATATGGGCGGACGCTTCCGGACTGTCCAGATATAATCTGTTTACACCAAGGTCAATTGTTCATTTATTAGATAAAATTCGGAAGAAGATTCCCGAAGAAGGCCTGTTTCACCTGTTTCCTGCAGGCGGAGTTTCGGGAACGATTGAAGATTGGTACGCCAGAGAAGACAAGCCTTTTGTCTTTGCAAAAACCGGTACTTTAAGCAATAATCATTGTCTGAGCGGTTATTTGATTACGGCAAGCGGGAAGCTTCTGATTTTTAGTTTTATGCACAATAATTACAAAGGAGATTCCAAACCTTTTAAGCAGGAAATGGAACGAGTGCTAAGAGCGATTTATGCGGAAGAATAGTAGACAAAATCAAGACTTCCTCTTCGTCTTTACATTCTGATAATGCGAATAAATGGTATTGATAAAACTAAGAATGATACCAAGGCCAATTACGATATAAAAAATAGTGAATAATTTGCCGGCATCGGTTTGTGGTGAGAAATCTCCATAACCAATGGTAGTCAGGGTAATAACTGAAAAATAAAGACTATCGACCCAACTCCAACCTTCCAGAAAGTGATATACAACGCTTCCCATTCCGAGAATGACCATTGTAGTAAATAGTAAATCCCGGTATTCTTTATCTTTTATAAAGGAAATTACGGTCCTAAAAAATAGCATATAAACAGAGTTTGAGCGAAAAAAGATGTTTTTATGTTTCAAAAATAACAAAAAGGCATTCCAGCTCTATGATAATGCTAAAACGCCTTTCCTTTGTTTTCGATATTTATTTCTACCCGGTCTCCGGGAAGCCAGAGGGGTTCAGCTTTTCAGCACTATTATTCAAAGTATGATTAATAGAAAAGAAAAGAGCCTCCTTGGGCTTTTCGGTTATATTTTCGAGTAGTCTGTATAAATCTTTAAAATCGTTTGACCTGAAAACCAGCTCTTCCCATCGGTTACACACCTCTATCTTTGCATGTTTTACCAAAACATTCGTACTCTTAGCCAATTCTTCTGATTCAACAAAAGATAGGTGGATACTTTCAGGAATATCTAACTCCAACGTTTCTGAAGATCGATCTATCTTCGCAAACCCAGATAACAGGGAAACACAAAGAACTAAATGCTTCATAACGAACAGGTTTTATGATGTGAGTATATAATAATCTAATATAATATACAAATTTTCTACCATTAAACCCACGATAATGCCTAGCGATTAATTATCAATAATCTTTCTATATAATTCATTTTTCCCGCTCTAAATTTCAGTATATAATTTCCTTCCGGAAGTTGGGAGATATTAACCGTTTGGGTTCCTTCATCCAGTTTTACGGAAGACATGATTTTCCCCGACAAATCATAGACCTCAAGATTGGCTGCTTCGGATAAATCTACAGTAAAACTATGTTCTGCCGGATTTGGAAAAATATTCAGCTGATCAACTACATAAAGCTCATTTGTCGAAACCACTCCGAAGAACCGGGCCCAAAATTCCTGTTGATACCAGTTAGCGATTTCAGCATCGTAAATCAAGAGCGTATTTTCATCGTGGATAGAGCCCGCTGAAGCGGTCCAGTTATAGGAGCCGGTAATCAATAAAGGATTGACACTTCCTTCCGCATAGTCAATGATTGCATATTTATGGTGTAAGGTTGGCCCGTTCGGCCATGTAGAACCATCTGCATTTTGATAATCCTGAACATCAATATTATTATCCAATAAATACTGGTACTCACTACCATTGAACTCTACATAGTCAATAATTCCCTTTACATCCACTCCGCGGTCATAGGCATTTTTCACAGCAGTTCCCAGGCTGTTTTCCGTAAAAACCAAAATTGCAAAAGCCAATTCGCTTTCAGCGGCATCTATCGCCTGAACCAGTCGGTTGGCAACACCGTCGGAAGGAGAAAAATAGCATTCTACCTTAATCCCGTCAATCCTGAAATGATGAGGAGTGTTATCTGTTTTATCCGAACCAAATTTCGCATTATTGGCATCCGGCTGATCGGTGGTACTTCCCCACATTTCTTCAAATTCCAAAGTATAAGCTTTAGCTAAGGATTGATCCTGAATACAGATTACATTATTATAATCCCAGCCAAGGTTGGCAACTGTATGGTTCATGGAGCCCGTAAGCACCCAGGTATCTTCTACAGATTCACGGTCAACGACCATAAATTTATTGTGCATAATTCCTTCCGCATTGCCCTCCAGGACAGGAATCGCAGGATTCAGATTATTGATCAATACATCATTATCACCTTCATCATCCGAAATCACTCTTACGGCCACTCCGCGATCGTATGCAGCATTAAGTGCATCGACAATTGCTTCGTTTTGAGCTTCGTACATCGTAAAGTCAAGTGTAGATGTAGCCAGGTCAATATAGGAAATGATCGTATCGATAATATTCGGGGTATAAATCGCTTCCGAAACGGTCGCTTCAAATAAATCCACTTCATGATTGAAATAAACCCTGATTGTTCCCGAGCTCTCGGAAACCGTCGCCATAAGCAGGGTTGAAGCAGGAGTCACAAATCCATTGGCCTCCGAATAAGGCCGGACATAGTAAATTGTTCCAGGTTGAAGATTTTCCAGTACTAGCGAATGTTCAGTCTCCAATGCAGATGAAACAAGTTCTCCGAGCTCCAAGGCAGGCGTAAGCCCGTACTCAATGACCGTATTAGCCGGAATATTCGTTTCCCATTCGACAGTAATCGTGGCGGTAGTCAAATCTGTTTCTACTGGTTCTTTCGTAAGATAAAGAGGAGTAGTTATTTCTATATCATTCGCATCTCTCGGCACGATTTTATAATTATCAAAAGAATAATATAAAGGCCCGCTTACATTATAAGCCACAGACTCCGTAGCGCTAAATAAAAAGTACAAATCATCTACTCTGGCTGCTCCGCTTCCATCGTTTAATTCAAACTCTCCAAAACCCAAATCCGAATTGGTACAAGTGGCATCTTCAACCCGAACCAGCATACCTTCATAATCTTCCTGATTAATAGCAGCGGTACTGAGTACAATCGGTGCCGGCAAGGCATTTCCCGATGAAAGTACGCTTAGAGCAGTAATATCTTTTATTTCGGTAAGGTCATGAAATTCAACGGCAGTGCCTGTAAGTTCTATTTCATCTCCCAAAGTAGGCGTATTATCCTGATCGTAAATATAGATGCCGCTGCGTACAGCCGTTCCGTCCTGAATAAAGTATCCGGTTCCATCAACAGCCGTCACAATACCATTAGTCGTAACGGTCTGATTGGCATAAGGTGTTGCCGCACCTGTTCCCTGGATTTCGGCAATAGTTTGTGCAGACAAAAAATGTACACTGGAAAAAAAGAGCAAGAGAAGTATAAGTTTTTTCATAAGGGTAGTTTTTAATAAAGCTAAATTAAAGCTTCTTAACGAATTCCCCTTTAGTACAATGTTAATTTTATCCCTATTCCTCTTGCTTTCTATTTTATTATCCTTCTAAAAAAGAAGTACCTTTGTAGCATGGATACAAAACTAAAATCAATGGATAAGATAGATGCACTTAATCAGGTAGCAGAGTTTCACCGAACTTTTCAACATCCGGTGCTTTCAAAACCAACCGTTCCTTCCGAAGACCGCTGCAAACTCCGGGTGGCACTGATCGCGGAAGAGCTCAAAGAATTACAGGAAGCCATCGAAGAAAAAGATATTATAGAAATTGCAGATGCGCTTTGTGATATACAATATGTACTTTCGGGAGCCGTATTAGAATTTGGTCTGGGTGAAAAATTTAAAGCACTTTTCGATGAAGTACAACGCTCGAATATGAGTAAAACCTGCAAGTCAGAAGCAGAAGCTATTGCAACGATGGAATATTATAAAGCCAGAGACGGAGTAGACAGTTATTATAAAAAATCGGGAGAGGTTTATCTCGTATATCGAAATGGCGATAATAAAACCCTAAAATCGGTCAATTATTCGCCCGCAGATCTGGAAAGTATTTTAGAGGAAAACGTTTAAATCATTTTTATAAATAAAAACCTGTTTATTCAAAGTTAGTAGGCCATTCGATAGCGGTTCTCATCGATGATTTGAATAAACTTTCGGTTGAGTTTATAGCGCAATTGATGAATATATTTTCGGAAAGGACTTTTTTCCAGTTGTGGATGTGCCTTCTTTAGTTCGCTATACAATTCATTTTCTTTATAGATACGTTCTGGCTTCTCAGCAAGTAGCCATAAGATGTCAAATTCTCTTGGTTCGAGATTCAAAGGTTTGCCACCGCTATATGCCTGATACCTGGATTTATCTAAAGTAAGGTTTCCCATGAGCTTCGGTTTGAGTTAATTAAATGTGGATAATAGCTGCTTTTGGAATCATTCTCCAACGACACGATTACCCAACTGATTATCTGTTTCAATAATTGATCCAAATCTTTCATCCCTTAGTATTTCTTCGGTTTTAACAGATTTTGACCGAACGTGTAATTTAGGATTGATCATCGCATAATCCAGTTCATCGTATTTGTGTAATTCCCACCGGCCATAGCTGTATTCCAAAGCCGTCAGATTTTCCACCCAATCCCCGGAATTCATATAGGTCACCGATCCTTCTCCGTCCTTTCCAAATGTTTTAATAACCGGTTGATGGATATGTCCGCAAATTACATAATCATAGCCTTGTTCCCTGGCGAGTTGAACCGCCGTTTCTTCAAAATCGCTAATTGCTTTTACCGATTGTCTGATGCGGTTTTTTATCCTGCCGGCATAAGACATACGAACTTTCCCCAGTGACGTTCTCCATTTATTAATAATTCGATCACTTCTCAACAACAGGCCATACATACGGCTCCCGATAGAAATTAAAAAAGAAGAATATTTGAAAAATATATAATTGGAATCTCCATGAAAAATCCAGTATTTTTTGCCCTTGAGTTGTAATTCCAGTTTTTCCCGAACATCAATAGAGTTGGAGGAAAATTGGGAAAACTGTTTGAATATTTTTTCGCGATTAGCCGTGATATAATATACTTTCGTTCCCTGAAAAGCCATATCCAGAATTTCGCGAATTATATTTGCGTGTTTTTTAGAGAAATTATTTTTCTTAAGCAGAGAGCTATCTATAAAATCTCCGTTTAAAATTAATATTTCCGTCCGGATATGCCTGAGGTAATTAAGCAATTCTTTGCTATGGCATTCGAAAGTTCCAAGGTGTACATCCGATAATATGACGATTTCTAAATTTCTTCTTTCCATTGCTTTACAATTATTCTGAAAACGGACATACAGATTTTTTTCAGTGTTTGCATAATGTATTTTAATTTTATTCAATTTGATTTTTTAATATTAAAACATTGTAAATTTCCCATTATTATTTTTTTAATTTAAAAATGACCTATTTTTGGTATTAGCAATAAGGTGGTTTGGAAATAGTGAAATAATTATGGATTTCGACACCTGAATACAAAACTTCAAATCCTGTACCATGCATCTCAATTGTCCAGCATGCAGAGCTCCCATTTTCGCCGATGACATCAACATCCTTAAGACTATTGCCAAGTGTAAAAGCTGTAGCAATGTTTTTGACTTTAATGATAAAATCAAAGGTTCTGGTGATCTACCGGCACGTTATCGAAAGGAAATTGTAATCCCTCCGGGGATCGAAGTCCTTCATTTAATGCGTGAACTGGAGATCATGATTAAGTGGCGACGTTCTGCCAAAACTTTTACTCTTTTTTTCGCGATTTTCTGGAATGTTTTTATAGGCATATTTACGCTCGTTGCTTTTTTTGCCGGTGGTTATTTTATGCTGGCTTTTATGATTCCTTTCATACTGGCAGGCATTTATTTAATTTATTCCAGCGCCGGTTATATGCTAAACACAACTTATATTACCGTTGACGAGCAAAGAATTTCTCTAACACATAAACCCATTAATTTTTTAATTCAAAAAGACAGGCATTTCAGTACAACTGAAGTCAAGCAGATTTTTGTCAGAAAATATACTGTCGGTTCTACAAATGGCAATCCTGTTTATGCGTACGCGGTCGATATGCAGTTGCAAAATGGAAAGACTTTAAATCTGGTCAAAGAGCTTCATTCTGTCGACTATGCCCGTTATATCGAACAGGAAATTGAATACTATCTCAAAATAAAAGATCGACCGGTTGATGGAGAATATGATATGGGTTTATAAACCACTAAAAAAACAGAAGACTAAATCGGGGAGATTTAGCCTTCGGGCAAGAGCATTATGATGCGAGATAGTCAAAAATGGATAAGAAGGGAGTCGATAAATGGTTAATTTTCTTTTTAAAAGAAGGAACGAAAGTCTTGAAATATAACCTCCGTTCCTTAATTATTACACTACAAATTTATTTCTCTTAGGTTAACTAAAGTTTAAGACCGCTTTAATTTTACCTGAAATCCTGTCGCAAAACGGAGATCGTTTCTACGGGCTGATCCTCTTTGAAGATACTGATCAGGTATATACCTTTCGGCAATTCAAAGGCTGTTAAATCAACACTGATCTTTTGTTTTCCCGGATCGGCGGTCCCCTCAAATACCGTAGTGATCATTCTTCCGAACTGGTCGTACAAATTGATTGTAACAGCTGCTCCATTTCCATCAAAAGTCAATTCGAATTCATCCTTAAACGGATTAGGGAAAGCGTTTAAATTTTCGCTGTTGATACTGGCAAATGCGGCTTGTCCTCCGCCGAAAGTGTTCCCGTCTTCTCCGATTGTGAAAATAGAAACCGTACCACTTACTTCATTAGCCGTCACCATCAAATCCTGACCATTAGGACTGTCCTCTGCTTTGATGATAATAATGTCCTCCACGCCAAGATCACCAGCTTCGGGCAATTCCGCGTCCACAGAGAAGTTTCGATTGTTAATATAGGTCACAAAAGAAGCCGCTTTCGGATCACTTATATCATAAACCATAACACCACCCATTCTTTCCAAACCGATGAAGGCATACATTTTTCCATCCAGTTCCGCCACAGTTACTGCTTCCGGTTCCACTCCTTTATCATCACTTCTGTTATCCTTAGAATCATTATCATCATTAGTGCTATTGAAATTATCCGGATCAATGGTTAAAATGAGTTCCTCAAACTCATTAGCACTATCATATACCTGATTTCCAAACTCATCCCATATGGAAAAAGATCGTGCACCATAGGAGTAGATGTACTCATTCATACCGTCCAGATCAAGATCACCATTGGCATAGGTAGTTTTCAAACGACCAAGATTTTCCTCTTTTTGCATGTTTTCAAAATCGGGAAAAACAAAAGGGTCCAATACCAGATCATCCACGCGATCCTCTTCGGAATAGCCATCGTAGTCTCTGGCATCTCCTTCATTAGCCGTTACGATATAAGTTCTTCCATCAACGCTATAACTAGCAATTGCATCTGGCTGGTACATCCCTAAAGTCGGACGTGGCTGGATGGAAATTTCATCATCTTTATCACTGGCATCAAATCCATAGTTTCCTTGAAATTCAATGAATCCCATAGAAGAGTTGTCGGATACTCCTGCACCCGCCAGACCAAAATCATTATCATTTAATACGACCAAATCACCTCCGGGAATAAGAGCGAGACCTTCTGGCTTGTCACTTGGCAAATATCCAATGGATGGCAAATTGAGTACTTTATTTTTGAAAAGCGGCTGGATACCCGCGGCTACCAATTCATCCGCTGACATCATTTCAAGTGTCTTGTCATCCGGGCCATTAGAATCCATTTTTGTGGCAAGGGCCGTTCCAAGAATATTTGTAGCCCCCTTAATATTAATTTCAAAAATGTATTTCTTTCCGGTATCACCATCATCAGGAGTAGAAGAATCTCTTTCCAGAATGTAGAATTTCCCATTCCCGGCATAAACTGCATCTCCAATTTTATCAACTCTTGATAAACCAACGCCACTATCTCTGTTCCGCTCCAACAAATAAACATATTCGCGAACTGGCTGACCGTTTTCAGGATTAATCCCCAATACACGAATCACATCAGAATTATTTCTGGTGATTGAGCTAGGATTGTACAATGGCGTTTGAATAAAAGCATAGATAATATTCTCATCATAGTCGTAGGCAATAGCTTCGAATCCACGATTAGCTCTGCGTTTGTTATAAACAGCCGGCAATGTTTCATCCCCGTAGAAGCCCGGAGCTTGTGGATTATCTCCCAATTGCGCCGTTCCTTCCGGAACGAATCTGTTGATCAACACCCCATTTTCATCAAAATGATAGATCGCCGGACGATATTCATCACATAGCCAGAAGGAAAAGTCTTTTGTATCGAAATTTACTACCCGGATCACACCTTCGAAATCTCCACCAAAAGCATCATAGTCCAAAGCGTGATAATCTATGCCATCAACAGAGTAATCCACATTGGTAAAATGAGTATCATCTGTTCTGGTAACGGGTATTTCATCGTGACCGGGAATATTTCCGCGTCCGGAAATCGGCGTCACACCATCAGCTCTTTTCAACATGATAGGATTGGCATCGATGAAAAACATATCCAGGTTTTTAATATAGTTGAGCTTAACAAGTCTGGCCTGGTAGTTTGGCAATTTGAAGGGACGTAAATTTTGCGAAAGGTTGGCATCAACAGTAGATTCATTTGGTCCCCGATCCGGAACAGCCCAGAAGGAAAGCTGGTTATCGGTAGAAGTAAGTGGATCATAGCACAAACCGGAGAAACCTCCAAGCTTAATTGTTTCTGCTCCATCGTATACCGGAGTACCAAGATCGAATACATCAAACCAGGGAATTTCATTCAAGAAGTATTCTCTTAGTTTGGGTGCGCCTTTTTGATGATCCTTAAAACCAAGAGCCAGTATATCAAGTATTTCAGCCTGTACTACATCAACAACAACGAGTGCATTGTTCTCCTGACAGGCAACATAAGCAAGAGTACCATCGGGAGATAAAGTAATAAATTCAGGTTCTAAATCCTGGGCAACCGATGCGGCCCCGTCATTACCGAAAATTCTTACTCCTTTGTTGATCAAAGATGCTTTTTTATCATTGTACATTTCAAAAGTCAAGGTTGTACTTGTTGCATCTGATACACCTTGAGAAAGATCAATAATGGTCACAGAACCTTCTGGATCAATGTCATAATCATCATTGGGTTCACCTTCATTGGCTACTAATACTTTTTGTCCATCTTCGGAAAAAATTAGCATATCAGGTAAAGCTCCGGCGGCAACCTGATTGAGAAAAACACCTTCGGTATCAAAAAACACCACTACTCCATCCGCTTGTTTATCATCATTTTCCACAGCTACTGCTAAAAGACCATCGAAAATGTCAACACTGTTCAATCCACCTCCGTAGGGAGTAATATCAATTTGATTAACCAAGGTCGGTAATTCGGGATTTGAGATGTCTAGCACATCAACGGTTTTGGCATCTCCATTGACAAAGAAAAGTCGATTGCCGACTTTGTCATGCGCTACGATTTCGGCAGCACCTTCGTCGAAAATGCCAGTAGAATACGTAGAAAGATGTTCGAGATTGAGTTGTTGTGCAGATAGGGAAACAGAGCATATCAGGCTAACAAAGAGCAGCCCGATCCATGGGTAGATTTGTTTCATTGTTTTGTTTTTTTGAAGTAAAAGAATATGCGAAATTAGAAAGGGATTGTATCGTTGGGATTAAGCGAATTATAAGTCTTTGTAAAAAGGGGACTGGGCTAAAAGCAAAAGCCCGAGACTAGATTAACCTCGAGCTTTAAAGAGTAAATACAATCAAGTGCATCTTAATAAATACCCTTCAGGTATTCTTGTATTTTATTTAGAAGATCAAGATTGAGCTTCATTAATTAGGTCAAATTCAATTATTAAAAATTGTGACTCACTCCAAGGCTGAAAGATATCCCCGGACTGAATCTACTAAAGAATTGGTCCTCTGCCTCGAAAGAAGAAAAAACGCGTTCCAATCTAGCATTTAGTATATTCGAGACCTGGAAGTCAATTGCTGTATTTTGATCTTTCCCCAGTTTTTTGTTCAAGCTGAAATTTAAACTATTAAACGGCCGGAAGAAGACATCAGGATATAAACCTGAACTAATGATTTCCAGCGTTCTGCCTTTTACATTATAGAATAAACCGGCATCCATGCCTATTTGCGGATTAGCGTAAGTTAGTCCGGCATTGATTACATATGGAGCCTGTCCTGCCATGGCCCGGGTATCATCAATTACCTCTCCGTCTCGCTGGAAGTTCTCCCTGGAATTGAACTCTCTTTCGGTCATCTCAATCTGAGACTCGACTAGTGTAATATTCAAATTTAATCCAAAGTTTTGAAGGCTTGGAGCTATAAAACTCAAACTCTTTCTGATCTCCAATTCTACTCCATATACCTGACCATCCCCTACATTACGGGGCTGGAATTCAGATGAAGTTTGTTGTGTAGGGATACGTATCAATTCGATTGGATTATCAAAGGATTTGTAAAATCCACTCACTGAAAGGAGTTGTCCTCTACTCTGAAATAATTCCCATCTCAAGTCAAAGTTATCAATACGGGTTTCCATCAGGTTCCCATCCCAATCCGAATAAGTGAACAAACTACCATTAAAAATACGATTGGAAAGTGGATCAATGATCTGAGCAAAGGATAATTCCTTAAAAGAGGGACGGGCTATTGTTCTGGAATAGGAAGCACGGATATTCATATTTTCGGTAAGCCCATAAATAAGGTTTACAGAGGGAAAGAAATCTAAAGCATCCAGTACCTTTTCATCTTCCAGATTATTTCCATCTCCTCCCTGAGCGTGAATGACATCCCGTCCGGTATGCCGCTGCACAAAATTTTCAGCGCGAACGCCCAAGATAGCGTTCAAATTAGGAAGTATCTCTGCTTCATTAGATATGTAAAATGCGGTATTAGAAGCAGTAGAATTATACTCATTAGGATTCGGGAAAATATTACCGGACTGAACATACACATTACCAACCGGATAGATTCTATCCGGCACCAATATATCATTCGGGTCACCACTTGGGAAGGACTGAGAGCCGCCAAAAAACTGAACATCGAATTGAAGAATTTCATAATCCCGTTCCTTGTAAGTATAACGTCCTCCAAATTTAAGTACTGCCTTTTTATCTTTGAATTGATAATTTTTGGTTAAATCTACACTGGCTACTGCATTAACCTCACTAAGAGAACGCCAAATTCGGGCAGGGTTACCTTCTTCACCGGCATTGATGGTGAAAGGTTCTGTTCCATTTGTAGAAAATCCTGCTCTTCGAATATCCGGATCATCAGAAGTGGAAAGCGTTGGAGATAAACGCCAGTCCAATTCCCAGCCATTATCTCCGAATACATGCGTACCATTTAGTAGTATATTCGTAAGAGAGCGCTCGTTATATTCCAGGTTATCCGACACTGCAAGGAATCCCGATTGTCCAACTGCAGAACCATTGTTATCAACAGTAAACTCCCCGGCACGTTTTTCACCATTTTGAAGACGCATTGCTGTTAAACGGTATTTGGAATTAGCCTTCTTGTAAGCAATCCCGGCCAGGATACCTATTAAATTATTTTGTTCACCAATCTGTCCCTCCTGAATGTTTGCATAATCAAGTTCATTGACCTCACTCTGAGCCAGTCTTTGGTATTCCCCATAAAAGACATCATCATAATAGGTGTAGTCATTTCGGTAAGACAAAGAGAAGATATAACCAAGCGTACCTTTGTCCTGGTTAGCTCCTTCGGATTTTCCGAGTTGGAGTTGATTTCCTATAGATACACTGGCACTGTAATTAAGGAAACTGGTTTGTTTATCAGCCGCCATGGTTGGATTAAAGCTGGAAACAAAGTCATTAGCTTCTTGCTCCGTAAACTGTCCTCCAATAACTGAAATAGGCGTTGGTACCACATCTGCAGCAGCACCAGCAGGCAAATCTCTGCTACCATCATCAAAACCCAGAAAGTCCGTTCCGCCTCCTTCGTAGGTTAGGAAATCACTGTTAAAATTCATAGCAGGATTATATCCAATACTAACTGAGGCCGAAGCGATTTTTTCATCAGGAAATGCTTTGGTCTCAATATTGATCAGACCACCTGTAAAATCAGCCGGCATATCGGCAGTAAAGTTCTTGCTAACTATAAGATTGTCCAATAGAGCGGTAGGAAAAATATCCATTTGGATAGTATTCCGATCCGGATCAAGTCCGGGAATATCTACATTATTGAGTGTAGTTTTGGAATAGCGATCTCCCAATCCCCGAACATATACATACTTGCCTCCTTCAATGGATACCCCTGTTACCCTTTGCGCAGCTTCTACCGCATTGGCATCACCAGTCAATTTCATCAGCGAAGAAGATATACCATCAAGCATGGCAGGGGATTTTTTCTTGATCGTTAAGATAGCAGCTTCTGATGTCCGAATTGCCTGGGCAGTAACAACGACTGTTTCAAGTTCCTCGGCATCTTCACGCATGCGAATTTCCCCAAGCACATTAACCTCACCATCCTTTACTTCTATTTCTTCAATGATAATAGTTTGATAACTGATATAAGAAATATTTAGTTTGTAAGTACCAACTGGTAAGCTGAGCGAGAAAGCTCCGTCCAAATCCGTTACTGCTCCGGTACCACCTCCTTCAACAGATACATTAGCGCCAATTATAGAAAAGCCTGATTCGTCCTCAATAACGATTCCTCGCACTATCCCATTTTGTGAAAAGGCAGTCATGGTGATAGTCAATACAAACACAAATGTTAGAAACTGCTTCATGCTGATTAAATTTCTTTTTAACAATTAAAATACGGAAAGATTCATAAAGGCTATTTATGAATCTTTCCACTATCAACTATAAATTGATATGATAAAAATATGGCCTAAAGTCCGTCTAAGCCTCCGGCTTGAGATGCCCAGGTCCAACTAAGAACAGAAACATCAGCTACTGGAGAACCACCTGCAGAAATACCTGCTGGTACCGCACCTCCCTGTTCCATTAGATTAGCTAGATCACCCATTGGAACATCGAATGTAACGTTTGTGAAAGTTGTGTTACCAACTTCATCGTCTGTTATTGTAAGGAAAGTTCCATCAGAATCTAGTGGCCCTACGAAGTGAATATTTTCCATATCAACCGGTGTATTATCATCAACATCAATCAAAGAACCACCTGTAACACGGCCTCCGAAAATTGCGACAACCGTTCCGTTTTTGATCGTGTGGCGAGCAACATAGGTACCTTCAGGACCATCTAGCTCAAAACAACTACCGGAAGGAGTTACAACAACAAAATTATCCAGAGTACCCGCCCAAGCCTGATCTGTGTCAATAGCATCATCACCAGCATTCCAAACTACAGCATTTTTAATATCAACCGTTCCACCGAACCACTCGATACCATCATCCTGGTTAGCTACAACTTCAACATTTTCAATTACAGTTCCAGAACCAACACCACCTAGTGTTAAACCATTGATTTCATTTCCTTCTCCAATGTTAGAACCACCGTGACGAATAGAGATATAAGTGATTACACCAGAGTTATCAGCATCATCATTACCTCCATATAAACCATTTGGATCTGAGGTTGGAATACCTTCAATCTGAACTTCGCTGATATCTTCATTGTTATCGTTAGATGCTGAAATAGTCGCATTACCCAATACGATTAATCCACCCCAAAGTCCGTTAATATCGGGATCCAGATTTGGGCTGGCAAAATTACCAGCTGCAACATCTTCCGGAGTGATCTCATCCGCAATAGAAGTAAATATGATTGGAGCCTGAGCAGTACCTTCTGCCATCAATGTAGCGCCACGAGCCACAAGTAAAGCTGTAGCATTTGGACCTGTACCTGCCTCTCCTTTAATTACAGTACCAGGCATAATCGTCAAAGTAGCACCAGATTCTACAGAGATACGTCCTCCAAGAATGTACGTTTTATCAGCTGTCCAGGTAGCATCAGATGTAATATTACTAGTTACTACAATGGTATTTTCATCTGTAATATTCAAAACAGCAGTTGCGGAAACAGATTGTCCTTCTGAATCTGTGACAGTTAAAGCAATAGAAGCAGCACCAGCAACGGAAGAAGCATCATAGTTAATAGTGACCGTAGAACCACTTACGTCTCCAGACGTATTGGTAACAGTAACACCAGTACCTACGGCAGAATAGGTAGCAGTCAAGTCTGAATCAATAGATACAGTAAAATCAACTGAGCCACTTCCATCAGCTTCTACAGAAGTTACACCAGTTGGTGCAGATAAAGTGGGAGCATTAAAATTAGGATTAGCTGTATCATCATCATCGTTATTACATGCGACAAACAGCAAGCCGAGCATGACAACCAATGAGGCTAATAATCTTAGGTTCATAAATTCATGTTTTTTTTTGAGTAAATTTTAATCGCTGGCAAAAGTCGGGCATTATTGATAATTGGGTATTAATCCAGTGTAAAGAAAATACTAAATATCAGTCAAGAATTTGTTAACTGGGAAAGGGTATAGGTGGTTAAGAGAACTGCAAAAGCCATCTACAATGCAGAAATCGGTTTATACAGATTGACTAGTTGTTTTCAATAAAAAAGTTTGCAATCCTTAAATAAGATAGATACGCTTTATATTTTTTGACTGAAACCAGATAAAACCCAAATCTCTACGGATCGATTTGTAGAATCTGCATCCCATCAAAAAAGAATTAACAATTACTTTACATTGAAGTGGTGATGAATTAATAAAAACAGCGGGTTGCTTTTTTGCCTTAGACTAAAATGGCTTCTTATATTAATTCATCTTTAAAAAATCTTTAAGTTTAAAATCTGAGTAATAAGAATATGTTTGAACTACTTATTTTTGGTTTAAAGTGATTTAACAATAAAGAAGATCACATATTAGAGAATTATCCGGAGTAAGCGATCGAGTGCTACATGAAAAATCTAAAAATGATTATGCAAAACTCCGAAATAAAAATTCTACTGGTTGATGATGAACCAGACATTATAGAGTTCATACAATACAATCTACTCAAAGAAGGCTATGCAGTTTATACTGCAAATGATGGCCTGGAAGCTATTGACATTGCTATTAAGGTTAAACCTCATTTGATTCTGCTGGATATTATGATGCCAGGGCTGGATGGTGTTGAAACTTGTCACCGGCTGAGAACTATGAAAGATTTTAAGCATACGTTAATTGCATTTCTGACTGCCCGTCACGAAGAGTACTCGCAGATTGCTGGCCTGGAAGCCGGGGCAGATGATTATATTCAAAAACCGATCAGGCCCCGATTGCTTATTACCCGAATTAAAGCTTTGCTTCGCAGACATCAGGAAATTGTTACAGAAGAAGTAAACAAAGAGATTCGCATCGGTATGCTCAAAATCGACAAGGATAGATATGAGTTATACAATGAAGATGTCAAACTCAATCTCGCCAAAAAAGAATTTGATATTCTCTGGCTACTCGCCTCAAAGCCGGGAAAAGTATTTTCAAGAGAAGAAATATACCGAAGTGTATGGGGTACCGAAGTGATCGTGGGTAATCGCACGATTGATGTTCATATCAGCAAGCTTCGAGAAAAAGTCGGCCAGGAGTATATAAAAACTATTAAAGGAATTGGCTATAAACTGAAAAGTTAATACCATTTTAATGTTATATAATTGTTTTTCTGGAAAAAATTTGTAAATTAAACCTTGGAAATCATTTCAATATCTTTCCTGCCTGTTTATTTGCATTCTATGGGATTTATTCAATCATAGAAACTGTTCGATGTTAAAGCTTTAAATTATGTATGGTTTACAATTAATTGTAGCCTGCTTTTTTGTGAAACAAAACTAAAACATGTCTAGCTATGAAGAATCTTAATAGACTACTCTCTATTCTGACTATCCTTTTATTGCCTATTAGTTTCTTATACAGTCAACTTACGATTACCTATACCAATCCTGTCGGGAATACCGTTTGCGATACGGCAAGTTATCAGGTAACTGTCACTAACAATTTTCCGGATACAGTTTTTCAGGTTTCAGGAATAATAGACCTGCCTATGGGAATTGATTATGTAGCAAATAGTGTCGTTGATGCAACAGAGCAGGATATCAGCAACCTAAATATGCCTGTATTTGGTTTACCGGATATTCCGCCCGGCGAATCGCATACTTTTTCAATGGATGGCTTTTATCAGTGCGAGCTTATTGATAATATTAATAATGGTGTTTTATTCACCAACACTATAACCATTAACCATCAAACAGGTAGTCAATCTGTTACGACAACGCCATATCTGATCGAAACGGCTTTATTAGTAATTACCGGTACGACCAATGATAATATTATTGGAACAAAAGGAGACATTCTAAGCAGAACAATCACCATCCAAAATACCCGACTTGGCGCTTTGTCCTCTTTTACTTTTTCGGATATGCACGGAGGGGGTATTGAAATCAGCAGTGATCTTGGAACTGTTAGTAATTCGGGAAATAATATTTTTGAAATCACACTGGGAGCAGAAGACTTTATGACTATAGGAGATGGAGACGGATTATTCGAGTTAAATGAGGTCATTACTATTACCGAAACAATTTTGATCACTTCCTGCGGTTATACTCAAAACAACAGTAATTCCGATCTGACCGTAGAATGGGGATGTGGTGGTACAAGCTGTCAGCAAAGTTTTAGCTTTGCGGTGGTACAATTTATTCCGAGCAACGATAACCCTTTGCTCACTGCAACAACAACGACCAATTTGCCAACAAACTTTTGTGCAGAAATACCGGCCAGACAGTCCCTTACGATTACGAATACCGGTACGGCTCCTGCAATTGATATCGATGTGCAAATCAATCAGGATTCTTCGGCAGAAGTTACCGGAATGCATCCGGATAGTTTTACAATAGATAGTAGCACCAATTCTACAGCAATCGATCCGGACTTGAGCCTAGCAATTGATTACGATGGTTGTAGCCTAACCGGACTTGTATATCAGGAAGCCTCGATTGTTATACCCTATTTATCTCCCGGAGCATCAATTACTATTAGTTGGGATAATTATTCCTGCGCGCAGGGATGCGGAAGTCCAATCCTTGGCTGGCTTTATGAAATAGAATACGAACAAAGCTGCCCGGAAGGTCAGTCCGCATTATTATCCGGAGGTAATGGTGGCGATACTCCAATAGGCGAATTAATGGTTGATACTGTGACCTTCGCAATTGGTGAAATCATTCTGGATGGTACAACACATACTTTGGATTACGGGCTGGGATCAGATTTGCTGGATGATTCAACGGGTACCTTGAATCTCGAGTTCATAATTCCATGTGGTTTCAAATGGGAGCCAGATAATAATCTGGTACTTGGCGGCCAATCCCCCATTAATTTTAATATTCAACCAAATCCTTTCGGAAACACAATAGTCAATCTCGAATACGAGCTGCCAATGGATAGTGATAGTGTATTTACGAGCTTCGATTTGTCTTTCACCTGTGATGCCCCTTGTTTACCACCGGCCCAATATGTTGAGATTTATAATACCTCCTGCCCTCCTTTAGACCTTTGTATTGGAGATACGACTTATGTGGATACTATGAGTGTAAATACTTCGATTATCCTGGATACTACATCCACCGCGTTCTGTGCCATTCAGGAATGTCAAACTTTCCCTCTTCAATACGTTTGTTATAATGGTGAAATTACTCAAGTCTATCCCCCGGGCTATTTGAATTACGAATTGGAATCATTGAGGTCAAACTTCGGCTTAGCAGATAATAATAATGACCGCATTGCAGATGCCAGTGGAAATATAAATTTCAATCTCATCAGGCAGGATAGAACGATCCCCGGAGATACCATCAGGACGGTCATTGACGGTTCGCTGATCATGGATATACCCGATTCATCTTTTGCCTTTGGTGTAATTGCTATCAATTTCGGGTCACATTCCGCAGATGATGAGATAGACAATGGTTTTTGGCTGGATCAGGGAGATGAAGCACTGATGGATGAAGGAGGAATTGTCCCTATTGATGCTATTCTTCGAATTTATGACAGTAGTTCCGGAAACTATTATGAATGCAGTTTAAATCCGGAAGAAATTCTCTATAGACAAAGAGCTACTTTATCGGTACCCAATACCAGACCACCCGATATTATTGATGATATCATATTTACAAGTTATTCCTATAATATCAGCATCCCGAATTTACAAGGCTGCATTCCTGCTGATTACCTCTATGAAATCGGAGATTCTATTCAGTTTGTTGCCCGGCATAAATTGATTTATAACCCTCAGCAAGACATCGGTGGTCTTCCGATGATTGTCAATATGCGAACGGGGTCATCCGTCCGCCTAGCCAATCCGGGAGAAGAAAATTTTGCCTGCATTTGTCCTTCGGTTAGCTGGCAGTATTCTCCTTACCGTTATCGAATATTCCCCGGGTTTTATAATATCCTTCCTTGTGAAAACTTTGATGAACCCGGAGGACAAGGTTTTCAAATGTTATTGGGAGATGGAAACTTTTTCCCTTTTGAAGTACGACCATTGGCTTTTATCAATGAATGGAACATGACAATACCTCCGGAAGTCAGTTTGCTCTCCTCCACACTCACGAGTTGGGAAGTTCAGGAAGGAGCAACTCTCGCTTCCAATGTGGCATTAGCTCCGGATGGACAATACGGTCCGGACTTTGCACCTTATCAAACACCTTTAATAGACGAAGGATTTTCGTTTTTCCTGGAGCATGAATTTGATTCTGATTGTTACCAGGAGACATCTTTAACTATGGATCACTTTTTACAAATTGATTTTGCAGACAATCTACCCGAGCTCAGTGATCCCCTGGATACCCTTCTCGAAGTACAAGGTTCTTTCAACCCGCTTCGACCATTTTTATCCCTCACCAGCACACAGCCAAATTATGTGAGTTACGATAATGTAGCAATCTGGGATTTTAATTTGACGAACAATCCAAATGGTTATCCCAATCCCGCAGAAAACGTTTGGATGACTATCTCTTCTCCTACGGGATTGCTCACGGATTTTCAATTGATCAATACAACTACCGGTCAGGTAATTACACCGCAAAACGGTATTTTCCAGTTGGGAACCTATCAAATCGGACAGTCGGATACTTATCAACTCATTGCAATTACGAATAGCTGTGAACTCGAACGACTAACTGTAAATTACGGATGGAACTGTGATCCTTATCTCTCTATGAGTGCGCAACCTTGCGATGTAAATACTTTTGAATTCACCGTTATCTCTCCAAGAGGAGAAATAGAAATGAGTGTAGTCAGCCCAATTACACCGGTTGACCTATGCGATACTATATCTTATCACACTATTGAAATTTTTAATGCTCAGGTAGGTGCTGTTTTCAATGTCAACCTGGAAGCAACCATTCCACAAGGTTTAATCATTGTCCCCGGTTCCAGCCAAATTGCTTATCCAACAGCAGGTAATTTCATTGATATTCCCGACCCCATTGATTTGGGAGGGGGGAATGTACAGTGGAACATTTCGGCCCTGAGCGACTCCATTGGTATCCATGGACTATCCGGTATTGGTAGTAATCCAAATAATTCAGTAAGTATTCGCTTCCTGAGTGCGACGGAGTGTGGTTTTATTGCTGGTTCACAAATCATTTTTACAGCTACCGCTTTTCAAAACTGTAATGAAGCAACAAATACCATTTCCAAACCGGGAGATCAACTGCAAATTGACGGAATAGCTCCCCCTTATGAATCCGACTTCATCATTACGACAGATGGTTCGACTTCTGTCGGTTGCGGGGATGAATTCACGATGACTGTCTCCATGCAGGCAGATGGTGTAACCTTGGTCAACGACAGCTTATTTATTACCTTACCACCTGGTATACTTTTCGACGAGGATTCCTACAATCCACTGGAAAATGCCCCCTTGGAAGGGCCCAATATTAATCAGGACTCTGCTTCACAAGTATTATCCTGGGAATTACCCGAGAACATTCCCGCTAATACCCCCATCAATTTCCAGATTACTTTGACGGGTTTTTCCGAAGCAGCCTGTGGCGAAAATACGATTTTGCTACAAAGCCTGCAGGAACAAAGTGCAGTTTGTACCGCTACCGGAGAACTGTGTACCGTCTTTGCACAAACAGGAAGTACAAGTCTCAATATCGATATAAATCAACCTGTTCTAGATATCACCGCATTTGGCGGTATATACAATAATGGCATTTTCGATTTTAATCTCGGAATAAACAATTCCAGTACCAATGATGGAGATGGGCTAACGGTAGATTTTTATCTTGACCTGGATGGGAATGGCATCCTATCCGATGGTGATTCTTTGGTAAATACCACAACCTTCTTTGGAACTGTAAATGGAGGTACGACCACCAATGTCAATGGCAGTTTCCCTGTAGGTATAGAATCTCTTTGTGGTTTATTGGCTGTTATTGATGAAGGGGACAACTGTGCCTGTAACTCTGATGCTTCAACCTTGATATCTCCATTATCGAATATCCTTCCGGCTGCATCCGTTTGTTCCAGTACGGATACCGAGATTGGAATCCCAGGTACAATGGGCAATACTTACCAATGGTCGCCGGCTTTGAATTTGGACTGCCCAACTTGCCCAACAACCAGTATCAATATTGAAAATCCAACAGATGATCCCATCTTTTTAAATTATGTTTTGATCGAAGATCTGGGCGGTTGTACCATCAATCATCAATTAACTTTAAATGTATTTGACGAACCTGGTATTGTTGATGATCTGCCGGCTATGTGCCCGGAAGGGTCGGTTTTCCTGAATGCAGAACCGGGTATTCTTTACAACTGGGCAGGTGAAGGAATCATTGATCCGAGTTTATCCACACAGGAAGTAAGTCCAATGGCAACTACTACTTATTCACTGACCGTTACGGATAATAATAACTGTGTAGGTACTGATGAGATTGAGGTCATCGTTTATCCTTCTCCGCTGGCCGAAGCTGGTCCAGATGAAGAATATTGTGTAGAAGACCTGGTAAGTTTGAATGCAACGCAGAATAGCAACTACTCATACCAGTGGTCACCAGCCAATCAATTAAATAATGCAAATCTTCCAAACCCGATCATTATCGATAATCAAAATACCACTTACAGTTTGACGGTGACGGATGGTAATAGTTGTACAGCCGTCGATGAAGTAACTATTACTTTTGATGAAGGACCGGAGCTTAGTTTATCGATCACGGAAGAGACAATCTGCGATGGAGAAACCATTACGCTGGAAGTCTCCGGAGCCCAGACTTATCAATGGACGCCTTCCATCGGACTGGATTGTGATATTTGTCCAGTTGTCGAAGCCAATCCAACTGAAACAACTATTTACACTGTTTTCGGATACAACGAAAACGGTTGCGAAAGCAGTAGTACGATTACAGTAACGGTGAATGATGATTTTTTAATGGGAGAAGAAATACAGTATCTATGTGAAGGAGATACACTCATTATTTTGGATTCACTGATTTTCGAAGCCATTACATTTTGTGATACTCTGATTGCAATGAATGGTTGTGATAGTATTCACTGTGTCGAAGTTATTGAAGCCAATCCGCCAAACTTCTCCTTCCCCTTGGATATTACGGTAGAAGCAGGCATGGAAGTGACACTTGATCTCGATCCGGATTTGACGTATACTTTTGATCCTCCCGGAATTATTCCCGACTGTCAGAACTGCTCGGAAGTAACCTTTACACTGGAAGAAACCACAGAGTTCTCGGTAAGCATTAGCAATCCCGAAGGTTGTGAATCCCGCGAGAATATCAAAATAGATGTATTTAGAAGGTGTCTGGCGGATAACCTGGTATACCCAAAAGCCTTTTCTCCAAACGGCGACGGAGTTTCAGATAACTTTTGTACTGTACTGCCGGAGAACCATTTGGAACAAGTGAAATCTATGAAGATTTATAATCGCTGGGGGAATATCGTTTACGAATCCAGTGGTAATGATGCCTGCTGGGACGGAACGTATAATGGTAAAGAGCAACCTTCGGATGTATACATATATGTCGTTGTAGTAGGTTGCAGTAATCGGAAAGACGATATTGTAAAAGGAGATTTAACTCTAATAAAATAAGAACTTTGTAAACATAGTAAGTGTAATGTTTGAGTGCTTATCCGAAAATCAGATAAGCACTTTTTTATTGATTTAATTATAAAACGCATAAGCCCTAAATCACAGTTTTGTCTTCTGATCTTGGCGCCCGGTCCCGAATACAAAAAGATCAGGAACCTATCTAAAACAAGTAATGCTCTTACAAATACTTTTTGGCTTGAGCAATTTTCCGGAAATATCTATTGATTAAAAGCCAATATTTCTTTAATTTTTTAAAAACTTACAAGCAAAGAATTACGAAATAATAATTCCAGGGCTTATTTTAAGCCAGCCCTGATCAATAAGCCCGTTTTTCATTTCAAAAAAATGAGGCTTTACAAAAAGATTATCCACTTTTGCAAGAAATTACAGCCACTATGCCTTTGCTCGATATCCATCCCGAAGTGCAGAAAGCATTACAAAATAATCAACCGGTCGTTGCACTGGAATCCACCATCATTTCGCACGGGATGCCTTATCCGCAAAATGTCGAAACAGCGCTGATGGTCGAGCAAATTGTCCGTTCGGAAGGAGCCATTCCGGCGACGATTGCTATTATAGCAGGGCAGTTAAAAGTTGGACTGACCGAAGCAGAAATCACCCTGATTGGCAAAGCAGGCAGTGAAGTCATTAAGACGAGTCGGAGAGACTTGCCTTTCGTGATCAAGCGCAAGCAACATGGAGCAACAACGGTGGCTGCTACCATGATTATCGCACAAAGGGCCGGGATTCGAATCTTTGCTACCGGTGGTATCGGCGGGGTGCACCGGGGAGCCGATAAATCAATGGATATCTCGGCGGATTTGCAGGAACTTGCCCATACAGATGTTAATGTAGTCTGTGCCGGGGTAAAATCTATTCTTGATCTCCCTATGACTTTGGAATATCTGGAGACTTTCGGTGTACCTGTAATCGGTTTTCAAACTTCGGAATTTCCCGCATTTTATTCCCGCAAAAGCGGATTGTCTTTGCCCTACCGTTGTGAAAGTGCCGCAGAAGTAGCTGCTGTTTTAAATACCAAACAACAACTCCGCTTGAAAGGTGGCAGCGTGATTGCCAATCCGATACCGAAGGCCGATGAGATGGAATATCAATTTATTAATGAAGCCATTGACCGCGCAATTGAGGAAGCCCTTTCAAAAAAAATCACCGGAAAAGCCATTACCCCTTTTTTACTCAACAGAATAAAAGAAATTACCAAAGGGAAAAGTCTCGAAGCTAATATAAAACTGGTTTGTAATAATGCAAAAATTGCGGCGCAGATCGCCAGGCACTGGTCCTGAACAAAACATTCATAATTCCAGTTTTGAAGGTCGATTATCCAATAAAAGGATACACCAATCCGGGAAATGGATTTTTAAAGAGAACCCGTAGCATACATTTTTTCAACGGTTGGATGAGGACTTCCACCTTCTTTTTCCAAGGTGATCACAAAGCCCCGACTACCTTTGATATAAGGAATACTATGTAAAACAGTACCTTCCGCATTTGTTTTAAGTACGCCCATATCTTTGTGTTTTCCATTCACATCGGCCCATAATTGATATTCATGTCCGGAAGGACATTGGGGCAAGTCCACAATATTGAGATAACCTTTATTATGTTCCGGATTCCAATAGACTACGACCAGGGCCTGAGGGGCATGTTGAGAGCCTTTGAGTTTGACTTGTTGTGTAGTAATATCTTTCAGTACGGAATATTTTTGCCTGATTTGCTCGTTCAAAGCTTCAAGGTTTACCTGATCATTTTGCAGGTGTTTTATCTGAGTAGCCAGCAAGGCCAGGCTTCTTTGAGCCGCTTGTTGTTGTTGGTATAAATTCCAGCTAAGTAGCCCGAGACCGAGCAATAATAAAGCAGCGATACCCGAAGCCCACCTCCATACTAAAGGCAAAGCAACCCGTGGCGCCCGATCTTTATTTTTCAGATGCTCAGAATCAGCCTCATCACCCAGGCTGGCCATGATTTTATGTTTCAAATGCCTGGGAGGACGAATAGCATGCATTTCCACATATTCCTCCATGCAATTTTGCATTTTACAGATATGTTCATTGACTTCTGGATAATCTTTTGCCATTTGCTCAACATAATCCATCTCTCCCCGGTCTGCCAGACCTAGAACATACTTTTCAACAACACCGGAGTTTAAAAACTTTTGAATATCCATTCTTCAAAAATAAATCAACGAATCAGAGTGCCATAGTAAAAAATCACAATGCCTCTTTATTATGATATATAATTTTGACTGTTATTAGCAAACTTAGGTCGAAGTTTGTCTAAGTATCGACCGATCAGAGAGTGCCTTTTTAAGTTCCCGTAGTGCTATCCGAATCCGTGACTTAACGGTCCCCAAAGGGAGTTTCAATTGTTCCGCCACTTCTTGCTGGGTATACCCATTAAAATAAACTAAATCAATAATTGTTTTGTACTTTTCATCTAAAATTTCAATTTTTTTCCGAATTCCAATATGATTAGTACTAAACTCATGACTTAATCCGGCTTCTGACTTATTTACGAAATCCTCAATAGGCCGGATTTTGCCATTGTACCGAAAATGAGCGGATCTCGTCTTGTCAATTGCAGTATTGCGGGTAATATTAAGCATCCAGGTAAATATTGTCCCCTTTGACCGATCGTATTTAGTAGCATTATTCCATATTTTCAGAAAAGCATCCTGCAAGACATCCTGGGCGATAGCCTCGGATCTTACAATTCTGCATACTACTCCGTATAAAGCCGCCGAATATTTATCATAAAGAACGGAAATCGCTTCTTTATCTCTGGCCCTGAGCAGTTCTATTAATTGTTGATCGTTCAGCATGAGAGAGATTCAAAAGGGTCAATAATTGTTTTGTTTAACTTTTAGACGATTTTTAAACACAAACATTAAACAAAAGTTTAGTATTTTTTTCAACTTCTACAAAATCCAAGATTGCTTTCCAATCGTAAGTGTGTTGAATGATCATTTAATTCATTGTGCTAAATGCACCTTTTTTAACTACTTAAAAATTTATAAAATGAAAAAGCTATTTGCAGTTTTAGGTTCATTAATATTAAGTTTGACTATTTTAAATAATATAAACGCTCAATGTAGTTCCCAAAAATCTTCTTACCGTGAAAGAGCCAAAGCCACGGCTGCCAGTCAGGAGGTCAATGTTGAAAAAGATATTGTTTCCTATCTCGTAAAATCAGAAAATCATACAACATTAGTAGCTGCAGTAAAGGCAGCCAGTCTCGTAAGTACTTTACAAGGTGAAGGCCCTTTTACGGTATTCGCTCCGGTAAATAGTGCTTTCGAAAAATTACCCGCAGGAACGGTAGAGACGCTGCTCAAACCCGAAAACAAAGCAAGCCTTACCAAAGTATTGACTTATCACGTTATCGCAGGTAAATTCGACGCCGCTACAATTGTTAATGCAATTAAAGCGGGTAAGGGTAAAGCAGTACTAAGAACCGTAAGTGGTAACAAGCTAACGGCTATGATGAACGGTTCTCGCGATGTACTATTAAAAGATGAGAAGGGGAATATAGCGAATGTATCCATTTACGATATTATACAGAAAAATGGTGTAATCCATGTAATTGATTCCCTTGTTTTACCCAAGTAAAAATATTGATGAAGTTTTAGGTTTTAGACTACTTATACGAGTAGCTAAAACCTAAACTCATATCCTTTTAAACTCCAGCCAGCTGTTTTGAAAAGAAAGCCCGGAGACAAATTTTTGAGTAAAAGCACAGCTAGGACTCCATCGGGCTTTTCCAGCTATGATCTCCCGCTATTTCTCCTGTGCATTCTTTTCTACTTCTCCTTTTCAATACAGAATCAGGCAGATCGAATTTCAGGCTATTGCATTTTTGCTTCGGCTGGATAGTTTTTGTATAAATTCCCAGCTTTTTAGTAATGATAATCCCATAATTTGCGATTTTTGGTATATTCACAAAGGATCAAATTATAGGTATAAAATATCAGGCCCTGAAGACGGCTTGATGCAATTTTTTAAAACAATACACAATATGAGAATTGCTATTCTGGGACCGATCCCCAGAGATCATATCACTACACATAAAGGGGAAATCGTAGAAAAATATGGTTGTATTACACATCCTGCAATAGCTTTATCAAAATTGACGGATGATACAGTAGAAATCATTCCGGTCAGCCATGTCCATAAGAAAGATGAAGGACCTATCAAATCGCTTTTTGCACCATATAAAAATATCAATACAGACTTCATTACTTCGGAAGCAGATCAAGGAGATGTTATCAGTTTGAAGTTTTTGGATCAAAACCACCGGGAAGAGAAACAACTGGCATTTATGAATCCCATTCTGCCGGAAGATGTGGTGAAGCTACTGGATTGTGACATTTTTGTTTTTCTACCAATCACTGATTTTGAAATTGCTTTGGACACCTTGAAATATATCAAAGCCAATAGCAAAGGGAAAATTATTTTTGATGCACATGGGCCAACAAATACCGTGACCAAAACGGGTAGTCGCTACCACAAATTCTGGATCGATCAGGATCAATGGTTTCCATACATTGATATTTTAAAAATGAATCTGGAGGAGGCTAATTGCTGTCTGTTTAAAAAGGAATACAGTCCGGAGCAATTAGAAAATGAATTACACGAAGACGAAAGTCAGCTACATGTATTGGGGCAACGTTGTATTGAAAAAGGCGTTAAAGCATTGATCATTACGCTCGACGAAAGAGGCTGTCTGATTTACAGCGAAGAAAATGGCCAGCTTCAAGAACAATTCGTCCCTTCTATAAAGGTAGATCATGTAGTGGATACGACAGGTTGTGGAGATTCTTTTGCTGGCGGTTTGGCTTTTGGCTTGCTTCAGGAAGCAGAAAATTATGTCCTGGCCGCAAAATACGGAAATGCTCTTGGCGCGCAGCGTACACAAGGAAAGACCTTTGAAGTTTTCAAAAATCTGGAAGAAACGAAGCATATGTTATTGGAATACTATGGCCAATTGTAGCATCAATCGGCTTCATTCAAGTTGCGAGACTATTTGGATTGATATTTAATTGATTCTTAAGCGATTTTGGAATGATTCCGGGGGCTTTATGCCCTTTTCTTGACTATTTTTTACTCTCAGGCCGTTTTTTTAATGAATATGCTCACCATTAATAGTGATTTTTTTAAAAAGTATATCGGATAAAAATAATGAAATACCTTTTTTAGAAAAAATGTTTGATATTTATTGTAACCTATGGTACGACAAAACGTAAACATAAAAAACAAGGCTACTTTAGAAAAAGTGTATTACTATTCATATTAAGTTTAAATTTTATTTATTATATTTACATTAACGTAAATCTTTTTAGAAAAATGCATTGCATTCTATTAAAATGCTTATTATCTTTCGAGAGATTTATTTAAGTAATTTTTGTTAAACACTTTACAATAATATGAGTTAATACATATACATACCTTTACAATAATAATTCAAAATTATTTATTTTTGTAAAGGCTGAAATATGAAAGAGCTAGTTTTGAGTTTTCCTAAAGCTAATAAACCTCCTATCGACTCTCTCCGTTTAAGCGACGACTCGCTGTTAATTAAATTCAATTCCTAGCAACTTCAACACCAGAATATATCAGATTATTCTTGATGTATGTCCCAATTATATTGTTATTGGGCTGTCTAATAAATTTGTGTTTGCTTTGTTTGCTGAAACCTCTGAGTATTTAGAACATAACATAATCATGAATAGTACATCTAAACTATTTGTTTTGTCCGATAAGCAAGTTGCGGTTTCAATTTGTTCGAATACCAGGCAAGGCAAGAGATAAAAGACTTATTTATACCTGATCAGATTATACATTTTCTATTGTGCTGCAGTCAGTTCAGTGTATATCAAAATAATGAGAGCGGAGGTTTGCAGCACTGGTCAAACGGCGCAAGTCGTTTGCACCAGTGTTTTTACCTTCATTTAGTTCCTATACGACAACTCCAAGAATAAAAAAGGCCTTCGAAAAATATTCGAAGGCCTTCATTTATACTAAACTTATTAAATTATTGCAAGATTATTTTTTCGGTAAAGATTCGGTTACCCTGTCTGATACTAAGCAGTAAAGTACCCTTGGCAGCTCTGCTGATATCTATTACTTTACTGTATGAACCGTCAAAATCAACAACTTCCTCCTGATAAATCTGTCTTCCGCTTATGTCCGTGATTAGAATATCTGTTGATCCCGGAGCTGCAGAAAACTGTAGTGTAAACTTACTGTCAGTTGGATTCGGGAAAATATCAATCTCTTCCAAATCCAGGATATTATTAGATGGTTTACTGTCCTCTGTTCTTGAATCAGCACCCTCTTCTTCAACTACTGTCTCTTTTACAGGTTCTGTTTCTATATTTTTCTTACGTTTTTTGACAATTATTTTATATGGATTTTCTCCCTGGATTTCAATTTCTTCAACTTTAATCACTTGTCTTTCCATCTCATCTTCTTCCCAATCGACATCAAGCTCTTTCGCTACTTCCTTAATGACGAAGCCATTATTACAAGCTTTTAAAGTTGCTTCAGCCTGCATACTTTGTCCATCCCGCAGATAATCAACCATTACCACGCCTCCCGTTTCATAATCTCCAACAATATCTAATACATCTTGAATACTTAGCACAGATTGCCCATTGATATTGGTGATAACATCATCCTTCAACAAGCCTGCATCTTCCGCCCCGCTGCCTGCTATTACGTCGATAATATTTACCCCTTTTGCTGATGTTCCTTCGACCACCTTTGTTTCTACACCGTTAATATTTTCAACATGTTTAGTTTGACCGATCATTACGCCAAGGCAGGCCCGATTGGGAACATCTTTCGATTTGATGAAGTAGATATTTTCATCATTTAACCTTTCAATATTAAAATGAGACTCTTCCTCATTGAGTATTTCTTCAATATCAGAAGGAATTAATTCCCCATTTTCCAATTCTATTTCTATGTCTTCAATTGCTCTTTCTTCCCAATCGATATCCGTTTCCCTTTCCAATTCTATTTCCTCAATTACGGGACTGGCACAAGCTTTTAAAACTGCTTCTACTTGTGTAGGCTGTCCATCCCGGAGATAAGCCACTGTCACCACTCCGCCTTCATCAAAAGGTTTCAGGACATCCAGAACATCTTGAACAGAAGCTACCGATTGACCATTAATATTTGTAATGACATCTTCTGAAAGTAAGCCTGCATCTTCTGCACCACTATCATTTATTACATCTATAATGGCTACTCCAATCTCAGAATCACCTTCCATTTCTATTATTTCTTCTCCGTTTATATTTTCAACGATCTTTTTTTGACCAATCCTTACACCAAGACAGGCGCGATTAGGTGTGTTTTTCACACTACCTATGAGGTAGTGATCACCATTAATTATCCGAGCTTTTCTTTTTAGTTGCCCCTTTTTTTTGACATTATACACTTCTACACCGTTAATATTTTCCTTAACGATTCGCTCAGTATTTACATTACCATTTTCATCAGTCGTTTTAGTGATGATAACTACTTTTTCTTTTTTTTCTGCGGGAGCTTCCTGTTGAGCCATAAGTGTACCTGTGCCAAGAATCAGCAGGAATGCTACAAATTTGAGATTGGATAATATTTTTTTCATTTCTTAAAATTGATATTTGTAAAAATCTGGATTAACGTTCAATTAGTTAGGGCTGCTTGTGCTCATTTGAAATTTTGATTTTCCTTTCAATTCATTGCCTGAAAGTTCTTTATAAAGCTTTAAGTACTTTTCCAGCAGTGCTTTGGATTGTTTCTCTTTATTAACTTTTAATTTTGATTCACTTAGCGAAAAGCTAAAATTATCCGAATCCTCAATCAAGCCATCTTTTTTCAACTCAGAAATTATTCTTTGAGTTAGCCTATCACTTCGAAGAACTTCATAGCGTCGTTTCAGTTCTTCTTCTTTTCCTGTCTGGTAGAGTTTATATCTTTTGGCTAATAGCTCTTTATTCCTCCTGATTTGTCTATCTTCCCGAAGGGCTTTAGTTTCAGCTCTGAGTTTATTCTGGTTTCTTTCAAATGCTACCTGTCTTTCAGCCAGTTCTCTTTTAAGAAGGGCCAGTTCTTTTTTCTGTAGTTCTGTCAACTGGGACCGCTCCTGATGCATTTCCGTTATCCGGTCAATTAATGCCTCATTATAATATCTCTTATAAATCTTCGCCAATTCCTCGGGCATTGTATCCGAATCAGAAAAATAAAATCCCGGTTTTCTATAGGTTTTTAATTCCTGCAATCTATCCTCCCTGGCTTTTTCAAACCAATCTATTTGATTATCTCTAAACTTTTCATGAAAATCAAATGTGACAGAGTCCGCCTGAATTCTTGCCTCATTAAAAACCCGAAACGGTTCTTTAAAATGGTAGATATAATTATCCGCGAGTAAGGCTGTATCTCCATTTTCAAGTACTTCTCCCTCAACAAGAAATAAATCATTCGCATCATCTACAATAATTTCAACTGGCTCGTTATTACCTACACCTTCTACAACAATCACCATTTTACCATCTTCATCAGTGCTTCGCGTAACGGAGCTTTGCTTTGATAAAAAGCCTGGAAACCTTGCATTTGATCGACCAATAACAAGCGGATGTTGTGATCCGATGTTTTCAATTCTGGGCCAATGGATTTCTTCCTCTTCTACCTGCTCAACTATTACTTTTCCTTCCAGCTCAAAAGAGTTGTAAGCATCCAATTCTTCTTTCGGAATACGTTTACCGTCCAGTTCTGCTTCGATTACATTCCCTTTTTTCTGTTTGAGTTTAAGAACATTTCCTTCCAGCACTTTCCGCTCCTCCGGAACAGAATCCATGACAACCATTACTTCGAAAAATTCTTTCTCCACTTCATGTTCCAGGTAGGCATTTTCCAGTTCTATTTCTGTTTCAAAGTCAGACTGTTGCGCTAAGTCCTGTTGGGATTTACCTGCACTAACGGACATAAACAGAACCGCGATCAGTAAAAAGCAGGTTGCCGTCAGTCGTTCGATAATATTCGAACGGTTTTGAGGCTGGTTCAATATTCTTTTAATCCTGTTCAGTAGTTGATTCCGTTGCCCGGAAAAAGGCATGGCAAAGCCGGGAGTATAAGCCTTCAGTTCCTGTAGCCGAACTAGTGCTTTGGCATAATCCAGAGAATTTCCACTTACCCGAATTGCAATATCATCACAGCAATTTTCACGTTCCAATCGGATATTACCGGATATCCACCAAACTGCAGGATGATAATAGAAGAATACCTCGATAAATGACATGATGATATTTAATAGAAAGTCATTTCGAAAGACATGCGCTAATTCATGAGCAATTACCGCTTCAATTTCTTTTTCATCCAATTGATTAACCGCGCCAATCGGCATAAGGATAATCGGTTTGAAATAACCAATAACCATTGGTACTTTTACAGAAGCAGATTCCAGAATGCCAACCATTTTTTTGGTAGGGATTTTTGCCGCTATATTCTGAACTTTCTTTTGCCAGTAAGGTGATAAGGGAGCAACGCGGTGATGTTTGAGCCTTTGCACGTACACTAATCCTCCCAGCAAGCGAAGAACAAAAAAGGCAACCCCTACTAACCAAAGCAGGACAATCAGGGGTAAATGTTCATTAAAATAATCTATGCAGGACTGGGTGACACCTTGTAAGAGACCAGTATCTGCGGCAGTAGCAGCATGTAACTCGGGGACTACCATATTTACCAGATGGTGATCTGAAGCCGTAGCTGCAGTATCAAGATACCATATAAAGGTACATACCGCACTGATGAAGACGAGGAACAATGAAAAAGTCGCTACCTCATAACGAAGTCTGGAGGATTTTTTTCTGAAAACTTGTAATGTTATAGCCATCAAAACTGCAATTAGAAATCCTTGCCAGAGAGAGTGCATCACTGTCCAGCCCAACGCATAGATTAAATCTTCTGATATAAATTGTTGTATGACATCCATGATATAATAGCTTTTTAATTGTCTATTTTAAATTCCTGAAAAATTGAATTTTAAACGATGTTGAATCATTATATATATATTATGCATCCAATCCTCAAGCATTAATTATTAAGATTTTTTCTCGATCCGATCGATCAATGCTTTAATCTCTTTAAGTTCTTCATCCGAAGCCTTGTGATTGCCAAGCGCCTGCATCACCATTTTCATCGCAGAGCCTCGAAAAGTAGCATCCACAAATTTTTGAAGCAACCGTTTCTGAGTGTCCTCTTCGCTAATCGCCGCAGCATAGATATGAGTACGACTCTCTGTATTCCGGTTTACCAGACCTTTATCCGCCATGATTTGCATGATTTTTAAAGTGGTGGTATAGCCTACTTCACGTTGTTCATTGAGTTTATCATTGACCTGCCGGACAGAAGCGGGACCATTTTCCCAGAGAATTTGTAGAATTTCCAATTCCCCTTCCGTAGGTTTCAATTTATTGTCATCACTCATTTTGAAATGATTTTCTGATTAATAATTTGTTATGCCTGACTTTTTTAATCAAGGTCAACATAACTTTGCATTTATGTTTATTCGAGTTCGTATTTATTAATTAGGGCTTTTCGAGTCTGTTCATCAGCCAGTCTGAATCCAAAGCCTTGCTGGCTGCCGAAAATCTGGTAACCATATTCCAAGCCATAGTATCTATCTATCAACATTTTCAAAGGGCCTGCTTCTATCTCATTATCCAAATAAGCTTTATGTACAACCGGGAGGTACATTTCCATCATCATCACATTTGAGTGCTGAATAACTGACCACATCACATTTTCGTATTTTTTTCCTACCAGGCTTCTTCCAAGGTATGAGCCGTATACCTGAAATAAGGAGTCAATCAGCTGCTGATTCTTTTGGTCTATTGCTTTTTGTTTTAGTTGATACTGATCCCAATTTTGTTCCCGGTAGATTTCGTCCTCTTGCTTAATTTTATCCATTAATTTTACAAGATTCTTGTCCAGATTTTTACGCTTACAATACTCCGCAAGGTCAAAAGTTGTTTTAGCCGGTATTCCCTTTTTACAGGCTTGAAGTTGTTTATTATAGTTTTGGCGAATGAGATCGTATTTGGGATTATTTTTAATCTTGTTTTCAAAAGCGATGAAATACTCACAGCTACCTTGGGCACTGGCAAACTTCTGATAAGCTAAAGCAATATTTTCCGGGCTCTCGTTTAAGGTTAAAAACGCAGATAATACATTAAAATAGTCGGCCAGGTTGAAATTTTCAGGTTTCTGCTCTACGGCCTTTCTCGTTTCGGCCAATATCATAGCTGCATAATCGTATTCTTCCTTGGAAACATTTTTTTTCTGTACAGGCTTATAAGCAAGAATTCCCTGTTCAAAAGTATCAAAGCCAAAACTCATCTCGGTCTGCCCAAAACAATTTGAACCCAGGTTAATGCAAATAATATAAAGAAGTGTATGTTTCATTTAATTTTTTATAGGATATCAAAGCTTATACGAACAACTTCGTACTACAATATTATACGAAAGGATTCGTAAATCAAAATTTAACTACGATAAATTTCGTACTTAAGAAAATTTTAACATTTTTTAACAGGCTTGAAACTTATTAAAGGGCATTAGACGTTACTAAAAACGAGTAATTTTTTAAGGCCCGGTAATACATTATATACTTGAAAATTAAACCTGGGATTTTTCTCACTGTCTTTCTGTAACTTGCGAAAAATTAAATCAACGATGAGCCTCGGATATAAGATCACTTTTTTATTTACGCTTTGTTTATTCTTTGCCTGTGAAGAGCCTGGTACAAATACTAGTGATACCGGTAATAATATTAGCGCTCCCGCTTCAAATCAGGGTACGGATGCCCTTCAAGAGAGTCCAACTGAAAGTTCTCAAGTGGATACGCCTTCCTCTGTGCCGGAACCGAAGGATTGTGCAGTAGCCGATATTCATCACAAAAAGAACATTTTCCTGGCAAAAGATGTAGCACAGCAAATTTGCATTGTTGCCAACCAAAGTACACATGATAAAGAGCTGGGAGATAGTCACCGTATTCTCCGCATTGTCGATACAAAAGACTGTTTAACGATTTTCGAAAAAACACTTCCTGTCGACAGAAGTCCCGATTTCCCTTATTATCTAATTCCACAAACTTACGAGCCAAAAAATGGTATTATTGCTATTCAGGGTTATAGTAGTGCCTATTATTATAATGTAAAAAATGAGAAGCTTACCGGCCCGATCGAACCAAAATTTCTGAACGAGAGAGATGCTGTAGATCCACAATCCGGAATGGTTAAAGGACTAAAGGTTTGGGAACATTATCTTATGGGACACTGTGTTGATTATGGCAATTTTGCTTTTGATATTGCCGATCCGAATAATCCAAAACCAGTACTTCCCGTAGCAGAATACAAAATTCCGAAAACAGAAGAATACAATTACCTCTTTCTCCTGGAAACCAAAAATGGTTTTTATCAGGCGATTTTACCAACAACCGATATTGATGCCGGAGGAAATATGTTCGATCTGGATAGAATGTTTCGACAAGCACTTAAAATAAACAACAAGGTAGCCCGGAACGTGCAAAACAACCGCTACATAATACTCAATGACAATTCTGATCCTAATCAGGCCCGAAAAGTAGTCATCGATATGTTTTCAAAAAAACAAGTTGACCTTCCCGATAATGTCGCGCTACTTAAAGCCGGGGAAGTTTTAAACTGGTTAAGTGTTAATAATCAGTAGTTCAATTTGATTCAAGAGATTCGAGCAGAGCATTAGCTTCTTTAAAACCGGGTTTTAATTCCAGTGCATTCTGGAGTGCAAGCAAAGTTGCCGTTTTATTATCCCTGGCTTTTTCCAACATTGCCAGTCGATAGTAAGCCCAGTGTTTTTTGGGTAAGTCCGCACCTGTTGTCTGATTAATATAAAAAATACAATAATCGATCCCCTGATCGATATTCATTTTTGAGATTGCGGCAATCTTGGCATATTGATAATGCCCTAGGTAATAATCGGGATAGTTTTCAATGGAGCGGTCGCAATAGTAAAATGCTTTTTGATAGTCCTCTTTTTTAACATTAATATAAGATAGCCAGTAATAAGTGTTTTTAGTCCCTAATTCGCTGTTCAATATTTCCAAATAAATTGCTTCCGCCTTATCGTATTCTTCTTCTTTAAAAAATATAGAAGCCTGTAATTTTAAACCGGCTGCTTTATCATATCTTTCAATTTCGCTGGCTTGATCTTTTGCTTTACGGATACTCCCTCCGGCAATCAAGGGTGCATTAAGATAGTAATTCGCCAGCCTGATCCGGGCATCCGTATGTTGAGGGTTCAATTCAATCGCTTTGAGCAAAGATGTTTTTGCCTTATCGGCATATTTTCCTTTTTTAAAAAAATTGTCAATATGATTCAGTTGTTCAATACTTGCGCTCCCTTTCCAATAATAATAATCCGCCTGATTTTCATCCATCACAATGCTTTGTTCAAACTGGAGTATAGCTTTATCAAAAAGTTTTTCCTCATAAAATGCTTTTCCAAGCAAAAAATAAAACCGGGCATATTGATCAAGTTCATCCCGATTGTTATTGAGCAAATCGATTGAAGCCCGGACTTCCTTTTCCCCGAGTAATTTTTCCGCCTGATCGAGAATAGTATTTTGAGCGAAAAGCATCTGGCTCAAAAATGAAGAAAACAAAAAAATGATATATACTTTCATAAGACTACTTTTTTAAAAATGGAATGATGATTTTCGAAGGATACTTTTTCGAGCAATAGATCAACTGACGAACCGGCACAAAAGTTATAGCCTCCATCGGATCAATCCCAGTATTGGGATTACGATTGAATTTCGGATAATTGCTGCTGCTAATCTGTACTCGCAGACTTTGTCCCGGAGCAATGCGAAAAGCTGTATCCCCCAGATCAATACTCACCTCAAACACTCCCTCTCCACATCGAGCAGTTTCCACTCTGGTTATCCCGTCTACAATATTTAAAGATTGGTTCAATGAATCGACTAATGTCAATTTAGCGGTGAAATCCGTTCCTTTTCCTTCTGTTTGCACATACAAGCTGGCGGTAATATTCCCCGCAACGATACCTTCTTCGGAAAAAGGAGAAGTAGTATAGGTTAGCACATCTTCACGTGCCTCTATTGAGCTTTGATTTTTTATCCCCAGGACTTCTGTAAACAGATAAAAGTTAGCTCCCCCGTAAGTTGGGACTGCATCAAGCGGATTATAAATAAAACTATTCCGGGCATTTATTTCATCACTCTTTGTAGGACTCAAATGATGTTCCGGGCTCAGATAATACGCCCGAGGCTCAGAACTGGGTGGCCATTGTTTTCCCTCTAGCCATTTATTTTGAAAAAGCACATAATAATTTACTCCCTGATAATTAATTTCCAGTTCATCTCCTTTGAGCGTATGGTTAAACCAATGCGTTGTCAGATCGAGAAAACCCGCAATATCCAGATAAGCATTTTCAGAAATTTGATGCTCTCCGATCCAATTGGTCTCTGCATATATCTGATTATGAAACCAGGGGCCTATCAATAAATATTGTCTGTTTTGCCCAGCAGCTCTTATCTTTTTATAAGCTTCAAGTGTCGCCTGTACTGTAAAGTCATACCATCCGTTAACATGAAAAATCGGCACTTCGACAGCTTCATAGGTAAAGGGGGAATCCAGTCGATCCAGATCAATCTCCGTTCCGTCTTCTGTTAGGAACATGGTCCCCCGTCCCGGAATTGCCTCGATGAGTGGTGTATGTGCATATATTTCCTCCAGGTCAGCACCTTCTTCAACAAGTTCAGAGCTTTGCCCTTCTGAAAGGAGCCAGGGAATAATTAACATTTGATGCATAGCACCACCGGGATTATTGACGGTTTGACCGTCTATCCAGCCAGATAAGTTAAAAATACCTTTTAAAGCCGGATGCCCGGAATCTGCTAAAATCAGGGCACAGTAACTGATATAAGATGAACCCCAAAGGCCAATATTACCATCACACCAGGGTTGTTCACTCAGCCAATTCAATGTGAAATTGCCATCCGCTTTTTCGTTAATAAAAGGAATAAACTGGCCCCGGGATCTGTTTTTCCCTCGTACATCCTGTACCATAACGGCAAAGCCATTGCGTACAAAATGTTCCGCAAACATAATCATCCCTTCTTTCTGATAAGGCGTTCGAATAAGAATTACCGGAAAAGATTCCGCTTCTGTTTCAGGCAGATAAAGATCATGTACCAACTGAATGCTATCCGGAAGAAAGATGTATTGATTCTTATGCAGTTGAAATGGCACATTTTGCGTACCAGTCAGGTTTATTATAGAAAGCATCAGTAATAGAATTACAAAATTCTTTTTCCAAAACATACTTCATTTTTGGATACAAGGTATAAGCTTGCCAGAAGTGGGAAAAATATATGTGGTGAATAGAATTGTTTTGTGGTAAAAATCCGGATATTCGGGCGAATGACAAGCTTCCTACCATCTACCCCAGACTGCTACAGGGATTTTATGGTTTCTTTTAAAGCCGGGATGTAACTTCTGGATACCGGAATTATTTGTTTTGAGTGCCTCAACAGCAATTGCATGCCCTGAGTATTCCCGGATATTTTAGATACCTGATTAAGATTTACAATGTAGGATCGATGTACTCGTAAAAAAGGTAAGGCCAGCCTTTCAGCAGCTTTTTTCAGCGTAAAGCGTATCAAAGTTTCTTCTGTTTCCCGATTTTCATTTTTTAAACAGACCACATTCACATAATTATCCTCTGCTTTTAAATAAAGAACGGACGAAGCTTCAAACCGATGAAAACCTTTTTCACCAGTGGCAGTGTTGAAAGTGATATAGCCCTCCTGTTCAACAGTTTTCAGAGCCGTATTCAAATCTGTATTCGAGCCTCTTGCAAGAGCGGCTTTCAGAGCTGCAATATAAAAGATAAAGGCAAGAATGATCGCTGGAATCAAACCAATGAATGAGGCGTGCAAAATGGTAGTAGATAAGGAACTAACGGACTGACCATTCAGTAGGTTCTGTAGCATTTGATGTACAATAGCAACCATTGTAGTCAGGCAAAAATACCCGAGTAAAAAATGATAGAAATACCAACGTTGAATTTTTAGCAGCCGGTTAACCCAGGGAAAGATCCACTTCAACAAAATGAAAATGGTGATAAAATAGATCAGGGTAAAACCCAATATGACCAGATACTTATTGGAAACTGTTATATTAAAATTGAAAGGCTCTAATAAAACGAATATCAGATAAATTATAGCACAGGCAATCCCCAGACCTTTTGCAATCTCTCCTGATTTCAGCTCCTTTCTGGGAACGGACCGTGTCAGATAATTCTTTATACTCCGCATATTACAAAGATAACTCTTGTGATCCAAAATAACTTTTGAATCGTAAGTCTTCAAAAAAATATTACGATTATGAAAAAGTTATTTTTACTACTGATCACTTTGAATTTGGGCTCAGCCCTATTTTCTCAATCCCCAAACCATCCTTCCAGAGCTTTTCTGGGAGTCAACAGTAATCACATTGACCAGGCAAAAGCTGAAGCTCTGGGTTTTGATACCCCTTACGGTGCTTATATTACTCAGGTATACGAAAATACTACCGCCGAAAAGGCAGGAATTCAACCCTTCGATTATCTGACCGGTATAAATAATAAAGCCTTTACTGCTTCTCGAAGATTCCAGCATGTGATGAGCGAATACAATGCCGGAGAGCAGGCCACAATACAGATGATTCGCGGAAATCAGGCGATGTCAATCCCGGTTACTTTCGGTAAGCAAAGCGATGCGATCTATCGGAAAATTCCAAAGGAAGAGGAACCCTTTCTTGGCGTCAAGCAGGATCATTATAACTGGAAAGAAAATATACCCGGTGTAAAAGTGCAAATTGTTGAAAAATCAGCTGCCGAACAAATGGATTTACAGGACAATGATATCATCACGGCTATCAACGGACAACAGATAATCGACTGGCATGATCTCGGAAATATGATCGATAATATGAAACCGGGTGATCCAATCAGCATAGATTTCCTAAGAGATGGAAAAACCATGTCGGCACAAACCAATATCAAATCCTATGGCGAAACTTATATGGTACATGATAAGCAGGAAACAAAGGTGATGGAGGAAGAAGAGGCAAAACCCGCTGAAGAAATTGAACAAGCGTTTTCCGTAAACATGGAAGAAGCCCTGGAGATGGAAAATATAAGCCAACAGGAAGCAGATGATATGAAGAAGAAAGTGGGGGTAGATATGCCAATCATCAATAATCTGGAAATCGAGAAACTAAATATTTTTCCAAACCCCAATGATGGTCTTTTTAATTTAATGTTCGAACTGCCCAATCGCGGTCAGACCAGTATTCGAATTTTTAATAGTGTAGGAAAACTGGTCTATCAAAATGACCTGCAGCAGTTTAGTGGCGTATTTAAAGACCGAATTGATATTTCCGGTCGGGCGAAGGGTTTTTATTTCTTAGCGATCAACCAGGATGGTAAATCCATCACCAAAAAGGTTGCGCTACAATAATCAACCGAGTCATTCCGAATTTCGCTTAAGCTCTAATTCGAAATTAAATATTATAGCGATGTTTATTGCAGGTATTGGGTTTTTCGGGATTACCCAAACCCTGCTCCCTGATACCTGCCCCATAAACAATAAATAGTGATATGATATTCCATACTGGATTTCAAGCAAAATTCGGGATGCCTTATTTTTCCATAGAAAACATCTAGGATTTGTGAGCTAAAAGACGAATCTTCTTTGTTATTTGTTGGATATTAGAGCAAACATCAGTTTACAAAACTCCAAGTATGAAAATTATTACTCTTGTTCTCTACCTTTTTTTATGCTGCTTAAGCATCAATACGCTCAGTGCCCAAATGAATAATGAAACAATGGGCAAAATCATTAGTAAGGAAGCCTATGAGGTAGAAGGACGGCTGGGTAACTGGCAATTTATCTACGGACAAAGATTGATCTATGTCGTTACAGATGAAAGTGCTAACCGCATGCGCATTTTCACTCCGGTAATTGAAGAAGCGAAACTCGAAGAAGATCAACTCAAAAAAATGCTTGAAGCCAATTTTCATTCTGCCCTCGATGCAAAGTATTGTTTATATGAAGGTTTAGTCATTACGGTTTACACACATCCGCTAAAAGAATTACAAACCGAACAATTCATCGATGCACTTCGCCAGGTAGTTACCCTCGCCGATACTTTTGGCAGTTCTTACTCCAGTACTTCAGTCATTTTTAATCCCGGAGGTACTGATGATTCCGATGAAAAAAGTAAAGAAGATCGAACCAATAAAAAACCCGGCGGCAAGAAAAAAGAGCTCAAGCAATAATTGATTCCCGAGTTTCGACTATAGTTGTTTGCTCTTTGTTGATCTAATGCGCAAGTGACAAGCTGGCCAGATCAGTGAATTCTATCGGCTGCTGCTCCTTGATCATGGTTCCCAATTGAAGTTGTGTACAAACTGTTTCACTGGGGAAAGGGCTTTTACCCTCCGCTTCATCCTTCAAACATACTGCACATACACAAATGACATGTGCTTCGGGTAGCATATCCGTAAAAGTATAACTTCTCCCCGGATAGTTTGGATTGGCAGGATTTGTGAAATCGACTACTTGATAAGCACTTCCATTCAGACTAATCATATAATGTATTACCGAAGAAGCGGAAGCTTCCCAAAACGCCTCTATCGTCCTTTCAGTCTCATTATAAAAAGCATTCAAGTTCATCGGCACTCCACAATCATATTCATCTGTTTCTGCTTTTAACACAGGGGTATGTTTTTCAGGAGCTGACCAACATGCACTAAGAATCAGCATACAAAAAAGTAATTTTTTCATAGCAAATATATTTTTAAAATAAGAAAATACTTAGAGCGCACAGGGCATCGACATCTGCTGTATACTTACATAAGCAAAAAGATTAATTCTTGTAAATTTTTACGGTAGTACTAATTATAAAAAACAACAGGGCAGGTTTCTGCTCAGAGCCATAAATATTTATTCAGAATAAATAATGACTCCTGACAAGAAGGTAGTGGAAAGTATATTTAAGTATCTTATCTCAATCACTTTTGCTATTGAAAAATCCTCAAACATACTTTCCAAAGGGCAAAGGCATTAGTGAACAACAATTTTCCCACTATTAATTATACCTTTTTCATCTATGATAGAGTAAAAATATACTCCGGCAGGTAAAGCGTTTCTATGAAATTCCAATCTATTATTTTCAAATTGATCTCGCCGGATCATCTTTCCCGTAATCTCGAATACTTGCAATGTATACGGAGCTGTCTGCTCAGAAACTACCTCAAATACCGTAGAGATACTAAAGGGATTAGGATATACTTCTACTGCAAGCTCTGAATAGTTGAATGCTCCGACCGATACTGATATATTGCTTTCGCCAATGGTATGTAGAGTTTGATTCGTAATCACCGGCGCATTAAAGTCGAAGAAAATTGCCGCATTATTATAGATCTCCGTTCCCAGCGGTAAGTCTCTTTTTTGTCCGACGGAAAATTGTACAAAACCTTTTGAACCTTCCTCGTTTTCAGAAGCGGGAGGCAGGATGATATCTTTAAAAGTAAAAATAATTTTTCCGCTACCAGATATTTTAAACTCATAACCATGGCTGCTGGCGCCCGGGCGAATCGTCGCAGGATCAAGGTGTTCTGACAAGACATCCTGAATAACTACTTTATGTGCATCTGCCGTTCCAAGGTTTTGAAAATGAATAATGTAATCTATCGGAATATTCCTTGGAATCATATGAACCATACCATGGCCTTCCGGATAAGCCCCTTTAATATTGGGATCATAGGAAGCTACTACCTCCTGGCAGGAAATATCTTTAAAAAGATCGGCATCATCCAGGGGATATTGATTAACAAAACCCAGACTCTGCTCTCCATTCAAACCTTCTCCACAAGCTTCTATAAAGGCAGAGGGCATAGACAAGCCAGGATGGAAAGGTTCTTGTAGCGTTTCCAATCGATAGAATGTACCATCAGCTACCTGAGGAATTACAACAGAGTCCTGTGGTTCTAAAGGTCCGAAATAATCAGAGTGCATAATCACATCATCTTCTACAACGATATACTCAAGTTCACTAGACATAGTCCCCGTTCCTACATTCCTGATCTTTAGTAAAACTTCTTCTGTTTCACATTGAGCGCTAAGTTCCAGGCTTGCACCGGACCAGGCCGGATTGGATGGAAAGCAAAAGCTATCTGGATAAATTCTGGCTTCTGAGCAAAGGGTCCGACCAAGCATTTCCGGTTCGCAGGGTAGTTCAATAGAAACATTAAAACTTGTGTCATGCTGTAAATCAACATCCCCGATATCAAAAAGGTAGGTATTCGTTCCACTTAATGAGAAGGGAACGGTTGAACCAAGTACCGCCAGATTATCATCAAAATCAATTTCTACCATTACATCTTCAGCGATCACCGTACCACTGTTTCTATATCGGACTACCATATTATCCGTCTCGCAAAGCCTGTATTCATTACTGTACATTTTGACTTCCATAACCGGACACAGCACAATACTTTGCACAGAGAAATCAACCTGGACTGTATCAAAATTCATATCCAATTCAACCGTCTCCGTCATTACACATGCTTCCCAGTTGGCGTTTGGAGGTACTACACTCACTTCATAGGTTCCTGTATCCAATTCAATCGAATAATAACCTTGTGAATTACTCGTCCCGTAATAAGTAGTAGTAGAACTTTCCGCTTTTACAATCCAGTCTTCCAGCGCAGGATCACCAGCATCATTGCTACAATTCTCATTGATATCGTGCAGCACATAGCCTTCAACAAAATTGGTAAATGATACTCCATTAGAGTCGGTTTTGATCAAATATAAACTTGCATCTTCTCCTTCACCATTAGCTGTTCCGGTAATGATATAGCCACCATCGGGTGTTTGTTTGAAATCCGTAGCATAATCGTTTAAGCTTCCCCCGTAATCTTTTGTCCATGCAATGCTACCGTTATTATCCGTTTTGATTAGGTACACATCAAAATTACGATTCGCTAATAAAGCAAAACCATTATCCATTGTTTTCAGTATATCCACTGCCATTCCAGATGAATAGGTTTGCGTCCAGATCGTATCCAGATTCGAATCGGTTTTGACTAATAGAAGGGATTGTCCGTCTTCTCCCCAAAAAAGATAATCATCATTATCCACCACCATTTTTCTCACCCGCATAGAAATATCCAGTTGATCCGTCCAGGCAATACTACCATCTGCATTAATTTTGATAACTGCCGTTTCATAAGGCTGATTAACTGTTGAGAAATCAGTAGAACCAGCAATTAAATATCCTCCATCCGAACTTTCAACTACACTAAAATTATAAATATCTCCATCATGATTATAGCTGGTTTCCCAAATCAAATCCCCATTCTCATTAATTTTTCGGATATAAACATTATAATCGAAAATTGAAGGAATACCTTTCGCCCCAACGACTATGTAATCTCCATCCGAACTTTGAATGAGATCACTCACTGCCTCATTATAAATGGCATCACCGAATTGATGAGCCCAAAGCAGGTTACCACTTCCATCCAGTTTGAATAGCTCTATATCTTCTTCGGGTACAGCTGATATGCGATTGCCAAAAACGTAGTTCCCATCGGCACTCTGAATGACCCGATGCCCTGCTTTTGCCAATGGTAGGGCGCTTATCTGAAAGCCATCTGAATCTGTTCGCAAAAAGCGTGTATCACCGTTAAATATACTGTAGACAACGTATTCATCATTATCAATAAATACAGCCTCGCCAAAAGCAGTTGCATAGCCTTGCATAGGATCAAAGGGCGCCGTGTAGATTCGCTCCCATCCCTGAGCATGTAGAAAAGTAGTACAGGTTACCAGAACCAATAGTAGTATAAAGTGGAGATTCCTCGATTTCATAATTTTAATTTTAAAGACCAATAGTCTTGAGTTTTCTGATTTAAAGGCTTTTGGAACATTCGCACAAAACAAAAATGCTGAAACAAGGCTTGGTTTTCAAATACATTTTTATCATTTTGCATCAACAATAAATATCTTAAAAATCAATAAACACTGATTATCAGTGTCTTACATTTTTTTTTGTCTCAAAAATATTAAGTGCAAAATGCAAAATAGTCGACTATTTGAAGTCTTTAATACCTTTCAAAAGAAAGAAATCCATGGATTACGGAAATTTGTGCGTTCTCCTTTCTTCAATCAGAGAGCCCATGTGATGGTGCTTTTCGACTATTTGGTCCATTGTAAATTTGAAAAAAAGCAGGCTCCGATGCGGCAAGAAGCTTATGAAAAGCTATTTCCCGATACTGTTTACGATGATCATAGGCTTCGTTTGAGTATGAGCTTACTTGTGAAAGTATTTGAAAAATATTTGGTCTGGCAGCAAGTTTCTCAATCGACAAGTGGTACAAAAATTCAGCTGGCTCGAGCTTATCGGGAACGGAATCTTTCCAGACATTTTACGACTTCCATTGCAGAATTAAAGCAAATCCAAAATAAGCAGATTCTTAGAAACGCTGATTATTATCAACATCAGTTTGAGCTGTTTCAAGAGGAGTATCTATTCCTTTCGGAGCAAAGCCGAATGGATGATTTGAATCTTCAGCAGGTTCAGGAAAATCTGGACATCGCCTATATCACCTCTAAACTCAGACAAAGTTGTTTTTCTATTTCCCATCAAAATATTTCCAAACGGGAATACGATTTTGGTTTACTAACTTCCATTCTTAGTTATATTGAGCAAAGCGATTTGTTAGTAATACCGGCTATCTCCGTTTATTATTATTGTTATAATGCATTGATCAATCCTAAAAACTATACTTATTTTGAGCAATTCAAAAAACTGATTTTTGAACATCAGTCAAAATTTCCCAAGGGTGAGATTCGCGACTTGTTTTTGCTTGCTGCAAATTATTGTATTCGACAGCTTAACCAGGGGGAAAAACGATTTGCCCGGGAAGGTCTGAGCATTTACAAGGAAGGTTTGAAAAATGAGGTGCTTTTTTTAAACGGGAGTTTATCCCGGTTTACTTATCGGAATATTGTAGCAAAAGCAATTGTTTCCAAGGATTTTAATTGGGCAGAAAGCTTCATCCAAAAACATACGGAAAAACTTGCCGAAAAATATCGCGAGAGTACTTATTGTTTTAATCTCGCCTGGCTGGAATACGAAAGAGGAAATCTCGATAAGGCACTGGAACTCTTACATCAAACCCACTTTGCCGATTTGTTACTCAATCTTTCCGCTAAAACTATCGCCATGAAAATATATTATCAGCTGGAAGCCTTTGAATTACTTTATTCTCACCTAGAGGCTATGAAGAAATTTATCAATCGGAAAGAGCTTATTGCCTATCACAAAAATAATTATATCAATACCATCAAGTTTACAAAAAAGCTGCTGGAACTTCCTCCATCCAGCCGGGAAGCCCGAAAAGCCCTCCGAGAAGAAATCACCAATACTGCTTCTGTTGCCGAAAAGAACTGGCTTTTATCTCAGTTATAATTTTTTAACCCCCACAGTTCCCATAAAATTGAGTATCGTTGATGCTAAGGATTTGATCCAGGCGAATTTCAGTATCATCAGGTAGAAGCAAAAATTCTTCCTTATTTCTGGTCACCAGGTTTTTGATAATGCTATTGACAGTTTTTACCGATTGTCCGGGTTCAAAAAAGGCAATTTTCACCGGCTCTTTACGAGAAGCATAAACTTCCAGCACATCGTAGAACTGACAAGCAATTGGTTTATATTTTTCTTTTTCCATTCTTTTAACTTTGCGAAGCCATAGCCGCATTTTTAACAGCACCGGCTACTTTCCAGGCAACTTCTTCATTCAGAGTAGCCGGAATGACCATTTCCCGCGTCGGATTCGCTACACAATCGGCAATAGCAAAAGCAGCAGCAAGTTTCATACCCGGGGTAATTTTCTTAGCTCTGGCATCCAGGGCGCCACGGAAAATTCCCGGAAAGCCAAGTACATTATTCACCTGATTCGGCAAATCACTCCGCCCTGTTCCTACAATGGCAGCGCCTCCCTGATAAGCTTCTTCGGGCATAATTTCCGGAATCGGATTTGCCAAAGCGAAAATAATCGAGTCATCCGCCATCGTAGCAATGTCTTCCTTTTTCAAAATATCTCCAATACTCACTCCGATAAAGACATCCGCATCAACGATGGCATCTTTTAAACTACCTTTTTGATTTTCTATATTCGAATAAGTCAGTAATTCCTGTTTAACGGCATTCAGGTCCGTCCTTTCCGTATGAATAATCCCTTTACTATCACAACAGATCACATCGCGTACAGCGATACATTCTTTGGAGTCCTGATTATCAACACAGCGCAATAACCTGGCAATAGCAACACCTGCCGCTCCTGCGCCATTGATCACGACTTTTAGATTAAAAATGCTTTTCTTTAATACTTTTGTAGCATTGATCAGCGCTGCCAGTACGACTATAGCGGTACCGTGCTGATCATCATGAAAAACCGGAATGCCCAATTCCTGCAATCGACTTTCGATCTCAAAACTTCTCGGTGCAGAAATGTCTTCCAGATTGACCCCGCCAAAAACCGGAGCGATCATTTGTACCGCCCGGATAATCTCCTCCGTATCCTGTGTATCCAGGCAAATCGGAAAAGCATCAATCCCTGCAAAACGCTTAAATAATAATGCTTTCCCTTCCATTACCGGAATCGCTGCCTTTGCCCCAATATTCCCCAATCCCAAAACGGCCGAGCCATCCGACACTATCGCCACTGTATTTCCCTTGATGGTGTAATCGTATACACTTTCCGGATACTCCGCAATCGCTTTACAAGGTTCTGCTACTCCCGGAGAATAGGCTAAAGAAAGATCATCTGTGGTCCGCACATCCATCTTGGGAACGACTTTGATTTTACCTTTTAATCTTTGATGCAAGCGAAGTGACTCTTTGAAATAATCCATACTATTTTGATATCCGGTTGTAAAACAAATTTTAAAGCAGAAAAGATATTTTATTCATTGGTCCTGATCTTAAAATCAAAAACATCCGGCCTTTGATAGTGCCCGGATACGTCTAATGTCATTGATTCCTTCAGGATACGATCCATTTCATCCATTTCACAATAAAAAGTCCCGTCGAGATCGTATTGAGGTTCCATTAAAAAATGCCCATCCGGGCCAATTACCGAACTCCCTCCATTCAGCACTACTGCATTCGGATGATTAGCAATATGATCCGGTAATTCGAGTTCGGAGGGGAAATCCCGGCCATACATAATCTGCCCCACGGCAATTACATAACAGCGGCCCTCGAAAGCATAAGACCGGCTGGCAATTTGCAACATCTCATGTACCCTGGGCCAAAGTGCGATATGAATATGTTCTCCGGAATTATGCATAGCCTGGCGGGTTAATGGCATCCAGTGTTCCCAACAAATCAATCCGCCCACTCTCCCTACAGCTGTATCGACAGCTTCAAGGCCACTGCCATCACCAAGTCCATAGAGTAGTTTTTCGGTATAAGTAGGCATCAGTTTTCGTCGATGATTTGCTATTTGCCCCTGTTCATCAATAATCAGCATAGAATTATAAATGGTTCGGTTTCCCGGACCACTATGAACCACTTCGTTAATTCCGGTTACAATGACCATTTTGTGTTCTTTGGCTACTTTGCAAAGCTGTTCGGTCTCAGGACCGGGAACCCTGATACTATTTTGGTACATCCGGGCAAAGACGGCTTTGGTAGGTTCATGATCCCAAACCGCATACATATTGCAATGATCCAGCCAGGCAGGATATCCGGTAAGCCAGGTTTCTCCAAAGACAATCAAATCCGTTTTTTCATTGGCTGCATCACTAATGATATCCATCATTTTTTCCATGCTCGCCGAAATATCCAGATAAACCGGACCTTCTTGTACAATGGCTATTTTGAAAGCTTTATTCATATTTTAGAATACTTGAACCTATGGTAATTTTCTGACACAGGGTACACAAAGTATTGATTACAAAACCATATGGGAATCTCTCCAAAAGTGTCTTTTCCAGCCAGGCTATATTGATTCTATAGCGCGCTACACCTCAAAGGTAACGAACCATTGATATTAATAGTAATAAAATAAGTGGTACTTAAGCATATTAAGGAATTTCCTCCAAACTCGTATTAATGCGGATTTCACTTTCCAGAGTTCGGTGTACCGGACACTTGTTTGCGATATCTAAAAGTCTCATTCTCTGTTCTGCGGTGAGATTTCCTTCCAGTTCTATGATCCGGTCAAAGTGATCCAGGCGACCTTCCTTATTCTCGCAAGTCATGCAATCATCAACGTAACGCTTTCCGTGATCCAGATGTACTTTGACCTCCTTTAGATCCCAGCCCTTTCTACGAGCATACATTTGCAAGGTCATTGCCGTACAGGCTCCGAGGGCAGCCGATAAAAGCTGATAAGGTGATGGACCAAAATCATCCCCATTCACTTCTTCGGCTTCATCCGCGAGTATACCATGATTCCCGGCAATGATTTCAGTGGTATAGCCAATTTCTCCCAGTTTTGCAACTACTTGTCGGTCTGTTTTGAGCGTATCTTTTTTGGGTAAGTTCAGGTAACGAGTAGCCCAGGAAGCAATCAAACTCCCGGCATAAGCCGCATCGTTTTTATTGGAAAGCATATGATCGGCCCCATCCAGCGTCACAAAGCTTTTCGGATGATAGGAAGCGTGATAAATTTTTGCAGCATTTTCAATTTCCACTATGCGATCTTGTGGTGAATGCAGAATCAGTATCGGTTTACGAAGCGTTCTCAGGGTTTCAAACATATTTTTGCTACGAATATCATCGAGAAACTCTTTCTTGATCGTAAAAATTCTTCCACCTACGTTTACCCGAGCAGCTCCATTAGCCTCAATGGTCTCCAGGCTATCAGCTAAAAGGTGGCTAACGTGCTCAGGCTCGGAAGGTGTTCCAATCGTAGCAATCGTCAAAACAGACTCAAGGCGAGCAGCTGCAAAAATTGCCGCAGCACCTCCCAGAGAATGACCGATTATGATTTTAGGTGCTTGGTAATTGTCTTCCAAATATTTAGCTGCAGCGATCAAATCTTCAACATTAGAACTGAATGTAGTATCTGCAAAGTCCCCTTCGCTATCGCCCAGTCCCGTGAAGTCGAATCGAAGTACCGCAACCCCATCCAGTGTCAATGCCCGGCTAATATGACGGGTCGCTATAAGATTTTTGTTTCCGGTAAAAACATGTGCAAATAAAGCAAAAGAATGTGGATGTTGATTTGCCGGCAATTCTAATTTAGCGGATAGTTTATATCCAAGTGCATTGGTAAACTCCACTTTGTGGGATTTCATAGATTGTAGTTTTCGAATTTAGATAATTGATACTTGCTTCTGTTTAAACAAAAGTGAATTACATTTTTAATGTTTTGAAATAGTACCTATTCGCTATACGGCTTTACGCAAAGCTGCAACACTTATGGCATGATGGGAAGTATCAAAAACAGCTTTCCCGTCCTTAACCACTATTACCTGAGGCGACTGGTGCATAACCCCCAGCATACTGGCAATATCATTAGAAATCGAACGATAGCTGAGTAAGTCCAGGTAATAAAAAGACAATTCTCCTTTATCAAAATCCCATTGCTGTTCCAGGCGATACTTTGCGCCTGCACTAATTCCGCAAGTTACACTATGTTTAAACAGTACAACTGTTTTTTCATAAGACTCATCCAAAGCTGCTTTTAACTGTAAGTCCGTCTCTATAAGCTGCCAGTCTTGGTGAATTCCCGAGTCTCTAGCATTTCTAAACTGATCTAAAAATCCCATTTTATTTTGAGCTTTAAATTTTTAATGAATTGAAGTAATGTAAATTATTTGAAATCATTTAATCCCTTCATTATTAATCCATTGAAGGTTATCTCCTTTTCGAATCTTCCCTCCTTTTATGACTTTAGCAGTAATACCGCCGTGCCCACGCATAGCATTATAACCTCCGGGGCCAAGATTTGTTTCCATTCTGGAACAGGGATGGCAAGCTCCTGTATATTCGAGCACAACCGATTCGCCTATCAAAAATTGTTTATCCTTAAGCGCCAGAAGATTAATCCCCCGGACAACTATATTCCTTCGGGTCAGCTCGGGGTGCACCGTACGCTTCATAATAGAAGCAACAGCATCCAGATGTTCCGCCTGTATCAAGGTTACCTGTCGTTTTTTACTATTCCCTTGATAATGGTCTCCTGTCAATCCGTTTTCAACAGTGACTATGACTTCTTCCAATGTTTCGAGCGCCCCTCTTTTCACCTTGCGAATTCCAATCCAGTCAATGCTTCCAATCTGGGGGATGGTATTAAGAAGTTGTTCCATCATTGCTTCCCTATGATATCTTTTGCTTTAGCTAAATCACTTTCTTCAACGTATAGCTCAATTTCACCAATTACAACATAAGCTGAATCTTGCTTATTAAGAATATAACTATCGATGCCCTTTTCTTCTAATTTAGCTTTTAATATTTCTATTTCGAAGCTTTGGTTAGAAGAACATAACTTAACCGGATTTTTCATAAATACTAATTTTTTGTTTGAAGACAATTGCTCAAATATAGCTTTTGCCTTTAAAATACAAGAATATTCTTCTCCTGAGTTAGGGCTTACATTTAAACTCACTTGTAGTATATGAACAGATTTTATACTTAACACATAAGTCCTATTTGCAGCTTAATAAAAGATAAAAGATCACCTGGCTTTGTCTTTTACAGGACGCTTTTATGATTCTTGCAAAACGGCTATTCTCTGTTTTTTTACAAAAAAAGTTAAAGAAATGTTGTTATAACAAATTCTTTTAATTTAAATTGTATGCTGAATATTAGATTTTTTAAGTTTTACTAGCCCTAAAGTTTGCTGTGAAATCAATATTTAACGGTTCCGCTCGACCTTAGTTTCGCTTTTCAACAACCGGACCTTTTGATCTCTGCTCGCTTTAGCATAGTTTTTGCAATACAACAGTATCAATCCCCTGTTTATATCTAATGATCGTCTGTTTCATAAACGATCAATTGAAAAAGAAATAGGTTAATTATGTCAAATCAAACTACCTGGACCGGTCAGGTTGATAGTACCTGGAATAATGCTTCTAATTGGACCAACGGTATACCTTCATTCGGTATTCATGCTTATATTCCCTCAAAAGCCTCTACATCCAATTTTCCTATTATTGATAACAATCTGAAAGTTAATTTTACACTCAAAAATGATGGCGAGATTAGTATTGAAGCTGTTTTTCTAATTCAAAAGAACGGTATTTTTCAAAACTATGGTATAGTAAAAAATACAGATGCAGGTTCCGTTGTGAATGAAGGAAATATCATAAATTTTGGAGAATGGATCAATGAAGGATGCTGTGACAACAAGAGAATTTTCACCAATAATCACCAGTTATTCAACAATGGCCTTATTGATAACGAAAATACTTTTGTAAATATCGGAAGCCTGGTAAATACCGGAGTCATAGATAATCATTTATCCATCAATAATGCCGGAACTCTTGAAAATTTCAATATAATCGAAAATCACGGCTCTGCAGAAGTACTGAATAGAGGATTCTTCCCTGAAATGTTTATTCAAAGCGAGGAAGATTTGCCATTGATCAATGTTGACGAGTTATTTGTAAACGTAACTGCCAATTAATATTTCAATTATATGATTTATAAAAAATCCTGTTTTGTAGCTACAAAACAGGATTTTTTATGCCCGTATCATGATTGTTAGCTCAAAAATAGCGTGTAACTAACATTTTTTAATAAAAGATTCTTAACTTGTACGTTAACTCACAACAAAACCCGAGATGCCTGCCCTAAAATAGGACAGACAAAATCGGATAAAACAACTCACATTTTCTTTCCCGATGGTTTAATTATCATCGGGATAGTTTTTTTAGGTCGGGCAATTTTTTATTAAATTTATAGCAGATACATTTAATCTGCATTTTTCATTAAGTTAAAATCGATTAACCCACAAAAAAAAGGGACGAACAACTCAATTATAAGGCCGATACGAATCCGGTTTAATTGACTTGCATTTTGTCATCCCTCTAAATATAAACAAAAGGAATAGCGAAAAGTTGGGAGCTACCTTTTTTCAGCATATTTTGAGCTTAAGCTTTTTTGGAAAATCGGATTAAATTACCTGATGAGCTAATCGCAATATGGAATTCAACAGAAGAAACTTTTTGTCAAAGCTGAGTAGTCTGGCCGGAACGTTTACTGCGGGCGCTATCCTCACTCCAGCGCTTGCCAGCAACCTTGAAAAAGCTTTTGAAAAAATTGCTCATCTACCTGCCGAGGCATCCATTACAGATGAAACGTTTTGGTATCAAATCAAAATGGCATACACTGTTTCTGCCACACATCTCAATCTCAATAACGGAGGGGTAAGTCCTGCGCCCAAAGTTGTACAGGATGTCGTTGAAAGATATAATCAAATCAGTAATGAGATGCCTTCTCATTATATGTGGCGACTGGTGGATAATGGGAAGAAAATAGTCCGGGAAAAACTGGCGCAACTTGCAGGTTGTTCTCCGGAATCAATTGCTATCAACCGCAATAGCTCTGAAGCTTTGGAAACCGTCATTTTCGGGCTCCGACTAAAAGCCGGAGATGAAGTCATCCTGACTAAGCAGGATTATCCCAATATGATCAATGCCTGGAAACAAAGAGCGCATCGGGATGGAATTGTATTAAAATGGCTGGATTTTCAATTTCCCATAGATGATAAACAGGAAATAATTCGAACTTTTAAAAATGCCTTTACTCCAAAAACAAAGATTGTTCATTTGACCCACATGATTAACTGGTGTGGTCAATTAATGCCTGCAAAAGAAATCATTGCAGAAGCTCATTCGAGAGGTATTGAAGTGGTCCTGGATGCCGCTCATACTTTTGGCCAATTCGATTTCAAAATTCCCGATCTGGATTGCGATTATCTGGGAACCAGTTTACACAAATGGTTATGTGCTCCCTTTGGGACAGGAATGCTTTATGTGAAAAAGGAAAAGATAAAAAACCTTTACCCTTTATTTGCCGCCCCGGATCCCGAAGAAGATGATATCCGAAAATTTGAACATCTCGGAACTCGTTCCTCTGCCATCGAACAGGCCATTGCTCAGGCAGTCGACTTTCATTTGATGATCGGTGCCGAGCGCAAACAAAAACGCCTGTACTATCTAAAAAATTACTGGGTTGAAAGGGTGAAAGATTTGCCTCGAATCAAATTCTTTACACCAATGTCTGAAAACTTATCCGGTGCAATTTGTCTTTGTTCGATAGAAGGGTTTAAAGCCAAAGAGCTCGCAAGGCATTTGGATAATAAATACCGGATACATACTGTAGGAATCGAATGGGAAAATCTGCACGGAATCCGCGTCACGCCTAATGTTTATACCGTTACGGATGACCTGGATCGCCTGGTCTTGGCTATCAAAGAAATCATAACAGAACTCGAACAAAAAGGTTAATCGTCCAGCCATGCTTTAAAATCTCCTACCCTTTCTCTGCTGACAATAGCTTCCAGTTCGGTACGCGGTAACAGCTCCAGTTTTAACCGGCTATTGAAGTAAGTATGGATTTTGTGAATGGCTTCAACACTCACAATAATTTTTCGATTAATTCGGAAAAACTTCTTAGGATCGAGTACATCTTGCAGTTGTTCCAGCGTATAATCCAGCACATGACGCCGATTTGAATTCGTCATGGCATAAACCAATCCTTCTTCCGAATAAAAATAGGCAATCTCTTTAGTCTGTATGTAATTAAGCTGCTGACCGACCTTTACTAAAAATCGCTCCTTATATCCTTTTTGAGTAATGGAAGAAATTAAATTCTGGATAGCTGTACGGTCGTATTCCTGGGATTGTTTATGCAGGTTTCTAAACTTTGTAAAGGCACTATCCAGTTCTTGCGGGTCAATAGGTTTCAAAAGGTAATCAACGGAATTTACCTTAAAAGCTTTCAGTGCGTATTGATCATATGCTGTGGTAAAGATAACGGGGGAAACGACCTCGGTTTGGTTAAAGATATCAAAACTCAATCCATCGGAAAGCTGGATATCCATAAAAATCAAATCGGGCGTTTCAAATGTATTAAGCCATTGAGTCGCAGCTTCAACACTATCTACTACATCCATAACACTTGCTTCGGGGCAATGCTCGCTGATTAGTTTTCGAAGGCGTTTTGCTGCAGGAATTTCGTCTTCGATAATTAGTACTTTCATTATAGCTTTTCTCGGTATTTTAAAAACAGAATTCTCATCCAAGGCTTAAGTTACCCTTATTTTCTGAGCCATCCGCAATAATGGTAGCATAACAATAAAATATTCCGATGTACTCAGTACCTCTACTTTTTTATTTGAAAAGAAGCTATAGCGATTTTTAATATTTTGTAAGCCGGCTTTAGTAGAATTCATCACCTGGTTCTTCTTCTGAAGATTATTTCTCACGATCAGTTTTCCTTTTTCGACAAAAACCTCAATCATCAATGGCTTAAGATTAGAGATAATATTATGTTTAATCGCATTTTCTAAAAGTAACTGGAGCGAAAGCGGTACGATCTTATGTCCCAAATCTACTTCAGGAATTTTAACCTCAACATGGATATTATCACCGAACCGCTCTTTGAGCAGGTAAATATAAGCATCCAGGAATTTCAATTCTTCAGAAAGCGGAATCAATTTTTCGTCTCTTATTTCCAATATGTAACGATATACCTTTGAAAGCTGCTGAACAAATGCAACCGCTCTTTCTTCATCTTCTGGGATCAGATAAGTCAGCGTATTCAAACTATTGAACAGAAAATGAGGATTTACCTGATTCTTCAAACCTTCAAGCTGAGATTTGATATTTTCTCTTTCCAGTTGTTCTTTTTCTGTAATTGACTTTTGTAGTTTGGTATAAAAGAATATCGTTTCATAGATACTAATTACAAAAAAAGCAACGGTCAAAGAGGCTATGGTAGCAGTAGGGGCTTCCGGTTTCGGGATATCTATATAGGGCCCAATAAAATTCTTGACAACAGCTTCTACCACTTCTCCTACGACATAATAGATCACAACGATCGCTATAACCTGATAAATCACTCTGGCTACAGATTCCTTAAGCTCCGGATATCGCTTTCTAAAAAAAATAAACAATTCCCGAAAAACCAGCCAATAGGTCGATACATAAACCAGCCCCACCAGGCTGCATTTGGTAATATTACACAAGACATTCTCCTCAAATACATGGCCGTATACAAGAGCCGAAATGATATAACTCACTATTGGTATCCCCAATATCATCAACCACTTATCATTAAATCCTAGATATTTTTTTGCCCTTAAAGCCATATAATACTGCTGTAAAATAATTTTTTAATTTTCTGAATCCCCCTCCTTTAACATCCGTTCAAATACTTTCTCAGCTCGAAACTTTCACTACAAACCATTATACAATATTAATACGTTAATCCCGTGTATGTTTATACGAAAGGGGTGAGTTGTCAAAAATTGTATATGAGTCGTCAATACAACTACTTATTCCAGTATCTTTTTTGATTTGATTATAATGATCCAAAAGTCCATTTTCTTCGCCCAACCAAATCAAGATATTACAAATAAGTTAAAATATAAAGACTTCCATCCGTTCTGTAAAGGAACTATCTGCTATTTTTTGATCGTTATTTTGAAAAACCATCAATGAAAATGACAAAAGACCTGGTACAAAAAAGCAAATTACTATCTCTGGTTCTTCGCCACAGGCCAGAGTTAATTGGTTTGAAACCAGATGCTCAGGGCTGGGTAGAAGTGGATCAATTGCTCAAAAGTCTGGAGTCCTTCGGAAAACCAATGAGCAAGGCAGAACTAGAGCAAGTAGTAGCAACTAATGATAAACAACGCTTCGCCTTTAGCAAGGATAAGACCGCCATTCGTGCCAACCAAGGTCATTCCATAAATATCGATCTGGATTATCCGGTGAGCCAGCCTCCCCAAGTTTTATACCACGGTACCGCACAACAATTTCTGGCTTCCATTTTAAAGAATGGTATTCAGAAGAAAAGTCGTCATCATGTTCACCTGTCGGCCGAAACAGAAATTGCCAAAATTGTCGGAAGCAGATACGGAAAGCCTGTGCTATTAAAAATCCAGTCGGGTTTGATGCACGAAGCAGGTATTAAATTTTATAAATCAGAAAATGAGGTTTGGTTGACAGATTTTGTTGATCCACAATTTATTTCAATAAACAAACAAATGGAATAAAAAAAGTATCAATCGCAAGGTTTTACGATTGATACTTCCTGAAATCTATACAGACTGATTCTATTAACCCATCTCTGCGACCACCTCGGTCACTTCCGGAACCATACGCTTGAGCATACCTTCAATCCCGGCTTTCAGGGTAACAGTAGAAGAAGGACATCCGCTGCAACTACCTTGCAGCACTACTACCACTTTTCCTTGGTCGAATTTCTTAAATTCAATATTCCCACCATCCATTTCTACCGCAGGTTTCACATAAGTATCTATTAACTCTTTGATTTTTGTAACAAGTGCTGCTTCTTCGCCGGTGTACTCATAACTCGCACCTCTTTCCGCTTCTATTTTTTCCATCGCTTCGGCAAAGCCCTCTTTAAGGATTTCATTGCCTGCTTCAATGTAATTTTTGATGAAATCTTTGAGCTTAAGCATGATATCTTCCCAGGCGTAATTGAACTCTTTTGTGATCGTCACAAAATTGTTACAAATATAAACGCCCTTTACGTAAGGCAATTCAAAAAGAGCAGCACCGAGGGGAGACCATTCTTTGGCAAGCTCCTCTTCACGAAAATCTGCTGTTCCTTTATAAAGCATTCGATTAGAAACAAATTTTAATGACTCCGGATTAGGCGTTTGCTCTGTATAAAGCATGACCGGACTTTTCGTTGCTGTATTATCCATTGTTGAAATATACTTTTTAAAAACGATTTTCTAAATCAGTACGGAGTGAAATTAATCATCGATGATTACTACATACTCACTCTGCATACTCTATAAATATCTTATTTAGATTTATTCTACACAAAGATAACACATTTTAGGATAGGAATGTTCGTTTTTTTTAAAAGAGAAGTCAATTAGGTGACGATCTGATTAGCCATATAATTCATAGTGAATTTGAGATTTATCATATCCCAGTTTTAAAATCAGATTTTCAACCGCTTCATCGATCATATTGCTCCATCCACAAATGTAAAAATCAATATCGTTACGCACTTCTTTATAATCCTCCATATAAATTTGATGCACATAGCCTTTATAGCCTTTCCAATCCGCCTCTCTGGACAAAGCAATCGAATATTTGAAGTCGTCACGCGCGTTTTCCAATGCTTTGAACTCTTCTCTGTACAATATCCCCTCTTCAAACCTGGTCCCAAAGATCAGATGTATATTTTGGTGAGTTTTATTCTTTTGTACCAAATCCTGTATCATGCTCCGAAAAGGTGCAACCCCGGTCCCCGTACAAATAAGCACCAGGTCCTTCTCTACCGATTCAGGTAGTACAAATCCTCCGCTTGGCCCTTTAAATCTAATTGTTGTTCCTATTTTAGCTTCTTCAAAGAGATAGGTACTCCCTGCTCCCCCTTCAAGATTTACAATACAGAATTCCAATGTCTTTGAATTGTCAGGAACACTGGCAATAGAATAACTCCTCCACCTTTTTAATCGCTTTTCGTGGATTGGCAGATCCATCGTCACAAATTGTCCGGCCTGAAAATCTATTGGTTCATCTACTTCTACCCAAAAACGCTTGGTCATCGGGGACTCTTCTACAATTTTTACGATCTTGCTATCATACCATTTCCAAGGCATAGACTCAATTTTAGGTAGTTATTTGGTTTAACAAAATGGGATACTAATTTTAGCATATAACCATTTCCTTATACTTAAAGAACACCTCAAAGCCTTTTTTGTTAAAATAAGCGCGTGCCTCTTTGGAGTCCATTTCTGTTGTAGCTAGTACAAAATCTCCCCCCCATGCACCTAAAGACTTAATAGCTCCATCAAAATCTGAAAAATACAAATCCTGTACCTTGGGCATCTCAATCGTATTACTAATTATTTCTTCGTGCAACCGAATTGCTTTCTGAAATTCTTTTAAATTCTGCGCTTGCAAAAACTCATCACTAAGCCGGGATACTTCGGATACCAGTGCAGGAGTATTTTTTGCTTTATGTCGATAGCGTTTAATTGCAGACCGGCTATTTTGTTTTTTTGATAAATAGATAAAAAACAGCCGGTCACAAAAGTCGGGTGCAAATAAAATTTCTTCAAATTGAGGTTTTCCGTTTTTCAATTGATACGAAATAGCCTTATCCGCTCCTGCACATGCGATATCATAACCAGAACCACCAAAAGTATTCGCCGATAATTCGAAAGCATCTACGGCACTCCATTGTGCAATATTGTATAACAAAGTGGAGCTGCTTCCCAGGCCCCAGAGCCTTGGAAACTCCAGCTTCGATTCCACTTCCAGACCTAAAGAATCAATCAAAAAACCAGGGTTAAGTCTTCGGGCCTGTATCAGGATATTAGACAAAGCCTTTCCAGTCGGCAGATCAGTGCTGTGGATTATTTCAAGATTGGGAAGTCTGAAAGTCGCTTCAAACCAGCACTCTCCCAGGCTGGTAATGCTTTTCCAATGGATTACCTCCGATTTATTGGTCGATTTTATCATCAGAGATTGCCCAAACTTAGAAGGTAAGCCGATTGCTTTTGCACCATCTAATACAAAGTATTCACCACAGAGCAATAATTTACCTCTGGCATAGAAGAAAGAGGGCTCAGAATGGATCAATTCTTTAGGATTGATTTTTTTTTAACATTACCGGAGGTGCCGGATCGATATTCATCTAAAAATAATCTTACCGAATTAAAAGAAACAACTTTATCGATAAAGTGCTTGCAAGCTGCATCTTTTTCTTCTTGATTGGCTCCCATATGATTAAGGATATTAACCAGATGCATTTTCATGTGCCCCTGTTGGATACCGGTGGTTACTAATGAACGTAAAGCTGCAAAATTTTGTGCAAGACCAGTCGTTGCAATGATCATCATAAGTTCTTCTGCATTCGGATTCCCCAGCATTTCCAGGGACCGTTTAGCAATCGGATGAAGCTTGGTAAGTCCGCCGACGGTCCCTACAGCCAGTGGAAGATCCAGCCAAAATTTGAATATGCCATTTTCGATCTTACAATGACTTAATGATCGATAATGTCCGTCATGTGCAGCATAAGTGTGGCCACAGGCCTCAATAGCTCTAAAATCATTCCCGGTAGCCAGAACAACTGCATCTACTCCATTGAAAATCCCTTTATTATGTGTAGTGGCCCGATACTGATCAATATGCGCGATGCGTACCGCCATACAGAACTTTTTCGCAAAGGCCTCGGCATCGATATCATTAGTAAAATCCCCCAATTCCGATACCGGGCATTCTACCCAGGTTCTGACCAGACATTCGGGAGTATAATTGGAAAGAATAGACATTATGACCGTCACTTCTTTTTCTTCGTCGGCAAAGTGATCCTGAACAGCTACAAATTCCCGGAGACTGACGGCAAATGATTCGAGAACAGAATTAATAAAATTTGCGCCCATCGAGTCACAAGTCTCGAAATTAACTTTAATCTGATAATAGTCTTTCTCTACTCCGGTATAATTAATTAATTGGATATCCAGAATACCTCCGCCTCGCTCCACCATATTTTTAGTAATCCCGGCAGCATCTTCCTGCATTTTTATTTTCAAATCACTAAAAACTTCTTCCAGCTTATTTGCATCACCACTCCACATAAAATGTACTTGCCCAACTTTTTTTGTAGAGATTACTTTTGCTTTAAATCCTCCACGGGTCATCCAGAATTTTGCGGCACTGGAGGCAGCGGCAACTACCGAACTTTCTTCGATAACCATCGGAATAGCATAGGTCTTATCATTAATCACAAAATTAGGTGCGACACCAAAAGGAAGGTAAAAATTGCTGATCGTGTTTTCACTAAATCCATCCAATATCTTCTGCTCTTCTTCGTTGAGCAGCCAATAACTCATCAATTCACGCATCACATTTTCCGGATCTTTAAAAAAATTCTCCACCAGCCATCTCAGCTTACCCCGCTTCGATAATTTCGAAAAACCAGAAATAGATTTTGACATCTCTCTAATGTTGTGTTTACTTAACTTTTAAAAATGCACCTGCCAGTTCCAAGCCTTTAACCTGCATATTTACATAATTTCTCAGCTCTTCGTACGTTCCTGTAGCGTGTTTGAGAAAACCTGAAGCCTGCCCGTAAATGCTTGGTAATGCTAATTTATTAATTAAATAATAGCCATCCAAAAAGTTCTTCACTCCCCCGGAAATAATCACTTGCCGGCATTTCAACTTATCCCTTATTTCTTCAATCAACTGATTTGCCATTAAGACCATTTCCGTTGCACTGTGACCAAGCATTGCTAACTGTTCATAAATTCTCTGATGGTCGCTGGTACTGCGTAATAATTCCAGTTTGGCAAAATTAGTCCCTCCGTTTGCTGCAAAATCGACCGCTGCTAAAGGCAGTTGGAAAAGGCGTTTCAAACTTTCATATCCCATTCCCTGCCCGACTTCTTTGACAATAATCGGATAATCAGCTTTTTCCAACAAATATTCTATGGTATCTATAGGAGGTTTTTTAAAACGATCTCCCTCGGGTTGCAGCCATTCTTGTAAAGGATTAACATGAATAATCAAGCCATCGGCTCTTAGCTTATCAATCATTCGATTGATAAGGAAAACTTCCTGCCTTTCAACAAGTTCTTCTATTTGAGCAATACCAAGATTAGCATAAAGCGGAAGTTCATCTCCCATAATCTCTCTTATATCAAAATCCGCTAATGTTTCATCACTTCTCAAAAGTGCCCGGCATGAACCTAAACCCATGCCCATTCCAAATTCCTTACAAGCTCTGGCTAAATTATGATTGATCCGCTGCGCCATCTCTGTTCCCCCTGTCATACTGGACACCCATATTGGCGTCTTTAGCTGCTTGCCTAAAAAGGAGATTCCCTTTTGTTCCAGATATTCCGGATGAGGCGAAAGCAAAGGTTCATAATAAAATCGTTGATCCAGCTTTCGTTCTTCAATCTGCGACTGAAAAGCCAGCTGAATATGGTCTCTTTTTCGAGAAGCTGCTGTTGGATCTTCTAAATTTTTCAATTCCTTGGTAATCAATGGTATATGAACATTAGTTTACAAATTTATGTCTTTACTGGGACATTACCTATTTCAAACAGCACTAGCATTGAATAGTTCATAGAAATAAGTAGCTAATTAATCCGCTCTTCGCACCTGGCATTTGAACTTTCCGGCACTTATTTTTTCGAATACGGATACAAGGGCCAATTCAAGCCAGTAAAATCAAATATCAAAAGTAAGGGAGTATAGAGTATTAATTTTTTTGAGCGAAATTTTTACTGATTATCAATATTTTATAAAATATATTTTTGATCATTTATTTAAAATCCTTGTTTTTTGGAATCTAAACTACTACCTTTGCAGTCGCAAAAAATAAGCGAAAAGAAATTTTATTAAAAATCTTTAAAAATAGCTGTAGTGGATACATTAAGTTATAAAACAAAATCAACGAGAAAAGAAGATGTGGAACATAAATGGTTCATCATTGATGCTGAAAATCTCGTAATCGGACGGCTTGCAACAAAAGTTGCTTCGGTACTCCGTGGAAAACACAAGCCCAGTTATACTCCACACGTTGATACAGGTGATAATGTGATTATCATTAATGCTGAAAAAGCAAGATTTACCGGTAATAAATGGGATCAGAAATACTATCTAAGATATTCTGGTTATCCAGGTGGACAAAAGAAAACGTTTGCGAAGGAATTGCGTGCCAAGAAGCCAACTGCTGCTGTTGAGAAAGCAATCAAAGGTATGCTTCCCAAAAACAGACTTGGAAGAGCGATGATGAAAAAACTATTCGTTTATGCTGGAAGTGAGCATCCGCATGCTGCTCAGAAACCACAAACGATGGAACTATAATTTTATAAAAAGAATAAATACGCCTTTATAATATGGAAATGATTAATGCAATCGGGAGAAGAAAAGCCTCTATCGCTCGTGTTTACTTAACAAAAGGTGAAGGAAAAATCACCGTTAACGGTAAAGACTATAAAAACTATTTCCCTCAAACTCATATTCAAGCTAATATCACTGATCCTTTCATTACTGTTGGTGTTGATAATATCTACGACCTTAAAATAAATGTAAGAGGTGGCGGATTCAAAGGACAATCAGAAGCTGTTCGCATGGCTATTGCTCGTGCTTTAGTGAAAATTAATGAAGACTTTCGCAAACCCCTTAAGGACAAGAAATTTCTACGCAGAGATGCGAGAGTGGTTGAGCGTAAGAAATACGGTAAGCCAAAAGCAAGAAAGAGCTTCCAGTTCTCTAAACGTTAGAAACGTCTGGAGATTAGTTTTATCCTTTATTATCAGAACTTAATAAATTAGAATATAAAATGGCGAAACCTACCTATAAAGAATTACTCGATGCAGGTGTTCACTTTGGTCACCTGAAGAAAAAGTGGAATCCCAAAATGTCTCCTTATATTTTCATGGAAAGACGTGGTATTCATATCATCGATCTTAACCGAACTTCTGAATGTCTTGACAAAGCCTCAGATGTATTGAGACAAATTGCCAAATCAGGTCGTAAAATACTTTTTGTAGCTACGAAAAAGCAAGCCAGAGAAATCGTGAAAGATGCAGCACTTAGTGTTGGAATGCCTTTCGTAACCGAAAGATGGCTTGGTGGTATGATGACCAACTTTGCAACTATTCGTAAGTCTGTAAAGAAAATGAATACTATCGACCGTATGCTTGCTGATGGTAGTTTGACCTCTGTAACTAAAAAAGAGCGTTTGACCCTGACCCGTGAACGCAATAAAATGGAGAAAGTGATCGGAGGTATTGCTAATCTGAATCGTCTTCCTGCAGCTGTGTTCATCGTTGATATTCACCATGAACACATTGCATTGGCAGAAGCGCGAAAACTGGGAATGCGTACCATTGCTATGGTTGATACTAATTCTGATCCGACAACTGTAGATTTCCCCATTCCTGCAAATGATGATGCTTCCAAATCTATTGCCATGATTACCAGTTATGCTGTAGAAGCAATCAAGAAAGGACTTGAGGAAAGAAAAAGTAATAAAGCTGAAAGAGAAGCAGCAGCCAAGTAATTTTTAATTAAAGTACCTTTTAATAATCATATAAATCAAAAAAGACATGGTTAAAATTTCAGCCGCTGATGTAAAAAAACTTCGGGATCAAACCGGAGCCGGCATGATGGACTGTAAAAAAGCCCTTACTGAAGCTGAGGGCGATATGGAAAAAGCAATTGAAATTCTAAGAAAAAAAGGCCAGAAGATGATGGCCAAAAGAGCTGATCGCGAAGCAAAAGAAGGTGTTGTAATTGCAGTAAACTCTGCAAATAGAAATAATGGCGTGGTTCTTCGCTTGAGTTGTGAAACTGATTTCGTTGCTAAAAATGAAGATTTTGTAAACCTTGCTAAGCAAATAGCTGATCTAGCCCTTAAAAATCTTCCAAATACTACAGAAGAATTATTAGCGCTTGATTTTGGAGGTGGCTTGACAGTAGGAGATAAAGTAACTGAGCAAATTGGTGTTATCGGTGAGAAACTGGAGATCAACGGTTATCAAAAAATCGAAACCGCTGCCGGTGAAGGACAAGTACTACCATACATCCATATGGGATATCGCGCAGGTGTTATTGTAGCACTTAACCTGGAAGGACCTGAATACATCGAGCCAGGTAAAAACGTAGCCATGCAAGTTGCCGCTATGCGTCCTGTAGCAGTTGATAAAGACGGTGTTGATCAGAGTATCATTGACAAGGAGATCGAAATCGGAATGGAGGTTGCTCGTAAAGAAGGTAAACCAGAAGCAATGCTTGAAAGAATTGCCACTGGTAAACTGAATAAGTTTTTCAAAGAAAATACTTTGCTTAATCAGGCTTATGTCAAAGAAGGCAAGATGTCTGTTTCAGATTATCTGAAAAGCCTTAACAACAACCTTACCGTCACGGATTTCAAACATGTTGAATTAGGATAATTAATTATTCATTATATTAAAGCGAATTACTTGTTAATTCGCTTTTTTTTTGATCTATAGAAAGATATCAGCCTCCCTCAAGCTAATTTTATTAATAGAAAAACTTCATTTGCAAAATGACAATCAAGTATAAGCGGATATTATTGAAGCTAAGTGGAGAGTCCCTGATGGGATCACAAAAATTTGGAATCGACGCAGGGATGCTAAGACATTATGCAGAACAAATTAAAGAGTTGGCTGATAATGGTGTCGAAGTAGCCGTTGTAATCGGTGGCGGGAATATCTTTAGAGGCCTGCAAGCTGCCGCTTCCGGAATCGAGCGAGTACAAGGAGATTATATGGGAATGATGGCTACCGTAATCAATGGTATGGCCCTGCAAAGTGCCCTGGAAAGTGCGGGAGTATATACCAGATTGATCACTGCTATTAAAATGGAACAAATAGCCGAGCCTTATATTCGCCGCAGAGCGATTCGTCATTTGGAGAAAGGACGAGTAGTTATTTTTTCAGCCGGAACGGGTAGCCCCTATTTTACGACTGATTCTGCAGCTGCTCTAAGAGCCAATGAAATCAATGCGGAAGTTATCCTGAAAGGTACACGAGTAGATGGTATCTATACTGCAGATCCGGAAAAAGACCCCGGGGCGAAAAAGTTCGATAAAATCACTTTTGCACAGGTTATCGGCATGGGGCTCAACGTTATGGATATGACGGCCTTTACACTTTGTCAGGAAAATAATTTGCCAATCATCGTTTTTGATATCAATAAAAAGGAAAATCTTCGCAAAATTATCAGTGGAGAGCCTATAGGCACCCTTGTAGAAGGCTAAAATTTAGCGATTCGATTTTCGTCGTTCATTATCCGAATGACGAAAATCGAATTTCCATTATTTCTCCGCCATTCCAATCGTAGCCATACTGATCCGAATTCCGGGAATCTCAAGTAATTTTAACGCACAGGCCTCCAGGGTAGCTCCGGTCGTCAGCACATCATCCACTAATAATATATTTTTCCCGCGTAAACGTTCTCCGTTTCTCAAGTGAAAAGCTTTTCCAACGTTTTCCAGCCGCTCTATTCTGGATTTCCTGGTTTGTGTACTGGTTTCCTGAATTCTTACAAGTATATTTTTTCGAAACGGAAGCTCCATACTTTCCGCCAGGCCCCTGGCAATAGTATCGCTCTGATTATAGCCCCTTTGTCGTTCTTTCCGGGGATGTAATGGAACCGGAACGATCAGGTCTACATCCCGATATAAAGGAGCCTGTTTCAAGAGATTCCCATAGCGTAATCCAAGGTTATACCCCACTTCAGGTTTATTATTATACTTGAGATTATGGATCAAATTACGAACTCTGCCTCCTTTTGTAAAATAGTAGAAAGCGGCTCCTGTATGAAAAGGAAAACGCCCCCATACTCGTTCGGTAAACGGATTTTCTTTTTCTTTATGAAAATTGGTTTGGGGTAAATAATATTTACAAGTAGTACAAATAATCTCGGATAAAACAGGGCTGTTTTTACCACAAGCCAGACACAAATGCGGATAAAATAAAGAGATAAACCCTTCTTTAAGTGCTCTTAATTGTTGCATATTTTAGAAGGTAAGAAAATATGCTTAAAAGAAAAAACGTCTGCCCAGCTCTCGCAGGACAGACGCATCAAAACAAAACGAAAAACCAACTTTAAACAAGTCTTTTATGTATAAACTTTAACCACTATTTATCGAAATTTGTTTCACAACAAATGTTAATAATTTCCTAAAAAACGGATTAAAGTTACTTTTTGCCAAAAAAACTTTATTTTCTTGCTTTAAGCTTGACATTGAAATCTTTAATATCTCCGTATCTGTTAACTGCCACTTTGATCTTTTCTCCTACTTTTGCTCTTCCGACCAACTCCTGTAGCTCTGGATATGATTTAATCGGCTTCCCATCTACTCCTACAATTACATCATTAGGAAGCAGTCCGGCATATTGTGCAGGGCTGCCATCCTCTACTCCCGCTACCAATACTCCCTGAGTAATATTCAATCCCAGTTCTTCTGCTAATTCATTGTCGAGGTCTGCTATTTCGACTCCGATATAGCCACGTTGATAACTGCCGTATTCAATAATATCATCAACGATTTTGCTCACAATATTTACAGGAATCGCAAATGAATAACCAGAGAAATAGCCGGTGCGCGTAGCAATAGCAGTATTAATCCCCAGCAGGCGTCCTTTATCATCTACCAAGGCCCCTCCGCTATTTCCGGGGTTAACTGCAGCATCAGTTTGTATAAAAGATTCTATAGCTTCTCTTCCCGGGATAATATTAATATCTCTTCCTTTGGCACTGATAATTCCCGCAGTGACTGTTGAAGTCAATTCCAACGGATTTCCAACAGCTAATACCCACTGCCCGATTTTAGCGCGATCTGAATCGGCATATTTAAGTGTGGGCAAGCCTTCTGCCTCGACCTTTAAAACCGCCAGGTCCGTCCGACTGTCCGTACCAATAACTTTTGCCTGATATTGTTTATTATCGGATAAGGTCACTTCAATCTCATCCGCAAACTCGACAACATGATTATTGGTTACGATATAGCCATCTTCAGAGATAATTACTCCGGAGCCGGTTCCTTTTTTAGGTTGATTAAATAAGTCATCTCCAAAGAAGCCGCCGAAAGGGCTGTTGTTTTGTTGTCTCCTTTGAGACAGCTCGTTACTTTCCGCAGCTGCAATATGTACCACTACCGGGGTAACTTTTTCAGCAGCATCCGTAAAATCAAATGGTACATTTACCGAACCCTTGGGTAAGTTTGTATAATTTACCTTTGATGCAGGGATTTCATAGCTATCAATTGGGGAATTTGAATTATAATCGATGATGTAGTTTCCGCCAAGTACGATTAGTCCTCCGAAAACACCTGCTACTATTAATGATGCCAGATTTTTCATATGCTTGACTTTTGGTTTTTATAAAATATTATTTTCACTAATTATTATACGAAAAAATAAACGTTCGCTTATATACCTTGTTCTTATGCTATAATTATTTAACAGGACGTTAACAATAGCCTCTAAAAGGGCTTCGTTTGATTATCATTTCACCGTGTATTTGGTATAGAAAAGAGCATCATTGGAATAAAAAAGTTGCTTCCTCGTGGAAGTGATTATACAAATATAAATTATCTTCGTTTTTGAAACTTTTGATTTATGAAGGAACACCTTCGAATAGAAGGATCTATTGAGAGCATTTTGAAGCCTGAGAATGATCTGGAAAAAGCTTTGCTGGACTCTCCCGAGTTTTGTGAAGGCTTATTTTGGGGAAAACCTCGATATGGTCATCCCGAAGGTAAAGTGCTGTATCATATTGAAGAAGTGCTTGCCAATATTGATCGGCTCCAATTAGTCGATCCGGAAGTTCGGAATAAGCTTAGGATTATTGCTTTCGTTCACGATACGTTCAAGTATAAAGAAGACCCCCAAAAAGGACCTTTGAGAGATTGGTCCAAGCATCACTCGGTCTTAGCCCGAAAATTTATGGAGCAATACACTACCGATCAAAGCATATTAGATGTTATCGAACTTCACGATGAAGCCTATTATTGCTGGCGACTAAAGGTTCTGTATAATCAGGAAGAGGAAGGAAACAAGCGTCTCGCCAAACTTAAGGCGAAAATCGGCTCTAATATTCAACTTTATTATCTTTTTTTTAAATGCGATACCAAAACAGGTGATAAAACGCAATCTCCACTCTATTGGTTTGAAAAGAATACGGAAGGGATCGAATTTGTAAAACTTTAATTTTTTCGAAGGTTGATGCCAAAACACTGGCCAATTTGAGCAGAATTGGGCTTTTTTGGTGCTTTTTTCAAAAAAATCAGATTTTTTCGAATTTCGGGAAACTTTTTGGAAAAAACCTAGGTTTTGGGGTTGTGCTTATTTTGTGAATAAAAATTCACGAGGCATTCGGTAAAGCAATATGGTTTAACCCGTAATACTTATCTTTATGCTACTGACGAAACAAAAGACCATAGAAATGCAAAATTACGAGCGAATTTTCGAAGAAGAATTCTATCCACATGCAGATGCATTGTTCAATTTTGCATATAATCTTACGTATAACGAGGAAGATGCTAATGATCTCGTTCAGGAAACGTATATGAAAGCTTTTCGATTTATCGACAAGTATATTGCGGGTACGAATGCTAAAGCCTGGCTTTTCAAAATTTTGAAGAACGGATTTATTAATCAATACCGCAAGAAAAGCAAACGACCTTCACGAGTAGATTACGAAGAAGTAATTAACTATCACGATCAGGAAGATAGCAATTACTCCGGGCACATTGACTTGAGAGAGGAAATCTTTCAAAACATGATGGGCGATGAAGTGACTACTGCGATCAATAGTTTGCCGGTAGATTTCCGGGCGGTAATTTTATTGTGCGATATTGAAGGTTTTACCTACGAAGAGATATCCAAAATTATGGATATTCCAATTGGTACGGTACGTTCCAGATTGCACCGTTCCCGAAATATGTTAAAAGAGAAATTAAAGGATTATGCTTCAAAGCACGGCTTTGAAGATAAAAGATCATAAATTTTTTGTTCACCAAACTATTGAAGTTTGAATGTCGAATCCCGATAGTTCTCCGGAGCTATCGGGATTAAGTCACTATCTGAGAGGGATATGAAATTCAAGGATTTATCAAGCTTGTTTTCTTTTGTAACAGACTCCACGTCAGTGGTTTTTTATACCCCGACGATACCCTGTTCGACCTTCTCCGGTTTTACCATTCCGGCATTCGGTTTCAATAATTAAAATTTTCGTAATGGGGAATCTAACTAATTATCAGGAACTCGTCAAGAAAGTCAACATGTATCTTGATAACGAATTGACAAAAGAAGCCGAAAGAGATCTACTCAGAGAAATCAAGCAAAACCCGGCTTATTTAGAGGTCTTAAGTAAAGAAAAATCCTTTAGAGAGTTTATCAAAAGCAAAGTTCATCGCCGTAAAGTTTCCCCTGCTCTTATCCAGTCCATAAAAGATAAAATACGCGTTAATCCCTATTAACGACTCTTCTTTCGCCTAATTTTTAACTACTATTTTTTAATGTTTTCGGGAGTTCCCCCGGAACGATCGGGCTTTGGTACCAGAATTTATCCCACCTGGAATGAATTCAGTTTGTCCAGCGTTAATTACCTTATCCACGACCAAGTTATCCTCAGGGATGTAATATCTGACCTGGCCCGTTCTTAATTTCTTTTAAAGCATTTTGTTTCTGAATTATCTACCAGCTTAAGACTGCATGGTATCAAAAGCGAATCAAGATCAAACATTGAATTAAGGTAAAAATTACCTACTTTTGCACTCGCAAAAGCATTTCAACTATGTTGTTATTAAATCTTTATCATTTCTTGTAGCTGTGTATGAACACTTCTGTCGATCCCATCCGGATGGTGTGGCTTTTGCCTTTTTTCAACTTAAATAAGAAAATAATATAATGTTAGATAAACTGGAAGCGATTCATGAGCGATACATTTATTTAGAAGAACAACTTTCCGATCCTTCTGTCACTTCAGATATGGGCAAGTTCAAGAAAATAAGTAAAGAGTATAAAGATTTAAAAGAAGTGGTAGACGTTTATCATGCTTATAAAGAATTGCTTGGTAATATTGAAACTTCCCAGGAAATGCTTAAGGAAGAAGACGAAGAAATGCGGGAGATGGCCAAAATCGAACTGGAAGAATTGCTGCCTCAACAGGAAGAAATAGAAGAAAAAATCAAAATATTGTTAATTCCTAAAGATCCTGAGGATTCCAAAGATGTCATTTTTGAAATTCGATCCGGTACTGGTGGGGATGAAGCAAGTATTTTTGCCGGTGATCTTTATAAAATGTACACCAAATACTTTGAGACGCAAGGTTGGAAAACCGAGGTCCTGTCCATTAATGAAGGAACCGTTGGTGGTTATAACAAAATTGTCCTGGAAATCTTTGGGGAAGATGTCTACGGTAAATTAAAGTTTGAATCTGGTGCGCACCGGGTGCAGCGGGTTCCCAAGACTGAATCACAAGGAAGAGTGCATACTTCTGCCGCAACCGTTGTAGTAATGCCCAAGTTTGAAATGGAGGACATTGATATAAATAAAGCAGATTTGAAAACAGATACCTTTCGTTCAAGTGGTGCAGGAGGGCAGCACGTTAATAAAACCGAATCCGGCGTTCGTTTTACCCATATCCCTACCGGAGTAGTCGCAGAAAGTACAGATGGCAGATCGCAGCATAAAAACAGAGAAATAGCGCTGCAAAGGCTTTATGTAAAAATATTCGAAGCTCAGCAGGCCGCTCATAATAATAAGGTTTCCGCCACTCGGAAATCATTGGTCGGCACAGGGGATCGTTCGGGTAAAATCAGAACTTATAATTATCCGCAAAACCGGGTCACAGATCATCGTATCAACCTTACATTATATAGTCTGGACAAAATCGTAGCAGGCGATATTGAAGAAATCATTCAGGCTCTGCAAGTAGCTGAAAATGCAGAGAAAATGAAGGCCGGTGATGAATAAAGAAATCCTTATTAAATAATAAATTTATTTAATTTATAAAGGATTCATTTATTGTAAAATAAATAATACAAAAAAGCTTATTTTAATAATTTTTCAGTATCTTTCCCTGTGCCTAAAAAGGGCATTAGGAATTCGCGAATATTCCTTTCTATAACCTCCAGCTTATACTCAGATACTTCGGTAATTACTTCTTTATAACACCAAAAAACACAACACCAATGAGTACACCACTTATCAGTAGTGTAGCGATATACCCTCCTTTAGGTATCGCTCGTATCGGAAACTCCAATGAGTATTTTTTAGCTTCAGACCTACCGGGAATAGCTCCCAATCCTCCCGGAGGATTTAAAGATTCTGAGCATCGAATCAAAAAGCAAGTAGCACGATTCAGAATTTACGGCTTTGATGAAGCCGGTAATCCCCTAAGAGAAATAACCGCGGACGAAGCCAATATCAAATGGCGTGTTCATGCAGCAAATGTCAAAGCGGCATGGTATCAATTTAATAATGCGCTTGATTTACCCAAAGCGGGCATACCTTCTCCTGTCAGGAACAGCGATATAAAAGGTGCGGATCGCCAACAATTAATCATTGATCCCGGTTCTGTCACTATCGAAGGCAGCAATCAATCCGGCGAAGAGTATCATCTTAACAAAGGGCGTTTCTTTGGCAAAGAAGTCAAATTAGGAGAGCTGCGAACCGACGAAAAAGGAAGATTGCTATTTTTCGGCGGTGATGGAGATGCAGCATCAAAAGATAATAAACCACCGGTCACCTTTGCCAATAACGATGGTTATCATGATGATACCTGTGATGGCGTAGTACGTGCAACCGTAGAAATAAACGGAGAAACCTTCGAAGCTACTCCGGCAATGGTTGCAGTTACACCACCCGATTTTGGCCCCGGCATTTTCGGCGTGGTTACTATGAATGATGTTGTACAGGATTTGTTTATCCGGGAAATGGACTATCCCGATTCAGCTATCGATCCGAATGATCTGCAGTTATACCGCCCTGAGTTCTATCGCCATATTTACCCTATTTTCCGTCGTCTCACCGATACACAGTGGGTCAATCACGGGTTTTTCGTGCTGTTTGGGAAAAATTCCCCTTCGGATTTTACCGCTCCGGAAATGCTTAAAAAATTACAGGATAATTCAGCGGAAAACAAAGCTTTTCGGGAACGGCTTTTCAATTGGTTCAGGGATCCCGATTCGAATGAGTATACACCTGTAAAGATCCCTCCATTTTACGGCGATGGTTTTGGTGAATTTGTAAAATTAGCGATTGTGGACTTGCCCATTACCCGAATCCAGTATAAACGATTACGACATTGGGCAGAGGGAAATTTTATAGTTAGCGAGCCCGTGCCTCCAATCCCTTTTGAAGAACTGCCAGTCGAGCAACAAATCGATTCATTAAACCAGGCACCATTCGAAGAATGCCTGGGAGGTCCTTTCCATCCGGGAATTGAGATTACCTGGCCCATGCGCGTAAAAATGATGTGGGCCGCTCCGTATCGCCTCAAAGTAGTGGAGGAAGGCGAGTCTACACAATTGGATTTTGGACCATTATTATCGCCACAAATTGCGCTTTCGGAAGATGGCCCAGTTTCAAAAAGTGGCCCGGGAGCCTTAACCCGCTGGTTAGGCGTTCCATGGCAAACAGATGAGGCCAGTTGCCTCTCCGGTTATAATCCAACTACATACCTCCCCTTACCTTCATTTTGGGCAGCAAGGGTTCCTAATCAGGTTTTGAGTGCGGATAGCTACAATCGTATGCAAGACAGCAATCTAAATATTGCTCAAAGGCTCAAGCATTTCGATTACCGACAGGACTGGTTACGGGATTTCGGGACTAATTACCTTCGAAAAATTAATACTATGGTTCACGAATGGCATGAGCTCGGTATTATTGCAAAAGTCGAACAAAACACCGGCAATAATGAAGAAGGCTATTTGCCAGATGAAGTGTGGAAAGAAACAGGCAGACATTTTACGGGTGAAGATCCGACTATTGAGCAGGTATTAATTGCCGAAAATGCAGAAGAGCAGCCAAAATTATTGCGTTCTGCTCCGCAACGTAAACGAACTCGTCCGACATTTGCACGAGATGAAAGATAATTACTTCAAAGTCATCATAGTCGGCGGTGGTCCCTCGGGGATTGCCGCTGCTTTGACGCTTGCCGCAAGAGGTATCAGCCACTGTCTGGTTGAAGCACTGGCTCAACCGATCCGAAAGCCCGGTGAGGCCATTCCTCCAAACGCAAAACTCCTTTTCAAAAAGCTTGGATTAAACCACCTTCTAGAAGACAAGCAGCATATTCCCTATTTCGGAGCAATGACTGTCTGGGGAAATGATCAGCTGACTGCTGAAAATTTTATAAAAAACGTCAACGGTCACGGTTATTTAATCGATCGATTATTTTTCGAAGAGCAACTTAGAGCCCTGGTTAAAAATAGTACGGACCAATGCTTCTTTGGTTATCGCCTGTCAAGGCTTTTCGAAAAGGAAGATAAAATTGTTACAGAAATTTCCAGCAGGCATGAGTCCCGGATCATCACTGCCGATTTTATTATAGATGCTTCCGGTAGAAAAGCTTCTGTATTCCGTCATTTCAAATCATCTGTGAAGAAAACGGATGATCTCTTTTGCCTTTCTTTTCATATAAAAAAAGACTATCCTGTACCCAAACAGATTTTTGTAGAAGCCGTTGAAAATGGCTGGTGGTACCTTGCTCCTTTGGGAGCTGATCAGCTCACTCTGATGTTTTTCACAAAAAAGGGATTACTTCCCGGCAAATCAAATACTGCTGCCTTTTTGGAAGATGCGTTTAAAAAGACCCTTCATCTTTCTAAATTAATAAAATCATTTTCGATAGACCTGAAAAACCTAAGAAGCTTTCCTGCCGGCACTTCGGCACTGGAAATTCCATATGGTAAAAACAGATTAGCGGTAGGTGATGCGGCTTATGCATTTGACCCCATCTCTTCTTATGGCATCACTTCAGCTCTTTCCTCCGGGTACTACGGAGCTCATGCCGTCGCCGATTTTTTATCCGGCAAAAAAGAAGCCCTAGAGGTTTATCGATATATCATGGAAGATACCTTTTCGAGATATCTAAGGGAATTAAAATTACAATACGCAGCCGAACAACGTTGGCAGCAAGCTGAATTTTGGAATTAAAAATCCATTCCCATAGAAAGATAAAAGCGGGGATCCTGCAATACCCGGGTCTCTATTCCTCTGGCATAATCCAGGCGTATGAAGTAACCAAAAATCATAGTGCGAACACCTGCTCCATATCCGGCAACAATCGGATCCCGGAAATAATTAACCTTTACATTTACTGTTGGAGGATTGGAAATAAATATGGTATTAAGCGGACTATCATCCGTAAAAGGAGTAGGTCCTTGCCAGGCTGTACCAACATCAAAAAATCCAACTACCTGGAAGTTTCTAAAGAAAGAAGAGCGAATTCTTGTTGAAAAATACTTGAATATCGGAACCCGTAATTCTGTATTGACCAAAGCAAAGTTATTTCCGTTTCGGATATTATAGCGGAAACCTCTCAAATTGCTAGCCAATGTTTGGTAGGCAAATTCTTCTTGTCCCGGAAATGGTATATCATTATTAAATCGTTGAATCAGCCAATTATCCACCCCGCCCAAAAAATAAAGAATTTTTTCTGATCCAAATGAAGATGCCCCCGCTGCTCTAATCGCCAGAATAGAATGTTTATCCAGCCTTTGATAATGTCTTGCATCAAAACCGATAACTGTCATGAATCCGTCGGCAAAATTTAAACTCACATTATCAATGAAATCGACTTGGAATCTTTTGAGCACTTCTGCATACACTTTATAACGTGTCCCATGCTTGATGTTAATGGCAACATCAAGCGTATTATCGAAAACATATTCCAGTTTAAGACCTACACGCTGTTCATTAAAAGTAGGGGTATTCAGCGCATTTTGATCCGTTGCTAACAAGAAAGACTTATCAAATCTAAGTGTACCGGTCGCCCGAAAGCTTCTAAAAATATCCAATGGATATCTCACTTCCATTTGCCCCAGAAAAACCGTTTCTTTTGACCTTTGCGGAATGATCGGATTGACATTTTCCTGGGTAAACCTGAGGTTTCTTCGGTAGAATGCGTAACGCTTATCCAGTCGTTTTTTCTTATCATCAAAAAGAATAAAATATTCTGCGCCATTAAAAGTCGTAGGGATTCTAATTCCCATTTCAAATTGATAATCTTCAAACAAATCCTTGAAATTGGCCTTGAATAAAATCCCCGGCGGAGGTGTCTGATAGGTGCTTCGAGTTCCGGCATAGCTGTCCAGTCCACCAAAAAGCAAACTATTATCCAGCTGCGTTGTGACAAAATCGGTCCTGAACTTAAGTCGATAAGGTACAATTCGAGAAGGGTTGAACCGAACTACTTTTGATCGGAAAGGAGCGGCATTTTGGCTATAATCCGCCACTGAAGATGGTTCGACCTCCGAGGGTATTTCGATCTCTATATTCTCCCCGCCTTCCTCAACTTTCACCGTTGGCGCAGGTTCATCATCATCAAACTCACTCTGAAATAAATAATTATCAATATCTATTTCTTCTTTTTTCGGCTCGGGTTCGGGGGCTTCTTTTTCAACCTGAACCTCAACAATTTCTGTCGTGTCCGGTTGCTCCTGATTAGTTGGAGTAACTTTCCCGGTATTCTCCGGATTAACGGGTTTACTGAAGATAGATTGCTGTTCTATAAAACGCGTCACCCCTGGTTGAATCAGCGTATCCGGGCTTAGTTTGCCAACATAGAAAACATTGATATTATTTTTGTAAATGTTTTGTACATATTTTCCGGTACGGGGAGAAGTGTGCTGTTCAATAATATTCCGATCATAATTACTTGAAAAGTGATTAATAGCTCTTTGCTTGATTACCGGCGACAAGATAATAGTATCAATTAAGGTTGAATCCAAACTGGTCAGGCTAGAGTCCTGATGCAAAACAATCTCCGTACCATCCTCCAGGATTATATTTTGCTCATAGTAAGCAATATAATCCTCCAGATAGCCAAATTTCCGATTGACAATCCCGCTTTGATCCGTCAAAAAGGAAAACCAGGTAGAATCTACTGCTGCAGGCTGGCGTTCATTCGCAAAAGGGGTATTGGTCACTCTGACCAGCTCATTGGATTTATTTTCCAAGTCGTAATAGAAAATATCAAAATTATTAAGGGGCAGGATGGTATCCATTCTCAACCTGCTTAACATCACATCATCCCGATTAGAAGAAAATAGTATTCCTTTTTTATTGCGGATTTTTACCAGCCTGGCATCCAGATCATCATAAAAATCATTTGTAATTCGCTGAGTCTGGCGGGTGCTTGGAAAATAGAGAAAGATATCCGAGAAACCACGAACAGCGGCGGAAAACACCATCTGCCCGGGATTTACGTAATCCATACTGTATACTCTCTGGTATTGAGGATCGAGATCTTCTACTACTTTATCTTTTGTTTTAATATCATAAAGCAGCAGTTTCGCTACATCGCGTTTTTCGTAAATCACTGCAACTTCCATGTTATTGGGATTCCAGGCAAGCAAGGGATAATCATAATCTGTTGCCTGTATAGGGTTTCGAAAACCACTTTTATGAATGACTTTGCGGTCCCCCGTACGGATATCCTGCAAGTATACCTTGTATTTTCCTATTTCGTTAGCGACATAAACAATCTTCCTCCCGTCCGGACTGATTTTTAACTGGCTAAGTGGCAGTTTCCTTTTATTTTTTATTTTTACCTTCCTTCCATCCGGCTTTCTATCCATTTGCTTTACCTCCGCCCTGTATCGTTGCTTATAGTAATCAAACCAGTTCTTGCTGGTTCTCTTGTACGGTGTACCGAGTACGTATAAAAACCCGCTATCAATACTTCGATTTATTCTGGTCAGATAAAGCAGATTGGAAACCGTTGACTGGCCATAATTCTGACTGATGAAATACCACATTGAATGTCCTGCAAGCTTGGGATTTTTTTCAGCAAAATCATTGAAATCCAGTTCTTTTTCCTGTAGGATGATATCTCTCAATTGATTGTCTATATCCGTACTCCAATTGGTTCCAACGTAGGAAACTAATCCCATCTTAAACCAGTCGGGAAGATTCATCATCACAGCATTTTGAACAATTTCCTGCAAATTGGAGCCAAAAAGCATAGCATTCATATAAACAGAAGCTACCCCTTCCCTAATTTGACTACGAAGATGGGTATGATCTCCATTGAAATAAACAAATACTTTATTCCCAACTATTTTAGTTTGCCCGCCTGTATTGATAAAAGCTTCTTCACTTCCAATATTGCTCTGTTTTAGATCCGTAAGATCTTTGTAGACAATAATCTCTATTTTATCATTCAATCTGTGTTCCAGAATACCCTGGATTTCATCGTAATCCAGCTCGGCAAATTGCACTACTGAATGAGCAATATTCCTTCCTTCACCGTAGAAATACACTATAAAATTGACACTTTCATATTGAAGCCATTCTTTAAAGCTATCGTGATATTGCACCCGGTTCTTTCCAAATTCAACCTGCGTTCCCTGTCCAAAAACAACAAAGACCGCAAAAAAAGAGAGTAAAATTGATAGCTTTAGTCTAAATTTGAGCATAAATAGTGAATGTTAGTCGCGTGATTTGGTCATCCTTCTTATAAAGATGACTTTTTTTAAACAGTTTGTCAATGTAAATGGTTTGCAAGTGTATTTTTGCGGGCAGTTAATACACAGATTTAAACGGAAAAACTATGATACATGTTGCTAAATTGACCTTTAACCCTTTTCAGGAAAATACTTACATCGTTTACGATGATACCCAAGACTGTGTGATCTTCGATCCAGGGATGTATACAGACGAAGAAAGAAGACAATTCGATGATTTTATCAAGGCAAAATCCCTGAAGCCGGTTCGGCTAATTAATACGCATTGTCACATCGATCATGTTTTTGGTAATAATCATGTTCATCAGAAGTATAATTTGCCCTTGGAAATCCATGAAGGCGAACTCCTTGTTTTAAAACAAGTTCCCGAAATTTGTATGATGTATGGCATTCCTTATTCCGATCCTTCTCCCATGCCGGATCGATATCTTCAGGAAGGAGATATTATCGAATTCGGAACGTCAAAGCTAAAAGTGATCTTTACCCCGGGGCACTCTCCGGCAAGTATTTCATTTTACAATGAAGAAAAACCATTCATTATCGCCGGTGATGTATTATTCCGGGAAAGTATAGGTCGTACGGATTTACCCGGAGGTGATTTTACTACATTACTCGGAAGCATCAAGGATAAGCTTTTCATATATGATGACCATACCATTGTTTATCCAGGTCATGGCCCAGAGACAACCATTGGTTATGAAAAAGTCAATAATCCTTTTCTTCAATAAAAAATCATTTTAATAATTTAAGTTGCGATTCATTCTTGAAGAGAGAAAATGCGTCTAATTTTGTTGCGAAATCAAAGATTTCTATCAAAATTCTCCTTATTTCCTCTCATGT
>JANQLV010000004.1 GCA_028280415.1 Saprospiraceae bacterium
CATAACGGATATTTTCTATTAATATTTGTTCCCTACGGGAAAAATATATTATTTCAATATGGCTTTGCTTCATAAACAGAGCTTCTTTCTAAAAAACCGTATCTGGATACAAAATTCAATCCGCTAATAATAAGACTATTGCATAAATCTGTCATTGGTAACTCCCGCCTGCGTCGGGCAGGTGTTTCAGAATCTTATCAGTCATGTAATCAATATATTTAGATCTTGATCCGCCAGCCGGCGGACAGCATGACGGCTAAAGTAGCTTTCGGAACAGCCTCTTTCTTTTTATTCACTTTTTTCATTTTTAGATTTTCATTTTTCACTTTTTCATCTATTTTTGCATTCGTTATGTCAAGAGTTGCATAACGATATTCATGGATCAAAGAATTTATTATTAATGGAAAAGTTTAAGAATGTATTACACAGTCTGGGTATGACTGATGTAAGTAATGGTGTGTGTACCGGTATTGAATGGCCGGATGCACAGGGAGAGTATTTAGAATCAGTATCTCCGGTGGATGGCAGTATAATTGGAAAAATAAAACAAGCCACTGCTGATGATTATGAAGGTGTGGTAGTAAAAGCTCAATCGGCCTTTAAAGTGTGGAGAAGAGTTCCGGCTCCCAAACGTGGTGAAATTGTCAGATTGATGGGAGATGAACTTCGTAAACATAAAGAAGCATTGGCAACTATTGTGTCATACGAGATGGGTAAAGTATATCAGGAAGCTTTAGGCGAAATCCAGGAAATGATAGATATATGTGATTTTGCCGTTGGCCAGTCGCGTATGCTATATGGAATGACGACCCATTCTGAAAGATTTGAGCACAGAATGTTCGAACAATACCATCCTCTAGGGATTGTAGGAGTAATTTCTGCTTTCAATTTTCCTGTTGCAGTTTGGTCGTGGAATACTATGCTTGCATTAATAGCCGGTGATACTGTCATCTGGAAGCCGTCTTCAAAAACTGTTTTATGTGCTGTTGCCGTGCATAAAATTATGGAGAAAGTTATCCGGGAAAATAATTTACCGGAAGGACTGATTAATCTTGTTGCCGGAAGTTCAAGACATATTGGAGATAATTTCCTTGCCGATAAAAGAATTCCTTTAATCTCAGCTACTGGTTCTACTAATGTAGGCAAAAGAGTTGGACGTATTGTAGGTGAAAGATTAGGCAAAACTATTCTTGAGTTGGGAGGCAATAATGCGATCATCATTACAGAAAACTCGGATATCAATATGGCTGTTACTTCTACGGTGTTTGGAGCAACAGGAACTACCGGCCAAAGATGTACTTCTACACGACGCTTATTAGTTACTGAGAATATTTATGATGAATTCAAGGCTAAACTTCTTAAAGTTTATGGCCAAATAACAGCCAAAATTGGAAATCCATTGGAAGATAAAGTGTTAATCGGGCCATTAGTTGATAAAGGCGCTGTTCAGGATTATATGAATGCTCAAAGAAAAGTAGTTGAAGAAGGTGGCAACATTATCTTTGGTGGTGAAGTGTTGGAAGGTAAGGGATTTGAATCTGGTTGTTATGTAATGCCTGCTATTGCGGAAGCCGAAAATTCATATCAGATTGTTCAGGATGAAACTTTTGCACCTTTGGTATATCTTATAAAATGTAAAGATTTTGAAGATGCAATGGAGAAACATAATGATGTTCCTCAAGGCTTGTCATCTGCTATTTTTTCAAATCATATCATTGAAACCGAAAGGTTTCTATCGTGTGCCGGTTCTGATTGTGGGATTGCTAATGTAAATATTGGTACATCAGGAGCTGAAATAGGAGGCGCCTTTGGTGGTGAAAAAGAAACCGGTGGTGGACGAGAATCCGGTTCTGATTCCTGGAAAATATATATGCGTAGACAAACAAATACAATTAACTATAGTGAAAAAGTTGCTTTAGCCCAAGGAGTTGTTTTTGATGTTTAATGTTTGACGTAAGTTTGATGTAAAAAAATATTGTTCAATTCTTTCATTGTTATATTGTTTATCTAAACACTACCACTTATAAACTTTCAAACAGTTGAACAATGGAACAATGTAACCAGCCTGTGGAAGGAGGGATGGCATCCCATAGCCGTAAAGTTAAGGGATTTTTTTATTTGGGATATTTTATGTATTGCCTGTCTAAGAGGCTCTATAAACAAGTTTATTGTCGTCCGGTAA